>DATAID010000018.1:0-40565 GCA_036262835.1 Burkholderiales bacterium | reverse complement strand
CCGGCGCTGATCAGCCGCCCGTAGAAGACGCCCGAGGGAATCCAGACCAGCATATCGTCGAAGGCGCCGCTGGAGGCGTCCGAGGCCGAAGGCGGGCGGCTGACGAAAACGGCGTCGCCGTTCAGGTTTGCGTTTTCATCGGCGCTGCCCGCGCCGGGCGCCTTGCCAGCCGACCAGACGATGGCGGCGACCACGTTCTGGTTGGTGAGCACGTTGCCCGAGGGCCCGCAGCTCGAGCCGGTGGCGCCGGTGGCCGATTTGCAGACGACGAGGTCGCTCGGCTGGCAGGTGATGCCGTTCGACTTGAGGTTGGCCGAGTGGGTGAAGTGCGGCAGGGTGGGCGCGGCCGCGCAGCCGGTCACGCCCTTTGACACTGCATAGCGCATGCGATTGCCCCAGGCATCGAGCGCGAAGCCTTCGGCATCGACCGGCTGATGGCCGATTGCCCGGGCAGGCAGCAGTCCCGAGTAGTAGATTTCGCCCGCGCCGTCGCGGCACTCGCCTTGCGCGTCGCGCACTTCGTCGGCGAGCGCGCCGGCGCGCGCCGGGCAGGGCAAGCGGCCGTTCGCGACCGCAAACCCGAGCACGGCCTCGCGCGCGGCTTCCAGCCGCTGCTGCGTCTCGCTCCAGGCCTGCTGCTCGTGCTGCGCGAGAAGCGTGTAGAGGAGGCTGCCGAGGAGCACGCCGACGATCGCGAGCACGATGGCGAGCTCGGTGAGGCTGAAGCCGCGTGGGCGTCCGCGCAGCTTCACGGCGCGGCCTCGACGAGAAGCACGCGGTCGTTGAACGAGCGGTTGACGCGCCGCTGCTCGAACACCGCATCGCCATTGCGGTTCTCGTCGCTGTCCAGGTAATCGGCGAGATCGGCGCTGGGCCGGCTCTTGCCCGAAAGGCTGCGCCCGGGGAGCACGAGGAGCGCGCGTGCGCGCTTGCCGCCCGCGACGCTCAGGCAATCGGCGGGCGCGAGGCCGCAGGTGCGCGGGGCCGAGCTCGAGGCGGCATGCCCCGGCGAGACGGCGTAGTACGCGAGCTGGTGCCAGTCGTTCCTGACGAACCAGCCGGTCGCGGGCGCCTGCGGGTCGAGGAGCGCGTGGTCGGCGAGCACCTCGATCGGCAGCGACACCACGCGGCGCTGGCAGGGAACGGCGGCCGGGGGACTTGCGCGCGTGCAGGTGGCGGGCGTGCCCGCCGCATCGACGAGGCCGGAGAACGTGATGCGCGCCGAGCCGTCTGTGTTGAAGCTCCCCGCCGCCGCGCGAGGCGACGCCGGGCCGTCGGGGGCGAATCCCTGGGCGGCGACCGCCTTGTCGAGCCGGCGCAGCGCCATCGCCACGTTCGACGCCGTCGCGCTCACCGCGAGGTTGAGGGCTCCGTTCGGCGACGTATACAGGGTGCACTGAACTTCGGCCGCGCCCGCGACGCACTGCGACATCGGGACATGGTCGGTGTAGATCTGCATGCTCGAGCCGGGCAGTGCCGCAAAGGCGGGCGCGGGTGCGGCGAGCCACGCGACGAAGGCCGCATCGCAGCGCGGATCGCTCGCCGGGTTGCAGCCCTGCGCTCGCGTGAGGGGTAGCAGCCCCTGCAATTCGCCCGCCTGTCCCCGATGGTTGTCGGGATTGAAGCTGGCGGCGGCGAAGCGGGCCGCATACGGGTAGAGCGGACTGCCGCTCTCGAGGCCCCATTCGCTGCCCGCATAAGCGCGCAGCGCGGGCGCGATCTCGCGCTCGGTGCGGATCGCGACCGCCGCCTCGAGCAGCGGCAGGATTTCGGCGGCGGTCACCACGATCGCCTGGTCGTTGAAGGCGCGGCCGCTCGCGCCGCGCGTCGCGAAGCTGCCGGTCGAGGGCACGGCGGCGTTCTCGCACTCGAGATAGTCGCGCACGTCCGGCGTGACCGCGTTGCCGGCGATGTCCTTGACGCGGCGTCCCTGATCGCGCGCGGGGCAACCCGGCGAAGCGGCGACCTGCAAGGGACGGCCGGGCGCGAAGATGATCGCGACCGCGGCTCCGGCCGATCCGTCCACCGCGAGCTGGCCGGTCGAGTTGGAGTTGAGCTTGAGCGAGCTCGTCGTGTTGGGCAGCGCCCAGCCCGGCGAGACGGCGTACCAGAGCGCTTCGCCGGCGGCATCGCGCAGCTTCTCGAGCCCGAGCGTGCGCCACGGCAGCCGCCCGATGGCGGGCAGGCGGCAGCTCGCCGCCGCCACGCCCTCGCTCGCCGTGCCGAAGAAGCCGGCCGCCTCGGGGCAGGGCAGGCGCCCGGGATTGGCCTCGGAGGCGAGCGCCGCCTGCAGGGTGACATGGCCCAGCAGCGCCTCGCGCGCATAGCGCAGCACTTCGCCGTTATGGCGCCGCTCTGCGGCGCTGGAATGCCCGCGCTCGATGCGCGCGATAAAGAGAGCCGCGATTGCGAGCGCGAGGATGGCAACCAGGCCGAGCAGCGCGGCGCCCCCGCCGGCGCGCACGTCGGTCATTTGGCGCCGGAGCGCGCCGCTGCGCCGCGGGGCCGGACGCGGACTTCGCCGGGGATCACGTCGTGCACCTCGCCGGTATTGCGATCGAGGGTTTCGCCGACGCGCAGGTCGTAGCGCCGGGCGCTTTCGCCGGCCGGTACCGAGACGCGGCCGGACTTGGCGCCTTCCGTCTCGAGGCGCGCGCCCTCGGCGCGCGGGTTCTCGGGAATCGCCTCGCCGTTCACCCACACGGTCGAGCGGCCGCCCGAGCGGCGCACGGCGCCGTCGACGCGCGTGGTGGGCTGCTCCGCCTGCGGCACGGCGGCCGGCTTGTCGGGCACCCTCGCACGGCGGCGCGCGTCGAGCGCAGCGCGCTGCTCGGGCGTGAAGAATAGCCGGCCGAGCTCCTGCGCGCGCGCCGGCGGCGTCGCGGCGAGAAGTGCGAGAGCGAGGAGGAGCGCCGCGCGCTTCATGACTTCGCCGCCCGGTCGACGATGGTGATGAGATCGATGTCGCAGTCGGCTCGCAGGCGCGGCACGATGCTCGCGCCCGTCGGCACGGCGCCGGTGCGCGTGATCATGCAGCGGCGCACCGAGTAGTAGGCGTTGCCCGACTCGCGCAGGTCGTGGAGGAAGCCGAGCAGATCGCCCTCGTGCAGGAGCGCGAGGCCGAGCTTCATGCTGCTCGAGAAGACCTCCACGTTCACCGGCTTCACCGCCTGGGCCGCGATCGTCTTGCGCGGGCCGACGGTGTAGACCGGCGGCTCGAGCAGCTCGCGCTTCGCGGTAATGCGCCGCATCGCGTCGGCCCATTCCAGGCGCTGCTCCTCGCCCAGGATGTGGAGCGCCTTCAGCCGCTGATAGATCGCGAGCTTGTCCTTGACCTCTTTCTCTTCGTCGGCGATTCGGGCGAGCCGCTCGTCGGCCTGGCCGCGCTCGGTGCGCGCCGCGGCAAGCTGCAGCACGGCGCTGCGCTGCTCGGATTGCACCCAGAGGATGAGCCCGGCGCCCGCCGCGAGCATGAGCACGAGCAGGAGAAGCGGCCCGGCCAGCTTCTTCAGCTCGTCGGCGGAAAAGCTCATTTGAGCGGCCGTCCCATGAGGAGGGTGAACTTGGGTGCATCGGCCGACTCGCTCGTGCCGATCGCCCCCGAGAGCGTGCCCTCGGAAGTGACGTCGAAGGGCAGCTGCCGGCCGAGCACGCGCCAGCCCGGCTCGGCCGCGAGCGCGCGCTCGAAGCGCTGGACCTCCTCGGTGATCGCCCGGTAGTCCGAGCGCTTGATCGCGTTCACGTGGCCGGACACTTCCAGCATCTGCAGGAGATCGCTCGGCGCCGCCGTGCCCGCGCCCGGGCCCGCGGGCGGCTTGGGCGCGCTTTCCGCGCCCGCGGCGCCGTCGCCGCGCTCGCCCGGCTTGCCGATGCGCCAGCCGACCGACTCGATCTCCATCTGGGGAAATTTGTCCACCACCCTGGAGAGATAGACGAGCGCCGGCTCGGGCGTCGCCGATTGCGCGGCCACCTTGTTGAACTCGACCACCGTCGCCTTCAGGTTGTCGGTGGTGGTCTGGGTCACGGGGAACGACGCGGTGATGCGCTGGTAGCTTTCGCTCGCCACGCGGGCGGCCTGCTTCTGCGTCGCCACCTGGCCGCGCATTTCGCTCAGGTCGAGCCAGCGGGCGCCGGCAAAGAGCGCGCAGGCGCCGAAGCCGATCGCGCCCGCGGCGACGATCGCGCGCTGCAGCCGCCAGAGGAAGAAGCTGCGCCGGTCTTCCAGCCTTGCGAACTGCTCTTTGGGCGCCGTGCGCACCGCGAGGTGAAGAAAGATCTGCTCGGCGCCGGCCCGGGGGAGCAGCTGCTTGACGCCGGATTTCCTGGCGGCCTCTTCCAGTGCGACCGTGTGGAATGCCAAGCGCGTATCGGAGACGAGCGCCTGCTCGTACGCAGCGCGCGCCGCCGAGGGCACGAGCACCAGCACCTGCACCGGGGGGCCTTCGCGCGGCAGCGCGCGCAGCGTCGAGAGGTATTGCAGCAGGCGCAGCGTCTCGGCGCGCACGAAGGTGGCGAGCGCCTCGGGCGCCATGTCCACGATCCGCTCCAGCCGCGCAAAGCGCAGCCTTCCGTCTTCGACATAGCACTGGCGCAGGCCGGCGCTGTCGGCCGCGACCACGAAGCAGCGGCCGCTCTTGGCGCCCAGGCGCGCCGCGAGCGCCGGCGCGAGCAGGGGCACCGAGTACACGCCCGAGAGGCGCGCGCCCGCCTCGGCGAGCACGTCGAGCCAGGCGGTGAACTGCTGCGTATTGGTGAACGAGGCGAGCAGCAGCCTCTCGTTGCGGCGCTCGCCCGAGGCAAGCCCGAGCGGGATCGCCGCGGCGAGCCGCGTATCGCGGTAGCGCTGCGCGAGGCGGCGCTGCACCACCGCCTGGCGGTCCCCGCCCCGCAGGTAGGGAATCTGGTCCTCGTGGAAGTCCTCGCCCGCGAGATCGGCGACGACATAGACGAGCGCGCCGCGGCGGCCGCGCAGGTGCGAGCGGAATTCCTCCAGCCCCGCTTCGTCCGCGGGAAAGCGCGTCTCGAGCTCCAGGCCCTTGCCGCCCCAGCGGTAGAGGACGTGCTCGCTGGCGGTGAAGTAGAGGACGAGCTTGGCCGACATCGGCGCCTAGAATTTCATCTTCGAGATGGTGTCGTACACGGGCCCGAGTACCGAGAGCATCACCCAGCCGAGGATCGCGCCGAGCACGAGCGTCATCGCCGGCTCGATCATCGCCTGCACCTTGCCGATGCTCTCCTTCACCTCCCGGTTGTAGAAGTAGCTGACGTTGAGCAGCGCGCGATCGAGCGCGCCGGTGCTCTCGCCGATCCTCAGCATGCGGATGACGAGCGGCGGAAAGAGGCCCACGTCGGTGAAGGCGAGCGTCAGGTTCTTGCCCTCGGCGATCTGCTGGCCCGCCGAGCGCAGCGCGTTCTCGAGCGGCCGGTTGCCGACGATTTCCTCGGAGGAGCGGATCGCGTCCAGCACCGTGATGCCCGAGCCGTACATGAGCGCGAAGCTGGAGGCGAAGCGCGACAGGATGATCTTGCGCAGGATCGGGCCGACCGCGGGAATGCGCAGCTTGAGGTCGTCGATCGCATAGGCGATCCCGGGGTTGGTTTTGGCGGCCGCCTTGAGGCCGAACCAGAGGGCGATCGGCGTGGCGATGATTGCCCACCAGTAACCCACGAAGAAGTTCGACACGTGGATGAGGATGCGCGTCTGCAGCGGGATTTCCTGGCCCATGTTCTTGATGAAGCCGGTCATCTGCGGGACGAGGTAGATCATGAGGAAGAAGGTGACGAGAATCACGATGCCGCCGACGAAGGCGGGATACATGAGGATCTTCTTCGTCTGCGCGGCGAGCTCGTCCTCCCACTTGAGCGTCTCGGCGAGCGCCTTGAGCACGTCGGGCAGCTTGCCGGTCTGCTCGCCCGAGCGCACCAGGCTCACGAACACCTTGCTGAACACCTCCTGGTATTCGGCGAGCGCGGCCGAAAAGCTCTTGCCGCCCTCGATCGTCTCGATCAGGCCCGACACCACCTCGCGAAAGCGCAGGTTGTCGACGCTCTCGCGCAGGTCGACCAGGCCCTCGACGATCGGCACGCCGGCGCTCGCCAGCTGCTCCATGTGAAAGCAGAAGTTGATCAGGTCCTGGCGCTTGACCTTGGCGCCGCCGATGAGGCGGCTCTTTTGCGCGGAGGGCGCCCCGGTGACGAGGTCCAGGCCCATGCGCGAGAGGCGCTGCTCGAGATCGAACAGGTTGACCGCGTCGACCCGGCCAAGGACCGACTTGCCTTCCGCGTCTATTGCCTTGTAGGTGTAAAGCGGCATGCGCGCCCCCGCGCTATGCCATTCGGTCGGTGAGATCGACGACGCGCATGAGCTCGTCGAGGCTGGTCATGCCGCTCTTCACGAGGCGAATGCCGTCTTCGGCGAGCGTCTTGAAGCCGTGCGCCTTGGCCGCCGTCAGGATCTCGCGCGCAGTGGCGCGCCGCGCGATCAGCTCGTCGATCGCGCCGTCGATCTTGAGGATCTCCATGATGCCGCCGCGGCCGCGATAGCCCTGGTAATCGCACTGCTCGCAGCCCACCGAGCGAAAGAGCGCCGCGCCCTCCGCCGGCGTGATGCCGAGCAGGCGCCGCTCCTTCACGTCCGGGTCGTAGGACTGCCGGCAGGTGCGGCAGAGCTTGCGCACGAGCCGCTGCGCGATGATGCCGATGATGTTGCCCGACATGATGTCCGGGACGATGCCGATGTCGAGCAGTCTCGGGATCGCGCCGACGGCGGAGTTGGTGTGCAGCGTGGTGTAGACCTGGTGGCCGGTCATGGCGGCGCGAAATGCCATCTCCGCGGTTTCCTCGTCGCGCACCTCGCCGACGAGGATCGCGTCCGGATCCTGGCGCATGAGCGCGCGCACGCCGTTGGCGAAGTCGAGCTTGGCGGCCTCCGCCACCGAGGTCTGTCGGATGAGCGTCATCGGGTACTCGACCGGGTCTTCCAGCGTCATGATGTTGACGCCGTCGGAATTGATGTGGTTGAGGATCGAGTAGAGCGTGGTCGTCTTGCCGCTGCCCGTCGGTCCGGTGACCATGATGATGCCCTCGGGCCGCGCGATCATCTTCTTGAGCAGCTCGAGCTGCGCCTCCTCCAGGCCGAGGCGCTCGAGCGGCACGATGCCCTTCTGGCGGTCAAGGATGCGCAGCACCACGTTCTCGCCGTGCGTGGTCGGCAGGCTGGCGACGCGAAAGTCGACGACGCGGCCCGACATGGTCGCCGAGATGCGGCCGTCCTGCGGCGCGCGCGTCTCGGCGATGTTCATCTTCGCCATCACCTTCAGGCGCACCGCCATCGCCGGCCAGTAGGTCTTGTGCAGCGAGCGGATCTGCCGCAGCACGCCGTCGATGCGGTAGCGGATGCGCAGGAAGTTCTGCTCGGGCTCGAAGTGGATGTCGGAAGCGCTGCGATCGACCGCGTCGGCAAGAAGCGCCGAGATGAGCCGCACCACCGGCTGGGAGTACTCGTCGCCCTCGGCGATCGAGGTGTAGTCGACCTCGCCCGTCTCGATCTCGCGCAGGATGCCGTCGATGGAGAACTCGTGGCCGTAGTAGTGCTCGATCGCGCGCTCGATCTCCGAGTCGCCGGCGAGGCGCAGCTCGATCTCGAAGTCGCCCTTCAGGTGCGCGCGCAACTGGTCGACCGCGACGATGTTGTTCGTGTCGGAGAGCGCGATGAGGAATTTCTTCGCCTGGCGGTCCAGCGCCACGGGGAACATGCGATAGCGGCGCGCGAGCTCGCGCGGCAGCAGCTTGAGCGCCGCCGGGTCGACGATGATGTGCGCGAGATCGACCGACTGCAGCCCGAGCTTCTCCGAGAGCGCGTCGCGCAGCGTCGCCTCGGACACGAAGCCGAGCTGCACGAGCAGCCGCCCGACCGGCAGGTGCGACTTCATCTGCTCGAGCAGCGCGATGCGCAACTGGTCCTCGGTGAGGATCCCCTGGTCGATCAGGATCTGCCCGATGTGGCGCTTAGCCTGCGGATTTGTGGGCGAATTCATCCAATCTCTATGATACCCGGCCGCCCGGAGGGCAGGCTCGCCTTCCGCTCGGTGCCGCACTGCAAAACTTCGTCACAGCAAGACTTCGTCAGCGCGCGAGCTGCTGGATGCGGGTGCGCGCAGTGGCGAGGGAAAAGCTCGCGCTGCGCTTCTCGGCGAGCGCGACCGCGCGGCGGTAATACTCGAGCGCAAGCTGCGGCTGGCGAATGTGGTCGAAGCTCACTGCGAGATTGAAGGCGAAATCGGCGTTCTCCGGATCCGACGCGTAGGCCTTGAAGTACGCCTGCTGCGCCTCGGGCCAGCGGCCCTGCTGCGCGTACTGGTTGCCGAGCGTGAAATACAGCACATTCGCGTTCTGATCGACGGCGAGGAGCGACTTCACGCGGCTCTCGGCGAGAATCGGATCGATCTGCTGGTTGCGCAGCGCGATCATCCCGGCCTGCGCGTGCGGGTCGCGCGGATCGGCCTGCAGCACCTTCCGGTAGTACCCGTCGGCGAGATCGAGGCGCCCGGCGCGCGTCTCCACGGCCGCAAGCCCGAGCAGCGCGTCGTGGTTCGAGGGCTCGTCGCGCAGCGCCTGCTGATATTCGTTGCGCGCCGTCGTGAGATCGCCCGCCTGATACGCCGCGTAGCCAGTCAGCACTTTCGGGTGGATCTGCGGCCCGCCGCGGCTGACGCTGAGCTCGCTTTCCCTGGCGGCCGGTGCGGCGGCGGGGCGGCGCGCGCCGCTCGAGGCGGCCGGCCGCGGGCGCGTCACCGTCGCCGCGGGCGGCGTAGCGGACGGTGCAACCGCGGAAGTTGCGGCCCTGGCCGGGGGCGTGGCCGCGCCGCTCGCTACCGGTGCGCTGGATGCAGGCGCCGCCGTTGCGCCGCCCGCGGACGCAGGCGCTGCCGCCGGTGCGGAAGGCGTCGGGGCCCCTTGCGGCGTCGGGGCGCTGGCCCCCGGAGTGGAAGGCAGGCCAGGAATGTCGGTCGCGGCCGGCGCTGACGGGGCGCCGTTCTGCGCCGGTGGCGGCTTCAGCGCTGCGACGTCGACCGGCTTTTCATCCGTGGGCCGCACCGGATTGGTGTTGACGAGCGCCGGCGCGGGCCGCAGCTGAATATAGAAGTAGATGGCGGTGCCAACCGCGAACACGCCGAGGATGCCCATCGTGATGTAGAAGGGCATGCGCGGATTGGGCTCCTTGAACTTCGCCTCGAACACCTTCTGCGCGGCGGCCCGATCGCCGGCAGGAGCTTCGGCCGAAGCGGCACGAGCGCTTTCGCGCGCCGGCTCGCGGCGGGCTTTCAGCGCCTCCGGCGCCGGCGCGGGGGTTTCTTCCTCGAGCGCGAGCGGCGAAGCGGGCGCACGCGGCGGGGCTTGCGGCCGCAGGTCGTCGCTCAGGATCTCGAGCGGCGCCGAGATGTCGGGCAGCTCGTCCTTGGTCGTGACATGCCGCTCGGCGGCGACCGTCGCCTCGGGATCGACCGGCGCCTCGGCGGGCTCGGCGGCGCCCTTGGCGCGCCGCTCGGCTTCCTCCTTGGCCCGCTCCGCTTTTTTCAGCGCCTCGAGCAGAAGGCTCATGTCACTCGGCCGCCGGCACCCGGCTGGGGTTGGGTTTCTGGAAGTAGTCCTTGCCCGGGACGAGATCGCGGTAGCCCGCGTAATCGCCCTCGATGCTTGGGCTGCGGATGACCACCGGGCGCAGGAAGATCACGAGCTCGGTCTTCTGGTTCAGGTCCTTTCTCTGCGCGAGCAGCTGTCCCACGCCGGGGACCCGGTTGACGCCGGGGATCGTGTCCTCGTTGTTGGTGACGGTGTCCTGGATGAGACCGCCCAGCACGGCCGTCTGCCCGCTTTGCACCCGCATCACCGATTCCATCTCGCGCGTCTGGATGACCGGGATGAGGCTCGCGATCGGCTGGCACCCCGGCTGCGCGACCGGGTTGTTGCCGCAGGGGTTGGCGAGCGCGGGATTGGGATCCTGCACGTCGCCGACCTTGCGCGAGATGGTGGGCCGGATATTGAGCAGCACCGTGTCGTTCTCGCTGATCTGCGGCACGACCGACATGAGAAAGCCGACCGGCACCGAGTTGACCGTCGTCGTGAAGGTGGTGAGCGCGGTGGTCTGGCTCGTGGTCGTCTGCGCCTGGACGGTGAAGTAGACGAGGTTGTCGACGACCTTCAGCACCGCGGTCTGATTGTTGAGCACGCTCACCTTCGGGCTGGAGAGCACCCGCACGTCGCCGAACGATTCGAGCAGCTGCAGGGTGCCGCTGATGTTGAGGCCGGGCTGGAAAAAGCCGAGTACGAAGGTATTGCGTGCAGTGGTCAGCGTGGCCGGCGCGACCGAGGAATTCGGCGTAAGCGACAGGCCGTGCGGGCCGCCGAGGCGCGTCCAGTCGATTCCGCGCTGGTACTGGTTGTTCAGCTGCACTTCGGCGATCGTGGCCTCGATCAGCACCTGGCGCTTGACGTTCGCGAGCACCTGATCGAGGAACTCCTGCACCTTTTCGTGCTGGCGCGAGGTGGCGCGGATGGTAAGAACGCCCGCTTCGGCGTTGGCGATGACCGAGGCCGCTTCGCGGAATTCCATCTGCGGCTGCGCCAGCACGACCTGCTGCACCGGGGCCGTCCCCGGTGCGGCCGTCGCGGCGGGCGGCGTGTTCCCCGGGGGCGCCGCGGCCTGCGTGCCGAGCGGAATCACCTTGTCGGTCTCGCGCAGGATGTCCTTGATGTTGTTGATGAGCGTGTCCCAGAACTTGTTGACCGAGGTGGTCTTGATGATCGAGGTCGAGTTGTTCGCCGTGCCCGCGCCGCCGCCGCCCGCGCCGCCGGCTGCCGAGGTGCCGCTCACCTGCGTGGACAGATTCGCCTGGTTGGTCGTGTCGCGCGCGAGGTTGACGTAGTCGACGCGATAGACGCGCAGGTAGGGCGAGTCGCGCATGACCGAGAGCGTCGGGCCGTCGATCTCGTAGCGCATGTCGACCTGCTTTGAGATGCGACTGAGGATCTGCGGCAGGGTCTGGTCGATCGCGTTCAGCGTCACATTGCCCTGCACGCCCGGGCTGATGTCGACGTTGAGCTTCGCGTCGCGCGCGAGCGCAAAGAGCAGATCCTGAACGCGCACATTGTTGACGACGACGGTATAGGTCTCGGCGCGCTGCGCAGGGCTCGGCGGCGGCAGCAGGGGTGCCACCTGCACCGGCGCGGGAATGGCGCCCTCGGGCGCCGGCTGCTCGGCGCGGATGTGCGTGGGGGAGGGCTGGATCGGGGCCTGTCCGCACGCCGACAGCACCAGCACGAGTGCCATCGCTGCCGCGCTGCTTAGCCGAGCGTCCACCCCCGGGGCTGCTCCCATCCGGCTAGGATAGCACGCTTCAAGGTTGAAGAAGTTGGGCTAAGCGACTGTCGTTATGACGTTTTCTGACCGTCAGGCGGGGCCGGATCAAGTCCTCAAACCGCGGCCCGCAGCTCGGCGAAACTGCGCAGCGTGAAGACGAACGATTGCTGGTACTTGGGCGGCAGCTGTCGGGCCGCCTCGGTGCAGGCCTCGCGGTCCGGATACACGCCATAGACCACGCGCAGGAAGTAGCGCGCGCCGGCCGACACTGGGATGACGTAGAGCTTGTCCAGCGACACGAGCTCGCGTGCGCGAACAAGAAACCGCTCGGTGCGCCCGGGATCGCTGTTCTCGGTCAAAAAAAGCTCGATGCCGCAGCTGGCATCCGGCGTGGCGAGGAGCGCTGCTCGAGTGGCAGCGAGCCGCTCGCGCAGCAGGCGGTTCTGCCCCGCCGCGTAGCCATCGAAGCGGCGCAGCTGGTCCTCGCCGAGCGAGGGCGGCTTTGGCTTCTCGACGATGGTTGCCGGCTCTGCATGCGGTTCGGCGACCGGATTGGAGGCCTGCGGTGCAGCCGGCTTTGGAGCCGGCGGGGCGGGCGGTCTTTGCGGGGCGCTCGGCTCGATCACGGGGGGCGTCGCCGGCTCGCGCAGGAACCAGAAAACCGCGCCTGCCGCCGCGGCGCCGAGCGCCACGAGCGCGAGCGCGGCGAGCGCCCGCAGGCTGCGGCGCGGACCCGTCGGCGTGGCGGCGAACTCCGAGTCGGCGACGGCGGCGCGCACGTGTTTCGCGCTCACGCTGGCCGAGTTCCCGGCAAAGGCGGCGAGCAGCGCCTTGTCGCAAAGCACGTTGATGCGCCGGGTAAGACCGCTCGACGCGCGCGCGACAGCGGCGATCGCCTCGCGCGAGAAGATCTCGCCGCCGCGGTGCCCCGCCGCGCGCAGGCGGAAAGCGACGTACTTCGCGACCTCGTCGGTGGCGAGCGGCCGGGTGCGAAAGCTGTGCGTGATGCGATCCTTCAGCTGGCGCATCGAGGGCTTGGCGAGCGCCTCGTCGAGCTCGGGCTGGCCAAAAAGCACGATCTGCAGCAGCTTGTGGCGGTTGGACTCGAGGTTGGAAAGGAGGCGCACCTGCTCGAGCGTCTCCTCGGGCATGGCGTGCGCCTCGTCGATCAGCACCACCACGCGCCGGCCCGCGCCATAGAGCTCGATCAGCCGCGACTGCAGCTCGCGCAGGGCCCCCGAGGGGGCGCCCTCGGCCGGTGCGCGGCCGAGTTCCTCGGCGATCGCGTGCAGGATCTCGGCGCGCGAATAGGAAGGGTTGGCGAGAAAGACGGTCTCGACCTCGGGCGGCAGCCGCTCCATCAGCACGCGGCACAGCGTCGTCTTGCCGCTGCCGATCTCGCCGCTCACCTTGACGATCCCCTCGTCGTGAACGATCGCGTACATGAGCCCTTCGAGCGTCGCGCCGCGGTCGGCGCCGTCGAAGAAGAAGTCGGTGTGCGGGGTGATGCGAAAAGGCGGCTCCTTCAGCCCGAAGTGCTCGAGATAAAGCGCCACGGCTAGCGATCCTCGCCCGGGGGTTCTTCGCGAGCCTCGCCCTCCAGCGCGCTGATGCGGCTGTAGAGCGTGGTCCGGTTGACGCCGAGGAGCTTCGCGGCCTGGCTGATGTTGCCGCGGGTGAGCCTGAGTGCGGCCTCGATGTAGCCGCGCTCGACCGATTGCAGCACTTCGTCCAGGCGGATGCCGCGGCTGCGCTCGAGATGCCTGAGCGCCTGCGCTGCGGGGTCGCCTTCGGCGCCCTCTGCAGGGCTCGCGAGGTTGAGCGCGGCATCGAACTCGGGCTCGAGCTCCGCCGCGGACAGGCGCCGGCCGGGGTACCGCGTGGTGAGGCGGATGACGATGTTGCGCAGCTCGCGCACGTTGCCCGGAAAGCGGTACTCGAGCCAGCGGCGCTCGGCGGCCGCGTCGAGCGAAAACGGCTGCACGCCCGATTGCTCGGCATAGAAGCGCCGGAAATGCTCGAGCAGCAGCAGCTTGTCGCCTTCGAGCTCGCGCAGCGGCGGCACGCCGAGCGTGAACACCGACAGCCGGTGATAGAGGTCCGGGCGGAATTCGCCCTTCTTCACCTGCTGGCGCAGATCGCGGTTGCTCGCGGCGATCACGCGCGCGCCCGAGACGCGGCTCGCGGTCTCGCCCACGCGCTGGTATTCGCCGTTCTCAAGCACGCGCAGGAGCTTGGCCTGCATCTCGAGTGGCAGCTCGCCGATTTCATCGAGGAACAGCGTTCCCTCGCCCGCGTCCTCGAAGTAGCCGGCCTTGTTCGCCTGCGCCCCGGTGAAGGCGCCCTTGGCATAGCCGAAGAGCGTCGGCTCGACCAGGGTGGGGGCGATCGCGGCGCAATTGAGCGCGAAATACGGCTTGTCGGCGCGCGCGGAGAGCCGGTGAAGGCTGCGCGCGACCAGCTCCTTGCCGCTGCCGGACTCGCCCTCGATCAGTACGGGGAAGCGCGAGTCGGCGAATTGCGCGAGCTGGCTCTTCAGCTTCATGAGCGCCGGGCTCTGGCCGATCAGCTCGTCGGCGCGCGTGCCGGCGCCGACTGCGCGCAGTTCGGCGCGCATTTCCGCCTCGCGCACGGCGAGCGCGCGCGAAAGGATTTTTTTCAGCGCGGCCGGGTCGCACGGCTTGGCGATGAACTCGGCCGCGCCGAGGGTGCGCGCATGGCGCGCGTGCGCCGCGTCGTTCTGCCCCGAGAGCACGAAGATGCGCATGGCGGGCGAGTGCGCAAGCAGGTCCGCGATCAGCTGGAAGCCCTCGTCGGGCGCGTGCGGGGTCGGCGGCAGCCCCAGGTCGACCAGCGCGAGCTGCGGCGCCTCGGGCAGCTGGCGCAGGAGCTCGATCGCGTGCGGCCGCGACTCGCAGGCAAGCACCTCGAATTCGGCGCCGAGCGCGAAGGCGAGCGTGTCGGTGATGAGCGCGTCGTCGTCGACGACGAGCAGCCGCGCGCGGCCCTCAGGCGCGGACTGGAGCTTGCCCGCCATGGACGGCCCGGTTTCTCACGCAGGAGAGGAACGCGCGCTCGAGGCTTGCCTCGCCATAGCGCGCGCAAAGCTCGGCGGGCGCGCCGCGAAAGCGCACGACGCCCGCATCGAGCACCACGATCGCCTGGCACAGCTCCTCGACGTCTGCGAGCACGTGCGAGGTGAAGAAGAGCGCGCGCCCCTTGCCGTGCAGGCTTGCGAGCAGCGTCTTCACTGCGACGCGCCCGGCCGGATCGAGCCCGCTCATCGGCTCATCGAGCAGGTAGAGGTCGCGCTCGAGCAGGAAGCAGCCGGCGAGCCCGAGCTTTTGCGCCATGCCCTTGGAGAGCTGGCGCACGGGTCGCTCGAGCGCGCCGGGATCGAGCTCGAGCGCCTCGGCGAGCGCGCGCGCGCGCGCCGGATCGAACCGCACGCCGGCGAGCCCCGCGGTCATGGCGAGAAACTCGCGCCCCAGCAGGTAGTGCGGCGGCATGAAGCGCTCGGGCACGTAGGCGAGGCTTGCCCGCGCGCGCGCCTGTCGGGCCGGCACGCCGAAGATCTCCACCTGTCCCGCCTGGATGTCGCACAAATCGAGGACGCACTTGAGGAACGTGGTCTTTCCGGCGCCGTTCGCGCCCACCAGTCCGACGGCGGCGCCCGGCGCAACTTCGAGATCGACGCCTGAGAGCGCGGTCCGCGCGCCGTAGCGCTTTACGAGGCCGGAGGCGCGCAGGGCCGGGGCGCCGACAGAAGCTGTCATGTGGCCGATACTATAATCCGGCTTCCGCCGCGCATCCCCCCGTGCCTAGCGCCCCCATTGTCAGAATCGGCAACGTCAGCTTCGGCTATGACCGCGCGCGTCCCGTGCTGCACGGCATCGACCTCGAGATCCCGCAGGGCAGCGTGGTCGGCATCATGGGCCAGTCCGGCTGCGGCAAGACGACGCTGCTGCGCCTCATCGCCGGGTGGCTCAAGGCCGATTCGGGCAGTGCCCGGGTGCTTGGCGCCGATCTCGAGCGGCTCGACGGCGCGGGCATCTTCGCGCTGCGCCGGAAGATGGGCATGCTCTTCCAGTTCGGCGCGCTCTTCACGGACATGAGCGTGTTCGACAACGTCGCCTTCCAGATGCGCGAGCACACGGACCTGCCGGAGCCGCTCGTGCGCGACCTTGCGCTGATGAAGCTCGAGGCGGTGGGCCTGCGCGGTGCGGCCGAGCTCATGCCCTCGGCGCTCTCGGGCGGCATGGCGCGGCGCGTCGCGCTCGCGCGCGCCATCGCGCTCGACCCGCGGCTCATGCTCTATGACGAGCCCTTCACGGGCCTCGATCCCATCTCGCTCGGGGTGATCGCGCGGCTCATCCGGACGCTCAACGACTCGCTCGGGCAGACCTCGATCGTGGTGAGCCACGACGTCGAGGAATGCTTCGCGATAGTCGATTACGTCTACTTCATGGCCGCCGGCCGCATCGTCGCGCACGGCACGCCCGCCGAGATGCGCGGCTCCACGGAATCGTTCGTGAGCCAGTTCGTGCGCGGCGAGACCGACGGCCCGATCCCTTTCCACTACCCGGCGCCGGCCTACGCCGCCGACCTGGAGTCGATCGACCATGGTTGACTTCTTCGGGCGGCTCGGCGGCGCGGTGACGCGGCGCGTCTGGCAGCTCGGCTACGCGGTCCGCTTCCTCGGCTACGTGCTCATGCATTCGGGCACGGCGCTCGGGCGTTTCCGGCTGACGGTGCGCGAGATGTACTTCGCCGGTGTCATGTCGCTCGTCATCATCCTTGTGTCGGGCCTTTTCGTCGGCATGGTGCTCGGCCTGCAGGGCTACGACACGCTGCAGCGCTACGGGTCGTCGGAAGCGCTCGGCATCCTGGTCGCGCTGTCCCTGGTGCGCGAGCTCGGTCCCGTCGTTTCGGGCCTCCTTTTTGCCAGCCGGGCCGGGTCGGCGATCACTGCCGAGATCGGCCTCATGAAGGCGACCGAGCAGCTCGCCGCCATGGAAATGATGGCGATCGACCCGGTCGCGCGCGTGGTCGCGCCGCGCTTCTGGGCCGGAGTGCTCTCGATGCCGCTCCTTGCCGCGCTCTTCTCGGCGATGGGCATCTTCGGGGGCTATCTCGTCGGGGTGCAGCTGATCGGCGTGGACGAGGGCGCCTTCTGGTCGCAGATGCAGGCCTCGGTCGACTGGCGCCAGGACATCCTGAACGGGGTCATCAAGAGCTTCGTGTTCGGGGTTGCGGTCACCTGGATCGCCGTGTTCGAGGGCTACGACGCGACCCCCACGGCCGAGGGGGTCTCGGGGGCCACGACGCGCACCGTAGTCACCTCTTCGCTCGCCATTCTCGCGCTCGATTTCGTGCTTACCGCGCTTATGTTCACCGGAGGAAACGCAAGATGAAACGTTCCACCATCGACATCTGGGTCGGCATCTTCGTCGCCGCCGGATTCGCCGGATTGTTGTTTCTGGCGCTCAGGGTGGGCAACCTGACCTTCTCGACCAGCCAGACATATCAGCTTGAGGCCAAGTTTGCTAACATTGGCGGGCTCAAGAAGCGGGCGGCGATCAAGAGCGCGGGGGTGGTGGTCGGGCGGGTGTCGGACATCGGTTTCGACAACGAAAGCTACGAGGCCATCGTCACGCTCAACATCGACTCCCAGTTCAAGTTTCCGCGCGATACCTCGGCCAAGATCCTGACCTCGGGCTTGCTGGGCGAGCAGTACATCGGGCTGGAGGCGGGCGGAGACGATAAGATGCTCAAGGCGGGCGACCGGATGAGACTGACCCAGTCGGCCGTGGTGCTGGAGAACCTGATCAGCCAGTTCCTGTTCAGCAAGGCGGCTGAGGGCAAGGACGAAGGCAAGGACGCGAAAGCGGCGGGGAAGAACGAAAAGTGACCAGGCAACGGATCGCAACTTGGATGGCGGCGCTGCTCCTCTCGGGGGCGGCGGGATGCGCCACGACCGGCGGTGGCGATCCGCGCGATCCGGCCGAGGGCTTCAACCGCGCGATGTACTCGTTCAACGAGACCTTCGACCAGGCGATCGGCAAGCCGGTCGCGACGGCCTACCACGACGTGGTGCCCGAGCAGGGCCGCTACTGGGTGCGCAATTTCTTCGCCAACATCGCCGACTTGTGGATCGGGGCGAACAACCTGCTGCAGGGCAAGCCGCTCGACGCGGTGACCGACTGGGCGCGCTTCGGCTTCAACAGCACGATCGGACTTTTCGGGATCAACGACGTCGCCTCCGAGATGGGCATCGAGAAGCACGACGAGGATTTCGGCCAGACCTTCGGCCGCTGGGGCGCGGGCGACGGCCCTTACCTCGTGTGGCCGCTCCTCGGGCCGAGCACCGTGCGAGACAGCGCGGGCCTCTTGTTCGACTTCCATTTCGACCCGGTGCTCCAGCACGATCCGAAGGGCGTGCGCTACGCCACGGTCGCGCTGCGCGCCACCAGCAAGCGGGCCGACCTGCTCGATGCGAGCCGCATCCTCGAGGAAGCGGCGCTCGACAAGTACGTATTCCAGCGAGATGCCTACCTGCAGCGGCGGCGCAGCCTGATCTACGACGGCAATCCGCCGCGCGCCTCGCGCGACCTGCCGCGCGCCGAAGAAACGGCGCCGGTCGCGCCGCGTTCCGAGGCCGCGCCCGCCGCGCCGATGAGCACGCCTGCGGCCGCCACGCCGCGCGCGGCCCTTCCCCCGCATCTGGACTCGGCCATTCGCCTGCTCGAGGAGCCGGCCCAGCCCCATCCGGGCGACGTCAGCGGCAGCAGCGGCAGTTAGCATGTTCGCGAAGTCCCTTCGGCTCGCGACGGCGGCCGCGGCGGCTGCCTTCGCTTTTTGCCTCGGCGCTGCCGCGCAGGAGCAGTCTCCCGACGCGCTCGTGAAGAGCGTGACGCTCGAGGTGGTCGGCATCATCCAGAAGGACGTCAAGGACGGCGACCGCCGCAAGCTCATCTCCGTCATCGAGGACAAGGTCCTGCCGCACTTCAACTTCACGGCGATGACCTCGAGCGCGGTGGGACGCAACTGGGACAAGGCCACCCCGGAGCAGAAATCGCGCCTGGTGGACGAATTCAAGACCTTGCTGGTGCGCACCTACGCGAGCTCGCTTGCCGCGTACAGCAACCAGCGATTCGACTTCCGGCCGCTGCGCGCGAAGCCCACCGACACCGACGTCACCGTCAACGTGCGCGTGCTGCAGTCGGGCACCGAGCCGGTCCAGATCGACTACGACATGGAGAAGCGCCCGAACGGCTGGAAAGTCTGGGACGTGCGGGTCGCCGGCATCAGCCTCGTCGCCAACTACCGCACCGAGTTCGACAACCAGGTGCGCCAGGGCGGCATCGACGGGCTCATCAAGGCGCTGCAGACCAAGAACAAGTCGCTTGAGAAACCCGCGGCGGGAGCGAAGAAATGACCCCGCCCGCCGTCGTGCGCAGGGACGGAGAGCGCCTGCACGTGAGCGGCGCGCTCACCCTTTCGACGGTCGCGGCCGCGCTCGCGCAGGGCAACGCGGCGATCGCCGAGGGGGCGCGCACCGTCGACCTGGGAGAGGTGGGCGAGCTCGATTCCTCCGCGCTCGCGCTGCTCCTCGCCTGGCTGCGCGAGGCGAAGCGACGTGACGCGACCCTTGCGTTCACGCAGCTCCCCGAGGGCCTGACGGCCATCGCAAGACTGTACGGCGTCGCGGAACTCCTGCCCGGCGCGTCCTCTTCTCACCACTGATCCGAAGGCCCGCGCGCGCGTGCCCCGCAGCACGTGGTCGCGGGCGCGCCGCCCATGACCTTCGCCATCGAAGCCAGGAACGTCGAGAAGCGCTACGGCGCGCTGCGAGCGCTCGCCGGGGTCAGCCTCGAGGTCGCCGAAGGCGAGTTCTTCGGCCTGCTCGGCCCCAACGGCGCCGGCAAGACGACGCTGATCAGCATCGTCGCGGGCCTCGTGCGCGCGACGAGCGGCGAAGTGCGCGTGCTCGGCGCCGACGTCGTCGCCGACTACCGCCGCGCGCGGCGCCTGCTCGGCGTCGTGCCGCAGGAGCTCGTCTTCGATCCGTTCTTCACCGTGCGCGAGACGCTGCGCTTCCAGTCGGGGTATTTCGGCCTGCGGCGCAACGATGACTGGATCGACGAGGTGATGCGCCACCTCGATCTCGTCGGCAAAGCCGATGCCAACATGCGCACGCTCTCGGGCGGCATGAAGCGCCGGGTCCTGGTCGCCCAGGCGCTCGTGCACCGGCCGCCGGTGATCGTGCTCGATGAGCCCACCGCGGGCGTGGACGTGGAGCTGCGCCAGGGACTGTGGCAGTTCATCCGGCGCCTGAACCGCGACGGCCACACCATCGTCCTCACCACGCATTATCTCGAGGAGGCGGAGCTTCTCTGCGACCGCATTGCCATGCTCAAGAACGGGCGCATCGTCGCGCTCGATTCGACGAAGAATCTGCTGACCGCCTTCTCGAGCTCGGGGGTGATCGCGCGCGTCGCAGCGCGCGACGGCCGGCAGTTCACGCTCGAGCTCGCGGGCTACGCCGATCTCGAGCGACAGCTCGCGCGCCTGCGCGGGGAGGGCGTGGAAATCGCCGATCTCGAGCTCGACCGTCCCGACCTGGAGGAAGTGTTCATCCGCGTGATGGAGAAGCACTGATGTCGAGCTTCCCGACGCTTCTCTACAAGGAGCTGCTGCGCTTCTGGAAGGTCGCCTTCCAGACCGTCGCCGCGCCCGTCTTGACCGCGCTCCTCTACCTGCTCGTCTTCGCCTACGCGCTGGAGGGACGCGTGCGCGCGTTCGAGCACGTGACCTACGCGCAGTTTCTCGTGCCGGGCCTCGTCATGATGAGCGTGCTGCAGAACGCGTTTGCCAACAGCGCCTCCAGCCTCATCCAGTCGAAGGTGACCGGCAACCTCGTCTTCATGCTGCTGCCGCCGATCAGCTACCTCGAGTTCTTCGGCGCCTACGTGCTCGCCTCGATCGTGCGAGGGCTCGTGGTGGGCGCGGCCGTGCTCGCCGTGGCGCTCGCGTTTGTCGACCTGCAGCTCGCCGCGCCGCTCTGGGTGCTCGGCTTCGCGTTCCTCGGCGCGGCGATCCTGGGCGCGCTCGGCCTCGTCGCCGCGCTCTGGGCCGACAAGTTCGACCAGATCGCCGCGTTCCAGAATTTCGTCATCCTGCCGCTCACCTTCCTGTCGGGCGTGTTCTATTCGATCCACCAGCTGCCGCAAGTCTGGCAGACGGCCTCGCACCTGAACCCGTTTTTCTACATGATCGACGGCTTTCGCTACGGCTTTTTCGGCGTGTCGGACGTGCCGCCGCTCACGAGCCTCGGCGTGGTCGCGGTATGCTTCGTGCTCCTTTCGGCGGGCGGCCTCGCGCTCCTGCGTTCCGGCTACAAGCTCAGGCAATAGGAATCGTCATGGTGACTCCAGAGAGCGTGAAAAGCGGCATTGCGGCGGGTCTCGCCTGCGAACGGCTCGAGGTGGAGGGCGACGGCCAGCACTTTCAGGCGCTCATCGTCTCGGCGGCGTTCGCGGGCAAGAGCCGCGTGCACCGCCACCAGCTCGTCTATGCGGCGCTCGGCGATCGCATGCGCGCCGAGATCCACGCGCTTTCCATGCAGACGCTCACGCCCGAGGAGTTTGCCGCGCGCCCGGAGAAGCCTGCCGGTGGATAAGCTGGTCATCTCCGGCGGCCGGCCGCTCGAGGGCGAAGTGCGCATTTCCGGCGCGAAGAACGCGGCGCTGCCGGTCATGGCGGCGACCTTGCTCGCCCCCGGCGTGCACCGGCTTCGCAACGTGCCGCAGCTGCGCGACACGCGCACCTTCGCGCGCGTGCTCGAGCTGCTCGGCGCCAAGGTCGCCTTCGAGGGCAACGGGCTCACCATCGACACGCAGGGCGTGAACGCCGTCGAGGCGCCCTACGAGCTCGTCAAGACGATGCGCGCGAGCATCTACGTGCTCGGACCGCTGCTCGCGCGCTTCGGCAAGGCGAAGGTGTCGCTGCCTGGCGGCTGCGCCTGGGGGCCGCGCCCGGTCAACCTGCACCTCGCCGGCCTGCAGGCGATGGGCGCGGCACTCGAGATCGAGCACGGCTACATCGTCGGCCGCGACGTGAAGCTCAAAGGCGCGACCTACGCCTTCGACGTGGTGTCGGTCGGCGCCACCGCGCAGCTCATGATGGCGGCGGTGCTCGCCGAAGGGACGACCGTGCTCGAGAACGCGGCGGTCGAGCCCGATGTGACCGCGCTGGGCGAGGTGCTCGTCGCCTGCGGCGCGAAAATCGAAGGGCTCGGCTCGCGCCGGCTCCGCATCGAGGGGGTGCGCTCGCTCCGGCCGATCGAGGCCACGATCATTCCCGATCGCATCGAGGCGGCAACCTTCGCCGCTGCCGCCGCGATGACGGGCGGCCACATCCGCCTCGCGGGCGTCGTGCCCGAGCATTTCGAGGCGTCGCTGCGCAAGCTCGAGGAGGCTGGCTGCGCCGTCGAGCGCGGGCGCGACTCGGTCGGCATCGCGGGGCCCGCGCGGCCCCGGGCGGTAAACGTCGTCACGCAGCCCTTTCCCGGCTTTCCCACCGACATGCAGGCGCAGATGATCGCGGTTTGCGCGCTCGCCGAGGGCACCAGCGTCATCGAGGACACGATCTACCTCGATCGCTTCACCCATGTGCCCGAGCTTGCACGCCTTGGCGCGCAAATCGAGTTGAAGGGCAATGTCGCCGTGGTGAAGGGCGTCGAGCGCCTGTCCGCGGCGCAGGTGATGGCGACCGACCTGCGCGCCTCGGCGAGCCTCGTCATTGCGGCGCTCGCGGCCGAGGGCGAGACCACCGTCGACCGGATCTACCACCTCGATCGCGGCTACGAGGCGCTCGAAAAGAAGCTGGGCGCGCTCGGCGCGCGCATCCGCCGCGTGAGCTGACCGGGACGGATAGACTCGAACCGATGGCCGACATCCGCCTCGCGTTGTCAAAAGGAAGGATCCTCGAGGAAACCGCGCCCCTGCTCGCGCGCGTCGGGGCGGTGCCGAAGGAAGATCCCGAGCGCTCGAGGAAGCTCATCCTCGCGACGCGCATGAGCGGCGTGCGCCTCATCGTCGTGCGCGCCTCGGACGTGCCCACCTACGTGCAGCACGGCGCCGCGGAGCTCGGCATCGCCGGCAAGGACGTGCTCGTCGAGCATGGCGGCGCCGGCCTTTATCAGCCCGTCGACCTCGGCATCGCCGCCTGCCGCATGATGGTGGCGACGCGGCGCGGCTTCGACTACCCGGCGGCGGTGCGCCAGGGCGCGCGCCTGCGCATCGCGACCAAGTACGTGCAGACCACGCACGAGCACTTTGCCGCCAAGGGCGTGCACGTCGATCTCATCCGCCTGTACGGCTCGATGGAGCTCGCGCCGCTCCTCGGGCTCGCCGATGCGATCGTCGACCTGGTCGCGACCGGCAAGACGCTGCGCGCGAACGATCTCGTGCCGGTAGAGGAGATCATGCCGGTGACCTCGCGGCTCATCGTCAACCAGGCGGCGCTGAAGACGCGCCGCGCCGAGCTGCAGCCGCTCATCGACGCTTTCAGGAAGGCGGCGAAAAAATGAAGCTGCGCCGTCTTTCCACGCGCCAGCGCGACTTCGATGCGAAGCTCGCCGCGCTGACGCGCTACCAGGCGGCGCAGGATGCGCGCGTCGAGCGCGTCGCGAAGTCGATCATCGCCGACGTGCGGCGGCGCGGCGACGCGGCCGTGCTGGCGTACAGCAGGAAATTCGACGGCGTCCGGGCGCGCTCTGTCGGGGCCCTGGAATTTTCCGGCGGCGATCTGAAAAAAGCACTGAGGAAGATCCCCAAGGAGGACCTGCGGGCCCTGCGCATGGCCGCCCATCGGATTCGCCGCTTCCATGAGAAGCAACGCGCGAATTCGTGGACGGTGCGCGAGGCGGACGGCACGGTGCTCGGCCAGAGGGTGAGCCCGCTCGAGCGTGTCGGCATCTATGTGCCGGGCGGAAAGGCGGCCTATCCTTCCTCGGTCCTCATGAACGCGATTCCCGCGAAGGTCGCGGGCGTGGGCGAGATCGTCATGGTGAGCCCGAATCCCGTGCCGCTCGTCCTCGGCGCGGCGGCGATCGCGGGCGTCGACCGCGTGATTGCGATCGGCGGAGCGCAGGCGGTCGCCGCGCTCGCCTGCGGCACGAAGAGCGTGCCGCGCGTCGACAAGATCGTGGGCCCGGGCAACGCCTACGTCGCCGCGGCGAAACGCCAGCTGTTCGGCGAAGTCGGCATCGACATGATCGCGGGCCCCTCGGAAATCCTCGTCATCTGCGATGGCGGCACCGACCCGGAATGGGTGGCGATGGATCTCTTTTCGCAGGCCGAGCACGACGAGCTCGCCCAGGCGATCCTGCTCTGCCCTTCGCTTTCGTATCTCGCAAGGGTCGAGCAAGCCGTCGCAAGGCTTATGCCGGAAATGCAAAGGCGCGAGATCATCCGCGCATCGCTGGCGGGACGGGGTGCCCTGATCCATGTCCGCAATCTCGGCGAAGCCTGCCGCATCGCCAACGCGATCGCGCCGGAGCATCTGGAGCTCTCGGTGGCGAACCCGCGCGCGCTGCTGCCGAAGCTTCGCCACGCGGGCGCGATCTTCCTCGGGCGCTGGAGCTCGGAGGCGATCGGCGACTATTGCGCCGGACCGAACCACATCCTGCCGACCGCCGGCACGGCGCGCTTTTCCTCGCCGCTCGGCGTGTACGACTTCCAGAAGCGCTCGAGCGTGATCGGCGTATCGCCGGCGGGCGCCCGCACGCTCGGCCGGCTTGCGGCGACGCTTGCGCGCGGCGAGGGGCTGCAGGCGCATGCCCGGTCAGCGGAAATGCGGACCGGAGGCCGCCGATGAGCAGCAATGCGCCCAAGGTCGTGCGGCCGGAGATCCAGACAATGCACGCCTATCCGGTGGCGGACGCGACCGGGCTGGTCAAGCTCGATCTCATGGAGAGCCCCTATGGCCTGCCGCCCGGGCTCGCCGCCGAGGTGGGCCGCGTCGTCGCGGGGCTCGCGCTCAATCGCTATCCCATTCCGACCGCGGAGAAGCTGCGCGGCTTGATCAAAGAGGTGATGCAGGTGCCTGCCGGCTGCGAGGTTCTGCTCGGCAACGGCTCGGATGAATGCATCCAGTACATCACCGCGACGCTCGCGCGCGAGGGCGCGGCAGTCATGGCGCCTTCGCCGTCGTTCGCGATCTTCGCGGCGCAGGCGCTCTTTTACCGCCTGCGCTTTGTCGGCGTGCCGCTGCGCGAGGACTTCACGCTTGATGGCGACGCCTTCCTCGCCGCGATGGCGAAGGAGAAACCCGCGCTCGTCTGGATCGCCTATCCCAACAACCCGACCGGCAACGCTTTTCCGGTCGCCGACATCGAGCGCATCCTGCGCGCCGCGCCCGGCCTCGTGGTCATCGACGAGGCCTACCAGCCTTTCGCCGGCGGGACTTTCATGCCGCGCCTCGCCGAGTTCGAAAACCTCGCGGTGATGCGCACCGTGTCCAAGATCGGCATGGCGGGGCTGCGCCTGGGGTATGTCTGCGCGCGGCCTGAATGGATCGGAGAATTCAACAAGGCGCGCTCGCCCTTCAACATCAACGTCATCACCGAGGCGGTGGCGGTGAAGCTGCTGGAGAACAAGAAGGTGCTCGATGAGCAGGCCGGCAAGGTGCTCGCCGAGCGCGAGCGCATCCGGCCCGAGCTCGAGCGCCTGCCCGGCATCACGATCTATCCGTCGGTCGCCAACTTTTTTCTCGCGCGCGTGCAGGGGCCGGCCGGCTCGGGCACGCGCGTGTTCGAAAGCCTCAAGGCGCAAGGGGTGCTCGTGCGCAACTTCGACGGCGGGCTGCCGGCCCTGCAGAACTGCCTGCGCCTCACGGTCGGCTCGCCCGAGGAAAACCGTATACTGATCGCCGGACTGCGAGAGGCGCTGAAAACGTGAAGCCCAGAACCGCCGAAGTCGAGCGCAACACCAAGGAGACGCAGATCCGGGTGAAGCTCAACCTGGATGGCTCCGGAAAGGCAAAGCTCGCCACCGGCATCCCGTTTCTCGAGCACATGCTCGACCAGGTCGCCCGCCACGGCATGCTCGATCTGGAGATCGAGGCGAAGGGCGACCTGCACATCGACGCCCACCACACCGTGGAGGACATCGGCATCACGCTCGGCCAGGCGCTCGCCAGGGCGATCGGCGACAAGTCGGGCGTGCGCCGCTTCGGCCATGCCTACGTGCCGCTCGATGAGGCGCTCTCGCGCGTGGTGCTCGATTTCTCCGGACGCCCGGGCCTCTCTTACAACGTGACGTTCACGCGGGCGCTGATCGGCGAGTTCGATGCCGACCTGGTGCACGAGTTCTTCCAGGGCCTGGTCAACCATGCGCAGGTGACGCTGCACATCGACAACCTGCGCGGCGACAACGCGCATCACCAGTGCGAGACCATGTTCAAGGCGTTCGCGCGTGCGCTGCGCATGGCGGCCGAGCCCGATCCGCGCGCGGCCGGCACGGTCCCGTCCACCAAGGGCTCGCTGTAGCCGCCGGAACATGCGGATCGCCGTCGTCGACTACGGGATGGGCAACCTGCGCTCGGTGTCCAAGGCGCTCGAGCGGGTGGCGCCGCAAGCGGAAATCGTGATCACCGCGGAGCCGGAAAGAATTCGCTCCAGCGAAAGGCTGGTCGTCCCCGGGCAGGGCGCGCTGCCCGACTGCATGCGCCAGCTCACGGCAAGCGGGGCGCGCGAGGCGGTGATCGAGGCGGCGGGCGAAAAACCCTTCCTCGGCATCTGCATCGGCCTGCAGATGCTCTTCGAGCGGGGCGAGGAGGGTGACACGCCGGGGCTGGGGCTGCTGCCGGGGCGGGTCCCGCGCCTGAAGGTGTCCGGACTCAAGATTCCGCACATGGGCTGGAACGAGGTCGAGCAGCGCCGGTCCCACCCGCTGTGGGGGGACATCGCCGATCGGAGCCGGTTCTACTTCGTGCACAGCTATCACCCCGCCCCCGCCGATGCGGCGCTCATTGCCGGTACCTGCGAGTACGGCGCGCCCTTTACCTGCGCCGTGGCGCGCGATAACATCTTTGCCGTCCAGTTCCATCCCGAAAAAAGCCAGTCGGCCGGCCTGCAACTTCTCTCCAATTTCGTGCGTTGGCGTCCCTGACCTGATTCGCATCGAGCACTGCAGTGCTCATCATCCCGGCGATTGATCTGAAAGACGGCCGCTGCGTGCGCCTCAGGCAGGGCGACATGAAGACGGCCACCGTGTTTTCCGAGGACCCGGTCGCGATGGCGAAGCACTGGGCGGCCGAGGGCGCGCGGCGCTTGCATGTCGTCGATCTGAACGGCGCGGTCGCCGGCCACCCCAAGAACGAGAAGATCATCCGCGACATGGTCAAGGCGGTGGGCGAGAAAATGCCGATCCAGGTCGGCGGCGGCATTCGCGACCTCGACACGATCGAAAGCTATCTCGATGCCGGCGTGACCTACATCATCATCGGCACCGCGGCGGTGAAGAACCCGGGGTTCCTCTCGGACGCGTGCTACGCGTTTCCGGGCCATGTCATCGCGGGCCTCGATGCGAAGGAAGGCAAGGTCGCGGTCGAGGGCTGGTCCAAGCTGACCGGCCACGACGTGGTCGATCTCGCGAA
This sequence comes from Burkholderiales bacterium, assembly GCA_036262835.1. Taxonomy (GTDB): domain Bacteria; phylum Pseudomonadota; class Gammaproteobacteria; order Burkholderiales; family SG8-39; genus RBG-16-66-20. Next base: position 13,543 of record DATAID010000018.1, on the reverse strand, counting down.
AAAGTACGAGGAATACGGGCTCGAAGCGCTCGTCTACACCGACATCGGCCGCGACGGCATGATGACCGGCGTCAACATCGAGGCGACCTTCAAGCTCGCCCAGGCGATCAAGACGCCGATCATCGCCTCGGGCGGCATCGCGAGCGTGAAGGACGTCCAGGACCTTTGCGCGAAGCTCTATCCCGAGGGCGTCGTCGGCGCCATCACCGGCCGGGCCCTGTACGAAGGCGCGCTCGACTTCAAGAAGGCGCAGGCCGCGGCCGACAAGGCCGTCGGCAAGGCCTCGCCGTGACCCTGGACAGGCAAGGAACGCTCGTTGGCACTCGCTAAGCGGGTGATTCCCTGCCTGGACGTCACCGCCGGGCGGGTGGTGAAGGGCGTGCGCTTCGTCGAGCTGCGCGATGCGGGCGACCCGGTTGAGATCGCCGCGCGCTACGACGCCGAAGGGGCCGATGAGCTGACCTTTCTCGACATCACGGCGAGCTCGGACGAGCGCGACATTCTTCTGCACGTGATCGAAGCAGTCGCCTCGCAGGTCTTCATCCCCCTCACCGTCGGCGGCGGCGTGCGCAAGGTCGAGGACGTGCGCCGGCTTCTCAACGCCGGCGCGGACAAGGTCTCGATCAACACCGCGGCGGTGCAGAGTCCCGCGCTTGTACGCGAGGCCTCCGACAAGGTCGGCTGCCAGTGCATCGTCGTCGCGATCGATGCGCGGCGCAAAGCGGGCGGCTGGGAGGTCTACACGCACGGCGGCAGAAAGCCGACCGGCCTGGACGCGGTCGACTGGGCGCGCAGGATGACCGAGGCCGGGGCGGGCGAGATCTTGCTCACCAGCATGGATCGCGACGGCACGCGCGACGGCTTCGATCTCGAGCTCACTCGCGCGGTCGCAGACGCGGTGACGGTGCCCGTCATCGCCTCGGGCGGCGTCGGCTCGAAGGAGCATCTGGCAAGCGGCGTGCTGGAAGGCAAGGCCGACGCGGTGCTCGCGGCGAGCGTGTTCCATTTCGGCGATTTCACGGTGCGCGCGGCGAAAGAGCACATGCGTGCCCAGGGCATCGAGGTGCGGCTGTGAAATCGTGGCTCGACGAGGTGCCGTGGGACAAGGACGGATTGATCGCGGCCGTCGCCCAGGACTTTTCCTCCCGAAGAGTGCTGACCGTTGCCTGGATGAACCGCGAAGCGCTGGAGGAAACCGCGAAGACGCAGCGCGCGGTCTATTGGTCGCGTTCGCGCAAGAAGCTCTGGCGCAAGGGCGAGGAGTCCGGGCACGTGCAGACCGTGCGCGAGCTGCGGCTCGATTGCGACGCCGATACGGTCCTGCTCATGGTCGAGCAGGTCGGCGGCATCGCGTGCCACACCGGGCGCGAAAGCTGCTTTTTCCGCAAACTCGAGAAAGGGAAGTGGGTCGAGATGGATCCGGTGCTCAAGGATCCGGCGCTCATCTACGGAAAAAAATGAAACCAGGCATGGGCGGGACGCTCGAGCGCATCGCCGCGGTGATCGAGTCGCGCAAGGGCGGCGATGCGGAGAAATCCTATGTCGCGAAGCTGCTCGCCTCGGGCGAGGACGCGGTCCTCAAGAAAATCGGCGAGGAGGCGACCGAAACCGTGCTGGCCGCCAAATCGGGCGACCGGCTGCACCTCGTGCGCGAGACGGCTGACCTCTGGTTTCATTGCCTCGTCCTGCTCGCGCGTCACGGCCTGGGGCCGGCCGACGTGCTCGCCGAGCTCGAGCGGCGCGAGGGCATTCCCGGGCTGGACGAAAAAGCCGCCAGGAAGAAGCGGTGACGAAAGACCCTACTTGCATCTTCTGCAAGATCGTCGCGGGCGAGGTTCCCTCGAAGAAGGTCTACGACGACGAGGACGTGTATGCATTCCACGACGTGCGGCCGCAGGCGCCGGTGCACCTGCTCGTGATCCCCAAGGACCATGTGGCGACCCTCTACGAGGCCGGCATGGCGCAGCACCGCGCGCTCGGCAAGATGTTCGCGCTCGCGGGGGAGCTCGCGAAAAAGGAAGGTGCGGCCGACGGCTTCAGGATCATCGTCAACACCGGCCGGGTCGGGCATCAGGAGGTGTATCATGTCCACATGCACATTCTCGGAGGCCCGGAGCCGCTCGGCCCGATGCTTTCCAGAAGGAAGTAGGAGGAATTCATGGGCAGTATGAGCTGGATTCACTGGGTGATCCTGCTGCTGGTGGTGGTGCTCATCTTCGGCACGAAGAAGCTGCGCAACATCGGCGCGGATCTCGGCGGGGCCGTGCGCGGCTTCAAGGACGGCATGCGCGAAGGCGCCGACAAGGCGGGCGAGCCCGCGACCTCGCCGCAGGTGTCGGCTAAGACCGTCGAGGGCGAGGTCAAGTCCAAGACCGAGACCAAGGCCTGAGCGTCTTCAGGCCTACGCTTCAGGCGCCCGCGCGGCGCCTTTTTCGTCTGTAGGCGGAGCATGTTCGACATCGGATTTTCCGAGCTCGTCATCATCAGCCTGATCGCGCTGATCGTGATCGGGCCCAAGCGCCTGCCCACGGTCGCCCGGACGATCGGCCACCTCGCCGGGCGGCTGCGGCGCTACGTCGACGACGTGAAGGCGGACATCAGCCGCGAGGCGGAGGTCGACGAGCTGCGCAAGATGCGCGACGACATGCGGCAGGCGGCGACGAACTTCGAGACCTCGGTGCAGAGCGAGATCAGCAAGACCGAGGGCGATTTGAACGCCGCGGCGAGCGCCGCGGCGGGCGAGACGCCGAGCGGCGCGGACCATGCCGCGGGATCGGCGGCCGAGCCCCCGAAGCTCACCGAGAAGGCGGGCTGAGTGCAGCAGGACACCTTCATCTCGCATCTGGTCGAGCTGCGCGAGCGGCTGATGCGGATGCTGCTCGCCGTGGGCGCCGTGCTCGCGGTGCTGCTCATCTGGCCGGGCTCCGGGCCGATCTACGATTTCCTCGCGCAGCCGCTCATCCAGACGCTGCCCGCCGACGCGAAGATGATTGCGACCGGCGTGATCACGCCCTTCCTCATTCCGCTCAAGGTCACCGCGCTCGCGGCGTTCCTGGTTGCGCTGCCCTATGTGCTCTACGAGGCCTGGGCGTTCGTCGCACCGGGCCTCTATGAGCACGAGAAGAAGCTCGCGCTGCCGATCGTGGTCGGCAGCACGCTTCTCTTCTTCCTTGGCGTCGCGTTCTGCTACTACTTCGTGTTCGGGCGCGTATTCCACTTCATCCTCGAATTCGCGCCGAAGTCGATCTCGGTCGCGCCCGACATCGAGAACTACCTCAACTTCGTCATCACCATGTTCATCGCCTTCGGGGTCACCTTCGAGATCCCGGTGGTGGTGGTGCTGCTGGTCCGCTCGGGCGTCGTCACGGCCGAAAAGCTGGCCGAGGCGCGCTCCTACGTCATCCTCGGCAGCGCGTTCGTCGCGGCCATCATCACCCCGCCGGATGCGGTTTCGATGCTGGCGCTCTTCATCCCCATGCTGATTCTCTTCGAGGCGGGCCTGCTGGTCGCGCGCTTCACGGGGAAGCGCCAGAAAGAGGTAGAATCGCCGCCCTCATCCATCGATCCAAGCGGGAACCCCCCATGAAACGCAAATACGGCGCGGCGCTCAAGCGTGAATCACTCGCTGAGAAGCGCATGCGCGAGGCGGCCAAGGCCGCCGGCGACAACAGCTTCAATTTCGGCTCCGACCTCAGAAAAGGCTCCATCGCGCGCGGCAAGCATCGCGGCAGAGCAGACAAAGCCGGGCTCTAGGAGCCCTTCGCCCGCAGCTGGCCGACGATGCCGCGCGGGAAGTAGTAGACCGAGAGCACGAAGAGCACTCCCAGCCACAGCAGCCAGCGGTCCGGGTGAAAGAGCTCGGGCAGGAGCGGCACGCCTTTCAGGGCCCCCGAGAGCGCCTTCATGGCTTCCTGCAGGTAGGTCTGCGCCACCACGAAGATCGCCGCGCCGATCGCCGCCCCGTACATCGTGCCCATGCCGCCGATGACCACCATTAACAGGAGGTCGATCATGATCGCGAAATCGAGCGTCGTGTTCGGCCCCGTGTAGCGCAGCCAGAGCGCATACAGCACGCCGGCGAGCGCCGCGACCACCGCGCCGAGGCAGTTGGCAAGGGTCCGGTAGATCACGGTGCGATAGCCAAGCGCCTCCGCGCGAAAATCGTTCTCGCGGATCGCGAGCAGCACCCGGCCGAACGGCGAATTCACCACTCTCAGCAGCGCGAGGAAAAGCGCGAGCGACACCGTAAACACGAAATAGTAGGCGGTGCTGCGCGCGCGCAGCGCCTCGGGTACCTTGAAGGTGAGGCCATCCTCGCCGCCGGTGAGCCCGGAGAGCTGGGAGGCGAGGATCGCGAAGAAGGACGCGACCGCGAGCGTGATCATGGCGAAGAAGATCGCCTTCACGCGCAGCGAGAAGAGCCCGATCACGAACGAGAGCGCGAGCGCGACGGTCAGCGCCGCCGCGGTGCCGAGGGCGACCGCGCCCCAGCCGGGCTCCATGCGCGAGAGCGCAATGGCGACGCCGTAGCCGCCGATGCCGAAGAACATCGTGTGGGCGAAGGAGACGATGCCCGTGTAGCCGAGCAGCAGGTCGTAGCTCGCCACGAGCAGCACGAAGACGCATACCTTCGCGGCGACGTCGAGCGGCCGCGTGCCCGGAAAGAGGAAGGGCGCGAGCGCGAGGCCGGCAAGGAGCGCCACGAGCAGCACGCCGAGCACCCGGCTGCGCGGCCGGTCGCCGGAAAGAATGGTCTCGATCATTGCTTGCTCATGGGATACAGGCCCTGCGGGCGCCACAGCAGCACCAGCACCATGAGCAGGATGTTCGAGCCGAGCGCGACCTTGGGCGAGAGGTAGCCGACGTAGTTCGCCACCAGGCCGACGAGGAGCGAGCCGGCGAAGCAGCCGCCGACCGAGCCCAGGCCCCCGATGATGATCACGATGAAGATGAGCACCATCATGTGCGCGCCGACCTGCACGGTGAAGTTGCGCTCGTACAGGCCCCAGAGCGCGCCGCCCAGGCCGGCGAGCGCGCTGCCGGCGACGAAGACGGCGACGAAGAGGCGCCGGATGCGATAGCCCATCGCCTCGACCATCTCGCGGTTCTCGACGCCGGCGCGGATGAGAAGGCCGATGCGGGTGCGGTTCAGAAGCAGCAGCATGGCCGCGAACACGGCGAGGCCGACCACCACCGCGGCGAGGCGGTACTTCTCGATCGCCATCTCGCCCACGATGAACGCGCCGCGCAGCTCGCGCGGCCGCTCGAGCGCCATCTGCTCGGGGCCCCAGAGCGCGAGGATGAGCTGCTCGGCGACGATCATGCCGCCGGTGGTGATGAGGATCTGCTTCAGGTGCTGGCCGTAAACGGGGCGCACGATCACGCGCTCGAAGAAGAGGCCGAGCAGGCCGGCGACCGTGATCGAGGCGAGCACCGCCGGAACGATCGCGCCCAGGTTGGCGAGCAGGCTCTCGGACTCGGCCGGGCCCGCGAAGAAGCGCATCGTCGAGGCCGCCACATAGGCGCCGATCGTGATGAAGAGGCCGTGCGCGAAGTTCATCACGTCCATCAGGCCGAAGACGAGCGTCAGCCCCGAGGCCATGAGGAAAATGAGCAGGCCCATCGCGAGACCGGCGAGGGTGAGCGTGAGCCAGGTCGAGGGGTTCTGCACGAGCAGCAATGCCCCGAGGAGCACGGCGAGCGCGAGCAGAGGCGGCTTCCAGTCGACGGATTTCATGGGCTCGCCTCCGCCCGGTTCACTGGTGCGCCTCCAGCGACAATCCGAGAAGGCGTGTCTGCAGCGCCTCGTCCGCGGCGAGGTTGGCCATCCGGCCCGTGTGCACGATGCGCCCGGCGTCCATGACCGCGACCGAGTCGCCGAGGGACCGCGCGGCGTGAAAGTTCTGCTCGACCATGAGGATGGTTGTTCCCGTCCTCTTCAGCTCGCCGAGCGCTTCCACCAGGTTGTGGATGATGGCGGGCGCAAGGCCCTTGGTCGGCTCGTCGATCAGCACCAGCTTTCTCGGCTCCACGACCGCGCGCGAAATCGCCAGCATCTGCTTCTGGCCGCCCGAGAGGTTGCCGGCGGGCAGCTCCCAGAACTTCTTCATCGGCGGGAAGAACCGGAAGATCCACTCGAGGCGCTCCTCGCTTAGCGGCCCGGAGCGCGCCGCGAGCAGCAGGTTCTCGCGCACCGTGAGGCCGGCGAAGATGCCCATCGACTCGGGAACATAGGCGATGCCGAGCGCGGCGATGGCGGGCGTGTCGAGCGGCGTGAGCTCGCGGCCCTCGAACCGGATCGAGCCGCTCGAGGCGCGCCACAGGCCGAGGATCGTGCGCAAGGCCGTGGTCTTGCCTGCGCCGTTGCGGCCGAGGAGCATCGTCAGCTCGCCCTTCGGGACGGCGAAGTCCACGCCCTGCAGGATGTGATAGTGCTCGATGTGCGTATGCACGCCCGTGAGGGAGAGAAGCGGGGAGAGAAGCGGCGAAAGAGGGGCGTCAGCCACGCGCGACTCCAAGATAGGCTTCCTGCACGATCGGCGAGGCGATCACGTCGGCGGGCGCGCCGTCGGCGACGAGCTGGCCCTGGTGCAGCACGATGATGCGGTCGGCGAGCGAGCGCACCACGTCCATCTTGTGCTCGACGAGCAGCACCGTCTTGTCCTTCTGCGCCTTGATCTCGTGGATGAGCTCGAGGATCACCGGTACCTCGTCCACGCTCATGCCGGCGGTCGGCTCGTCGAACATGAAGATCTCGGGCTCGAGCGCAAGGAGGATCGCGACCTCGAGCTTCCTCTGGTCGCCGTGTGAGAGTTCGGCGGCGAGCGTGGCTCGGCGCTCCCCGAGCGCGACGCGCTTGAGGAAATGCTCGGCGCGCTCGATGAGCTCCACGTGCCGGCTCCACATCGAGACGAGGTTCAAGCCGGTGCGTGCGCGCGCCTGCACCGCAAGCCGCACGTTCTCGAGCACCGTCAGGTTGGGGAAGAGGTTGGTGAGCTGGAAGCCGCGGCCCATGCCCTTGCGCGTGCGCGCGGGTGCGGGGGCGCGCGTGATGTCCTCGCCGCGGAGCAGCACCTGGCCGCTCGTGGCCCGCAACTGCCCGGAGACGAGGTTGAAGTAGGTCGTCTTGCCGGCGCCGTTCGGCCCCACGATCGCCGTGAGGCTTCCCGGCTGAAACTGGCAGCTCACCGCGTCGACGGCCGTGTGGCCGCCGAAGCGGATGGTCAGTCCCCGGGTCTCGAGGACTGGCTGTGTCACAGAAGGCCTAGCGCTTGTTCTTGATGGGAACCGGAATCTGGCTCGCCGGAATCTCGCGCACCAGCTCGAGCAGATCCCACTCGTTCGCCTGCTGCTTCTTGATGCGGAACTGGTACATCGACTGCATCGCCTGGTGGTCTTCCTTGCGGAAGGTCATCGTGCCCTTCGGCGTCTCGAAGCTCATGCCTTCCATCGCGGCGATCAGCTTCTCGGTGTCGGTGCCGCCCGCTTTCTTGATTGCTTCGACCGCCGCGACCGCCGCCGCCATGCCGCCCGCGGTGAAGAAGTCCGGCGGCGTGCCGTTGAAGCGCTTCTTGTGCTCGCTCACCAGCCAGTCGTTCATCTTGTTCTTCGGGAACCCGTAGTAGTAGTAGATGGCGCCCTCGGCTCCGGCCAGGTCCTTCCAGCCCTTCATCACCGGCAGGATGTTGCCGCCCGGCGCTAGGATGATGCCGAAGCGCTCGGGTTTCAGCTCGTGGATCTTGGTGGCCGGATGCGGGCCCGCCCAGATGATGGCGATGATGCGCGTGCCCTTCTTGTCCTTGAGCGCGTCGAACATGCGCTGCGCCGGCGCGGTAAAGTCGGTGGTCGCCTGCGGCACGTATTCCTCGTGCACGATCGTCGCCTTGCTCTTCACCGCCGCGAGCGTTTCCTTGAACGCCTTCACGCCGTCGCGCCCGAACGCGTAGTCCTGCGCGAGCATGGCGATCTGCGCGTCCTGAGGCAGCGCCACGGCACCGGCGACTGCGTCCTGCGTCGAATTGCGCGCGGTACGGAAGATGTAGCGATTCCACTTGTCGCCCGTGATGGCGTCGGCCACTGCCGGCTCGACGAGCAGGATCTTCTTGTACTCCTCCGCCACCGGCAGCATCGCGAGGGCGTTGGCCGACGAGGTCGGGCCGATCGCGAGATCGACCTTGTCGTCGCCGTAGGCGGCGGCGAGCGCGGATTTGGCGACGTCCGCCTTGAGCTGGTCGTCCTTCTCGATCACCACGATCTTGCGGCCGTTGATCGCCATCGAGCCGCCCGTCGCGTACTCGAGGCCCATCATGAGGCCGGTCTGCGTCTGCTTGGCGTAGGCCTCAAGCGCGCCCGTCTTGCTGAAGATGAGCGCGATCTTGATGTCCTGCGCAAACGCAGGACTGGTGACGCCCGCGAGCGCTGCCGCCGCGAGCAAGCTGGTAAAGCGATTCATGCGATTCCCCCTTTTGAAAGCAAAAATAAAAAGCTGAAACTATTCGGCGCGGAGCTGCGGCTTGGGCCTTCGTCCCACGGTGAGCGCGAGCTCCATGTCCTCGCCCTTCCTCTTCACCTTCATTTTCGCCGGCGTGCCGGGCGCAAGGCCCGTGACCAGGTTCAGCACGCCCTGCGGATCGTTGACCGTCTGCCCATCGATCGCCATGAGCACGTCGCCCGGGCGCACCCCCGCCTTGTCCGCGGGCGCGCCCGACACCACGCCCTTGATGAGCGCGCCCTGCGAGCTCTTCAGCTTGAGCGCCTCGAGGATGTCGGGCCGCACCTCGTCGAGCTCCACGCCGATCCAGCCGCGCGTCACCGCGCCGGACTTGACGATCTGCTCGAGCACCATCTTGGCCGTCGACACGGGCGTGGCGAAGCCGATGCCCAGGGACGCGCCGCCCGGCGTGCGCGAGTAGATGGCGGTGTTGATGCCGACCAGGTTTCCCCGCGCATCGATCAAGGCGCCGCCCGAGTTGCCCGGGTTGATGGGCGCGTCGGTCTGGATGAAGTTCTCGAACACGTTGATGCCGAGGCCGGAGCGCCCGAGCGCCGACACGATGCCCGAAGTGACGGTCTGGCCCACGCCGAACGGGTTGCCGATGGCGAGCACGATGTCGCCCACGCGCAAGGCGTCGGAAGAGCCGAAGGTGATCGCCGGCAGGCTCTTGCCCTCGACGCGCAGGACCGCGAGGTCGGTTTCGGGGTCCGCGCCGACCACTTTGGCGAGGAGCTTCTTGCCGTCAGGCAGCGCGACCTCGATCTCGTCGGCCGCCTCGACCACGTGGTGGTTGGTGAGGATGTAGCCGGCCGGACTGACGATGACGCCGGAGCCGAGGCTCGCGGCGCGCTGCGTCTCGTCGCCCTGCACCTGGTCGCCGAAGAAACGCCGGAAGAGCGGATCGTTCAGCATCGGGTTGCGCGAGACGCGGACTTCCTTCGTGGTGAAGATGTTCACCACGGCGGGCGCGGCCTTGCGCACGGCATCGTTGAAGGAATCGGGTCGAGGGTTTGCGCTGCTCACCGGCAGCGAGGCCTGCTGCACCGTGACTTGCTGGGCCGGCTCGCCGAAGGGCGCGAAGCGCGAAGGCAGCCACTCGGGCTTCAAGGTCGAGATCACGAACAGCACGGCGACGCAGACTGTCGCGGCCTGCGCAAAAATGAGCCAGAGACGGTGCATTGTTTGCAGTGCGGCAATTTACCATGTTTCGCCTTTTGTTTTAAGAACTTACGGCCGAAATCGTGGACTTTCCGGGGGCTTCTCGCTAAAATCGCGTTTCCTTTCAACGGCCACTGTCCCCAAACCCCGACATGAGCGAAGCAAAGATGGACAAAACGCGCCGCAACCTGATCATCGCGACCTCCGTGGTCGGAGGCGCGGCAGGCCTCGGCGTCGCCGTGCCTTTCGTCTGGAGCATGTGGCCTTCGGAGCGCGCCAAAGCGGCGGGCGGCCCCGTCGAAGCCGACATCTCGGCGCTCGCGCCCGGCGAGCTGATGATCATCGAGTGGCGCTCCAAGCCGGTGTGGATCATGCGGCGCACGAAGGAGATGGTCGAAGACCTCAAGAAAGTCGACGGCAAGGTCACCGATCCCAATTCCAGCGTTCCCGAGCAGCCCGACTACGCGAAGAACGAATACCGCTCCATCAAGCCCGAGGTTCTCGTGCTGGTCGGCATTTGCTCGCACCTGGGCTGCTCGCCCAAGCCGAAGAGCGCCGAGGACAAGGCCGAGATGGGCGCGGAGTGGACGGGCGGCTTCTACTGCCCCTGCCACGGCTCGAAGTTCGATCTCGCGGGGCGCGTCTACAAGGGCTCGCCCGCGCCGAAGAATCTGGAAGTGCCGAAGTACACGTACCTGTCCGACACGAAGCTGCTGATCGGCGCGGACAAAGAATCCAAGGGGGCCTAAAGCGATGGCGAGCCGGCTGATGGCGCTGTGGGACTGGTTCGATGCCAGGATGCCCACGGTTGCGGAGGAGTGGCGCAAGCACGCGGCGGAGTACTACGCGCCGAAGAACTTCAACTTCTGGTACTACTTCGGCGCGCTCTCGGGGCTGGTGCTCGTCATCCAGATCGTCTCGGGCATTTTCCTGACGATGAACTACAAGCCCGACGCGGCGCTCGCGTTCGGCTCGGTCGAGTACATCATGCGCGACGTGGCGGGCGGCTGGGTGATCCGCTACATCCACTCGACCGGCGCCTCGGCCTTCTTCATCGTCGTCTACCTGCACATGTTCCGCGGGCTCCTCTACGGCTCGTACCGCCAGCCGAGGGAGCTGGTGTGGATCTTCGGCGTGCTCATCTACCTCACGCTCATGGGCGAGGCCTTCTTCGGCTACCTGCTCCCCTGGGGCCAGATGTCCTACTGGGGCGCGCAGGTGATCGTCAACCTTTTCGGCACGGTTCCCTTCATCGGCCCGGATCTGTCGCTGTGGATCCGCGGCGATTACGTGGTGGGCGACGCGACGCTCAACCGCTTCTTCGCGCTGCACGTGATCGCGATCCCGCTCGTGCTGCTGGGGCTCGTCTCCGCGCACATCCTCGCGCTGCATGACGTGGGCTCCAACAACCCCGACGGCATCGAGATCAAGAAGAAGAAAGGCCCGGACGGCCATCCGCTCGACGGCATTCCGTTCCATCCCTACTACACGGTGAAGGACCTCGCCGGGGCGGTGTTCTTCCTCGCCATCTTCTGCGCGATCCTCTTCTTCGTGCCCGAGGTGGGCGGCTACTTCCTCGAGTACAACAACTTCATTCCGGCCGACCCGCTGAAGACCCCGCCGCACATCGCGCCGGTCTGGTACTTCACGCCCTACTACTCGATCCTGCGCGCCATTCCGCCGATCGGCGTGTCGCAGTTCCCGGGCGTGATGGCGATGGGCATCGCGACCTTGATCCTCTTCTTCCTGCCGTGGCTCGACCGCGGCGCGGCGCGGTCGATCCGCTACCGCGGGCCGATCTACAAGAGCGCGCTCGCGATCTTCGTGGTCACCTTCCTCATCCTCGGCTACCTCGGCACCGAGCCGACCACGGTGTGGGGCCAGTTTCACCCGGCCGAGGGCTCGCTCTTCGACAGGATCCTCGACACGAAGGATGTCGCGACCTGGGTGGCGCGCTTCTTCACCATCCTCTACTTCGGCTTCTTCTTCCTCATGCCGTGGTACACGTCGATCGACAAGTGCAAGCCCGAGCCGGAGAGGACCACCTGATGAAGACGCTCCTTTTCTGGCTCCTGCTCGCGCCCGCCGCGCTTTTCGCGTCCGAGGCCGGCTACCGGCTCGATCACGCACCGATCGACCCCAACAACGTGCTGTCGCTGCAATCGGGGGCGCGCACCTTCGTCAACTACTGCCTCAACTGCCACGGCGCGCAGTTCATGCGCTACAACCGCCTGACCGACATCGGCCTGACCGAGGACGAGATCAAGGCGAACCTGATTCTCACCGACGCCAAGGTGGGCGACACGATGAAGATCGCGCTTCAGGCGAAGGACGCGAAAGCGATGTTCGGCGTGGCGCCGCCCGATCTTTCGCTCATCGGCCGCTCGCGCGGCGCCGACTGGCTCTACACCTACCTGCGCACCTTCTACCGCGATCCGAAGTCGCCGACCGGCTGGAACAACGCGGTCTTCCCCCAGGTCGCGATGCCGCACGCGCTCTGGACCTTGCAGGGCGAGCGCGCCCTGAAAGTCAGCCACGGCGGCGAGGGTGGCCACGGTGCGACCGAGTATGAATGGGTCGAACTTTCCAAGGGCGAGCAGAATACCGTGCAGTACGACACCACGGTGCGCGATCTCGTGAACTTCCTCGTCTACGTCGGCGAGCCGGCGGCGACGAACCGAAAGCGCATCGGCATCGTCGTGCTCTTCGTGCTCGGCATTCTTTTCGCCTTCGCCTACGCGCTCAAGAAAGAATACTGGAAAGACGTCCACTGAGCTTTTCCGAAAGAACCGCAGGCCGGACGGCTTTCCCGTCCGGCCTTTTACTCTGGGCCGCTAAGTCATGATGCAACTCTATTCGGGCACCACCTGCCCCTTCAGCCACCGCTGCCGCTTCGTGCTCTACGAGAAGGGCATGGATTTCCAGGTGATCGACGTCGACATGTACAACAAGCCCGAGGACATCGCGGTGATGAATCCGTACAACCGCCTCCCGGTGCTGGTCGAGCGCGATCTGATCCTCTACGAGTCGAACATCATCAACGAGTACATCGACGAGCGCTTCCCGCATCCGCAGCTCATGCCCGCGGACCCGGTCATGCGCGCGCGCGCCCGGCTCATGCTCTTCAACATGGAAGTGGAGCTCTTCCAGCAGGTCGAGGCGCTGGAATCGGGCAAGGAGAAGATGGAGGATCGGGCCCGCCAGCACGTGAGCGACCGCCTGGTCGAGCTCGCGCCCGTCTTCACCAAGACCAAGCACATGCTGGGCGACGATTTCACCATGCTCGACGTGGCGATCGCGCCGCTGCTGTGGCGGCTGGACCACTACGGCATCAAGCTCGGCAAGCCCGCCGCGCCGCTCATGAAGTACGCCGAGCGCATCTTCTCGCGCCCCGCGTTCATCGAGGCCCTCACCCCGTCGGAAAAGGTGATGCGAAAGTAGGCGCGTGCAGGAAATCCCCACCAAGCCCTACCTCCTTCGCGCGCTCTACGAGTGGTGCGTGGACAACGGCTACACGCCGCATCTCGCGGTCAAGGTGGATTCGCGCTCGCAGGTGCCGCCCGAATACGTGAGGAACGGCGAAATCACGCTGAACGTCTCGCCTTCGGCAGTGCACAAGCTGCAGATGGGAAATGAGCTGATCGAGTTTTCCGCCCGCTTCGCTGGCGTGGCGCGCCAGATCTCGGTGCCGGTCGCGGGCGTCTACGCGCTCTATGCGCGCGAGACCGGGCAGGGCATGACCTTCGAGGTCGATGCCGCCAAGCCCGCCATCCAGGCCAAGGCGGAAAGCGAGCCCTCGACGGTGAATCCGTCCAACGAGGCCGGTCCCGCGCTGCCGCCGCCCGCCGACAAGCCGACCACAGAGCCCACCAAGCCCTCGGGCGGCAAGCC
>DATAID010000017.1:0-56482 GCA_036262835.1 Burkholderiales bacterium | reverse complement strand
TCCGAGAACTACAAGCGCGTCGCCGGCTTCGAGCGCGAGTCGCTCGCCAGGCGCGCCTCCTTCGTATGACCTGGTCGATCGTCGCGCGCGATGCGGATGGCGCTTTCGGCGTCGCCGTCGCGAGCCGCTTCTTCGCGGTGGGGATGTACTGTCCGCACGCCCGGAGCGGCGTGGGAGCGCTATCGACTCAGGCCTTGGTCAACCCGCTTTACGGGAAGGAGGGTCTGGATTTTTTAGAGAAAGGCTTTTCTCCTTCCCGGGCTTTGGAAGAACTTCTGAAAAAAGATGAAGGCAGAGACCATCGCCAGGTTCATCTGATCAACTCGAGAAACGAAATTGCGGCGCATACGGGAAAGGCATGCATCGACTGGTGCGGACATCTCGCGGGCGACGGATGTTCGGTGGCCGGGAATATGCTGACGGGTCCGGATGTTCTGGAAAGAACGCTTGAAATCTACCTGAGGGAAAAAAAGCTTTCTTTTCCCGAAAGGCTTCTGACCGCCATGGCAGCAGGGGAGGCGGCCGGAGGGGACAAGCGCGGCAAGCAGGGCGCGGCGCTGCGTATCCATACGACGGAGGACTACGCGTTCCTCGACCTGCGCGTGGACGATCACGAGGAGCCGCTCAGGGAGCTGCGGCGCCTGTACGAGAAGAGCCTCGAGCGCTTCCAGCCCTTCGCGGCCTGCCTGCCGAGCCGGGCGCGGCCGGCCGGAATCACCGACCGGGCGCTGATAGAAGCGGAAGTCGCCCGATTTCAAACTAGAATGCGCGGCAAGGAGGGGTCATGAAGAGAATTGTTTTCGCCTTTGCGTTCGCCCTTTTCAGTTCGATTTCCTTTGCTCAAACCCTTCGCATCGGCCTCGCGGAGGACCCCGACGTCCTCGATCCGACGCGCGCCCGCACCTTCGTGGGCCGCATCGTCTTCTCGGCGCTCTGCGACAAGCTCTTCGATCTCGACGAGAAGCTCAATATCGTGCCGATGCTCGCGACGTCGCAAAGCTGGTCGGCCGACAACAAGCAGCTCACGCTCAAGCTGCGGCCCGGCGTCACTTTCCACGACGGCGAGAAATTTGACGCGGCCGCGGTCAAGTACAACCTCGAGCGCCACAAGACGATGCCCGGCTCGAACCGCCGCGGCGAGCTCGCGTCGGTGGCGAGCGTGGACGTGGTCGATCCGCTCACCGTGCGCATCAACCTGTCGGCGCCCTTCGCGCCGCTGCTCGCGACGCTCACCGACCGCTCCGGCATGATGGTCTCGCCCAGGGCGGCGCAGGCCGAGGGCGACAAGTTCGGCGCGAAGCCGGTCTGCTCGGGCCCCTTCAAGTTCGTCGAGCGCGTCGCCCAGGACCGCATCGTGCTCGAGCGCTACGACGGCTACTGGAACAGGAAGGACATCCATTTCCAGAAGATCATCTACCTGCCGATCGTGGATGCGACCGTGCGCCTCGCCAACCTGCGCTCGGGGCAGCTCGACTTCATCGAGCGCCTCGCGCCTTCGGACGTGCCCAACCTGAAAAGCGACAGCCGCTTCAAGATCTCGAAAATCGTCGAGATCGGCTACCAGGGCATCGACTTCAACGTCGGCAAGAGCGACATCTCGCAGAAGCATCCGCTCGGCAAGGACGCGCGCGTGCGCGAGGCCTTCGAGCTCGCGCTCGACCGCCAGGGCATCGTGCAGGTGGCGATGGACGGCGAGGCGGAGGTGGGCAACCAGTGGGTCGCGCCGACGAACCGCTACTACGCGAAGAACGCGCCGATCCCCAAGCGCGACGTCGCCAAGGCGAAAAAGCTGCTGGCGGAGGCGGGCGTGCCCAATCCCAGCGTGACGCTGATGACGCCGACGACCTCGGACGCGCAGCGCATCGCGCAGGTGGTGCAGGCGATGGTCAAGGAAGCGGGCTTCGAGGTGAAGATCCAGTCGACGGAATTCGCGACCTCGCTCAATCTCGCCGACAAGGGCCAGTACGAGGCCTATGTGCTCGCCTGGAGCGGCCGCGCCGATCCGGACGGCAACCTGCACACGATGCTCTCCTGCAAGGGGCCGACCAACTACTCGGGCTATTGCAACCAGGAAGTCGAGCGCGCCATCGACGAGTCGCGCACCAGCCTCGATCCGGCGAAGCGCGCCGAGGCCTACGCGAAGGTCGCGGCCCAGGTGCAGAAGGACCGCCCAATCATCTACCTCTTCCATCGCCACTGGCTGTGGGCGCACAGCGCGAAGCTGACGGGCCTTCGGACGGTGCCCGACGGCATGGTTCGCGTGCAAGGCCTGAAGATGAATTGATGGGCCGGTATCTCGTCCGGCGCGTCGGGCTGCTCGTGCCGACGCTTTTTTTCGTCACGCTGCTCATCTTCGGGCTGCAGCAGCTCCTGCCGGGCGACCCGGCGGTGATCCTCGCGGGCGAGGACCGCGACCCGAACGTGGTCGCCTACCTGCGCACCAAGCTCCATCTCGATGAGCCGTTCGCGGTGCGCTACGCCTATTGGCTTCGCGGCGTGGCGAAGGGCGATCTGGGCGAGTCGCTCCGCATCCAGAAGCCGGTCACCGAGCTGATCCTCGAAAAGCTGCCCGTCACCCTCGAGCTGGCCGTGCTCGCCATGCTGGTCGCGCTCGCGATCGGCGTGAGCGCAGGCGTGCTCTCGGCCGTCTTCAAGGATTCGCCCATCGACTATGCCGCGCGCGTCTTCGCGCTCTGGGGGCTTTCCACGCCCAATTTCTGGCTCGGCATCCTCCTCATCCTGCTTTTCTCGGTGCAGCTCGGCTGGCTGCCCGCCTCGGGCTATCTCAGCCCGGCGGAGGACTTGAAGGGCAATCTCGCGGCGATGGTGATGCCCGCGTTCGTCCTCGGCAACGCGCTTGCCGCGGTGCTCATGCGCCATACGAGGAGCGCGATGATCGAGGCGCTCTCGGCCGACTACGTTCGCACCGCGCGCTCCAAAGGGCTAAAGCAGGCCGTCGTGGTCCTGCGCCACGCGCTTCCCAACGCGCTCATGCCGGTGATCACGCTCGGCGCCCTGGAATTCGGCGCGCTTCTCTCGGGCGCGGTGCTGACCGAGCAGGTCTTCAGCATTCCGGGCTTCGGCAAGCTCATCGTGGACGCCGTCTTCAACCGCGACTACGCGGTGGTGCAGGGCGTGGTGCTCTTCACGGCAAGCGCGTACATGCTGCTCAACCTGCTCGCCGACGTCGCCTATTTCCTCGTCAACCCGCGACTGAGGACCTAGCGGTGGAGGCGCTGAGAATCCTGCTCCGGCGCAAGGGCGCGCTCTTCGGTCTCCTCGTGATCGGCCTTTTCGTCCTCGTCGCGCTGCTCGCCCCCTGGATCGCCCCGCACGACCCGCTCGCGACGAGCTGGAGCGCGGTGCGCAAGGCGCCGAGCGCGGCCTACCTGCTCGGCACCGACGAAATCGGCCGCGACGTGCTCTCGCGCATCATCTGGGGCGCGCGCGCCTCGCTCCTCGCCGGGGTGGTTTCGGTGAGCCTGTCCCTCCTGCTGGGACTCCCGATCGGGCTTCTCGCGGGCTATCTTGGCGGCTGGGTCGATGCGCTCATTTCGCGCATGGTCGATGCCATGCTCGCCTGTCCGTTCCTCATCCTCGCGATCGCGCTCGCCGCGTTCCTCGGGCCGAGCCTCACCAACGCGATGATCGCCATCGGCATCTCGGCGACGCCGATCTTCGTGCGCCTGACGCGCGGCCAGGTGCTCGCCGTCAAGGTGGAGGACTACGTGGAGGCCGCGCGCGCCGTGGGCAACAGCCGCCTGCGCATCGCGCTTCGCCACGTGCTGCCCAACATCGTCGCGCCGCTCATCGTGCAGGCCACGCTCGCCATCGCCGCCGCCGTAATCGCCGAGGCGAGCCTCTCCTTTCTCGGGCTCGGGCAGCAGCCGCCCGCGCCGAGCTGGGGCTCGATGCTCAACACGGCCAAGAACTATGTCGACCAGGCGCCGTGGATGGCGATCTGGCCCGGCGTTTCGATATTTCTTCTCGTGCTCTCCTTCAATCTCGTTGGCGATGGTTTGCGAGACGCGCTCGACCCTCGGCACCGTCACTAGCGCGGAATAAGTCACGAAAAAGCGGCCCGGACTACATTCGTTGACGGTCTTGTAGTTGTAACCGCTACGAAACAACGACAGGACTCCGCGATAGCGCGGGCGGCCGCGCGCCCCTAGGATTCGTTCCGAAGGGAGGGGCGAACAATGAAAAGAATGCTGATGCTGGTGTGCGTCGCGGCCCTCGGGCTGGCAGGATGCGCCACCACAGATCATTTTGGCAGCGTGGGCCGGCAGGCCCTTCGCAACGACCAGGGACACGTGATCGGATACAAGGAAATGATGCAGAACCGGGAGACCGGCGAGGTCTTCGCGCTCGTCAACCTGTTCCGGCCGGTGCGCGACAGCGCCGGCGAGGTCATCAGATACGAGGAGGAAACGCGGAATGGGGCAGTGATCCGCGACCTCCAGGGCCACGAGATCGGCGGCCGCTTCGCCGACCTTCGCAGCCGCAACACGAATCAGCGCAGCAGGGGCGTCACGATCGTCATCGGATCGATGGACACGAGACGCGCCATTGCTGAGCGGCCGAAGCTGAACCAGCTCATGGCCTCGCTCAGCGCTGCCGACCTAAGCGCACTTCGCTAGCTCCCCCGGCTAGCTGCGCCCAAGGGCCCGCCGCAAGGCGGGCCCTTTTCTTTTGGGCGCCCTATAATCGCGGTCGCAGCACGGGGGCCGGTTGGCAGCAGAACTCACAAAACTGGGTCGTTATGAACTGCGGCGCGTGCTCGGCCGCGGCGCGATGGGCGTCGTCTACGAGGGCTTCGACCCGAATCTGAGCCGCCGCGTGGCGGTGAAGACGATCCTGAAGAGCGCGGCGCTCGACGAGGAGACCGAGCGCGCCTACTCGGAGCGCTTCGTGAAGGAAGCGCAGGCGGTCGGCCGGCTCAACCACCCCAACATCGTGCAGGTGTACGACTTCGGCGAGCAGAACGAGGTCGCCTACCTCGTCATGGAGTTCATCGAAGGGCGCGAGCTGCGCAGCTTCTTCGAGGCGAAGGAGCCGTTCACGCTGCCCGAGACGGTCCGCATCATGGGCGAGCTGCTCGATGCGCTCGACCTCGCGCACGACGCCGGGGTGATCCACCGCGACATCAAGCCCGCGAACGTCATGCTCGACGCGCAGCGGCGCGTGAAGCTCGCCGATTTCGGGGTGGCGCGGGTGCAGGACAGCGACCGCTCGGCCGCCGGCACGATGGTCGGGACGCCCGCTTTCATGTCGCCCGAGCAGATTTCGGGCGGCAAGATCGACCGGCGCACCGACATCTTTTCCGCGGGCGTGGTCCTCTACCAGCTCCTCACCGGCGAGCAGCCGTTCAAGGGAGAGGGCGCCTGGACGGTGGCGAAGAAGATCATGCAGGACGAGCCGCCGCTGCCTTCCGCGCTCGTCAAGGGCGTGCCGACTGCGTTCGACAGCATCGTCAACCACGCGCTCGCCAAGAACCCGGCGCAGCGCTTCGCGCGCGCGAGCGATTTCGCCGCGGCACTGCGCGCGACGCAGACGCCGGCCAACCAGTCGGCGCCCCCGGCCACGCCGGCGATTGCGGTGCCCAAGGCGCAGGCGAGCGAGGCCGAGGTCGAGTTCTGGAAGGCGATCCAGTCGAGCACCGACGCGGCCGAATTCGAGTTCTACCTGGAGCAATTCCCGGAGGGCACCTACTCGCAGCTCGCCCGGCACAAGATTGCCAAGCTGAAGGAGCCGGCCGACGCCTCGCGCAAGGAAGCGGAAGAAAAGGCCGCGGAGCTCGAGGCGAAAGAAAAAGCGCGTCGCGAGGCCGAAGAAAAGGCGAGGCGGGAGGCGGAAGAGAAAGCGAAGCGGGAAGCCGAAGATAGAGCAAGGCGCGAGGCCGAGGCGCAGGCGAAGCGGGAAGCGGAGGCGAAAGCGCGGCGTGAAGCCGAGGAACGAGCTCGACGCGAAGCGGCCGAGAAAGCAAAGAAAGAGGTCGAGGAAAAAGCGCGGCGCGGAGCCGAGGAGAAAAAGCGCCAGGCCGAGGCGCTCGCGCGGCTGAAGGCGCAGGAGCAGGCGCGCGCCAAGGCGGCGATCGACGAGGATGCGACGGTCGCCATGCGCGCGCCGGCGGCCGCCGCGCCGCCCGCAGCGCCCGTGGCACCGAAGAAATCGCTCGTCGTTCCGGCGGTGATCGCCGGCGTCATCGTCGCTGGCGCAGCCATCGCGTACCTGGTCATGAAGCGCGCGCCGGCGCCCACGCCGGTCGCGCAAGCGCCGGCGCCTGCCGCGCCCGCGGTCGACGTCGAGAAAATCAAGCGCGAGACCGAGGAGCGCATCCGCCGCGAGTACGCCGACAAGTCGAAGGCCGAGCAGGCGGCGGCCGCAAAAGCGGCGGCCGAAAAAGAGATCGCGGAGAAGCAGGCGGCCAAAGCCGCGGCGGAGAAGGCGGCGGCCGAGAGGAAGCTCGCGGCAGAAAAGGCGGCGGGCGACAAGGCAGCAGCGGAAAAGGCCGCGGCGGAGAAGATGAAGCTCGCAGCCGCGGAAAAGGCGGCGGCGGAAAAAGCGGCTGCCGAAAAGGCTGCCGCGGAGAAGCTTGCGGGCGAGAAAGCCGCCGCTGAAAAAGTCGCTGCGGAAAAAGCAGCCGCGGAAAAAATGGCTGCCGAAAAAGCGGCGGCAGAGAAACTGGCTGCCGAGAAAGCGGCCGCAACCAAAGCAGCGGCGGCGAAGCCCGGCGTGCCCGGCATCGGCGATCGCTGGGTATATGAAGTGAGGGACGCGGATCATCCCGAGCGGCGCTACCAGGGCACGGTCGAAGTAACGGCGGCCGGTCCACAGGGGATCCGGGACATCTGGCGGCCTTCGAGCGGCAATCAGATCGGGCGGCTCTGGGCGCCCGGCGCCAAGGTCACGGGCATGGGGTCGCCCGGCTACTTCGTGTTCTCGCCTTACCTGCGCGCGTTCCAGGAGATCCGCGGCGGCGAAAGCTGGTCGAACGTCGACTTCGAGCACCTCGGCAACTGCTCGAGCAACGCGAACTTCACCTGCAGCTTGTCAATGAAAGTGGTCGGCAAGGAGCGCGTGACGGTCAAGGCGGGCAGCTTCGAGGCGTGGAAGATCGTCGGCGAGCTGCTGGTCAGGAACGCCAGCGGCGGCGGCGGGAGCTCCGAGATGGTGTCCTGGTATTCCGAGGAAGCGAAGCGCGTCGTGAAGTCGCAGTTCCGCAACCGCAGCGCGAGCGGCCCGCCCAACGTCGATTCCGAGCTGATTTCCTACACGCCGGCCAAGTGACCGGGCATTGGTGGGCGGTACTGGGATCGAACCAGTGGCCCCTGCTGTGTGAGAGCAGTGCTCTACCGCTGAGCTAACCGCCCGCATCGAAACAAAACTGCGCGGGAGGCGGATTTTACGTGAAAATCCCGCCCATGAGCATCAAGGGCAAGGCCTACATCGTCGGCGCGTTCGAGCACCCGACGCGCAAGGCCCCGGACAAGTCGGTCGCGCAGCTGCACGCCGAGGTGGCGAAGGGCGCGCTCGAGGATGCGGGCCTGAAGCGCGAGGACATCGACGGCTATTTCTGCGCGGGCGACGCGCCGGGCCTGGGACCCATGTCCATGCTCGATTACCTTGGCCTGAATGTGAGGTACATGGAGTCAACCGACACGGGCGGCTCGTCCTATCAGGTGCACGTCTCGCACGCCGCTCAGGCGATCGCGCAAGGCAAATGCAATATCGCGCTCGTCACGCTCTCGGGCCGGCCGCGCTCGGAAGGGCACAGCGGCACGGCGCCGCGCGTCTTCGCCGCGAACCTGCCCGATGGGCCCTTCGAGGCGCCCTACGGCCTGGTGACGACCAACAGCTACGCCATGGCGGCGCGCCGCCACATGCACGAATACGGCACGACGAGCGAGCAGCTCGCCTGGGTCAAGGTCGCGGCCTCGCACCATGCGCAATACAACCCGAACGCGATGCTGAAGGACGTGGTCACGGTGCAGGACGTGCTCGCCTCGCCGATGATCGCCGATCCGCTGCACCGGATGGACTGCTGCGTGGTGAGCGACGGCGGGGGCGCGGTCATTCTCGCCAAGCCCGAGATCGCAAAATCCCTGAAGCGACCGCGCGTCAAGCTGATCGGCGCGGCCGAGGCGTTCAAGGGGCAATCCGGCGGCGACATCAACCTCACCTACACGGGCGCTGTCGTCTCCGGACCGCGCGCGTTCGAGGAAGCGGGGGTGACGCCCGGAGACATTGATGTCGCGCTGATCTACGACAGCTTCACGATCACGGTGCTGATGCTCCTGGAGGACTTGGGCTTCTGCAAGAAGGGTGAGGGCGGCCGGTTCGTCGCCGACGGCAACCTGATCTCGGGCTCGGGCAAGCTCCCCTTCAACACCGACGGCGGCGGCCTTTGCAACAACCATCCCGGCAACCGCGGCGGCATGACCAAGATCATCGAGGCGGTGCGCCAGCTGCGCGGCGAGGCGCATCCCAGGGTGCAGGTGAAGGATTGCGCGCTCGCCCTCGCGCAGGGCTCGGGCGGCCAGCTCGGGACGAGGCACGTGCAGTCGACGCTCATCCTGGAGCGCGAATGAGAAAAATCCCGGCGCCCGGCGTGAATCCCGAGAACAAGCCGTACTTCGACGCGGCGGCGAGCGGCAGGCTGCTGGTGAAGTTCTGCAACGCGTGCAGGAAATATCACCATTACCCGCGCGCGCTCTGCCCGCATTGCTTCTCCGACAAGACCGAGTGGCGCGAAGCGAAGGGAACGGGCACCGTCTATACCTACAGCGTGCTCAAGGCGGTGCAGGAGCCTTACTGCATCTGCTACGTGACCCTGGACGAGGGCGTCACGATGCTCTCCAACCTCGTCGACTGCGACTTCGGCAAGCTCGAGATCGGCATGAAGGTGAAGGCGGTTTTCCAGGCGACCGAAGGCGGCGTCCCGGTGCCCATGTTCACTCCCGCCTGAGGGAAATTGCCAACTCGGTCACGGGATTCGTAATTGCCGTACCCGGGCCCTTATAATTCCTTACAATTCCGCGTTTTACCGGGGATGCGGGCGTGTCCGAGGCGGGCCAGGCGAGTTCTTCTTTCGACAGCATTCTCAACGAGTGCCTGGAGCTCTTCGCCGAGAAGCTGAAAGAGGCGGTCCACGGCATGCTCGAGAAGGCCGACGAGTCGCTGGTCCAGATGACCAGCGCGACGCAGAACCGCGAGCTGCAGAAGGACTACCAGGAGGCGCGCAAGGTCATCGGCGCCGGCAAGGCGGAGTTCGAGAAGAAGTTCTTCGATTCCTACCTGCGCGAGTTCCAGAAGAAGTCGAGCAAGGCGAAGAACGAGCAGAGCTTCGCCGACATCGAGGTGTCGCTCTCGCTCGTCGAGGACACCGACCTCGAGGAGGCGATCAAGTACAAGGAAGTCGCCGCCAAGATGCGCAAGTTCTGCGACGAGGAGCTCGCCGCCCTCGACCAGCGCATCGGCGTGCTGCTCGGCGACGCGGCCCTGGAGGCCGACGCGAATCCCTTCGGGCCGGAAACCATCGGCGAGGCGTTCCAGCAGGCCTGCAAGGCGCTCGAGACCACGCCCAAGGTGCGCGAGGTGATGCGCAGGCTCTTCGACGACAACGTCGTCGACGAGATGCGCTCGATCTACAAGGCGGTGAACGCGCTCCTCGTCCAGCACTCGATCCTGCCCAAGATCCGCTACGGCGTCTCGAAGAAGCCCGAAGGCGCCAAGGGCTCGAAGGACGAGGACGACGAGGAGGAAGAAGAAGCCTCCGAGAAGAAAAAAGGCGGCGAGAAGCCGAGCGAGGAGAACATCTTCGCGATGCTGCAGAACCTCGTCGCGCAGGGCGGCGGGGGCGGCGGCGGGGGCGGCGTGGCGCTGCCGCCGGGCGCGGTGATCCTGCAGGGCGCGGAGCTCGTCGGCTCGCTAAACAACATCCAGCAGCAGCTGCAGGCGCTGAGCCTGGGCGATGCGAACGCCGTCCTGCCCGAGGGCGTCTCGCAGGCCGCGGCCTCGGGCCAGGCGAACGTGCTGAAGGAGCTAAAGCAGACCACCTTCGGCGCGCAGATGCAGGGCATGGACGCGGCGACGCTCGACATCGTCTCGCTCCTTTTCGACCAGCTCTTCGACGATCCGAAGATCCCGGTCGGGCTGAAGGGCCTCATCGGCCGGCTGCAGATCCCGATGCTCAAGGTGGCGATCGCCGACAAGGAGCTCTTCAGCAGGAAGACGCACCCGGCGCGCCAGCTGCTCGACACCTTCGGCGAGGTGGCGGTGCGCCTGGGCGACGACTTCAGCGCCGAGAGCCCGACCTTCGTGCACCTCGAGGCGATCATCGGCCACCTCGTCGCCAACTTCCAGGAGGACGTCGGCGTCTTCGAGCGCGCGCGCGAGCAGCTGAAGGAGATGACCGCCGAGCACGACAAGAAGGTCGAGGAGGCGGCGCAGGTCGAGGCGAAGCGCATCGAGCAGGCCGAGAACCTCTCGGCCGCGAAGAGCGCCGCCGAGGACGAGGTGAAGCTGCGCGTGCAGGCGCACAAGCTGCCCGGCGCGGTGCTCGAGTTCCTGATCCAGCAATGGCTGCGCTACCTGCTCATCCTCTTCGCGCAGGGCGGCCGCGAGAGCGCGGACTGGAAGGCGGGCCTGGAGACGATGGACACGCTCATCGCCAGCCTGGAGCCGGTCAAGACGCCGGACGACAAGAAAAAGCTGGCCTCCACCGTGCCGGTCCTCGTGCGCAAGCTGGTCGTCGGAATGAACCGGGTCGGCACCGAGCAGGCGGCGCGCGAGCAGTTTCTCGGCGAGCTCATGAAGTACCACACGGTTTCGCTGGCGAAGCCCAAGGAAGGGGCGCCGCCGCCTCCGCCGCCGCCCGCGCCCGTCGCCGCGACGCCCGAGCAGCTCGATTTCACCGCCCCGGTGTCGGTGCCCGATGCCTCCGGCAAAGCAGTCGAGGTCGTCAGCCTCGGCCTCGATTTCACGCCGAAGCCCGCCAACAAGGAAGAGCGGGCCAACCGGAAAATGACGCTCATGTCCTCGCTCTCGGTCGAGCCGCCCGCCAAGATGGAAATGGGCAGCTGGGTCGAGTTCCGTCCGAAGGAAGACGGCGCCGAGCCGCGCGCCTGCAAGGTGCTCTTCGTCAGCCCGAAGAAAACGCGCTATCTATTCTCGGACCGGCGCGGCAAGGACGTCATCGAGCTCTCGCGCGCCGAGATCGTGCGGCGCCTGCGCACGGGCGAGGTGGTGCGCCTGGACGAGGAGCCGCCCGAGCCGCTCTTCGACCGCTTCATGCACGGCGTCATCGGCAAGATGAAGTCGGGCGCCGGCAAGGCCGCCGCGGCCTGAGGCAATTCAGTATTTTTAGTGGTCGTACAGGCCGGCTTTCGCTTTCCCCCTGAAGATCCACTGCGCCGCGATGTTGTACGCGACGATGAAGGGCAGCACGAACGCGGTGCCCGCGAAGAGGAATTCCAGCGCGGAATCGTGCGCGGCGGCCTGCCAGATCGTCATCCGGTCCATCACGACGTAGGGAAAGAGGCTGTAGGCGAGGCCGGCGAAAGCGAGCGCGAAGATCGCGACGGCGCCCGCGAAGGGCTGCCAGTCCGATTTTTTCAGGGTGAGAAGAATGGAGAGGCCCGAGGCCACGGTCAGGGCGGGAAGAATCATGAGGCCCAGGGTCTTCGGAAAATCGAACCAGCGCTCGCGTACCGTCTCGCTCACGAGCGGCGTGCCGAGGCTGATGAGCCCCACGCCGAGCGCGCCCCAGAGGAGGCCCCAGCGCGTCCAGGCGCGCGCCTTGTCCTGCAGCGCGCCCTCGGTCTTCAGCACGAGCCAGGTCGCGCCCATCAGCACGTAGGCGCCGCAGACCGAGGCGCCCACCAGCACCGCGAAGAGCCAGTAGCCGAAGCCCGGCTGGAAACCGGTGACGTAGCGCCCGAGCATGAGCCCTTGCGCGAAGGAAGCGGCGAACGAGCCCGCCCAGAAAAGCCAGTTCCACAGCTCGCGGTGCCAGCCGGTGGCCTTGACGCGGAACTCGAACGCGACGCCGCGCAGCATGAGGCCGATCAGCATCGCCGCGACCGGCAGGTAGAGCGCGCCGAGGATGACGCCGTGCGCGGCCGGGAAGGCGACGAGCAGGATGCCGACGCCGAGCACAAGCCAGGTCTCGTTCGCGTCCCAGAACGGCCCGATCGAGGCGACCATCGCCTCCTGCTCGTCGGGCTCCGCTGCCGGCATGAGCATGGCGACGCCGAGGTCGTAGCCGTCGAGCACGACGTAGGCGAGGATCGCCGCGCCCATGAGGATCGCGAAGACGAGCGGCAGGTCGAGGCTCACCGGTCAGCCCCTCTGCCCGCGAGGTGCGTGACGACGACCATGTACGCGAGCCCCATGGCCGCGTAGACGGCGATGTAGCCGGTCAGGCTCGCGCCGAGCTTCGCATCGGCGACGCTGCCGACCGCATCGGCGGTGCGCAGGATGCCGGTGACGAGCCACGGTTGGCGGCCGATCTCGGTGACGAGCCAGCCGCAGAGCGTCGCCGCCCATCCCGCGAAGGTGAAGCCGGCGAACCCCCAGAGAAGCCAGCGCGGCAGCAGGCGGCCGCCGCGCGAGAGCCACGCGCCCGTCCACGCGATGAGGAGCATCAGCACGCCGATGCCGACCATGGCGCGAAACGCGAAGAAGAGCGGCGCCACGGGCGGGGTGTCGGGCGCGAACTCGTTCAGGCCCTTCACCTCGGCGTCGAAGTCGTGCTTGAGGATGAAGCTGCCGAGCTTCGGAATCTCGAGCGCGAAGTCGTTGCGCTTTTTCTCCTCGTTCGGCAGCGCGAAAAGGACGAGCGGCATGCCGCGCTCGGTGTTCCAGAGCGCTTCCATCGCCGCGATCTTGGCGGGCTGGTGCTCGAGGGTGTTCAGGCCGTGCTGGTCGCCCACGAAAATTTGCAGGGGCGCGAGGATCGCCGCCGTCACCACCGCGGCGCGCAAGGTGCGCCGTGCGCCCGGATCGTCCGGCGCGCGCAGCAGCCGCCAGGCCGAAAGTCCGGCGATGAAAAACGACGCGGTGAGCCCGGAGGCGAGCACCATGTGCGTGAAGCGGTAGGGGAAGGACGGATTGAAGATGACCGCCCACCAGTCGGCGGCCACGATGGGACCCCCGCCGCCGCCCCCTGCGCCCTGCGCCCTCACGTAGCCCGCCGGCGTGTGCATCCAGGAATTGAGCGCGAGGATCCAGAACGCCGAGACCGTGGTGCCGATCGCCACCAGCCAGGTCGAAGCGACGTGCAGCCAGGTGGGCACGCGGCTGATGCCGAAGAGCATGACGCCGAGGAACGTCGCTTCCAGGAAGAACGCGGTCAGCACCTCGTAGGCGAGGAGCGGCCCCGCGATGTTGCCGACGTTCGTCATGTAGCGCGGCCAGTTGGTGCCGAACTGGAAGGACATGGTGATGCCGGTCACCACGCCCATCGCGAAGGTGAGCGCGAAGATTTTGGCCCAGAAGCGGTAGGCCTGCTCCCAGAGCCGCTCTCCGGTGCGCAGCCAGCGGTGGCGAAACGCGACGAGGTACCACGCGAGCGCGATCGTGATCGCCGGAAAGAGGATGTGAAAGCCGATGTTGAGCCCGAACTGGGCTCGCGCGAGCAGGAGCCCGTCTTCGGTCATCGGCCGCCGACGAGCAGCCGCTGCAGCACTCCGCCCGCGATCATCGCGACGACGAACACGATCGCATCCGTCGAGAGCGTGGCGAGCGCAGTGAGCGCGGGCCCCGGGCAGTAGCCCGCCGTCCCCCAGCCCAGGCCGAAGATCGCCGCGCCCGCGACGAGGGGAAGGTCGATGTCCTTTTTCGTCGGCATCTCGAATCTGCTCTCGATGAACGGCTTTTGTCTTCTCAGCACCAGGCGAAAGCAGAGCAGAGTGACCGCAACCGCACCGCCCATCACCAGCATCAGGCTCGCGTCCCAGTCGCCGGTGATGTCGAGAAAGCCGAGCACTTTTTCCGGATTCGCCATGCCCGACACCCAGAGCCCGAGGCCGAAAAGGAAGCCTGCGGCGAGCGAAGAGAGGAGCGCCTTCACGACGCTACCCCGAGGATGTGACGCGTGAGATAGGCGGCGACCATGCCGGAGGCCATGAAGACGAGCACCGCGACGAGCGAGCGCGCCGACAGGCGCCCCAGCCCGCAAACGCCGTGCCCGCTCGTGCAGCCGCCGCCCCAGCGGGTTCCGAAGCCGACGGCGAGTCCCGCGGCCGCCGCCCAGCCGAGCGGAAAGCCTTCGCGCACCGGCACGGGTCCGGCGAGCAACTGCCAGGCGACGCCGGCGAGCAGCAGCCCGGCGATGAACGCGCCGCGCCATGCGGCGATGGGCGCGGCGAAGGCGTCGTGCAGGATCCCGCTCACGCCGGCGATGCGGCCGTTCGCCGCGAGCAGCCATACGCTCGCGAGGCCGATCAGGGCCCCGCCGAGAAGCGCGGAAATCGGGGTAAAGTTGTGCATATGATTTTCCGTCAGTTGTTCGATCCGCAGTCTTCCACCTACACCTACCTGCTGGCGGATTCTGCCACGCGGGAGGCCGTGCTCATCGACCCGGTGTTCGAGCATGCGCGGCGGGACGCCGCGCTCGTGGAGGAGCTGGGCCTCAAGCTGCAATGGACGCTCGAGACGCACGTGCATGCCGACCACGTCACGGGCGCGTGGCTGCTGAAGAAGCGCCTGGGCTCGAAGATCGCGCTCTGCCGGAACGCGGGCGCCACCGGCGCCGATCGCGAGTTCGCGGACGGGGAGACAGTCGCCTTCGGCCGACGGACGCTCGAGGCGCGCTGCACGCCGGGCCACACGGGCGGCTGCGTGACCTACGTGCTGGATGACCATTCGATGGCGTTCACGGGCGATGCGCTCCTCATCCGCGGCTGCGGGCGCACCGATTTCCAGGGCGGCGACGCGCGCCGGCTCTTCAAGTCGGTGCGCGAGCGCGTGTTCTCGCTCCCCGACCATTGCCTCATCTACCCCGCGCACGACTATCGCGGGCTCACCAGCTCGAGCGTGGGCGAGGAGAAGATGTACAACCCGCGCCTTGCCGAATCGGTGGGCGAGGGCGACTTCGTCGGCTACATGACGAACCTCGGGCTCGCGCATCCCAAGCAGATGGATATCGCCGTGCCCGCGAACCTGCGCTGCGGCAAGCCCGAGCAGGAGGTGCCGGAGGGCGAGGCGCATTCATCCGACTATGACTGGGCGCCGCTTTCCTACACCTTCGCCGGCATCTGGGAGCTGCAGCCCAACTGGCTCGAGGAGAATCTCGGCCGCGTCGAGATCATCGACGTGCGCGAGCCCGACGAATTCACGGGCGTGCTCGGGCATATCCCCGGGGCGAAGCTCCTGCCCTTGGGGTCGCTCAAGGAAAAATCGGCCGAATTGAGCAAGGAAAAGCCCCTCGTCATGGTCTGCCGCTCCGGCGCGCGCTCGGCGCAGGCCACCGTCATGCTGCGCAACGCCGGCTTCTCCAAGGTCGCCAACCTCGCGGGCGGAATGCTGCGCTGGCGCTCGCAGCGGCTCTCGGTCGCCGGCGGCACCGACTGAGCCGCCGCGGCGGCTAGAGGAGCGCCGCGACCAGATCCTCGACCCTCACCGGCTTGACGAGGTGAAGCTCGATGCCGGCCTTGCTCGATTTCTGGCGGTCGGCCTCCTGCCCCCAGCCGCTCATGGCGATGATGCGGGGAGGGCGCCGCGCGTCCTTGCGCAGCCGCCGCGCCACCTCGTAGCCGTCCATGCCCGGCATGCCGATGTCCAGCAGCACGATTTCCGGGTCAAGCCGCGCCGCGGCTTCGAGCGCGCCCTTTCCGTCGAACTGCACGTGTGCTTCATGGCCGAGGGTCTTAAGGAGCGACGCGGTGGTCTGGGCGACGTCGGGATTGTCGTCGACCACGAGCACGCGCCGCGAATGGCCGCCTCTCCCGGCGAAGGCATCGGTCTGCTTCGGCGGGCGCGCCTCGAGAACCCGCGGCAGGCGAAGCGTGAACGTGCTGCCTCGCCCAGGGCCCGAGCTGCGCGCCTCGAGCGTGCCGCCGTGCAGCTCGGTCAGCGATCGCGCGAGCGAAAGGCCGAGGCCTAGGCCCCCTTCGAGGCGCTGCTGATCGCTGGACGGAGCGGGAAACGCCGCGCCCCCGGCATCCAGCCCCCGGCCGTTGTCCTGCACCGAGAGCAGCGACTGGTCGCCTTCGGCACGCACCGTGATGCTTATGTGGCCGCCCTCGGGCGTGTATTTGATGGCGTTGTCGAGCAGGTTCGAGGCGATCTGCGACAGGCGCGCGAAATCGCCGTCGACGATCGCGTCCCGGCCCAGATCGCGCGTGAAGTGCTGGCCGCGTGCGGCGAGGCCCGGGGCCGCCGATTCGGCCGCGTGGCTCGCCACGTCGGCGAGGTCCACCCGCTCGCGCACGAGCGTCATCTTTCCCGAGGAAATGCGCGAGACATCGAGCAGGTCGCTCACGAGGCGGGTCAGCTGCTCGCTCTGGCGCTCGAGCACGTCGAGGATCGAGTCGTCGGGCGGCCGTCCGCGCGCGAGCGCGTGCCGCAGGATTGCGATGCCGTTGCGGATCGGCGCGAGCGGATTGCGCAGCTCGTGCGAGAGCACGGCGATAAAGCGGTCCTTGGCGCGGCTTTCCCGCTCCGCGTCTTCCTTGCGCATCTCCGCTAGGCGGCGGCTCTCGCGTTCGCTCGCGCGCGCTTCCCGCTCGGCGGCCGCCTGCGCGAGCGCGCGCCCGACCTCGCCCACCTCCCGCGTGGGCAGCGAGGCGGCGGAGGAGGGTGCCTTGCCTTCGGCGACCGCGGCGAGCCCGCGAATCGAGCCGCGCAGGCGCGCGGCGAGCCACATCGCGAGCAGGAGCCCCGCGAGGAGGCCGCCCGCGGCGAGGATGGCCCCCACCTGCCAGTTGCGGCGCATTGCCGCGTCGAACGCGGCCCGGTCGGTGCCGACGGTGACGCCCCAGCCGCTCATCGGCGAGCGCGCATAGGAGTAATACACCTCGATGCCTTCGCGTGTCTTGCTGCTGCCCGCGTGCGTCCGCTTGTCGCTCTCGAGGTGGATGGCGAGCGCATCCGGGCTGATGCGCGAACCGGTGTAACGCTCCGCGCTCTGCCAGCGGCCGACGATGAAGCCGCGACTGTCGAAGATCACCGCTGGCGCGTCCTTGAATTCGGAGTTGTCCCGGAGCAGGCGCGTCATGACCTCGGGAGCGAACGCCGCGTTGAGCACCTGGGCGACCTTTCCGTTCCGCCTGACCGGCACGTTCACCGTAAAGATGAGCCGCTGCGCCACGAGGCCGTACAGCAGGCCGGAGACGGCCGGCTTGCCGCTGCGAAGCACCTCCTGCAGGGCGCTGGGATCGCCCACCGGCGGCTTTTCGGCGCCCTGGATGGTGGTGCGAGGGTCTGTGTAGGGGGTCGGCAGGGGCGCGCCGACGGGCTTGAGCGTGTTGAACACCTGCCGGCCGTCGCGCTCGAAAAGCGAGATGAACACTGCGCCGCGCTGCTCGGCGACGCGCGCGGCGGCTCTCGCGAACGTCGCCAGGTCGCCTCGCTGCAGGGAGTCCTCCTGCGCGAGCGTTTCCAGCATGACGACGTGGCTGTCGAGCTGGCGGTCGACGGCCACCGACAAGGCTGCCGCCGTCTTGATCTGGGTCTGCTCGAAGGCCTCGCGCTGGATCTCGGCCTGGCGCGCGACCAGGTAGGCGGCACTGAGTGCGAGCGGCACCACCGCGGCAAGGATCAGCGCCACGAGATAGACCCCGATCGTCGGGGCGCGCCGGAACATCAGCATGCGCCCGAGCGTACCGCTGAGCGGCTCGTTTTGTAATGACGTGCGCGGGAGTGTCGTCTTTTTGAGAAAATCCGGAAGGCAATGTCCGTGCGCACCCGCTTCGCTCCAAGCCCCACCGGTTTCCTGCACATCGGCGGGGCGCGCACGGCGCTCTTCTCGTGGGCCTATGCGCGCCGCCACGGCGGCACCTTCGTGCTGCGCATCGAGGACACCGACCTCGAGCGCTCGACCGAGGCTTCGGTGAACGCGATCCTGGAGGGCCTCAACTGGCTCGGCATCCACTGGGACGAGGGCCCCTTCTTCCAGATGAAGCGCCTTGCGCGCTACAAGGAGGTGGCCGAGCAGCTCGTCGCCTCGGGGCGCGCCTACCGCGACTACATGCCCAAGGAAGAGCTCGAGAAGCTGCGCGCGCAGCAGCTCGCGCGCGGCGAGAAGCCGCGCTACGACCGTGCGATCGGCATGCGCTTCAAGGACGGCCCCTCCCACGTGATCCGTTTCAAGACGCCGCAGGAAGGAACCGTGGGCTGGGAAGACCTCGTCAAGGGGCCGATCAGCTTTCCCAATGCGGAGCTGGACGACCTCGTCCTCCTGCGCGCCGACGGCATTCCGACCTACAACTTCGGCGTGGTGGTGGACGATCTCGACATGCAGATCACGCACGTGATCCGCGGCGACGACCACGTCAACAACACGCCGCGGCAGATTCATATCTTCAGGGCTTTATTGGAAAAAAATATCCCCGGAAAAAACGCGGCGCTGCCCCAGTTCGCCCACGTCCCGATGATCCTCGGCTCGGACGGCGAGCGGCTCTCCAAGCGCCACGGCGCGGTGAGCGTCATGCAGTACCGCGACGAGGGCTTCCTGCCCGAAGCGCTCATGAACTACCTCGCGCGCCTCGGCTGGTCGCACGGCAACGACGAGGTGTTTTCCGTCGCGCAGATGATCGAGTGGTTCGACCTCGCGCACGTGAGCCGCTCGCCGGCGCAGTTCAACCCCGAGAAGGCGATGTGGCTGAACCAGCAGTACATCAAGGCCGCGGACGACGTGCGGCTCTCGGGCCTGGTCGAGCTGGTGCTGAAGGACATGGGCGTGCCCACCGACGGCGGGCCGCCGATCGACAAGGTGGTGGCGCTTCTCAAGGACCGCGCCAACACGGTCGTGCACCTCGCCGAGAACGCGCGCATGTTCTACCTCTACGAGCACCCGCCCGCGGCGAGCGTCGCCGAGCTCGTCACCGCCAAGGTCCGGCCGGCGCTCAAGATGCTCGAAGCGCGCCTCGCCGGGGCCGCCTGGGAGCGCAAGTCGCTTTCGGCGGCGATCAGCGAAGTGCTGAAATCTTCCGGGCTCAAGATGCCCGCGCTCGCCATGCCCGTGCGCCTGCTCGTCACCGGCCGCACCCAGACGCCTTCGCTCGACGCGGTGCTCGAGCTGATCGGGCGCGACCGCGTGCTGGTGCGCCTCGCCCACTACCTCCAGGGAGACTGAAGAATGCGCGCCCTCCTGCCTCTTTTCCTCGCGCTCCTCGCCGCGCCGGCGCTCGCCGACATCGGCGAGGGCAACTGGGACATGGAAATCACCATGGCGATGCCCGGCATGCCGCAGGGCGGCCAGCCCATCCGCCAGAGCCAGTGCCTGCGCGCGGAGGACGCGCGAGACCCCTCGAAGCTTTTCGGCTCGCCGCAGGCGGGCTGCCAGTTCGTCGACCGGCAGGACACCGGCTCGACCTACCGCTTCAACATCGTCTGCAGCGGCCCGACGCAGGTGAGCGGCACGGGCGAGATGAACTACTCGCACGACAACCTCGACGGGCAGATCGTGCTCAACATGGCTCAGGGCGATCAGAAAGTGCAGACCAGAACGACGATCAAGGCGCGCCGAACCGGGCCCTGCACCGGTCCTAAGTGAATGTTCCGGTGATATAATTCGCGCCCTTGCGTGGGGGTATAGCTCAGCTGGGAGAGCGCTTGCATGGCATGCAAGAGGTCACCGGTTCGATCCCGGTTACCTCCACCACTCAAGTTTAGAAGTCGCGCTAAAAAACTGAAGTCGCCTCGCAGTCCCCATCGTCTAGAGGCCTAGGACATCGCCCTTTCACGGCGGTAACCGGGGTTCGAATCCCCGTGGGGACGCCAACGTTACGCTAAAACCGAGTTGTTCCGGATTTTGTTCGGCGCGTCCAATCGCGTGCAGTCCGTCTCGCCGCACCTCTGAAATCGTGGCCGGGTTTGAGCTTTAGGTCGTTGGAACGATAGACGCAGGGCGAACTTTGTTTGTAGCTTTGGCGGCCTAGGGTCCAAGGAGGGGATGGTGGGCAAAATCCCGGCGCGAGTTCTTGTCGTGGACGACAACCGTGATCTGGCAATGACCACGGTGCACCTCCTTCAGTCGTTAGGGTATGACGCGATGGGCTACTTCAGCGGCATCAGCGTCTCCGACTGCGTGTTGCACTATGACCCTGACATCGTATTGCTGGACATCGGGTTGCCTGGGAAATCGGGATGGGTCGTTGCCCGTCAGATCCGCGAGCGGCTACCCGGAAAGCGGCCTGTGCTCATCGGCCACAGCGGCGCCTATACCCGGGACTCCGACAAAGCGTTGGCCGAAGCCGCTGGCTTCGATTACTACGTCGCGAAGGGTCCCGACACGAAACAGCTGCTTGCGGTGATCGAGCGGGCGCGGGAGTCTCTTAGCTAGGCGTCCGGCTTTCAAGGCTCGGTGACGCCAATGATTCCCGGCTCAGTGCTGCGAGTCCTTTCTCCCGCCGTCGTTCGAGTCGGGGGTATTCCTGTTCGGGGCCCTCGTCGCCGTCGCCTCCAGCAGCAGTCCGACGATCTGTGTGAACAGGTCCTGCGGCACCTCGAGTTCGCCTCGCCGCATCTTCTCCAGGGCGTCGGTGGAGACGTTCAGCCGGTCGCCGAGCGCGTCCAGCCCATTGCAGATCTGGACCGCCCTGCGCAGCGCCATCAAGGGAACTTCAGAATTTTTCATCACGCATTGTACGTTCGGCGCCGCAGCCAGCTCAGTTGTCGCGATCCTGACAGGTGTCACTGTCCGTCCGACAGACGTGTAGCGAACCGGCGGCCACAATCTGCCCTTCTCTCTTTGACGTCCAGCCAAGTGCATGGCCAACAACCCCAATCCCGGACCCAAGCTGATTGAGCTGGGAATTTCCCTGCTGGGCTCGCGCGAGCGGGTTCTCGCCGCGATCCAGTGCTCCGAGGAGGCCCTGCGGGCCTACGAGCGAGGCGAGAAGGAGCTACCCATCGACGAGCTCGGCAACCTGCTCGGCGCCATCATCGACGCCCAGCAGCGCCTGATCCGCGTGCGCCGGGAAGCCCTGAAAAAACTCCAGCCGCTGCAGAGCGAGGCGTAACAGCTAGCGCCGCGCGCGGCGCTCGCGCCTGAACTTCTTTACGAGGGCCTTTTGCTCGGCGAGCAGCCGCTCGGCGCGGCCGAGCAGCTCGTTGTACTCGTCCACGAGGCGCTCGCTGCGTGCAATGACGGCGGTGCTTTCCCGCACCCGCCGTTCGACTTCATCAGGGGATTCGAGGTGCGCGGCTCTCACGGGACCCATTGGGAACCATCCTACCCTGCACTGCGGAAATCCTGAACTCAAGGAAATTGAGGAAAAACTGTCGGTGAAAGCATGACCGGAGGCGCGCTTCAGGTTGCAGTAATTCGTTCGTCGCCGTTACGCGACCTCTTGTCCCTGAAAATCCTGCCGCCGCTTCACCGATCCGTCCGGAACGTCGTATTTTCCGAAGGGTCAACTGCAAATGGCGCCCGCGACGCTTCAGGACGTGCTGGCGACGCAGGAGCTGTCGGCGCGATTCCATCGACGACGCGACTTCGAGGCGGAAAATCGCGCCCTGATCGAGCTTGCGCGTTGCCTGCCGACTTCGCCGGACGACTTCCTGCAGAAGGCCTCCGACGTCGCCATCGTCCTTTGCCGCGCGCACTCGACCGGCGTGAGCCTTCTCGAAGAGGAGCAGGGCAGCCCGGTCTTTCGCTGGCACGCCGTCTCGGGCAGATACGCGTCGAACGTCTGGAGCACGATGCCCAAGGACACGAGCCCCTGCGGGGCGGTGATCGATAGCGGCGCCGCCCAACTGATGAAGCAGCCGGCGCGGTGCTTCGCGATGCTGCACGATCTCGGGCCCGAGGTGGTCGAGGCGCTGCTCACGCCGCTCCAGGTGCGCGGCCGCCCGATCGGCACCTTCTGGCTCGTCAGCCACGAGAGCGCGCTGAAATTCGCCCCCTCCGATGCGGCGGCGCTGCAGACGCTCGCCGACTTCATCGCGCCGGTATACGAGATTCTCTGCGAACGCACGGGAATGCCCGACTCTCGCTAAGATAAAGCGCTATCCGTGTCCAACCAGGGAGGTTGACGATGCTGAACGACGCTTTTTTCAACACGTGGACCCCGCGCGCGCTCGGGCTCTTGCGGATCGTGACCGGCTATCTCTTCATCACGCACGGCACGGCGAAGCTGCTCGGGATGCCGTACGTCAAGATGTTCGAGGGCGTGCAGCTCATGTCGATGATCGGCTTCGCCGGCATTCTCGAGCTCGTCGGCGGCGCGCTCATCATCGTCGGGCTCTTCACTCGGCCGGTCGCCTTCATTCTCTCCGGCGAGATGGCGTTCGCGTATTTCATCGGCCACGCGCCCAAGGGCCCGGTTCTCATGCCCATGCTAAACGGCGGCGAGCTCGCGGTGCTCTACTGCTTCGTGTTCCTCTTTTTCGCCGCCGCGGGCGCGGGCGCGTGGAGCGTGGACGCGATGATGCGCGGCGGCGCGGTCAGCCGTACATGAGCGCGCCGACGATGATCGCCAGATCGAGGCTCACCCACCCGACGCACGGCAGGTAGAGGTTCAGGTCGCGCTTGCGCAGGCCGTACCAGAACCAGAGCACCGCCGACACGAGGTAGGCGCTCCAGGAAAGAATCGAGACGCCGGCGGTCTGGTGATCGACCCAGATCGTCCAGACCTGCGGGACCGTCATCAGCATCGTGAAGACGGACATGCTGCCGAGCAGGCGCTGCAGCCAAAGCTCCTGAGGCTGCTCGTGGCGTGCCGCGCCGGTGGGATCTAGCGTCATCGGAGGCTCCTTTCAACGCGCCGGCATCGACTTGCTCATGCGCTCGACGATGTCGGGCGGGACGAAGTTGACGAGCTCGGTCGTGTCGGCCTCCACCAGCTCGACGTAGCGCTTCACCACCTCGGCCGGATTCATCTGGCCGACGGTGATCCGCTGCACGAGCTGGTCCATGACGGCGAGGTCCTCGGGCGCGACTTTCTTGCGGTCGAACCACGGGCCGGGATCGTTCGCCATGCGGTCGTTGAAGCCGGTGGCGTACGGGCCCGGATTGATGAGGCAGACGTCGACGCCGAACATCTTGAGCTCGGCGCGCAGCGCCGTGCCGAACGCCTGGATCGCGTGCTTGGTCATCGTGTAGGGCCCCGAGCCGACGCCGGCGCGCACGCCGCCGATAGAGGACATGAGGATGATTCTTCCCGAGCGCTTCATGCGCATTTTCAGCGCGGCGCGCTGCGTAACGGCGACGGTGGCGAAGACGTTCACCTCGAAGACGGCGCGCAGCCGCTCGGCGGGAATGAGCGACATCGGCCCGGTCTGGCCGAGCGCGGCGTTGGCGACGAAGACATCCAGGTCCCACTGATCGATTTTCGCGACGTCGTTCGGAACGGTGATGTCGAGCTTGGCGACGGTGAGCCTGGGCTCGGCTTTCGAAAGCTCGGCGGCCTGGGCGTCGTTCAGCACGCCGGCGATGACCTTGTGGCCGCGCTTCGCGAGCTCGCTCGCCGCGCCGCGGCCAAAGCCGCTTCCCGCGCCGGTGATGAGGACCGTTTTTGCCATGGGCATTCCTCCTTTTTGTCGCCTTGAATATACGAGGTTTGGTCCCTGTCAATTTGCCGGCCACACCATGAAGGCAACTCCGACGATAGCTGGGTCCTGGCCCGGGGCTGTACAAAGACCCGGCGGCCATGAGCGACATCTGTCCGAGCCTCAATCCCGACCAGAACGTGAAGGTGAAGCTCCTGCACGAGCTGTGCCGCTGGTTCGGGGGCGAGCATCGCCTTGCGCACTACCTGGGAGTCGATGTCGACACCGTCCGCGACTGGCTCATGGGCGGCCGTCCCGTGCCCGATCACGTCTTTCTCGCCTGCCTCGACGTCCTGCGGCCGAGCACCGCCGACTGATGGCTGTCACCGGGCCGCACTACGGCATCGCACCGGGGCGGGAAGGGCGGCTTGTAGTCGAATCACTACAAAAGGCGGCTCGGTAACGACTACAAAAACCCCGGATAGAACGATAGTTATCCGGTCGGAGTGACCCCTAGAATCCTTCACGTTTCCTACGACTAAAAAACGAGGTCCTGATGAGCGGTGCGATCCTGATAGTGGAGGATGAAGCGGATGTGCGTGACCTGCTGGCGGCGAATCTCGAGCACGCGGGATACCGCGTGTCCGTCGCGGGCGACGTCGCCAAAGCCGAACTGATGATGCGCGAGGTGCGGCCCGACCTGGTGCTGCTCGACTGGGTGCTGCCGGGAATCCCCGGGCTCTCGTTCGCGCGCAAGCTGCGCGGCAACGCGCGCACGAAGGATGTGCCCATCGTGCTGCTCTCGGCGCGCGCCGAGGAGCAGGACAAGGTGGCCGCGCTCGAAGGCGGCGCCGACGACTACGTGACCAAGCCCTTCTCGATGCGCGAGCTGCTCGCGCGCATCAAGGCGGTGCTGCGCCGGCGCGCTCCGCAGCTCGCCGACGACATCGTCGAGGCGCACGGGCTGCGCCTCGATCCGGCCGCGCGCACGCTGCACGCGGGCGACAAGACCGTCGAGCTGTGGGCGACCGAGTTCCGGCTCCTGCATTTCTTCATGACGCACGCGGGCCGCATCTTCGGCCGCGCGAAGCTGCTCGACGAAGTCTGGGGCGATCACGTGTTCGTCGAAGAGCGCACCGTGGACGTGCACATCCGGCGGCTGCGCCAGGCGCTCATCCCGACCGGGCACGACGCGCTGATCGAGACCGTGCGCGGCATCGGCTACCGCTTCCGGCCCGAGCCCGAGCGCCAGGAGGCCGCGCAGGCCGCCCCGGCGCCCGAGGAAGCTCACTCCACCGTCACGGATTTGGCCAAGTTGCGCGGCTTGTCGACGTCGTTGCCGCGCGCCAGGGCCGCGTGATAGGCGAGGAGCTGCAGCGGCAGCGTATGCAGGACCGGCGATAGCGGTCCCCCGCCGGCGGGCAGCCGGATGAGATTCACCCCTTCGGCCTTGGCAAGGCGCGCATCGTGGTCGGCGAGCACATAGAGCTCGCCGCCGCGAGCGCGGACTTCCTGCAGGTTCGATTTCAGCTTCTCGAAGAGCGCGTCCTTGGGCGCGATCGCGACCACCGGCATGCGCTCGTCCACGAGCGCGAGCGGGCCGTGCTTTAGCTCGCCCGCGGCGTAGGCCTCGGCGTGGATGTAGGAGATCTCCTTGAGCTTGAGCGCCCCCTCCATCGCGATCGGATAGTGGATGCCGCGCCCGAGGAAAAGCGCGTGCTCGTGGCGCGCGAAGGCCTTCGCCCAGTCCTCGATCTCGCGCTCGACGCGCAGCACCTGCAGCAGCTCGGCCGGCAGCCGGCGCAGAGCCGCGAGGAGCAGTTGTTCTTTTTCTTCGCTGATTCTCCTGCGGAGTTTTCCCAGGACGACTGAAAGAAGAAACAGCGCCGCGAGCTGCGTCGTGAACGCCTTGGTCGAGGCCACGCCGATCTCGGGGCCCGCGCGCGTGAGGAAGCGCAGGCTGCTCGCGCGCACGAGGGCGGATTCGGGCACGTTGCAGATGGCGAGGCACCGGCTCTGGCCGAGGGAGCGGGCGTGCTCGAGCGCGGCGAGCGTGTCGGCGGTCTCGCCCGACTGCGAGATCGCCACGATGAGCGCATTGGGGTTGGCGACCGACTCGCGATAGCGGTACTCGCTCGCGATCTCGACGTTGCACGGAAGGCCGGCAAGCGACTCGATCCAGTAGCGCGCGACGAGGCCGGCGTGAAAGCTCGTGCCGCAGGCGAGCACGAGGACCGAGTCGACGCTCGCCAGCGTGGCCGCCGCGGCGGAACCGAAGAGCTCCGGCGAGAGCAGGCCCGATTCGGCCGCCTCCAGGGTCTCGGCGATCGCCTCGGGCTGCTCGAAGATCTCCTTCTGCATGTAGTGCCGGTGCGCGCCCAGCTCGACCGCGTCGGCCGAAAGCTGCGACTGCGTCTCCGGACGCTCGGCCGCATAGCCTTCGCCGTCGACGATGCGAATCGCCTCGCCGCCGATCTCGGCGCAGTCGCCGTCCTCGAGGAAAACCACCCGGCGCGTGACCTGCACGAGCGCCGAGCTGTCGGAGGCGGCGAAATGCTCGCCTTCGCCCACGCCCAGGAGCAGCGGCGCGCCGTGGCGCGCCACCACGAGGCGGCAGGGGTCGCCCGCGCTGATCACGGCGATCGCGTAGGCGCCGGTGAGCTCGCCGGCGGCCTTGCGCACCGCGTCGAAGAGCGTCGGCTCGGCGCAGCGATGAAAGTGGATGAGGTGCGCGATCACCTCGGTGTCGGTGTCGGAATCGAAGGCGTAGCCCGCGGCGAGGAGGCGCGCGCGGATTTCCTCATGGTTCTCGATGATGCCGTTGTGCACCACCGAGATGCCGCCGGAGACGTGCGGGTGGGCGTTCCTCTCGCAGGGCGCGCCGTGCGTCGCCCAGCGGGTGTGCGCGACGCCGACGGTGCCGGCGAGGCCCTCCTCGAGCGCGCGCTTCTCCAGCTCGGCGACACGGCCGCTCGCCCGCACCCGCTTCGGAAGCGGATTGGCGCCGTCGAGCACCGCCACGCCGGCGGAGTCGTAGCCGCGATATTCCAGCCGCTTGAGCCCCTCGATGAGGACGGGGACCACGTCCCGGCGCGCGACGGCGCCGACGATTCCGCACATGACAGTCTCCTTTCAGCTGCAGGCCGCGGCGCGCGCCGCGACCAGCCGCTGCAGTTGGTGGGCGAGGCCGGTGCCGGCCTCGGGGTGCGCGAGGCCGGCGGCGACCATCGCCTTGAGGTATCCGGCGCGCGTGGTGCAGTCGAAGCTCACGCCGTCGATGCAATCGGCGAGCACGGTCTGCTCGCCGGCGAGGCGCGAGAGCGCGTCGGTGAGCCGGATCTCGGCCTGCTGCGGGTCGGCGGCGAGCGCTTCCAGGTGCGTGAAGATGCGCGGCGTGAGCAGGAACCGGCCGATGATCTCGAGCGGCGCGACGCCCTCGGCGGGCCGCGGATCGTCGGTGATGCCGGTCACCTGGGCGATGCCGCCCAGCTGCGCGCCGCAGCGCGCGTAGCACAGGCGCCCGCGCTCCGAGGGGTGCGCGGGCTGCGCGGCGACGAAGCTGCAGTGATAGCTGTCGTATTGCGCGGTCATGTGCGCGAGCACGGCGGGACGCGAGTCGACCAGCGTCTCGGGCAGGATCACGGCGAAGCAATCGTCGCCCACGAGCGGGCGCGCGCACAGCACCGCGTGGCCCAGGCCGCGCGGCTCGAGCTGGCGCGCCATCGCGAACTTGACGTGCTGCGGGACGAGGGCGCGGATCGCCTCGAGCAGCCCCGAGTTGCCGATCAGCTCGCGCGCGAGGCCGACCTCGGGATGCTCGTCGGTGTCGCCCTCGCCGTTGGCGCGGCGCCGCTCGGGTCCGCTCACGAAGATCATCTCGGCGATGCCGGCCGAGAGCGCCTCCTCGATCGCGTACTGGATGAGCGGACGGTCCGAAAGGCGCGTCATCGCCATCGGGCCGGGGCTCGAGAGCGAGGGCGCGAGCGGAAACACGGCTTTCAGGATTTTCTTCATGGGTTTCCTTTCAGGGCGGTTTTTCTTGGGCGCAGGAGGTAAAACGCGATGGCGATGCCGATCGCATCGGCGACCAGGTCGCTCACATCCGCGCTGCGGCCGGGGATGCCGGCCTGGTGCAGCTCGTCGAGCAGGCCGATCGCGAGCACGAACACGGCCACGGCGCCGGCGCGGTGCGCCTTGCCTTCCGGAAAGGCGCGGCCGCCTGAGCCGATCCAGACGAGGAGCGCGATCGCCGCATAGACCGAGACGTGCGCGAGCTTGTCCCAGGGCGAGGGAAAGAGGCCGCCCGCGTAGGGCTTCTCGCCCAGCGTGAAGAGCGCGATCACGATGGCGGCGGCGGCAGCGAGGGAAACGAGGCGCATGGTCAGACCCTTTGATAGAGATCCTCGAGGCGCACGATGTCGTCCTCGTTCAGATAGGCGCCCGACTGCACCTCCACGATCTGCAGCGGGATCTTTCCCGGGTTTTCCAGCCGGTGGCGCACGCCCACCGGGATGTAGGTCGACTGGTTCTCGGTGAGCAGCACTTCCTCCTCGCCGCGCATGACGCGCGCGGTGCCGCTTACCACCACCCAGTGCTCGGCGCGGTGGTGATGCAGCTGCAGCGAGAGCTTCTCGCCCGGGTTGACGGTGATGCGCTTGACGCGGAAGCGCGCGCCCAGGTCCACGTCCTCGTAGCAGCCCCAGGGGCGCTGCACGACGCGGTTGAAGCGGGTCTCCTTGCGGCCGTGCTCGCGCAGCCAGGCGACCGTCTCGCCGATGCGCCGCGCCTCGCGCCGGCCGGCGACGAGCACGACATCGGGCGTCTCGACGATCACCGCATTCTCGACGCCGATCGCCGCGACCATGCGGCCGCTGGAGAAGACGAAGCTGTTGCGCACGCCGTTCAGCTGCGCGTCGCCCTGCACCACGTTGCCCTGGTCGTCCTTCTCGGCGCCGGCCCAGAGCGCGTTCCAGGACTCGAAGCCGTGGCAGCGCAGCTCGGCGGGAACGACCGCGGCCGAGTCCGTGCGCGCGAGCACGTCGTCGAGCGAGGCGGGCGGGCAGCGCTCGAAGGACTCCGCGTCGATGCGCAGGCAGCCGTGGTCCTCGCTCAGCGCGTTCGCGGCGTCGTGGCAGCCGGCCTCAAGCGCCGGGTCGAGCCGGCTCAGCTCGACCACGAAGCGCGCGACGCCGAAGAGATAGATGCCGCTATTGGCGTAGCGGCGCGCGGGCAGGGCGGCGAGCGCCGCGGGCTCGGTTTCCGCCGGCCAGAAAAAGCGCGCAGCCTGCAGGCAGCCGGGGAGGTTGCGCACCGGCTCACCCGACTCGATCACGCCCAGGCCCGGCGAGGGCGCGCCCTCGGCGGTGCCGAGCGCGACCAGCCACTGGGCGCGCGCCGCCTCGGCCGCGCGGGCCACGCCCGTGGCGAACGCCTCGGGGTCGCCGATCTGCAGGTCCGCGGGGAGCGCGAGCATCACCGCCTGCGGGTCTTCGCGCAGCAGCCCGAAGGCGACCACGCCCGCGGCGGGCGCGGTATTGCGCGAGAAGGGCTCCAGGTACAGCGCGCGCGGGGAGATGCGCGCGGATTCGAGCTGGTGCTGGACGAGGAAGCGGTGCTCCTCGTTCGCGACCACCACCGGCGCCTCGGCCTCGGGCAGGCCGCGCAGGCACTCGAGCATCGCCACGAACGGGCTGCGCCCGCCGCCGGCGAGCGGCAGGAACTGCTTGGGGCAGGCCTCGCGCGACATCGGCCACAGGCGCGTCCCCGATCCGCCGCACAGGATCACCGGAATGAGGCTCATGGGGGCGGGCGAACCGCGCTTTTCCCTAGTACGCGTTGCGCCGGCCGAGCACGACCAGCACCGTGAGGGCGACGATTTTGAGATCGAGCAGCAGCGACCAGTTGCGCAGGTAGGCGAGATCCTGCTCGATCCTCGCCTCCATCTTCTCGAGGGTGTCGGTCTCGCCGCGCAGGCCGTTCACCTGCGCAAGGCCGGTGATGCCGGGGCGCACCTTGTGCCGGATCATGTAGCCGCGGATGCGCTTGCGGTACATCTCGTTGTGCGCGATCGCGTGCGGGCGCGGGCCGACCACGCTCATGCGCCCCTGCAGCACGTTGAGGAACTGCGGCAGCTCGTCGAGCGAGCTCGCGCGCAGGAAGGCGCCCAGGCGCGTCACGCGCTTGTCGTCGCGCGTCGCCTGGCGGATGACCGCGCCGTCCTCGAGCACCGTCATCGAGCGGAATTTGTAGACCACGATCTCGCGGCCGTCCAGGCCGTAGCGGCGCTGCCGGAAGAGCGCCGGGCCGGGCGACTCGAGCCTGATGAGCGCGGCGATGGCGAGCATGAGCGGCCCCGCGAAGAGCAGCACGAGCGAGGCGAGCACGAGGTCGCTCGCGCGTTTGACGACCGCGTTCCAGCCATAGAAGGGCGACTCGCACACCGCGAGCACGGGCAGCCCGCCGATCGCGTCGACGCGCGCCTGGATCAGGTCGAAGAGCATCACGTCGGGGACGAAGTAGATCGACGCGGTCGTGTCGTGCAGCTCCTCGAGCAGACGCCGCACGCGCGGCTGCGAGGCCATCGGCAGGGCGATGTAGATGATGTCGATGCGTTTCTGCTTCACGTACTCGGCGAGGCGCGAGAGGGCGCCGAGGTCCTCGCCGGGGCCGATCGGGCCGGTGCGGTGCGTGTCGCGGTCGTCGAAGAAGCCCGCCACGCGCACGCCGAGCAGCGGCTCGGCGCGGATGCGCTCGGCGAGGCGGTGCCCGACCTCGTTCGCGCCCGCGATGACGGCGGTTCGCTGCGCGCGTCCCGACCAGAGCAGGCGCGCGAGCAGCAGCGGCGCGAGGCGATGCGCGCCGATGAGCGCGAAGGGCGTGGCGACCAGCCAGGCGAGGATCGCGCCCTGGTCGAAGACATCGAGCGTCTGCGTCGCCCAGCCGAGCATGAGCAGCAGCCCCGCCACCGCGAGCCAGCCGGTGACGATCGCCCGCTCGAGGGCGAAATTCGGCCCGCCGTGGGGCGCGCCGCGCGAGAGCCCGGCCGGAAAGGTCATCGGGAAGACGATGAGCGAGAGGATCAGGTAGGGCGCGCCGAACTTGCCGTCGAACCACAGCACGCACGCGATCAGCACGCCGAGCACGACGATCGGGTCGATCACCGCCTGCACGAGCGCGGCCGAGCCGGGCTGCGAGAGCTCCAGGCGTGGCGGGTGGGAATTTGCGACGAGCACGGCGATGTTTTCCTCTGCCAAGCGAGGTTAGTGAACGTTGATTGAGTCGCGTCGCGCCGCGCTAGGCACATGGGACTAAAAACGCGCGAATGCGCCGGATGGAGCATGGATTCGCGTCGCGGAATTAGCCACACGCCGACACCGTAAAGTCACGAGCCGCGGGAATCGCGTCACGACCACGTCATGTGCGCGCGTCTACGATGCGGCACACGCAAACGCGAAAGGGCTCTGCATGCAGTTCGGCCACACGACGGAAGTCACGAAGGACACGCGGGTGATCCGCATCGCGGACGCCGCGCCCGAGGCCGCGTCCGGCGAGCTGCGGGCGGACTTCGCGCTGCCCGACGTGCTGCAGCTCGAGGGCCTGATCCTCAACCTCGACGCGGCGCTGCGCGTGCACACGCGGCCGCATTTCTTCAGCTGGACGCAGGGCATCCTGCAGAGCCTGGTGCGCCACGAGGTGCTCGTGTGCGCGCTGCGCAACGGCCAGCCGCTCTCCTTCCGCGCCGAGGCATACTCGACGCACGCC
Source organism: Burkholderiales bacterium (assembly GCA_036262835.1). Lineage (GTDB taxonomy): Bacteria > Pseudomonadota > Gammaproteobacteria > Burkholderiales > SG8-39 > RBG-16-66-20. The sequence continues at coordinate 25,063 of DATAID010000017.1, read as the reverse complement.
GCCAATGCCGGCGCCTTCAGCGACGCGTTCGCGCAGGACACGGGCGCGGCGCCCAACCTGGTGCGCGGCTGGGAGGAAAATGGCTTCCGGCCGCTCGCGATCGACCTGGCCGAGGGCGGCCCGTTCGCCGCGGGCGCGCTCGCGCGCGAGCTCGCGCGCATCGGCGCAAGCCGCGTGCTGGTGCACGGCACTCACGACCCTTCGGGTCAGGCCGCGAGCCTGTTCGTGTTCGCGAGCCAGCCCGCCACGCTGCGGCCGCGCCAGGACTATTTCGCCGAGCTCGTCGTGCCGGCGATGCACGTGGCATGGCTGCGCACGCAGCTGGTGAGAAACGAGGGCGGCGCCGGCCCGAAAGCGGCCGCGGCGGCCAACCCGCTCACCGCGCGCGAGAAGGAGATCCTCGGCTGGATCTACCTCGGCAAGAGCAACTACGAGATCGGCGCGATCCTCAAGATCAGCCCGCTCACCGTGAAAAACCACGTGCAGAAGATCCTGCGCAAGCTCGACGTCGTGAACCGCACCCAGGCGATCGGCAAGGCGCTCGAATTGCGCATTCTCAATACGTAATCCGTAACAACCGTAGTACCAGCAGGACTATTGCGCCCGCGACGGGCCGTCATCGGGCCAGTACTACAGTGGCCCGGACCCTTCCCGCGCCTCCATGGACAGCTCCCGACAGCAGCGCCTCTCTGCCACGATGGGCGCGGTGCGCGAGCTCATCGTGCGCGACCTGCGCGCCGCCGGCGAAGGCGGGGTGCCCTCGGCGCGGACGCTGTCGATGGCGCTCGAGATGCTGGAAGTGCTCTGGGCGGAGCTGCGCCAGCTCGCCGATGAGCGCGAGCGCCGGGCGAAGGCATGAGCGCCGCGCGCTTCTGCGCCTTCCTGGCCGCCTGCCTGCTCGTTTCGCAGGCCTTCGCGGACGACACGCAGCTCGTCAACCCGTCGCAGTACAAGCTGCGCGGCAATTTTGCCGACATGAGGCTGCGCAATCCCGGCGAGTACCGCCTGCGCGAGCTGCGCCGCATGGTGGCGCCCGGCGCCGAGGCGCACCTGAAGGCGCTCGCCGCCAACCCGCTGCTCGCCGGCCGTCCCTACCGCAAGAGCATTGCCGCCGCGGCGGTCAAGCAGAACCTCGATCCGGCGCTCGTGCACGCGGTCGTCGCCGCCGAGTCCAATTACCGCGCCGACGCCGTCTCGCCCTCCGGGGCGATCGGGCTCATGCAACTCATGCCGGAGACGGCCTCCCGCTATGGCGTGCGCGCCGAGGACCTGCAGCGGCCCGATAGCAACCTGCGCGCCGGGACCCGTTACCTGGCCGACCTGCTGCGCATGTTCAGCGGTGACCTCGAGCTCGCCCTGGCCGGCTACAACGCCGGGGAGTACGCCGTCCTCAAGCACGGGGGCCGGATTCCGCCCTACAGCGCCACCCGGGCCTATGTGCCCCGGGTGCTGCAACTCTACGAGCAGTTGCGTCCGCGCGACGATGACACCGTCGCAGGGGGGCTCGTGGAGACCGCCGCCAAGCTCTAAGCCGTTAATTCGTCTAGAATCCGCCCATGTCCCATGGGGCCTGGAGGGGTTGGGGTGCGCTTGTGCTTGCCGCGGGGCTCGTTGCGCCCGCGCCCAGTGCCTTCGCCCTGCTCGGCGACCGGCTCGAGGTGTTCGCGGCCGAGACCTTCACCTACGACAGCAACCTGCTGCGCATCTCGAAGGCGGCCAACGCTTTCGGCGCCATCGGCAGCTCCGATCTCTCGGACATCTACTTCACGACCTCGGCCGGCTTCAACCTGACCGTGCCGGTCGGCCGCCAGGTCTTCGTCGGCGGCTATGCGATCAACCGGATCGACTACAGCCGCTTCAGCGACCTCTCCTATACCGGCCGCGAAGGCCGCGGCATCTGGTTCTGGCGGCTTGGCAATTCGCTCTCGGGAGAGGTCGGCTTCACCGATACGAAAATGCAAGCCACGTTTGTCAACTTCACCACCCGCATCAAGGACCCGGTCACGACGCAGACCGGGTTCGCAAATGCGGCGTTCCTGATCAACCCGTCCTGGCAGCTGCGCGCCGGCGTCGACGGACTGCACCAGGAGCATGGCGAAGCCTCGCGCCAGGAGCAGAACATCAACGTCACCGGCACCGAGGGCGGCCTCAACTTCATCAGCCGGCGCGGCAACACGCTCGGCCTGCTCGTGCGCAACGATGAAGGCCGCTATCCCAACCGCCAGCTCGGTGTTTTCGACAACGCCTACACGCAGAAGACCGTGGCCGCCGTGCTCGACTGGGCCATCACGCCGGCTTCGCGGGTCAGTGGCCGCCTCGGGCACGCCAAGCGCGAGTTCAGGACGCTCTCGAACCGCGACTTCAGCGGCGGCGTGGGCCGCGCCGTCTACGACTGGACGCCGGGGGGGCGCTTCTCGCTCCGGGCGGTCGCGCAGCGCGACATCAGTGCGTACGAGGATATCCGCTCCAGCTTCGTGCTCGTCACGGGCGTGGCGCTGCTGCCCGCTTACCGCCTCGACGACAAGCTGAGCTTCGGCGGGATCGCCGATATCAGCAAGCGCCAGTATCTCGGCGACCCGACCGGCGCGACGCGCAACGACAGGGTCCACACGCTCGGCATCAACGCCACCTGGCTGCCGACGCGTAATACTTCTGTCATCGCGAGCCTCACGCGCGAGACGCGCAGCTCCTCGGTCCAGTTCAGCGATTACGAAGCGTGGGTCATCTTCCTGCGCGGCCGCATCAGCTTCTAGGCGCTAAAAACCCTTAGTAGTCCTTTCGGGGCATCCCCGCTCTGGTTCCGGCCGTAACAGGCCGACCTCACCATTGCTGCGTTGCGAGCGCGCCTGCTCGCACGAACTGCAAGGAGAGGTCCCGCATGCACCTGAGCGCCAAGCTTTCCTCGTTGCTCGCGTTTCCGGAAGCCCCCGGCTGGATGATGTTCCTCGTCGGGCTCGTCGTCGTCGTCCTGATCGCACGGCGCAGCATCGCAGGCCGCTCCTGAAACCCGTTTTGCCCGCTCTTCGCTTCCTTCCTTTCGAGGAGAAAACCATGACCCTGAATCTGCATTCCCTCGGCAAGCTGCTGCTGGCCGGGCTCGCGTGCATCGCGCTGAGCGCGGGCGCGCAAAGCACGAAGGGCCCCGCCCCCGGCGCCCACGGCCAAGGCCCCGCGGCAGGCGCCAAGGCCGCCAAGGAAACGCTGGGCGCCGGCGACGGCGTGCGCGTTACCGTCTTCCAGAATCCCGACCTCACCACCGAGGGCCGGCTCTCCGAGTCGGGGTCCGTGGTGATGCCGCTGATCGGCGAGGTGAGCCTCGCCGGCCTCACGCCCGCGCAGGCCGGCCATCGCGTCGCCGAGAAGCTGAAGGGCGGCCACTACATCCTCAACCCGCAGGTCACGGTGTCGCTGCTGCAGGTGCGCAGCCGCCAGGTCTCGGTGCTCGGCCAGGTGAACCACCCCGGCAAGTACGCGCTCGAGGACAAGACGGCGCATCTCACCGACATCCTCGCGCTCGCCGGCGGGGTCGCCCCGGGCGGCGCCGACACGGTGACGGTCACTCACGCGAACGGCAAGTCGAGCGGCAGCGTCGACGTCGCGGCGATGATGCGCACCGGCGATACCGCGAAGAACGTCGAGATCCAGAACGGCGACACCATCTTCGTCGGGCGCGCGCCGACCTTCTACATCCACGGCGAGGTGCAGCGCGCCGGCATCTACCGGCTCGAGCCGCACATGACGGTCATGCAGGCGCTCGCCGCCGGCGGCGGCATCACCCTGCGCGGCACGCAGCGCGGCATGAAGATCCATCGCCGCAGCGAGCAGGGCAACCTGCAGACATTGAACGCCAAGCTCACCGACCCGGTGCAGGCCGACGACGTCATCTTCGTGAAGGAGAGCCTGTTTTGAGCCTCCACCAGTTCCTCCTCGCATTGCGCGCGCGCGCGAAGACCTTCGCGCTCGTGCTGATCGCCACCGTGCTCGCGACCGCCCTGGTGAGCATGGTGATCCCGAAAACCTACGTCGCGACCACCGCGGTGGTGGTCGACAAGCGCGACGAGCAGTCGCTCACGAGCGGCACCGAGCGTCCGTTGCGCGAGCAGTCCGGCTACGTGCAGACCCAGGTCGACATCATCACGAGCCCCATGGTCGCCCGCAAGGTGGCCAAGGACCTCGGCATGACCGCCGACGAGAAGACGCGCGAGCGCTATCTGGCCGAGACCGACGGCGCCGGCACGATCGAAGACTGGATCGGCCAGCAGCTGCTCAAGCGCCTGAAGACCGACACCTCGCAGTCGAGCGTGATCCAGATCATGTATTCGAGCTCGGACGCGAAGACGGCGGCCGACGTCGCCAACGCGTTCGCGCACGCGTACATGCAGACGACCCTCGACCTGAGAACGGAGCCCGCGCGCGAGGCGACGACCTGGTTCAACGAGCAGGTGAAGGAGCTGCGCACGAACCTGGAGAAGGCGCAGTCGAAGCTCGCCGCCTACCAGAAGGAGAAGGGCATCTTCGCCTCGGACGAGCGCTACGACGTGGAGAGCGCGCGCCTCTCGGAGCTCTCGACCCAGCTGCTGCAGGCGCAGAACCTGAGCTACGAGGCCTCGGGCCGCCTGCGCCACGCGAAGGGCGCCGGCATCGACAGCCTGCCCGAAGTGCTCGGGCACCCGGTCATCCAGCAGCTCAAGTCCGACCTGGCGAGGGCCGAGTCGCGCATGACGGAGCTGTCCGCCTACCTCGGGCCCGCCCACCCGCAGTACCAGCGCCAGCAGTCCGAGGTGAAGGCGATTCGCGCCAAGATCGGCGCCGAGACGGCCAGGATCGCCGCCGGCATCGAGTCCACCGCGCGCCAGCAGTCGGAGCGCGAGGCCGAGCTGAAGAACGCGCTCGCCGCCCAGCGCGCCCGCGTGCTCAACCTCAAGGACTCCCGCAACGAGGTGAACATGCTCTCGCGCGATGTCGACACCGCGCAGCGCATGTACGACGCGGCCATGCAGCGCTACGTCGTCAACAAGGTCGACAGCCAGGCGCGCCAGACCAATATCGCGGTGCTCACGCCCGCGGTGGCGCCGACGCTGCCGAAGAGCCCCAAGCTCGCGCTCAACATCCTTCTCGCGATCGCCGTGGGAATGATGCTCGGCCTGTCGGTCGTCTACATGATGGAGACGCTCGACGCCCGCGTGCGCTCGCGCGGCGATCTGGAAAGCGAGCTCAACCTGCCGCTGCTCGTGGTGCTGGACGGCGTGCAGGCCGGCGCCGGCCGCCGTCTCATGCTCGCGATGCGTCCGGTGCGCGCCCTGCCGCGGCCGGCCTGAAGGGAGAAGCCATGAAGGCACAAGAGAACGTCCTGTCCCTGGAGTCGCCCGGCCGCACGCTGGTGCGCTCCAACCGCAACGTCGGCACGATCCTCGTCGACGACGGCAAGCTCACCGCGGCCGAGGCCGACAAGGTCATGCTGCTGCAGCAGACGCACGGCATGCGCTTCGGCGAGGCCGCGATGCACCTGCGCCTGATCGGCGAGGACGACCTGCGGCGCGCGCTCGCCAAGCAGTACGACTTCCAGTATCTCGACTCGGGCACCGAGGAGGTGAGCCGCGAGGTGATCGCGGCGTTCAACCCCTATCACCCGAGAGTCGAGGAGATGCGGGCGCTGCGCACGCAGCTCATGATCCGCTGGTACAACCCGCAGACGGGGAACCGGGCGCTCGCCATCGTCAGCCCGGGCAGCCAGGAGGGCCGCAGCTACGTGGCGGCCAACCTCGCGGTGCTGTTCGCGCAGCTCGGGCACCGCACGCTGCTCGTGGACGCCGACCTGCGCAACCCGCGCCAGCACCTGCTTTTCAACCTCTCGGACCGCATCGGCCTGTCGGCCGTGCTCTCGGGCAGGGCGGGGTCGAACGCGGCGAGCGCCATCGCCGGCATCCACAGCCTCAAGGTCATGCCGGCCGGCCCGACGCCGCCCAACCCGCAGGAGCTGCTCTCGCGGGGCGGCTTCGCGGCGCTCCTCAAGGAAGCCGAGACCGACTACGACGTGGTGATCGTCGACACGCCGCCGGCGGGCAACGTCGCCGACGTGCAGGCGATCGCCTACCGCACCGGCTCGGCGCTCATGCTGGCCCGGCGCAACCACACCCGGGTCGCCGACGCGGCCGAAGTCGCGCGCGAGCTCGCCGACTGCGGCATCCGCATCGTCGGCACGGTCATGAACGTGTTCTAGGCCAGGGCGGCGAACGCCGGGAGTCATTCCCGCGCCGCCGCACGTTCCGAGGTACCGATGATTGCGACGACATCGAACGCAGGACGTTCGCCGGGATGGGCTGGCCCGGCGGCCGGAAAGGGCGCCGGCTCCAATGTCGCCTGGGCGCTCGCCGGCGGCCTCGCGCTCTCGCTTCTGGGCGTGGCCTGGGGATTCGCGGTGGCGGTGGGCGAGGAAGGCGCGCTGCTCCTGTGCGCCGCGGCGATCGCGTGCCTTTTCGTCTTCCTCGATTTCCGCGTCGGCGTGGTGCTGCTCGTGCTCTCGATGCCGTTCTCCGCGAGCACGGTGTTTCCGCACCAGATGTTCGGCATCACGGGCCTCAATCCCCTCAACCTCGTCATCGCCGCGACCTTCGTCTCCTACCTGGGACAGGCGCTGCGCGAGCGGAGCGCCACGCGCCTCGCGCCGGGTTACCTCTTCTGGCTCTACCTCGCGCCGATCGTGGTCGCCGGCGCGATGGGGCTGCCCCACGCGACCGAGATTCCGTCCTGGGCGATGCTGCTCGACCTCGTCCAGTTCAACAACCCCGTCGGTTACGTGCGCGACATGGTCGCGCGGCCGCTCTTTCTCGTGCTCTTCGCGCTGCTCGTCGGCGCGGCCGCGGCGCGCTCGAAGGAGCCCCTGCGGCTGCTCGGCCCGATGGTCGTCTCCGTGTGGGTGATCGGGCTCCTCGTCATCGGCTTCGTGATCGCCTCGGGCGCGAGCCTCTCGGAGCTGGCCGGCTCGAACGAGCGCACCTTCCTCTCGCCGCTCGGCATCCACGCCAACGAGCTCGGGCGGCTCTACACGGTCGCCTACGCGCTGTGCCTTTTCACCTGGGCGCGCTCGCGCGATGTCGCGCTGCGCTTCGTGCTGGTCGCGACCATGGCTTTGGTCGTCGTGGCGCTCGCGCTCACCTTCTCGCGCGGCGCCTTTCTCGGCTTCCTCATCGTGAACGCGCTGTTCCTGCTCTGGCACCGCAACGCGCTCACCTGGATCTTCGGCGGCCTCGCGCTCGCGCTGCTGCTCTGGAAGCTGCCCGGGGCGATCGCCGACCGCGCGACCATGGGCTTCGACAGCGACCTCAACACGATCAGCGCCGGGCGCCTGGACGAGATCTGGATCCCGCTCATGCCGACCTTCTGGGACTCGCCCCTCTTCGGGCACGGCCTGGGCTCGATCCTGTGGTCCGCGCCGCTCAAGTCGGGGCAGATCCTGCAGGTCTCGCATCCGCATAACGCCTACCTGCAGGCGCTGCTCGATATCGGCATCGTGGGCACGGTGCTGGTCCTCGCCTTCTTCGTGCGCGTCTGGCGCGGTTTCCGGCGCATGACGCGCGATGCGAGCCTGAACGCGACCGAGCGCGGTTTCTTCGAGGGGGCGGCCGCGGGACTCGCCGCTTTCGGCGCGACCGCGATCGCGGGCTCGAGCCTGACGCCCGCGGCGGACCAGTGCTTCCTCTGGTTCGCGGTCGGCATGATGTACGGACTGAGCGCAAGGCAGGACGGGAGAGCCGGCAAGGAAGCGAGAGGGAGGAAGGAAGGCCGCCCTGGCCGCTGATTCCGCGCCCCACATCTGCTTCGTCGCGCCGCTCGCCTGGCCGGTTTTCTCGCGCGACCCGAACCTCGGCGTGGTGGGCGGGGCCGAGGTGCAGCAGAGCATCCTCGCGCGCCTGCTCGCCCGCTCGGGCTATCGCGTCTCGATGATCTCGCTCGACTTCGGGCAGCCGCCGAAGGTGGAAATCGACGGCGTCACCGTCTACAAGACCTACAAGCCCGACGCCGGCATCCCGGGATTCCGCTTCCTTCATCCGCGCATCACCGGCATGTGGCGAGCGATGTACGAGGCGGGCGCCGACATCTACTACCAGCGCTCCTCGGCCATGCTCACCGCGGTGGTGGCCGAGTTCTGCCGCCACCACGGCCGGCGCTCGATCTACGCGGGCGCCTCCGACATCGATTTCATCCCCGGCCGGCAGCAGATCCGGTTCCGGCGCGACCGGTGGCTCTTCGAGCGCGGCCTGGCGCGCGTGGACCGGCTCGTGGTGCAGAACGAGAACCAGCGCAGAAGCTGCCTCCAGCACTACGGCCGCCAGTCCGTGCTCATTCCCAGCTGCTACGAGCCGCCGCCCGATGCGCGCCCGGGTGAGGGCGACACGGTGCTGTGGGTCGGCACCGTGCACCAGTACAAGCGCCCGGAGCTCTTTCTCGAGCTCGCGCGTCGCCTGCCGCACCGGCGCTTCGTCATGGTGGGCGGCCCGGGAGTCGACGACGAGGCGCGCCAGAGCTATTTCGACAGCGTGCGCGCCGCCGCCGCGCGGCTGCCCAACGTCGAGATGACGGGCTTCTTGCCGCTCGAGCGCGTCGAGCCGTATTTCGACCGGGCGCGCGTGCACGTCAACTGCTCCGACTATGAAGGCGTGCCCAACACCTTCCTGCAGGCCTGGGCGCGCGGCGTTCCCGCGGTGGCCTGGGTCGACATCGCAGCGCGTCATCAGGGCGAGCCGGTCTATCGCGTCGTGAGCGAGGTCGACGAGGCGGTCGAGGAGATCGAGCGCCTGTTCGACAACGCCGCCTATCACCGCCGCGCGAGCGCGCGCTCGCGCGAGTACTTTGCCGCGACGCATTCGCCGCGCGAGGTGATGGCGCGCTACGGCGCGCTCCTTGGCGAGCTCGCGGCGGGCCGGTCCGAGGCGGTGGCATGAGCGCCGGAAGCAGCGCCCGGGCCGAGAACCGGGGCGAAGCGAAGGGCCTGGGCGGGCGGGCGCTGATTCTCGGCGCGGCCAACGCCTTCGACTACGCGATGCAGTTCCTGCTGCCGGTGGTGCTGGCGCGGACGCTGGATGCCGCGAGCTTCGGCCAATACCGGCTGCTCTGGCTCGCCGTCGGCACCGTGATGGCGATCGCGCCGCTCGGCATTCCGCAGGGGCTCTTTTACTATCTGCCGCGCGCGGCGCCCGCCGAGAAGCGCCTCTATATCCATCACTCGCTGCTCTGGCTCGCCATCGGCGGCCTCGTGGGCGCCTGGGCGGTGAGCCCCTGGAACCCCTTCCTGCCCGGCGCGATGGCCAAGCTCTCGGAGTTCGGCGCGCTCGTGCCCGCGTTCGTCGCGCTCTGGGTGACCTCGGCCATGCTCGACATGCTTCTCAAGTCCGAGGAGCGCCTCATGACGCAGGCGACCATCCAGATCAGCCTCGCGTCGCTGCGCGCGATCACGCTCGCCGTGGGCGCGATCATGACCGGGGACCTGAGCGTTCTGCTGTGGCTGCTCGTGGCGCTCGTCGTGCTGAAGATCGCGATCCTGCTCGCCTATATCGCGCGCCATCACGGCCTGGGCGGCGCCTGGCTCGAGCGAAAGGTCTTTGCCACCCAGTTCAGGCACTGCGCTCCCTTCGGGCTCTCGGGGTCGCTTTACGGGCTGCGCAGCCAGTCCGACCAGTGGGTCGCGGCCTCGATCTTCGCGCTGCACAACTTCGCCGCCTTCTCGATCGCCGCCGTGCTCGGGCCGATCGTGAGCCTCTTTCGCATGTCGGTGAACGACGCCTTCCTCCCGAGCATGAGCCGCCTGCACGCGGTGGGCGACATGCGCGGCGTGGTGCGCCTGAACTCGCGCGCGAACCTGCTGGCCGCGACCTTCCTCGCGCCGCTGCTCGCCTTCGCCTTCGCCTTCGCCGAGGACCTGATCGGCTTCGTCTATACGTCCACCTACGTGGACGCCGCGCCGGTCATGCGCCTCTATGCGGTCGGCATGACCTGCGGCATCGTCGAGATCGGCAGCTTCGTGCTGCTCCTGCACCAGGGCAGCTTCGCGCTCTCGGTGAACGCCATTGCGCTCGCGCTCTCGGTCGCGCTGAGCTGGGTGGGCGCGCTGCACTTCGGGATGCCGGGCGCGGCGCTGGGCAGCGTCGTGGCGATCTACCTCGACCGCTACGTCCACCTGCGGCGCGTCTCGGCGCTCACCGCGATCCCGATGCGCGAGCTGCAGGACTGGCGCGCGCTCGGCGCGCGCATCGGCGCCGCGGCGCTCTCGGCCGGGTTCGCCTGGCTCGTGGTTCACCAGGCCATGCGCGGCGCGCCGCCGCTCGAGCGCGTCGCGCTCGGCGGGTTCTGCCTCGCCGCGCTGTACGGGACGCTCCTGCTCGGCTCGCGCTCCGGGCGCGCGGCCATGAGCTCGCTCCTCAACCTCGGCAACCGGGCCTGAAGGGCCGGGCCCGGCATGCGCCTGCTCTTTGTCACCGGATCGCTCGTGCACGGCGGCGCCGAGCGCCATTCGATCACCCTCATGAACCGCCTGGCCGAGCAGGGGCACGAATGCCACGCGGTCTACGTGAAGGACGACCGCAGCCAGCTCGACCGCATCCGCCTGCAGGGGCAGGGCACGGTCCGTTGCCTGCAAGCGTCGCGCTATCTGGACGTGGCCGCGCTCCACGTCTTTAAAGAGCACCTTGTCAAACTGCAGCCTTCGGTGGTCGTCGCCGCGAATGCGTATGCGCTCATGTACGCGACGCTCGCGCTGCGCTGGGCACGGCTGGTCTCCGGCCTGCGCGCGCCGCTGCTCGTGACGTGGCACTCGACCCGGATGCTCAATGTCAAGGAGAGCCTGCAGATGCTCGTGTACCGGCTCTTTTTCAGGCTGGCCGAGTGCACGGTTTTCGTCTCGGAACGCCAGCGCCGCTACTGGCGCCGCCGGCTCCTCGGCTCGCGCCGCAACGAGGTGATCCACAACGGCGTGGACACCGAGCAGTTCAGCGAGCAATGGAACGCGATGGCGCGCAGCCGCACGCGCGCCGCCATCGGCTGCCGCGAGGGCGACTTCGTGGTCGGCCTCTCGGCCGTGCTGCGGCCCGAGAAAAACCCGCTCCAGCTCGTCGACGCGATCGTGAGGCTGCGCGCGCGCGGCGTGCCGGCGCGCGCGCTCTTCATCGGCGACGGCGAGATGCGCGCCGCGCTGGAGGCGCGCGCGCGCGACCGCGGCGTCGGCGCCGAGGTCGTCGTCACCGGACTGCAGGAGGACGTGCGCCCCTGGCTCGCCGCCTGCGACGCGCTCGCGCTCTGCAGCTTCACCGAGGCGTTCTCGCTCGCCGCGATCGAGGCGATGGCGCTCGGCAAGCCGGTCGTGCACGCCGAGGTCGGCGGCGCGGCCGAGATGATCGTGCCGGGCTGGAACGGCTTCCTCTTTCCGGTGGGCGACACCGAGGCGCTGGTCGGGCGCCTCGCGCTGCTCGCCGAGCCGGGCGCCGCGGCCCGCATGGGCCGCCGCGCGCGCGAGGTCGTGGAAGGGCTCTTCTCGGAGCGCCGCATGGTCGAGCGCTACGCCCGCACGCTCGCCGAGATCTGCAAGCAACCCAAACAACAGGAGATCAACCAATGTCTGCCTACGAAGATCTGAAGCAGCGCATCCGCGGCGAGCCGCAGCGCTGGCTCGTCACCGGCGCGGCCGGGTTCATCGGCTCGAACCTCGTGGAGACGCTGCTGCGGCTGGACCAGCAGGTGACCGGCCTGGACAGCTTCGCCACCGGCCACCGCCACAACCTCGAGCAGGTGCGCGCGCTCGTGTCCGAGGCGCAGTGGCGCCGGTTCGAGTTCATCGAGGGCGACATCCGCGAGCTGGAGGCCTGCCGCTGGGCCTGCCGCGGCGCGCGCTACGTGCTGCACCAGGCGGCGCTCGGCAGCGTGGTGCGCTCGATCGAGGACCCGCTCTCCAGCCACCAGGCGAACGTGAGCGGCTTCGTCAACATGCTGGTCGCGGCGCGCGACGCGGGCGTGGCGCGCTTCGTCTACGCCGGCTCGAGCGCGACCTACGGCGACCATCCCGGCCTGCCCAAGGTCGAGCCGCAGATCGGCCGGCCGCTGTCTCCCTACGGGCTCACCAAGTACGTGAACGAGCTTTACGCCGACATTTTCCAGCGCTGCTACGGCCTGGGCACGATCGGGCTGCGCTATTTCAACGTCTTCGGCCCGCGCCAGGACCCCGACAATCCCTACGCGGCGGTGATCCCGGCGTGGATCGCCGCGATGATCCGCGGCACGCCGGTCTACATGAACGGCGACGGCACCACGACGCGCGATTTCTGCTACGTCGGCAACGCGGTGCAGGCGAACCTGCTTGCCGCCACCGTGGACAACCCCGACGCGGTCAACCAGGTCTACAACATCGCGGCGAACGAGCAGACGTCGCTCGCCGAGCTCTTCGGGACGCTGCGCTCGCTCGTGTCGCGGCGCTTCGCGCACGTCGCGGACGTGACCCCGGAGTACCGCGACTTCAGGCGCGGCGACGTCAAGTATTCGCGCGCCGACATCGGCAAGGCGACGCGCCTGCTGGGCTTCCGCGCGAGCGTGCGCGTGGCCGAGGGGCTGGAGCGCACCGTCGACTGGTACGCCGGCCGGCTCGCCGACGAGCGCGCGCCGCAGAAGAAGCGGCCCGAGATGGTTCCCCTGGAGCACGGCGCGGCGCCGGCCCATCACACGGCATGACGAAAATGGAAAGCGCCGCCATGCTGCTCCCGGAAGCCGCTGTCAAGGAAGTGGAAGCCGCGCCCGCGCCCGGGCAGGAGACGGTCGCGGTCGTCGGCCTGGGCTACGTCGGCATCCCCGTCGCCGTCGAATTCGGCAAGCTGCGCCCGACCCTCGGCTACGACCGCGCCGTGCGCAAGGTCGAGAGCCTGAAGCTCGGCGTCGACCCGACCGGCGAGATCGGCGGCGCGGAGCTGAAGCTCGCGCGCCATCTGAAGGCCACCGGCGAGCCGGCCGACCTCGCGCGCGCCGATTTCGTGATCGTCGCGGTGCCCACGCCGGTCAACGCCGCGCGCCAGCCCGACCTCGAGCCGCTCGAGGCCGCGAGCCACACCGTCGGCCGCTACCTCAAGCCCGGCGCCGTCGTGGTGTACGAGTCGACCGTCTATCCGGGCGCGACCGAGGAGGTGTGCGTGCCGATCCTCGAGCGCGCCTCGGGGATGCGCTGGAAGCAGGATTTCCACGTCGGCTATTCGCCCGAGCGCATCAATCCCGGCGACAAGGAGCACTGCTTCACGAAGATCCGCAAAGTCGTGGCGGGCGACGACGCCGCGACCCTGGAGAAGGTCGCCGCGCTCTACGGCTCGGTGGTCAAGGCGGGCGTGTACCGCGCCTCCTCGATCCGCGTGGCCGAAGCCGCCAAGGTGATCGAGAACACGCAGCGCGACCTGAACATCGCTTTTGTGAACGAGCTCTCCATCATTTTCGACAAGATGGGGCTCGACACGACCGAGGTGCTGCAGGCCGCGGGCACCAAGTGGAACTTCCTGCCCTTCCGCCCGGGCCTGGTCGGCGGCCACTGCATCGGCGTCGATCCGTACTACCTCACGCACAAGGCCGAGCTCCTCGGCTACCACCCCGAGGTGATCCTCGCCGGCCGGCGCATCAACGACGGCATGGGCGCGCACATCGCGCGAAAGACGGTGCAGCAGCTGATCCACGCCGGCCGCAACATCCGCGGCGCGCGCGTCAACGTGCTCGGCCTCTCGTTCAAGGAAGACTGCCCCGACGCGCGCAATTCGCGCGTGATCGACATCGTGAGGGAATTGCGCGAGTTCGACATCGAGGTGCGGGTGCACGACCCGGTGGTGGACGCCGCCGCGGCGCGCGAGGCCTATGACCTGCGCCTCGCCTCGTGGGACGAGCTGCCGCCCGCGGATGCGCTCATCCTCGCGGTCGCGCATCGGCATTTCCTTGCCATGCCGCCCGCGACGTTCCTGCAGAAGATCGTGCGCCAGGGCGTGCTGGTCGACGTCAAGGCGGCGCTCGACCCGGCGGTCTATCGCAAGGAAGGCATCCGGGTATGGAGGCTCTAGACGTTGCGCTGCCTGCGCAGACGCTCGAGCGCCCGGCGCCCAGGCCCAAGCCGCGCCTGAGAGTCGGCGTCTTTGCCGCCGCCCAGCGCCAGCCGCGCTGGGTGATCGACGCGCTCGGCCGCATCGCGACCTCGGAGTGCGCGAGAATCGCCGTGCTCGCGCTCGGGCTCGCCGCCCCGGAGGCGACCGCGCCGCTCTGGAGCCTGTATGCGCGGCTCGACCGGCGCCTGTTCGGCGCCGGGCCGGACGCCGCCGAGCTGCTCGACGTCATCACCGAGATTCCGCACGAGGAGCGCATCGGCCTCGCCGCGCCGGCCTCGATCGTTCAATGGCGGGGCAAGGTCGCGGCGCTGGACCTCGACGTGGCGCTTGCGCTCGACGACGTCGACGACGGCCTGCTCGAGGGCCTCGCGCGCTACGGCGTGTGGCGCTTCTGCGCGGGCGAGGCCGCGGCCAGCATGGATCCGCTCGCCTGCGCGCGCGAGGTGGCCGAGGGCGCGCCGCTCACCACCACCGGCCTCAAGGTGAAGCTCGCCGACGGCGGAGGAGAGCGGCTCGTCTACGCTTCGGCCGCCCGCACGAACGCATTTTCCGCCTCGCGCAACCGCGACGAGGCGCTGCGCAAAAGCGCCGCTTTCGCCGTGCGCGCGCTCGGCGAGCTGCACCGCTCGGGCGCGCAATGGCTCGAGCGCTGCCCGGAGTGCGTGTCCTCCGCGCCGGCGCGCGCGGCGCCGGGACTGAAGGAGGCCGCTTGGGACGTCGCGCGCCTGGGCGCGCGCGCCGCCTGGCGCGGCGCGCAAAAGCTGCTCGCGGTGGACCAGTGGTCGATCGCCTATCGCTTCGAGGAGACGCGCGGGGTCGTCGCCGACCTCGCCGGCTTCCGGCGCCTGGTGCCGCCGCGCGACCGGCTCTGGGCCGACCCGTTTGCGCTCGCCGTCGCGGGCCGGCATTTCATCTTCTTCGAGGAAATGCCCTTCGCCACCGGCAAGGCGCACATCGCCGCGGTCGAGATCGCGCGCGACGGCAGCTGCTCGAAGCCCCGGCGCGTGCTCGAGCGCGACTATCACCTGTCCTATCCGTTTCTTTTCGAGCACGACGGCGGCCTTTACATGGTGCCCGAGTCCTCCGCCAACCGGACCGTCGACCTCTACCGCTGCGTCGCCTTCCCGAACCGGTGGAAGCTCGAGCGCACGCTCCTGCGCGGCGTGCGCTGCGCCGACGCCACCCTGCACCACGACGGCAGCCGCTGGTGGATGTTCGCGGCGAGCGCCCCCGAGGGCGGCGCGCTGGATGACGAGCTGCACCTCTTTCACGCCGACCGCCTGGAAGGAGACTGGCGGCCGCACGAGCGCAATCCCGTGAAATCGGACGTGCGCAGCGCGCGCCCGGCGGGCGCGCTGTTTCGCGACGAGCAGGGCCTGTGCCGCCCCGCGCAGGTCGGCGCGCCGCGCTACGGCGCGGCGGTGGCGATCCAGCGCATCCTGCGCCTTACGCCGACCGAGTTCGCCGAGCGCGAGGCGCGCCGCATCCAGCCCGCGCGCGCCGATCGCGTGCTCGGCATCCACACCTACAACCACTCGGGCGGCCTCACCGTCATGGACGGCTTCGCCTACCGCCTGCGCAACCCGCTCGCCAGGCCGCGGGGCTGAGGCAGGCCGCGCCGCATGTCTCCGGCCGCTTTCCCCTTCGCCACGCCGCTGCCCTGGGCGCTGCTCATGGCGCTTTGCTTCGCGATCGCCGCGGCGATCCTCGCCGCGAGCGCCTTCTACCGCGAGCGGCTCGCCGAGCAGGCCGGCCAGCGATTCCAGACGCTCGACGGCCTGCGCGGGTTCGCGGCGCTCGCGGTGTTCTTCGCGCACTGCGCCACCAATTACGGCTACTGGACGACCGGGCGCTGGGATGGCGGCGCAGCGCACTTCTACGGCGCGATCGGCGCGGCCGCGGTCTCGCTCTTCATGATGATCACGGGCTTTCTTTTCTGGACCCGCGTCCTGCGCGAGGGCGAGGCCCTAAGCACGGCGAAGCTCTATCGCTCGCGCATCCGGCGCCTCGTGCCGATGTACCTCGTCTCGGTGGCGCTCTCGGCGCTGGTGGTGGCCGTGCTGACCGGCTTCACCCTGCAGACCGGCCTGATCCAGTTCCTGCGCGACCTGCGCGCCTGGCTTTCCTTCGGCTTCATCCAGAACGGCGACCTGAACGGCCTCCCGGATGCGCGCTACATCAATGCCGTGTACTGGACGCTCGCGCTCGAGTGGTCCTTCTACGCCGCGCTGCCGCTGCTCGCGCAGTTCCGGCGCGGCTGGCGCTTCTGGCTGCTGTGCGCGGTGACGGTGTACTTCGGCCTGCGCAGCCCGCTGTGGCTGTGCTTCCTCTTCGGCGCGCTTGCCGCCCTCGCAATCGAGCGCGGCCTGCTCACCGGGCGCCTCGCCGCGCCGTGGCTCGCGCCGGTCGCGCTCGTGCCGCTCGTGCTCGCGCTGCCGTTCGAGGAGATCTACGCGGTGTGGCCGCTCGCGCTCCTCGCCGTCTTCTTCGTCTTCGTGCTCGACGGCCAGAGCCTGCTCGGCCTGCTCAGGTGCGCCCCGGCGCGGCTCCTCGGCGCGGTGAGCTACAGCGTCTATCTCGTGCACTGCATCGTCCTTTATTCGGTCATGCGCGCGGTCAACGCGGTGACGCCGCTCGGCAGCCTCGCGCCGCTCGAGTTCTGGTCCTGGGCCGCGCTCGCCGTGTCGCTCGCGGTGGGCCTGTCCGCGATCACTTACCGGTACGTCGAGTACCCGTTCATCGCACCGGGCAGGAAAGTATGGAAGACGTCGAAGGAAAATCCGGAAAACCCGCCAAGCCCGTCGCCCTCATCCTGGGACCCAGTCTCGCCGCGGTGAGCGGGGTGAGCACGCACCTGAACGTGCTGCTCGCCTCCCGCCTCGCCGAAGGCTATGCGCTCGTCCATCACCAGGTCGGCAGCGAGGGCCGCCGCGAGTCCGTCTTTGGCCGGATGGCGCGGCTTGCGCTGGGGCCGCTCACGCTCGGCGCGGCCATCCTCCGGCGCGATGCCGCGCTCGTGCACCTGAACAGCTCGCTAAACGCCGCCTACTGGCGCGACCTCGCGCATCTCGCCGCCGCCAAGCTCTGCGGCGCGCGCGTCGTCTTCCAGGTGCACGGCGGCGCGCTGCCGCAGGTGTTTCTCGGCAAGGGGCTCATGCAATCTTTTCTGCGCGCCACCTTGCGGCTCCCGGACGCGGTGGTGGTGCTCGCGCAATCCGAGCTCGCGGCTTACCGGGCCTTCCTGCCCGGGCGGCCGGTCACCCTCATCCCGAACGGCATCGACTGCGCGCCCTACGCCGCGCTCGCGGACGACCGCGGCCGCGAGGGGCCGCTGCGGCTTTTGTATTTCGGCCGGCTCGCGCGCGAGAAGGGACTTTTCGAGGCGCTCGAGGCGCTGCGCATCGCGCGCGCGCAGGACGTCGAGGCGCGCCTCGTGTTCGCGGGTGCGGGCCCCGACGAAGCGCGCCTCAAGGCGCACGCGCACGACATCGGCGTCGAGCGCGAGGTCACCTTCGCCGCGCCCGCGTTCGGCGAGGAAAAGCTCCGGCTGCTCGGCCGCGCCGACGGGTTCCTGCTGCCGAGCTACTCCGAAGGGCTGCCCTACGCGCTGCTCGAAGCGATGGCGGCGGGCGCCGTGCCGGTCGCCACGCGCGTGGGCGCGATTCCCGACGTCGTGACCGACGGCGTCGACGGATGGCTGGTGCCGCGCCGCGACCCGGCCGCGATCGCGCGCGCGATCGTCAGGCTCGCCGAGCGCGCGCGGCTCGCCAAGATGAGCCTCGCCGCGCGGCGTCGCATCGCGACGGCGTTCTCCTCGGAGCAGGTTGCCGAGCGTTTCGGCGCGCTCTACAAATGGATCTCTGCCAAATGTGCGGAATTGCCGGCTGGGTAGCCCGGCCCGGGGCGCCGCTCGGGGAAGAGACCCTGGCGCGCATGCTCGAGGCGATCGCGCACCGCGGGCCCGACGACGAGGGCACGCGCAGCTTCCGCGACGCGGCCACGGGCTCTCGCGTCGCGCTCGGCCACCGGCGCCTTGCGATCATCGACCCGAACGGCGCGCAGCAGCCGATGTGCGACGCCGGCGCGGGCCTCGCCCTCATCTTCAACGGCGAGATCTACAACTTCCGCGAGCTGCGCAAAGAGCTCATCGGCGCCGGCTACGCCTTCAAGCGCGACTCCGACACCGAGGTGCTGCTGCGCGCCTATCAGCACTGGGGCACGAGCCTCGCCGAGCACCTGCGCGGCCAGTTTGCCTTCGCGGTGTGGGATGCGCAGGCGGGGCGGCTGCTCGTCGCGCGCGACCGCTATGGCGAGAAGCCGCTCTATCTCGCCGAGTCCGGCCAGGGACTCTTCTTCGCCTCCGAGATCAAGGCGCTGCGCTGCGTGCCCGGCCTCGCCGCGGGCGTCGACCTCGCCGCCGTGTGGGACTACCTTGCCTACCGCTACGTGCCCGGCCCCAAAACGCTCTTCGCGGGCATCCGCAAGCTCATGCCGGGGACGATCGGCGTCTGGGAAAAGGGACGCTTCCGCGAAGTCCGCTATTGGTCGCCGCCCGACCAGAAGGCCTGGGACGGCAAGGCCCCGTCCGGGGACGAGGTCGAGGGATTTCTCTCCCGCATGGAAGAAGCCGTGCGGCTGCAGATGGTGAGCGACGTGCCCTTCGGCGCGTTTCTCTCGGGCGGCCTCGATTCCTCCACCGTGGTCGCGCTCATGAGCCGCCACAACTCGAAGGTGCGCACCTTCTCGGTGGGCTTCGGCGACGAGCGCCGCAGTTCTCCTTATGACGAGCTTCCTTACGCGGCGGAAGTGGCGCGCCATTTCGGCACCGCGCACCACGAGCTGCGCGTCGATCCGGCGCACATGATCGAGCTCCTGCCGAGCCTCGTCGCCTACCGCGACGCGCCGGTCTCCGAGCCCTCCGACATCCCGATCTACATGCTCGCGCGCGAGGCCTCGCGCAGCGTCAAGATGGTGCTGACGGGCGAGGGCTCGGACGAGATCCTCGGCGGCTACCCGAAGCACGTCGCCGAGCGCTTCGCGGCCCACTGGCAGCGCGTGCCGGCCTTCGTCCGCCACGGCCTGGTCGAGCCGCTCGTGCGCTCGCTGCCCTACCGCTTTCGCCGGGCGAAGACGGCGATCGCCACGCTGAACATCGAGGACCGGGACGAGCGCTATGCGCGCTGGTTCGGCGCGCTCGATCGCAAGGAGCGGGATCGCCTGTCGGTCCTGCGGATGAACGGCGTCTCGAAAAAGGAAATGAGCGGGACGAACAGCGCCTTGCGCTCCATCCTGTACTTCGACCAGACGAGCTGGCTCCCCGACAACCTGCTCGAGCGCGGCGATCGCATGACGATGGCCGCCTCGATCGAGGCGCGCGTGCCGTTCCTCGACCACAAGCTCGCGGAGTACGTCTCGGGCCTGCCCGACGACTATCGCGTGCGGGGCTTGCGCACCAAGTGGATCCTGCGCGAGGCGGCGCAAAAGCTCCTGCCGCGCCGGATCCTCGAGCGCCCCAAGGTCGGCTTTCGGGTGCCGGTGAACGAGTGGTTCCGCGGCCCGATGCGCGGCTTCGTCTCCGATCACCTTCTGTCCGCCGCCTCGCTCACGCGCCGCTACTACGACGGCCTGGTGCTCGATCGCGTCGTCGCCGAGCACCTGAGCGGGCGGCAGAACCACGAGAAGCTGCTCTGGACGCTGCTCAACCTCGAGATCTGGCATCGCCGCTATGCAAGCGCTTGAGCTGACGGGCAGCGGGAAGCCGCTGGGCGGCTTGCGGTGGAAGCTGAACCGCCTGCGCTGCATGACGCCGGCGGAGATCGCGCATCGCGTGCTGCGCGCCGCGGACGCCTACCGCGAGCGGCTCGGGCTGCGCGCCTGGGACCGCGCCGCCGCGCCCGGCGGCCTGCGCGCCCGCGTGCCGCGCTGGATCCGCGCGCCCTCGGGCCTCGACCCGGCGCCCTACGCCGCCGCCGCCGACCGGATCGCCAGCGGGCGCCTCGACGTTTTCGCGCTGCGCGACTGCGCGCTCGGCTCCCCGCCGCGCTGGAACCGCGACCCGAAGACCGGCATCGAGGCGCCGCTAGGCGTGGGCATGCTGCTCGACTATCGCGACGCGGCGCGCGTGGGCGACATCAAGTACCTGTGGGAGCCGAACCGGCACATTCACCTCGTGACGCTCGCGCAGGCGTACGCGCTCACGGGCGACCCGAAATACTTCGAGGTCCTGCGCGAGCACCTGAGCAGCTGGTGGGCGGCGTGCCCCGCCGGCCTGGGGCCGAACTGGGCGAGCGCGCTCGAGCCGGCCATGCGCCTCATCAACTGGTCGATCGCCTGGCAGATCCTCGGCGGCGTGCGCTGCCCGCGCTTCGCCGAGCCCGGCGGCGCGGATTTCATGCGCGCGTGGCTCGTCTCCGTGCACCAGCATGCGCGCTTCGTGCGCGCGCACTATTCGCTCTATTCCTCGGCGAACAACCACCTGATCGGCGAGGCGACGGGCGTCTTCGTCGCGGCGCTGACCTGGCCTTACTGGGAGGAGGCGGCGGACTGGCGCGGCGAGGCCCTGGCGATCCTCGAGCGCGAGGCGCTGCTGCAGAACGGGGCGGACGGCGTCAACCGCGAGCAGGCGTCCTCCTACCAGCAGTTCGAGTTCGACCTGCTGCTCATCGCGCTTCTCGCCGGACGGGCCAACGGCGCGCTCTTTTCGGCGCAGGTCGACGCGCGCCTGGAGGCGATGCTGGAATTCCTCGCCGCGATCATGGACGTCGGCGGCAACGTGCCGATGATCGGCGACTCGGACGACGGCTGCGTCGCGCGGCTGACGCCGGTGCCCGGCTTCTGCCGCTATGCCTCGCTCCTTGCCACCGGCGCGGTGCTCTTCCGGCGCGGCGACTTCAAGGCCAAAGCGGCGCGCCTGGACGACAAGACGCGCTGGCTCCTCGGCGAAGGGGCGGACGCCGTCTTCGATGCGCTGCCCGAAGAGCCGGCGCCGCCGCGGCGCGAATTCCGCGAGGGCGGCTACTACATCCTCGGCGCGGACTTCGAGACCGAGCGCGAGATCCGCCTCGTCGCCGACTGCGGGCCGCTGGGCTACCAGGCGATCGCCGCGCACGGCCACGCCGACGCACTCGCCTTCACGCTCTCGGTCGGCGGCCTGGAGTTCCTGGTCGATCCCGGCACCTACGCCTACCACGCCCAGGCGCAGTGGCGGCGCTACTTCCGCGGCACCTCCGCGCACAACACGCTGCGCGTGGACGGCCGCGACCAGTCGGAGCAGGGCGGGCCGTTCATGTGGCTCGCCAAGGCGAGCGCGGGCTGCCACGCCTTTTCGAGCAACGGCGCGCGCGACCTGCTGGAAGCCTGGCACGACGGCTACCAGCGCCTGGACGACCCGGTGCTGCACCGGCGCCGCCTCGCGCTGGACAAGCGCGCGCGCACGATCGCGATCGAGGACCGGCTCGACATGCGCGGCGCGCACGACATCGAGCTCTTTTTCCACTGCGAGGAGCACGCGAGCTTCGAGCGCTGCGCGGCCGGCTGGCGCATCTCGCGCGGCGACCGCTCGATCACGATCACGCTGCCGCAGCATGCCGGCGCCGCCGATGCGGTCTACCGCGGCAGCACCGATCCCATCCTCGGCTGGGTGTCGCGGCGCTTCGACGAGAAAACGCCCGCGCCGACCCTCGTCTGGCGCGCGCGCTGCTCGGGCGACACCCTGCTCACGACCGAAATCCGCTGCTGAGCGCGGAAGGAGACTTCAGATGAAGCTGAATGCCCTGATGGTGCGGTACATCGTGAAGGACGTGGACGCGGCCATCGCGTTCTACAACCACAACCTGGGATTCGAGGTGACCGCCCAATCGGGCCCGAACTTCGCGATCCTGTCGCGCGAGAACCTGCAGCTCGTCCTCAGCCCGCCCAAAGGGCCGGGCGGCGGATCGCAGCCCATGCCCGACGGCCGCCGGCCCGAGCCGGGCGGCTGGAACCGGATCATCGTGCGCACGAGCGACCTCGACGGCGAGATCGACCACCTCAAGCAGGCGGGCGTCGTCTTTCGCAACCAGGTCGTGGCCGGCCCGGGCGGGCGCCAGATCCTGCTCGAAGACCCGTCGGGAAATCTCGTGGAGCTGTTCGAGCCGGCGCCCTAGCGCCCGCGGTGCGCCGCCTCGATGGCGGCGATGTCGATTTTCTTCATCGTCATCATCGCGTCGAAGGCGCGCTTGGCGGCCGCCTTGTCGGGATCGGTGACCGCGCGAAGCAGGGCGGCCGGCGTGATCTGCCAGGAGAGGCCCCACCTGTCCTTGCACCATCCGCAGGCGTTCTCCTCGCCGCCGTTGCCGACGATCGCGTTCCAGTAGCGGTCGGTCTCGGCCTGGTCGGCGGTCTGGACGATGAACGAGAACGCCTCGCTGTGCTTGAACGCGGGCCCGCCGTTCAGGCCGAGGCAGGGAATTCCCAGCACGGTGAATTCGACCATCAACGCCTGGCCCTTCTTGCCCGAGGGGAAGTCTCCCGGCGCCGTGTGCACCTTGCCGACGGAAGAATCGGGAAAGGTCTTCGCGTAGAAGCGCGCCGCTTCCTCAGCCTCGCCGTTGTACCAGAGGCAGACGGTGTTCTTCGCGGGCGTGCTCATGGGGCGTTTCCCGCCGTGACGACGTGCGCCTGGATCTTGCCGTCGACCGCGCCGCGGCCGAATCGCCTGGCGATGGCTTCGGCCGCGGCATCGGTCACTTCGCCGAGGCGCGCGGCGCCGGCGCGCGCCTCGATCTCGGTCCGCCACGGCGTTCCCTGGCAGTAGGCGATGGCCGGCTCGCGCGCCGAGCTTGCGCGGCTGCGCGCGGCGATCGTCTCGATCGAAGGCTTCGTTGCGAACCCGCCGCTCGCCAGGTCCTGCTCGATCCGGCCGCGGTCGTGGTAGCCGTGCGGCGTCCTCGCCATGAAGCGCGGCGGATCGTCCGGGAAGAGGGCGGCGAGCGCCCCCGAGATCACGTCGGCGAATTCGTTGTCCTCGATCCGGTCCCAGGCGTTGAAGAGCAGCACGCCGCCCGGCCTGAGCACGCGGCGCGCCTCGGCGAACGCCCTGGCCTTGTCCGGAAAGAACATGACGCCGAACTGGCAGACGACCGCATCGAAGCTCGCGTCCTCGAAAGGCAGCTGCATCGCGTCGGCCTGGCGCCATTCGACCTTGCGCTTCGTTCCGACACTCGCGGCCTGGTCGAGCATCGCCTGGTTCAGGTCGGTGGCGACGATCGCGGTGCTCTCCGGCAGCGCCGAGGCGAGCGCGCGGGTGACCACGCCCGTGCCGGCCGCCAGCTCGAGCAGGCGCGCGGGAGGCTTGGCTTTCAGGCGCTTGGCAAGGTCCGCGGCATAGGGCTCGAAGATGAGCGGGACCAGGTACGTCTCGTAGAGCTTCGGGATGGAGCCGGCGAATACTTTGTCGGTATTGCTCATGGAACGTTGTCTCCTTCCTGTTCAGGCTTTGGCAAGTATCACGTTGGTCCCGATCTCGAAGGCAAACCCGGCCTCGTCGGTGTGCGTGCGCAGAAGACCGGCGCTGTCCCCGGCGATGGCGTCGACAAGGCGCTCGCGTCCCTTCGCGTCGAGCGCGCCCGCCTTCGTGCTCATGCTGAGGAGCGCCATCGCATTCAACCGGATGAAAATCGATCCGTCCCCGAAACGTATCTTCCTCGAGAGCTGCCGGGAGCGGATGTCTTGAAAGCCGGCCAGCCGGAGGATGGCCTCGAGCGAAGCTGGGTCGCCGAGGCTG
Organism: Burkholderiales bacterium; assembly: GCA_036262835.1. Lineage (GTDB taxonomy): Bacteria > Pseudomonadota > Gammaproteobacteria > Burkholderiales > SG8-39 > RBG-16-66-20. The sequence continues at coordinate 1,192 of DATAID010000017.1, read as the reverse complement.
TGACGGCGGTCGGCGACGGGTCCAAGGTGCCGTTCCGCGATCGCGCGCAACTCGCGCAGCAGCGGAAACTCCTCGTCGGGACGCCATGTGCTCGCGCCCAGTCGGCCGCCTTTCGCCAGGGCGCGATGCACCTGCCGGGCGGCGGCGGCTCGATCCGGGAAGAACTGGAACCCCTGCTGGCAGAGCACGACATCGAAAGCTTCGCCCTCCCGAAGCGGCAGCGCGCCCGCGTCGCCTTCGCGCCAATCGACGCTCGGCGCCACCCTGCGCGCGACCGCGAGCATCCCCGCATTCACGTCGACGCCGACGACCGTCCCCGCCGGACCGAGCCGATCCTTCGCCATTCGCGCGACGATCCCGGTGCCGCACGCCACATCGAGCACCCGGTCGCCCGGCCGGAGCGCGACGTCCTCGAGCAGGGGCTCGACCCAGGGCTGGAAGAGCGGCCCGACGAGGGCCGACTCATAGATATCGGGGAAGCTTTTCTGGGAGAACAGGCGCTGCTCGCCGCCGGTTCGTTCAGGCTGCGTATCGGTGCTCATGCGAAAACACCTTTAGCTCAAACTGACGCCGCAACGACGCGCTGCTAGCCGTCAACGCGTTGCCGACGCGCCGGGAACCAATCCGTACTTGGACATTACAGCGACCAGAGCTGTCTTGTCGGGTGGACCGCCCGCGTTGACCACAGCCGCGACGTCCCTGAAATACTGAGCACCGATGTCGGGCGAATTCATGATCAGCGCTTTTGCAGGGGTGGCGAAAGGATTGGCGAAGGCATGAACCACGCCCTTGGGAGTGCGCATGCTTTGACCCGCCGAAAGATCTCGCGTTTCGGCGCCCACCGTGTATCGCAAAGTGCCTTCGAGAACGTAGACGCATTCTTCGTTGTTCGCATGACTGTGCGGGAACGGGACGTTCGAGCCTGGTGGAACCGTCAGCTCGAACACGCCCAGGCTTGCGGTGCTTGCTCCATCAACGATGTAGTTGATACTCAGCTGACCGACTTTAATCACGGATGGATTCATGGCTTTTTCTCCTTACGCGAGGATAAGGGAGAAAGTGCTCAAAGATGCCTAACGTTCGCAGCCACCTGCGCGCGTAGCCGGCGTACCATTGATCATGCACTGCGCTTGCTCGCGCGTCCCGGGTGGGCTGGGGGGTTAGATTCGCGGGCTTTCACGTTTGAACCTCA
>DATAID010000016.1:0-19373 GCA_036262835.1 Burkholderiales bacterium | reverse complement strand
CTGCTCACCGTCGTCCTCTTCGCGCGTCAGGGGCTCGTCGGACTGTGGACCGCGCCCGCGCGCGAGCGCCGCCGATGACGACGCTCCTTTCGGTGCGCGGACTCGAGAAGCGCTTCGGCGGCGTCGTCGCGACCGACCGCGTCGATCTCGACATCGCGAGCGGCGAGATCCACGCGCTGATCGGACCGAACGGCGCCGGCAAGACGACGCTCGTCGCCCAGCTCGGCGGCCAGCTCGCGAGCGACCGCGGCCGGATCGAATTCGACGGCCACGACGTCACCCGGCTGCCCGCGCACGTGCGCGCGCGCCGCGGTCTCGCCCGCTCGTTCCAGATCACGCGGCTGTTCCGGAGCGCGAGCGTCCTCGACAACGTCGCCCTCGCAGTGCTCGCGGTGTCGCCGCCTGCGATCAACGGCTGGCGGTCGCTCCGCCGCAACGGCGGCGTCCATGCGCGCGCGCGGCAGGCGCTCGACGACGTCGACCTCGGCGCCAAGGCGGGCGCGCCGATCGACCGCCTCTCGCATGGCGAGCGGCGCGCGCTCGAGGTCGCGATGACGCTCGCGAGCCGGCCGAAGCTGATGCTGCTCGACGAGCCGATGGCCGGCATGGGCGCCGAGGAGTCGGCGCGCATCGAGCGGCTCGTCGCGAGCCTGCGCGCATCGACGACGGTGCTCCTCATCGAGCACGACGTCGACGCGGTGTTCCGCCTCGCCGACCGCGTCTCGGTGCTCGTCTCCGGTCGCGTCATCGCGACCGGAACGCCCGCCGCCGTGCGCAGCGATGCCGCCGTGCGGGCGGCGTATCTCGGCGACGAAGCGGCATGAGCGCGCGCGCGCCGCTCCTCGACGTCGCCGGCGTCCACGCCGGCTACGGCGCCAGCGAGGTGCTGTTCGGCGTCGACCTCGCGGTCGCGCGCGGCGAGATCGTCGGCGTCCTCGGCAGGAACGGCATGGGCAAGACGACGCTCGTGCGCACGGTGATGGGCCTGCTGCGGCCGAGCGCCGGGACGATCGCGTTCGCCGGCCGCGCGATCGCAGGCCTGGCGGCGAACCGCGTCGCTCGCGCCGGCCTCGCGATCGTTCCCGAAGGACGCCAGGTCTTCCCGAACCTCAGCGTCGAAGAACACCTGACCGCGTTCCACCGCCGCGGCGTCGACGGCGGCGAAGCGTGGACGCCGGCGCGCGTCTTCGCGATGTTCCCCGCGCTTGCCGAGCGTCGCCGCCACCTCGGCCACCAGCTCTCGGGCGGCGAGCAGCAGATGCTCGCGATCGGCCGCTGCCTCATGGGCCAGCCCGAACTCATCATGTTCGACGAGCCCTCGCTCGGCCTCGCGCCGCGCGTGGTACAGGAGGTGCTGCACACGGTGCGCAGCCTCAACGAGCGCGGCATCACCGTGCTCCTTGTCGAGCAGAACGTCGCGGTGTCGCTCAAGATCTCGCAGCGCGCCTACGTGCTCGAGAACGGCCGCATCGTCATGAGCGGCGCGGGCCAGGCGCTGCTGCACGACGACCGGGTCCGCCAGGCCTATCTCGGGCTGTGAGCGGCGCCATCGCGGTCCTCAGCACGCTCGCTCTGAAAGGCGTGCTCGATCGCTTCAAGCCGGAGCTCGAGCACTCGCTTGGCACGAAGCTCGAGGCACGCTTCGATGCCACGCAAGCCATCCTGAAGCAAATGGAATCCGGGGGCTGGCCGGATCTTCTTATTCTGACCGACGAAGCAATTCAGCAACTCAGGAAGAAGGACGAGATAAAGCAGACCCGGATTCTGGGCAGCTCCGGCGTTGGCCTCGCCGTGCGCAAAGGGGCGCCCCGCCCCGAGATCGGCACGCTCGACGCCTTCAAGCGCGCGATCGCGAGCGCGAGCTCGGTCGCGCACTCCAAGGTCGGCGCGAGCGGGCTTTATTTCGCCGAGCTGATCGAGCGCGTGCCGCTGCAGCTCAGGAAGCGCGTCGTCGTGGAGAAAGGGCCGGTCGGCCGCGTCGTCGCCGCGGGCGAGGCCGAGATCGGCATCCAGCAGCTCTGCGAGCTCGCACCGGTGCCGGGTATCGACATCGTCGGCCCCCTGCCTGAGCCAATCCAGCGCATCACGCGGTTCGCGGCCGGAATTCCTGCCAAGGCGACAAATCCGCAGGCCGCCTCTAGACTTATGGCGATGCTGCATTCGGATTCCATTCGCGCCGGCATGATCGAAGGCGGCATCGAGCCGGCCTGAACCATGCGTCCCAAAGCCACGAGCAGGCTGCTGGAGCAGAACGACCGCGTCATCGTCACGGAATGGCGCTTCGCGCCGGGCGCCGAGACCGGCTGGCACCGGCACGCGCACGACTATGTCGTCGTCTGCCTCACCGACGGCAAGCTCGTCGCCGAGACGAAGACCGGCAACGTGGAGACGCCGCTCCGCTTCGGACAGGCGTACGCGCGGCCGGTGGGCGTCGAGCACAACATCGTCAACCCCGGTCCCGGGGAATTCGCCTTCGTCGAGGTCGAGATCAAGTGAGGCGCGCCGCGACGGCGCTTGCGTTCACTTTTCTGGCTCTTTTCCCGTGCGCAAGCGGCGCGGCCGCCACGGCGTCCGGCCGCAACTGGCAGGTCACGCCGGTCGAGCTGCGCTGCGAGGGCAACAATGCCTTCCTCCTCGTCGACCTTCGCCTCCGCTACCTCGGCCCGAAGGGCCTGGTCGAGGCGCCGCTCACGCGCCTGGTCGACGGAGCCGGGAGGCGCTTCCTGCCGCAGAGCCTCGTCTGGAAGAGCGGGCCGCGCGAGAACGTAAAGTGGCTCGTTGCGGGCGGCGTGAGCGCGCTCTCGCCGGGCGAGGTCGGCGAATTCGCGTTCAAGTTCGACGTGCGCGGCGCGGGCAGCAGCCTCAGCCTCGAATTCGGCGACATCGGCGCTTTTGCGCTCACGCGCAAGGACGGCGACGGCAGCACGTGCGAAAAACTGTTGCCTGCCAGCCGCCTTCATGCGCCCCCTGCCCCCGCAAAGGCGGCTCGACCGGTAAAAGCACGCGTCTACCGCGCGGCGTATCCCTGCACGGCGCAGGACGCGCTTCGCACCCTGGAGGCGAAATTCCCTCCTTACCTGCCCCGGCAGCTCCTCGTGTTCGGTCGCGGCTTTCTGCCTGACGCCCGCGAAGTCAAGCTGCCCATGGGCAGCGCCCTCGCGCAGTCCTACGCCCACACCGGCGTCAGCGACCTCGACTCGATCGAGACCGCGGCGCGGCGCGCGCTCGGCGGCTTTCCCGAATATGCGCCGCACCTGGTTGCCGGCCCGGCCGATGCGCGCAAGAAGTATTTCCTCTTCAACTGGGGCTCCGAGCAGGCCCCGAGCGGCAACGAGCTTTTCTCGATCGGCGTGTACGACCTGAAGGCCTGCCCCGGTTGAGATCCGCGAGCTAGAGCGGCGCGAGCGCGCCGTTGACGAGGCGCACGCGGTCGCCCGGCTTCCACGAGGGATGGGCGTCCTGGTGAAAGGAGCGTGCGCTGCCGTCGTCGAAGTGAACGCCGATCTCGAAGGTTTTTCCCTCGCGCGCTTTCTTCTCGATCATGTGGCCGGCGACCGCGCCGCCCGCGGCGCCCACCACCGTGCCCGCGGTGCGGTGATTGCGGCCGCCGAGGCTGTTGCCGACCACCGCACCGAGCACGCCACCCGCCACCGCGCCGAAACCGCTCGCCTTGCCGGGCTTGTCGATCTCGCGGATCGCCGCGATGGTGCCGCATTCCTTGCAGGCCGGGGCCGCCGCGCCCGCCGTCGCCGGCGCGGGTCCGGGTGCGGGCGCTGCCGCCTTGCGGTTCATCAGGTGCTGGATCACCTTGTCGCTCACGCCGCCCTGCTTGAGCTTCACCAGGCCATCCGGGCTGGTGTCGAAGCCCGGCTCAGCAGCGTCGATCGCCTGAAGGACGGTTGCCTCGCCCAGCCCGCCCTTCACCATCTTGATGACGTCCTCGTTCGTCATCGGCGCGGCCAGCGCGGCAAGAGGCACGAGCAGGAAAGCGAGCAGCAGTTTTTTCATTTCGATCCTTCCATGTAGTCCAGCACCAGGCTCGCGAGCGAGCGCACGCCGAGCTTCAGCTGCGACTCGTCGACCATGAAAAGCGGCGAGTGATTGACGCCGAGCTTCTCGGGCGGGATGTCCCCCGGCGTCACGCCGACGAAATAGAAGAATCCCGGAATCACCTTCTGGTAGGCCGAGAAATCCTCGGCGCCCGTCACTTTCGGGCTGACGATGACGTTATTGGCGCCCGCCACGCGCTTTAGCGTCGCCACGGCGCGCTCGGTGAGCTTCTCGTTATTGTGCGTGACGTCGTAGCCGTAGCTGACGGTCGCGACGGCGCTCGCGCCCGAGCTCGCCGCGATCGCCTCGGCCGTGTGCCTGATGCGCGCATGGATGTCCTTGCGCATCGCCTCGTTGAAGGTGCGCACGGTGCCGACCATCTCGACCTCGTCGGGGATGATGTTGGAGCGGTTGCCGCCGCGGATCATGCCGACGGTGATGATCGAGGGCTCGAGCGTGACGTCGATCTGGCGGCTCGCGATCGTCTGCAGGCCGAGCACGATCTGCGCGGCGACGACGATCGGGTCGACGCCGCCCCAGGGCCGCGCGCCGTGCGTCTGCTTGCCCTTGACGACGATGCGAAAGCCGTCGGAGCTCGCCATGAGCGGCCCCGAGCGGTACGCGATCCGGCCGGCCGGCAACGGCGAGCTCACGTGCAGGCCGAAGATCGCTTCCGGCACCGGGTTCTCGAGCGCGCCCTGCTTCACCATGAGCCGCGCGCCGCCCTCTTCGCCCGGCGGCGCGCCTTCCTCCGCCGGCGGGAAGATGAATTTCACGCTGCCCTTCAGGTCCGCTTTCCTCCCGGCGAGGAGCTCCGCCACACCCATGAGGATGGCCACGTGCGTGTCGTGCCCGCAGGCGTGCATGACGCCCGTCTCCTGGCCGGCCCACATCGCCTTCACTTTCGAGGCGAAGGGAAGATCGTTGCGCTCGGTAACCGGCAGCGCGTCCATGTCGGCCCGCAGCGCCACGACCGGGCCCGGCCTGCCGCCCTTGAGGAGCCCGACGACACCCGTGTGCGCGACGCCGGTGCGCACCTCGATGCCGAGGCTGCGCAGATGATCGGCGACGAGCTTCGAAGTCCGGAATTCCCGGTTGCCGAGCTCGGGATTGGCGTGGATGTCGCGCCGCCACGCGATGACCTTTTGCTCGAGCGTTGCATCGATCGAATCGACCTGCGCGCAAATGTCGTGCGAAAGCAGCGCCAGCAGCGCCGCCACACCGAGCTTTTTCATCGGATTCTCTCCCCCGGGGAATGCTAACCTATCCCCCATGCGGCCAATTCTTTTTCTCGCGTTTTTCATCTTGATTCCAGGCGCTTTCGCGCAGTCTGACTACCCCGTCAGGCCGGTGCGGCTGATCACGCCGTTCAATCCGGGCGGCGCGATCGACATCTACTCGCGCACCATCGCCGAGCCGCTCGGCAAGCGCCTCGGCCAGAACGTGATCGTCGAGGCGATCGCGGGCGCCAACACGATCAGCGGCACGCAGCAGCTCGTGCGCGCCGCGCCCGACGGCTACACGTTCATGATCACGACGATGTCGACGACGGTGAACAACCGGATCCTTTTCACGAAGCTGCCCTACGATCCCGACACGGACCTCGCGCCGATCACGCAGCTCTCCTACGGCACGGTGCTTTTCGTCGGCCCCGCGAAAGCGCCCTACCACGACGTGAAGGGCTTCATCGCCTGGGCGAAGCAGCAGACTCGCCCGGTGACCTACGGCTCGTGGGGCATCGCTTCCTGGGGCCATCTCGCCGGACAGATCCTAAAGCGCGACCTCGGCCTCAACCTCGAGCACGTGCCCTACAAGGGCGATGTGCCCGCGATCACCGACGTGCAGAACGGCGCGCTCGACACGACCTTCGCGAGCCCGACGAGCGCCAAGCCGCGCATCGCGAGCGGCGCGGTGAAGGCGCTCGGCATGACGGGCGCGCAGCGCTCGCCCTCGATGCCCGAGCTCGCCACGTTCACCGAGCAGGGCGTGCCCAACGTGGACCTCGCGATCTGGGTCGGCGCCTACGCGCCCGCCGGCACGCCGCGCCCGATCATCGATCGCCTGCAGCGCGAGCTGAAGGCCGTGATCAACCTGCCCGAGGTGCGCGACCGGATGGTCTCCCAGGGCCAGACGCCGGTCGGCAATACGCCCGAAGAGTTCACGGCGAACGTGCGCACCGATCTGCCGAAGTGGGACGCGCTCATCAAGGCCTCCGGAGCGAAGATCGAGTAAGCAGGAACCCCGTGCAGACAGACTATGTTCAGAGGTTCCTGTTCGAGAACCTCGACATCCGCGGCCGGCTCGTCTGCCTCACCGGCGCCTGGCAGCGGGTCAACGAAGGGCGCGGCTATCCGGCACCCGTGGCCGCGATGCTCGGCCACTCGATCGCCCTCACCGCGATGCTCGCCGCGCACCAGAAGGATGCCGGGCGCATCACGCTGCAGGTGCAGGGCTCGGGGCCGGTCAAGCTCCTGGTCGCCGACTGCACCGCGGATTTGAAGATCCGCGGCATGGCGAGCTACGAGGGCGAGGAAGCGGGGCTGGGCGATGGCCGGCTCGCGCTCACGTTCGAAAATCTCACCAACGGCCAGATCTACCAGAGCCTCGTGCCGCTCGAAGGCGCGAGCATGGCCGAGATCTTCGAGAACTACCTGCAGCGCTCGGAGCAGCGCACTTCGTTCCTGCGGCTCCTCGCGGACGGGGGCGCGGTGTGCGGGCTGCTGCTGGAGAAGCTCCCGGGCGCGGACGCGAAGGACGCCGACGGCTGGAATCGCGTCGGGCACCTCGCGCGCACGCTCACGCTCGGCGAATCGGTCAACGCGCAGCCCTACGACCTTCTCGTCAAGCTGTTCCCCGAAGAGCTGCTGCGCGTCTTCAAGCTCGACCCGGTGACGTATCACTGCCCCTTCAATGTAGAGACTGTGGAGCGCGTGCTGCGCGGCCTGGGGCGCGCCGAGTGCGAGTCCATCCTCGCCGAGCAGGGCGAGGTGGTGGTGAAGAACGAGATGTGCAACCACGAGTACCGCTTCAACCGCGACGACGTCGCCGCGCTTTTCTCCTGATGGACACCGGTACCGCCTACGGGCGTCCGGCGCCCACCTACCGGAAGGAACTCACCGAAGTAGGCGCCGGCACGCCCATGGGGGAATTGCTGCGCAGGTATTGGCATCCGGTGGGTCTGGCTTCTTCTTTTTCTGAAAGGATTTCAGAAATAAAGGCGCTGGGCGAAACCCTCATTGCCTTCCGTGACGGCAACGGAAAACCCGGCTTGATGTACCCGCGCTGCGCGCATCGCGGCGCGTCGCTTTACTACGGCAAGGTCGAAGAGCGCGGCATCCGCTGCTGCTATCACGGCTGGCTCTACGACGTGCAGGGCCATTGTCTCGAGCAGCCCTGCGAGGAAGGCGGCGGCCCGCGACGCGACCACGTGCGCCAGCCCTGGTATCCGCTGCAAGAGCGCTACGGCCTCGTCTTCGCCTATCTGGGCCCGCCCGAAAAGAAGCCCGTCCTGCCGCGCTACGACTGCCTGGAAGAGCTCGCACCGGGCGAGTTCGTCGAGGCCGACGACTCCTCGATCGGCTCGGGCGGCCCGCAGATCGTGGACTGCAACTGGCTCCAGCACTGGGAGAACGTGGTCGACCCGTTCCACGTGCCGGTCCTGCACGGCTCTTTCTCGGGCGCGCAATTCGTCGCGCAGATGGCGGCGATGCCGAAAGTGACCTTCACGCCCACGCCGCGCGGCGTGAAGGTGGAGTCGCTGCGCGCGGCCGAAGGCGGCAAGACGCACCGGCGCGTGACGGAAGTCGTCATGCCCACGTTGCGAGTGGTGCCGAACCCGCGCGTCGCCAGGTACGGCAAGGTGGAATCCATCGGCTGGGTGCTGCCCATCGACGACACGCACTTTCGCATCTATACCGCCGGGCGCGTGAGCGAAAAAGGCGAGCTCGGCAGGTTCCGCTCGCGCATGGCGGGCAAGGCCTGGCACGAGCTTACGCCGGAAGAGCACCAGCGCCATCCGGGCGATTACGAGGCGCAGACGAGCCAGGGCGCGATCACCTTCCATTCCGAGGAGCGCCTCGCGACGAGCGACAAGGGCATCGCGCAGTTGCGCCGGCTGCTCGAGCAGCAGCTCAGGATCGTCGCCGACGGCGGCGACCCGGCCTGCGTCGCCTTCACGGAAAAGGACGCCTACGTGCGCCTCGAAGCCGGACAAGTCCTAGAATAGGCCCATGAAACTCTACTACCACCCCGCCTCCACCACGAGCCGCCCGCTCATGCTCTTCGCCGCCGAGAGCGGCCTGAAGGTCGATTTCCAGGTCGTCGACCTCTTCACCGGCGAGCACTACAAGCCCGCCTTCGAGGGCATCAACCCGAACCGGCAGGTGCCGGTGCTGGAAGACGGCGACTTTCGCCTCACCGAGTCGAGCGCGATCCTGAAATACCTCGCCGACAGCGCGAATTCGCCGCTCTATCCGAAGGACCTGAAGCAGCGCGCGCGCGTGAACGAGCGCATGGACTGGATCAACACGCAGTTGAACCGCGACCTTTGCTACGGCCTCGTCTATCCGCAGGCCTTTCCGCACCACAAGCGGCCGAGCGATGAAGTGCAGAAAGGCACGCTCGCCTGGGCGAAGGAGCGCGCCTCGGGCTGGCTCAAGGTGCTGAACGACCACATGCTCGGCAAGAACAAGTACCTGTGCGGCGACCAGGTCACGATCGCCGACTATTACGCGGCGCCCTTCGTGCACACCGCGAGCGTGGTCGGCTCCGATCTTTCCGGCTATCCCAACGTCAAGCGCTGGCTCGGCAGCATGCAGAATCTGAAGAGCTGGCCGAAGACCTTCGAGGTGATCGAGGGCTTCGCCGGATCGCTCAAGGGTCCCTTCGTTTCAGTGTGATCAAAGGTCTCCATCACAACGCCTACCGCTGCCGCGACTCGGAAGAGACGCGCAGGTTCTACGAGGATTTCCTCGGCCTGCCGCTCGTCAAGACGCTCGAGATCAAGGAGACGAAGAGCGGCCGCAAGACCGAGACGCTGCATACCTTCTACCGGCTGGATGACGGCTCCTGCCTCGCCTTTTTCGAGGCACCCGACATGCCCTTCGAGTTCAAGAAGCAGCACGACTACGACCTGCACATCGCGCTCGAGGTCGAGCCCGCCGCGATCGAGGAAATGATGGCGAAGGGGAAGGCGAAAGGCGTGGAGACGCGCGGCGTCTCGGACCATGGCTTCATCCACTCGATCTACTTCCGCGATCCGAACGGCTACGTGATCGAGCTCACCGCGAAGCAGCCGGGCCATGAGGCGCAGATGGACCCGAAGCAGAACAGCGCGCGCGAGAAGCTCGAGCGCTGGACCCGGCACCGCAGGGAACACAGCCGCTGAACGGCCCTTACTGGGTCGAGGCGGAGATGCTGGGAGACAACAAGCTCCCCGACCTCCTCGCCATCGGTGATTCCTGGTTCTGGTATCCGTTCAACAACCTGCTCATCCCGATCTGGGGCCTGTGGGCCGGCGCGAAGACGATCCTCGCGCAGGGCAAGGTCGGCGCCGAGGCGACCGAGCTCGCTTCGGGCAACTGGCTGAAGGACTTCCGCGCCGCGCTCAAGGGCTACGACACCGTGCGCGGCGTGCTCGTCTCCGCCGGCGGCAACGACTTCGCGGGGATGGACGACATGTCGCGCATCCTCAAGCCCGATTGCAGCGCCGCCGTTGCCGGCATTGACTGCTTCGACCCGGTCGCCACCGAGCAGCTGCTCTTCCATGACGTCGTCGACGCGTACGGCGCGCTCCTCGACGAAGTGAAGAAGCACCGCCCCGAGGCGCTCGTCTTCCTGCACAACTACGACTACGCGGTGCCGACCGGCATCGGCGTGCTCGGCTTCGGCCACTGGCTGAAGGCGCCCATGGACATCGTGCGCGTGCCCATCCCGGTGCAGGCGCTCGCGGTCGACTACCTCATCAACACCTTCAACGACGCGCTCGCGCAGGTGCAGAAGGACTACCCGGACCACGTCCTCATCGTCGACTCGCGCGGCACGCTCACCGAGGCCGACTGGGCGAACGAGCTGCATCCGACGCCCTCGGGCTTCAGCAAGCTGGTAAACAAAGCGTGGCAGCCGGTGCTGCTTGGCAACCTGCCCTGACCTTCTAGCGGAGCCCGGCCTTCCTGAGACCGTCGACGAACGCCTCGAGCAATTCGGGCGTTTGATAGGGAATATTCGCGCGCACCCAGTCGATCGACAGGTCGGGCTGCGCTTGCCGGACGGTGGCCAGGAAGCCGCGCGCCTCCTCGAGACGTCCCATCCGGGCAAGGCTCGCGCACTGCAGCCGCTGCGCGCCCTGGAAGCCGGGCCGCCGGCGCAGCGCCTCGGCGGTATGGCGCGCCGCCTCTTCATAGCGTCCGGCCGTATAGTGCGCGACCGCGATCGCGCCCAGGAACAGCGCCATCTCCGGATCGAACGGGCTCAGGCGGATCGCCTCCTCGCCGTGCGCGATCGCCTCCCCGTCGCGCCCGGCAAACGCAAGGCCGCGGCTGAGATGCGAGTGCGCCGCAGCGGAGTTGGGATTGAGCTCGACCGCCTGCGCGAACGCGGCGATCGATTCGCCGGTGCGCCGCTCCATCATCGCGCAGTAGCCGAGCGCGATGTGCCCCCATGGATCGCGGTCATCGAGCGCGATCGCGCGCACCGCGTGCTCCCTGCCGCGCTGCATTCCGGCCCCGGCCGCGGTCCAGCCCATGTGCGCCGCGAAAGCGAGGCAAAAGCCCAGCCGCCCATGCGCCGGCGCATAGTCGGGATAACCCTCGACGGCGCGCTGCAGCGGCTGCACCGCCGCCTCGAAGTCGGCGCGCGTCAGCCGCCAGAAATGCGCCTGGCCCTGCGCCACCAGATCCCACGCGCCGAGGTGCTCGGGCGAGCGCGCCAGGGCACGCACGCCCTCGGCGGCCAGCACCCGCGGCTCGATGGCGGCGGCCACGCTTCGCGTGATCTCGTCCTGCACCGCGAAGATGTCGCCGAGCTGCCGGTCGAAGCGCTCGGCCCAGTGGGGCGCTCCGGTGCCGGCATCGATCAGCTGCGCGGTGATGCGCAGGCGCTCCCCGGCGCGCCGCACGCTGCCCTCGAGGACGTAGCGCACGCCCAGCTCGCGGGCCACCTGCCTTGCGTCGACCGCGCGGCCCTTGTAGGCGAAGGTGGAGTTGCGCGCAATGACGAACAGCCAGCGGATATGCGCGAGGCCGGTCACCAGGTCCTCGGAGATCCCATCCGCGAAATATTCGTCCCGCGGGTTGCCGCTCATGTTGGCGAAGGGCAGCACCGCGATCGACGGACGCTCGGGCAGCGGCGGGCTCCCGGGGGCTTCCTCGAAGACCTTGCCGACGAAGCGCAGGCCCTTGCGAGGAAGCGTCTTGATGAGCCGCTGGGTCTCGCCGGTGTCGGCGAGCGCCTTGCGCGCAGCGTTGATCCGGTTGAACAAGGCCGACTCGGAAACGACCCGCCCGTGCCACACGGCGGCAAGCAGGTCGTCCTTGCTGACCACGCGGTCCCGGTGCCGGATCAGATGGACGAGGAGATCGAAGACCTGCGGCTCGACGGCGACGCGCTCGTGCCCGCGCCAGAGCTCGCGGCGGTCGATATCGAGGGCGCAGTCGTCGAAAACGTAGCGCATGTCGTCTGTTGCCCCGCCCCCCGAAGCACGGCGCAAACAATGCTAGCACGGCGTTTCTTGAGAAAAAATGAAGGGATCCCTAAAGCCAGCCGCCGCGCTACGTGCGAGCCTTCCTGCAACGCGAACGAATAGGAGATCCGGCGATGAAAAGCGTGCTGGCCATGGTTCTCAGTGCGGCGGCGACGGCGTTGCCCGCAGGCTCGACTGCCCAGGAGGCGCCGAAGCTCCTGGTCAAGCCCGTGGTCGAGAAAAAGCTGAAGGAGTTGCCGCCCGGGCCGCTCTTCTGGCGAATCGAGAGCTTCGGCACGCTCTCGGAAGCGCGCGCCGCGGAAAGCCCGACGGCGCTGGCCGCCGAGATCTCGGGCGGCGTGTGGCTCTTTACGCTCGGCTCGAGCGGCGGCACTACGCCCGGCGCGCGCAAGGTGGCCGAGATCGGCCCCGTGCCGCCGGTCAAGGCTCCCGAGTACCTCCTGCGCATCAACCATGCAAGCGGCCCCGCGGGCTCGAAGACCTCGGTGCATTCGCACCCTGGGTCGGAGGCCTTCTACGTCCTGAAGGGACGGCTCGGGCAGCGCACCGCGCACGGGGTCGCGCACGCAGAGGCGGGAACGGCGATGAACGGGCACGGCGCCGACATGGCGATGCAGGTGTTCAACGCAGGCAACACCGACCTCGACCAGCTGGTGATGTTCGTCGTCGACGCGACGCGGCCTTTCTCCACGCCGGCGCGGCTGGACTAGGCCTAGGCGGTTTCCTTCGGCCGCGCGATCGCGGCGCCCGGCCACAGGTCGTAGCGCGAGCGCGCATACTGCGGCGGCAGGTCGAGCTTGACGCCGAAGCGCTCGGCCGCGTGCCAGACCCAGCGCGGGTTGTCGAGGATGGCGCGCGCCATCGCGATCATGTCGGCCTTGCCGGAGGTCAGAATTTCTTCGGCCTGGTCCGGGTCGGCGATCATGCCGACGGCGCGCGTCTTCATGCCGGTTTCTTTCTTGATCTTCTCCGCAAACGACACCTGGAAGCCCGGTCCGACCGGAATCTTCGCGTAGGGCACGGTCGCGCCGCTCGAGACGCACACGAAGTCGAGGCCGATTCTCTGCAGCTCGCGCACGTAGAGGACCGCGTCCTCCGGCGTCCAGGCGCCCTCCACCCAGTCGGTCGCGTTGATGCGGATGCCGAGCGACCGGTCCTTCGGCCACGCCTCGCGCATCGCCGCGGCGACTTCCAGCGGAAATTTCATCCGGTTCCTGCCGTACTCGTCCTTGCGCTGGTTCGAAAGCGGCGAGAGGAACTGGTGCAGCAGGTAGCCGTGCGCCGAGTGGATCTCGACCTCGTCGAAGCCGATGCGCTTCGCCCGCAGGGTTGCCGCGACGTAGCTTTCAAGGAGTTTTTTCAAATCTGAAAGTTCTAATTCTCTCGGCGCAGGCCATCCTTCCCCGAACGCGATCGGCGAAGGCGCCACCGTCTGCCACGGCGACTCCGAAGGCCCCAGCGCCTTGCCGCCCGCCCAGGGCACCTGCGAGGAGGCCTTGCGCCCGGCGTGCCCGATCTGGATGCCGATCGGGTTCCTGGTGATCTCGCGGTAGATCTGCACCGCGCGCGCCATCGCCGCCTCGTTGCGGTCGCTGTAGAGGCCGGTGCAGCCATGCGTGATGCGGCCTTCGCGCGTGACGTTCGTCTTCTCGACGACGAACATTCCCGCGCCCGAGCACGCCATGGTGCCCAGGTGCACGTGGTGCCAGTCGCTCATCGAGCCGTCGTCGGCGGAGTACTGGCACATCGGCGCGATGACGACGCGGTTGGGCAGCGTGATGCCGCCGATCTGAATGGGAGTGAACAGTTTAGGGGGCTGCAATGGTGATTCCCTTTTCCGAAAAGGCTTTTTTAATGGACAGAGCGAATTCCACCGCGCCCGGCTGATCGCCATGCAGGCACATGGTGTCGGCGGCGACCGGGATGCGCTTGCCCGAGAGGCTGGTCACGTAGCCCTCCTCGACCATCGCGAGCGCCTGCTTCACCGAGGCGCTCTTGTCCTCGATCATGCCGCCGGGCTTGTCGCGCGGCGCGAGCGTGCCGTCGTCCGAGTAGCCACGGTCGGCGAAGACTTCGCCCATGACCTGAATGTTTTGCTGTTTCGCAATCTTCATGGTGGTCGAATTCGACAAAACATAAAGCATCACATCCAGATCCTTTGCCGCCTTCACCATCGCCTCGGACAGCCCTTGATCCATGGCCGCCATGTTGTAGAGCGCGCCGTGGCACTTGATGTGATGCAGCTTCGTTCCCGCCGCGCGCGCGAACGCCTCGACCGCGCCCGCCTGGTAGACGACGAGGTCGTACATCTCCTGGGGCGAGATGCGCATCGTGCGCCGGCCGAAGCCCATGAGGTCCGGCAAGGACGGGTGCGCGCCCACCGCCACGCCGTTGTCGATGGCGAGGCGCACGGTCTTGCGGATCGTCGCCGGATCGCCGCCGTGGAATCCGCAGGCGATGTTGGCCGAGGAGATATGGCGCATCACCTCGGCGTCGTTGCCCATTTTCCAGGCCCCGAAGCTCTCGCCCATGTCGCAGTTGAGGTCGATTTTCTTCATGTTCCAAATTCCCAAGCCAATGAGCGCAACGTCGATTCCAGGCGCTGCCGCAGCGCGCGGCGCAGCTCGATCGCATCCTCCATCGTGCAGCGCGCGAACTGCACGCTGCCGCCCGGCGCCAGCTGCGCGAGCCGCGGCACGTCCGCGCCCGCGATCTCCGCGATCTTGGGGTAGCCGCCGGTGGTCTGGTGGTCCGCCATGAGCGCGATCGGCAAGCCGTTCGCCGGCACCTGCACCGTGCCGAGGCACGTGGGCTCCGATGGTATATCGACCGCTTCGGGCCGCGCCAGAACCGGGCCCGCCAGGCGAAACCCCATGCGGTTGGAGTCGGGTGACACCTTCCAGGTTTCCTCGAAGAAGGCTCGCCGGGAGGCGGCGTCGAACTGCTCATGGTGGCGCCCTTCCATCGCGTGAACGACCACGCGGTCGCCGTCCGGCAAGGTCGGTGAAGGCGCGGTCCAGCGCACCGTGCTCATTCCCATGGGCCCGGCCTTCTTGCCATCCGAAATCTTGAGGTAGCGCTTGAGCGCGAGTGTCGCGGCATCGCCGGCGAGCGGCACGCTGTCGCCCGCCTGCAGCGCGCGCCCCGCGAGCCCGCCGTAGCGCGCCGGAAGAAAAGTGCTGCGGCTGCCGAGCACCTCCGGCACCGCGATGCCGCCGGCGACCGCAAGGTAGGCGCGGCTGCCGCGCGTCGCGCGGCCGCACGCGAGCACCGCGCCTTTGCGCAGGAGCACCGGGCGATTCATCGGAAGCGGCTTTCCGCCCGCCCTGGCCTCGAATTCCGCGCCGCAGAGCGCAACGAGCGCGTCGCTTTCGAGCTGGAGCTCGGGCCCGAGCACGGTCATCTCGAGCGCGGCCGCTTCGCGCTCGTTGCCGACGAGCGCGTTGGCGAGGAGCAGCGCCACCGGGTCCATCGCGCCGCCGGGCACGACGCCGAGGTGCTGCAGCCCAAGGCGCCCGAGATCCTGCACGGTCGTCAGCAAGCCCGGCTTCGCCACCTTCATGGCTTGAGCCGGTCGAATTCGGCGCGCGATACCGGCACGAAGCGCACGCGGTCGCCGGGCGCGAAGACGCTCGGCGGATTGCGCTCCGGCTTGAAAAGCGCGAGCGGCGTTCGCCCGATCACGTGCCAGCCGCCCGGCGTCTCGTAGGAATAGACGGCGGTCTGCGTGTTGGCGATCGCGACCGACCCCGCGGGCACGCGGGTGCGCGGCGTCGCGCGGCGCGGCAGCGCGAGCGACTCGTCCAGCCCGCCGATGTAAGGCTGCCCGGGCGAGAATCCGACCATGAGGACAACGTGCTCGTTCCTGCTGTGGCGCTCCACGATCTGTTTTTCCGAAAGGGAAAGCGTCTTGCCGAGATCTGCCAGGTCGACCCCGAACTCCGCGTCGTAGCAGACCGGCAGCTCGACGAGACGCCCGGTGCGCTCGTATTTGCCAGCCTGCTTGAAAGCCTCTTCGAGAAGAACCTGGAAAGCTTCAAGAATCGATTCCGGCAGCTGCGGATGGTCCGGATCGAAGTGCACGGCGACGCCGCAGAGCGCGGGGATCACGTCGCGAATCCACGGCAGCGAGCGGGCGCGCAGCGCCGCGGCGAGCGCCTGCAGCGCGGCGTTGGTCTCGAGGTCGATCTCCTGCGAGAACTCGGCGTACACCGCCGCATCGCCGAGCGGCGACAGGCGCAGGCTCTTCAGCAGCTTCTTCAGCGGGTGTTCGGCGAAACCGCGGGCACCGCCACGCCGATCATGCAGTCGCGCGAGACGATCGAGGCGAGCTTCTCCTCGCTCCAGCCCTCGGTGCCGGCCGGGCGCCTGGGCAGGACGATGTAGCGCATGTCGGCGGTGGAGTCGTGGACCCGGATGGTTGTCTTGTCATCCAGCGAAAGTCCAAACTCACCGAGGACGGCGCGCGGCTCGCGCACCATCCTCGACCGATAGTTGCGGGACTTGTACCAGTCCGGCGGAATGCCGAGAAGCATCCTCGGATAGCACGAGCAGAGCGTGCACACGATCACGTTGTGGACGTCGGCCGTGTTCTCGACCACGACGAGCTTGAGGCCGGGGATCTCGAGGCCGAAGTCCTCGACCGCTTTCGTGCCATTTTCGAGGAGGCTTTTCTTGAAGGCGGGATCGACCCAGGCGCGCGCCACCACCTTCGCGCCGCGCTCGGGCGTGCGCCCGCGCATCGCCTGGACTTCCGCCCGAATGGCGTCCTCGGTCAGCATGCCCTTCTCGACCAGCAGCTCGCGCAGGCTGATCTCCATCAGCTGGAAGTAGCTGTAGGGCTGGTATTTGCCGGGCTCGCTCATGTCCTAGGCCGCGTCCAGCCAGTGCTGGAAGATTTCGATGTCGATGGTGTCGTTGGCCGCGCCCGAATAGTCGGGCCAGACGTCCTTCTGCAGGAAACGCACGCGATAGAGCGGCACCGGCGGCAAGCCGTCGCGCATCTGCGCGAGCTCCTCGGGGTTGGGAAACGCGCCGCAGATCCGCTCGATCGTCCCGCTCAGGCCCCGGATGTAATACGGCGTGCGGATGTGGCCGAGCGGATAGGCTTTGCGCACCTTCACCCGGTCGCCGGTTTTAAACTTTGCGTCAGCCACGCCCGCGGACTTCCTCGATCTTGCGGCCGAGCTCGTCGCTCGTGATGACGCCGCGCTGGATGAGCGCCTGGCCCAGGGACACGATCCATTTCTCGTAGTAGCTCAGGCGGTCGTAGTCGGCGGGCGGAATCTGCTCGATGTGGCGGCGCCGCTCGTCCACGGTGATCTTGTGCCCCATGAGCAGAACCGCCATCGCGTCGACGCGGCGCTCCCATTCGGCGTAGTCGTGCTCCGTCCGCTCGACTCTTCCGGCGGGCAGGCCGCCCATGTCGTGATGGCCGCGCTCGATCACGGCGGTAATATTAGCGCGATGACCATCGCCTCGCAGCAGGTGCCCGCGCCGGGCAGCCTCGTGCTCGATCACATCGCACACTTCGTGCCCAGTCTCCCGGAAGCGACGAAGGCGCTGAACGCGCTCGGCTTCACCGTCACACCCCAGTCGGACCATCGCACGCAGGACGGGCCGGCGGGGAGCTCGAACGTGTGCGTCATGTTCGAGCACGGCTACCTCGAGATCCTCGCGCCCACGTTCGATACGCCCAACGCGCAGCAGATCCGCGCCGCCATGGCGCGCTACTCCGGCGTGCACCTCGGCTGCTTCGGCACGCCGGACGCCGAGGGCGAGCAGCGGCGGCTGGAAGCGCACGGCTTCAGGCCGCTGCCGCTCACGCGCCTTGCGCGCGAGTTCGAAGGCCGGCCGGTGCGCTTCTCGGTGGTGCGCCCCGCCAAGGACTCGATGCCCGAGGGGCGGGTGCAGTTCTGCCAGCACCACACGCCGGAGGCGATCTGGCGCGCGCAGTACTGGGGGCACGCCAATGGCGCGGTGAAGCTCGCCTGCCTTTTCGTCGTCGCCGACGACACCGTGGACGTCGCCGCGCGCTGGGCGCACTACGCCGCGCTCCTGCCGCGGCCGGCCGGCGGCTACGTGCACCTGCAGATGGCGCGCGGCAACATCCTTGTAGGCGAGCGCGAGCATTGGACCGCTCTGCTCGGCGATGCGCCGCCCGCGCCCGGCCTCGCCGGCTACGCGCTCGAGTGCCGCAGCACCGAAAACCTGGTCTCGCGCTGCGAGATGCTGGGCCTGCCTTTGCGCAAGCTGCGCGAAGACCTCTATGTGGCGAGGCTTCCGGAAGCGCTCGGGAGCACGCTCATGTTCGGAACCCGCCAAGGATTGGGACTGTCCTCATGACCACGAAAACGAATGACCTCTGCGATCTCTCCGCCGTCGAGCTTCTCGGCCTCTACCGCAAGAAGAAAGTTTCACCGGTGGAAGTGACTCGCGCGGTCCTCGACCGAATCGAGAAATTGAATCCGGTCTTGAATGCGTTTTGCTTTCTCGATTCGTCTTCCGCCATAAAAAGCGCAAAAGACTCGGAAAAAAGATGGAGCAAGAACGAACCTAAAGGCCTCGTCGACGGCATCCCGACCACCATCAAGGACCTGCTCGTCACCAAGGGCTGGCCGACGCTTCGCGGCTCGCGCACGGTCGACCCGAAGGGCCCGTGGAACGACGACGCGCCCGCGGTGGCGCGCCTGCGCGAGCACGGCGCCGTGATCCTCGGCAAAACGACGACGCCGGAGTTCGGCTGGAAGGGCGTCACCGACGGCCCGCTCACCAGCATCACCCGCAATCCCTGGAATCCGAAGATGACCCCCGGCGGCTCCTCCGGCGGCGCGGCCGCCGCGGCCGCCTCGGGCATGGGCGCGCTCCACATCGGCACCGACGGCGGCGGCTCGATCCGCATCCCGAGCGCCTTCACCGGGCTTTTCGGCCACAAGCCCTCGTTCGGGCGCGTGCCCGCCTGGCCGCTCTCGCCCATGGGCACCGTCGCCCACGTCGGGCCGATGACGCGCACCGTCGAGGACGCGGCGCTCATGATGAACGTCATCTCGATGCCCGACGCGCGCGACTGGCACGCCCTGCCCTACGACGCGCGCGACTACCGCGTCGGGCTGAACGACGGCGTGAAGGGACTTCGGATCGCGTTCTCCGAAGATCTCGGCTACGCGAAAGTCGACCCGGAAGTCCTGAGAATCGTGAAAGCCGCGGTCAAGGCCTTCTCCGACCTGGGCGCTCGCGTCGAAGCGAAGGATCCCGGGTTCGAGGACTGCGGGCCGCTCTTCTCGGCGCACTGGTTCCCGGGCGCGGCGATGATCGTGCGCAACACGCATCCGGCGAAGCGACGGCTCATGGACCAGGGCCTCCTCGACACGGCGAAGCTGGGCGAGAAAGTCTCGACCGCGGAGTACATGGCCGCGGTCACCAAGCGCGGCGCGCTCGGCGTGCACATGAACGCCTTCCACGAGAAATACGACCTGCTTCTCACGCCCACCCTTCCGCTTCCCGCGTTCAAGGCAGGCCAGGAAATGGCGAGCGTGATGAAGGAAAAGCGCTGGACCGACTGGACGCCCTTCACCTACCCCTTCAACCTCACCCAGCAGCCCGCCGCGACCATTCCCTGCGGCCT
>DATAID010000015.1:0-6670 GCA_036262835.1 Burkholderiales bacterium | reverse complement strand
GCGTTCGGAACGACCGGCGCGGCGATCCAGTATGCGCGCTCGGTGCCCGTCGACTGGCGCACCGTGATCCCGTCGATGGCCATCGCCTTCATCGCCTCGCTCGTTGGCGCATACGCCGTCACGCTCGTGCCTCCGGATCCGCTGAAAAAGGCGCTGCCTTTCATCCTCGCTGGACTGCTGCTCTATGTGTGGCTGAGCGGCGCAGGCGTCGAGCACGCGCCGAGGCACTCCAAGCGCAAAGCCGCCGCGATCGCTTTCTCGGGCACAAGCACGATCGGCTTTTACGACGGATTTCTCGGCGCGGGAACCGGCGCCTTCTACAAGATTCTCTTCGTGCGCGGCCTGGGCTATAGCTTCCTGCACGCCGCGGCGCCGGCCAAGTTCACCAACGTGGCCTCAAACCTGGCGGCCGTGCTGGTGTTCGCGGCCACCGGCTATATCTTCTGGCTGCTCGGTGCTTGGATGGCCGTCTGCAATTTCTTGGGCGGGCAGGTCGGCGCGCGAATCGCGCTCAAGTACGGCAACAACTTCATCCGCTGTGCCTTCTACGTCGTGGTGAGCGTCCTCATCGCGAAGACGTTCAAGGACGCGTACCTCTAGCGCCAGCGGCCGAAGCCGAATCCGATGCCGAGGCCCGGCCCGCCGTAGAAGGGGCCGTAGGGATCGTAGAGCGCGGAATCGCGCCAGCGGATCTCCGCGATCATCTGCTGATGCAGGTAGTCGAGCACTTCCTTCGGCACGCCTTCCTGGGCAAGGCGCGCGAAGTCCGAGCCCTGCAGCATGAGGACGGTGTGCGTGCGCCGCAGCTCGTCGATGACCTGCGCCGGTGTCGCGCCGCTTTTCACGAGCGCGACGATTTCCTGCTCGCCGAGGGGCGGCGGCGAGGGCGTGGTCGCGCAGCCGGCGATGAGCAGCGCCGCGGCGGTCGAAGCAACGAGAAAAGCGAGTTGTTTCATGGCCCTATGCTAAGCTTTTTTCATGTCGGGCAATTCCTTCGGCACGCTTTTCTGCGTCACCTCGTTCGGCGAATCGCACGGCCCGGCCTACGGGGGCGTGGTCGACGGCTGTCCGCCGGGATTGGCCTTGAGTGATGAAGATCTCCAAAAAGAGCTCGATCGCCGAAAGCCCGGGACCTCGCGTCACGTGACGCAGCGCAAGGAAAGCGACAAGGTCGAGATCCTCTCGGGCCTCTACGAAGGTAAGACGACCGGCACCGCCATCGGGTTCCTGATCCGCAACGAGGATGCGCGCTCCAAGGACTATTCCGCGATCGCCGAGAAGTTCCGACCGGGCCATGCGGACTACACCTACCTGCAGAAATACGGGCTGCGCGATGCGCGCGGCGGCGGCCGCGCCTCGGCGCGCGAGACGGTGATCCGGGTCGCTGCCGGCGCGATCGCCAGGAAATGGCTGAAGGAAAGGTACGGGGTCGAAATCCGGGGCTACCTTGCGCAGATCGGCTCGATCAAGCTCGGCTTCAAGGGTTGGGGCGACGTGACAAAGAATGCGTTCTTCTCGCCTGACGATTCGAAAACGAAAGAGATAGAGCAATTCATGGATTCGCTGCGCGAGGCGGGCGATTCCTGTGGCGCGCGCGTGAACGTCGTCGCCGAGAAGGTTCCGGTCGGCTGGGGCGAGCCGGTGTACGGGCGGCTCGACGCCGACATCGCCGCGGCGATGATGTCGATCAACGCGGTGAAGGGCGTCGAGATCGGCGCGGGCTTCGCCGCCATCGAGCAGAAGGGCAGCGAGCACGGCGACGAAATGACGCCCTCAGGGTTCGTCTCGAACAACAACGGCGGGGTGCTCGGCGGCATCTCGACCGGGCAGGCCCTCGCCGTGTCGATTGCGTTGAAGCCCACCTCGAGCATCCGGCTGCCGCGGCGCACGATCGACAGTCGGGGACAGGCGACCACCATCGAAACCAAGGGCCGCCACGATCCCTGCGTCGGCATCCGGGCGACGCCGATCGCGGAGGCGATGCTCGCCTGCGTCCTGATGGACCATGCCCTGCGCCACCGGGCGCAGTGCGGCGACGTGATTCCGCCGGTTAAGCTGTGACGGGCGCAGGGTAGATAACGCCCGGAAGATCAATTACAGTAAGGTTCCAAGCCTCGCCAAAAGAGGTCACAAGATGAGCAACAAAGGGCAGCTCCTACAAGACCCGTTCCTGAACACCCTCCGCAAGGAACACGTCCCGGTCTCGATCTACCTGGTGAACGGCATCAAGCTGCAGGGCCAGATCGAGTCGTTCGACCAGTACGTCGTCCTGCTCAAGAACTCGGTCACGCAGATGGTGTACAAGCACGCGATCTCCACCGTCGTGCCGTCGCGGCCGATCAGCCTTGGCGCGGAGCAGGCCGGCGCCTAGGCGCCCCGCGAGACGTCCCCCTCCCGCACCGGCTTGCTCGACCACACCGCCGCAATCCCCCGCAGCGCCGCCGATCCGGCCGCCGCCGTCCTTGTGTGCCTGGACTTCGGCGAGGACGGCTACGAGGAGAACTGCGCCGAGATCGTGCGCCTCGCGCAGAGCGCGGGCGCGCGCCGCACCCGCGTCGTGCGCGGCCGGCGCGGGCGGCCCGATCCCAAGCATTACGCGGGCAGCGGCAAGGTCGAGGAAGTGAAGCGCGCGGCCGAGGAGATGAATGCCGGCTTCGTCATCTTCAATCACGCGCTCTCGGCCGCGCAGCAGCGCAACGTCGACAAGGCGGTCGGGCGCCGGGTGCTCGACCGCACCGACCTCATCCTCGAGATCTTCGCGCAGCGCGCGCAGACCAATGAAGGCAAGCTCCAGGTCGAGCTCGCGCAGCTCGAGCACCTCTCGACGCGCCTCGTGCGCGGCTGGACCCACCTGGAGCGGCAGCGCGGCGGCCTCGGCAAGACCGGCGGCCCGGGCGAGAAGCAGATCGAGCTCGACCGCCGCTACATCGCCAAGCGGGTCAAGGTGCTGCGCGAAAAGCTCGACACGCTGAAAAAGCAGCGCACCGTGCAGCGCCGGGCGCGCTCGCGCCGCGAGGTGCTCTCGGTCTCGCTCGTGGGCTATACCAACGCCGGAAAATCCACGCTCTTCAACGCGCTCACGCGCGCCCACGCCTACGAGGCGGACAAGCTGTTCGCCACGCTCGACACGACGACCCGGCGCCTCGTTCTGCCCGGACACCCGGAGGAGTCGGGCCAGATCGTGGTCTCCGATACGGTCGGCTTCATCCGCGACCTGCCGCACTCTCTCGTCGCCGCCTTTCGCGCGACGCTCGAGGAGACGGTGCACGCCGACCTGCTGCTGCACGTGGTCGACAGCGCTTCGCCCACCCGCGCACGGGAGGCCGAGGACGTGATGAAGGTGCTGGCCGAGATCGGCGCGGACCGCGTCCCGCAGATCGCGGTCTGGAACAAGATCGACGCATCGCTGCTGGAGCCGGGCGTCGACCGGGACGAGTATGGTAGGATTTCCCGAGTACGCGCGAGCGCGCGCACCGGCGCCGGCCTCGCAGAATTGCGCGGTGCGATCATGGAGGCGGCGAACGCGCGCACGGCGGTAAAATCCGCTCCGGCTCCCGAATCCATCTCAATTTGAAATCCCTATGTCGTTGAACGACCCCAACTGGGGACGCGGCGGTTCCCGCGGCCCGGGCGGCGGCAACCAGGGTCCGCCCGACCTGGACGAGCTGTGGCGCAACTTCAACCGGCGGCTCTCGGACCTCTTCGGGCGCAAGCGCCCCGGCGGCGAGCCGCCGCGCACGCCCTTCGGCGCCCCGCGCTTCGGCGGCGCCGGGCTGATCGCGGGCGTGGTGCTCGCGGTCTGGCTGGCGAGCGGCTTCTACATCGTGGTCGAGGGCCAGCGCGGCATCGTGCTCACGTTCGGCAAGTTCGCCGAGGAGACCGGCGCGGGCCTGCGCTGGCGGCTGCCCTGGCCGATCCAGAGCCACGAGATCGTCAACGTCGGGCGCTCGCGCGCGCTCGAGATCGGCTATCGCAACAACAACGTCAAGACGCGCGTCGACAAGGAAGCGCTGATGCTGACCGACGACGAGAACATCGTCAGCGTGCAGTTCGCCGTGCAGTACGTCGTCAAGCCGAACGAGGCGCAGAACTACCTCTTCACCAACAAGCGGCCCGACGAGACCGCGCAGCACGCCGCCGAGACGGCGATGCGCGAGGTGATCGGCAAGAGCAAGATGGACGCGATCCTTTACGAGTCGCGCGCCGAGATCAACCTGGCGGCCAAGAACCTGATGCAGCAGATCCTCGACCGCTACCGCACCGGGATCCTGGTGCAGACCGTGACCATCCAGTCGGCGCAGCCGCCGCAGGACGTGCAGGCCGCCTTCAGCGACCAGCAGAGCGCGAGCCAGGACCGGGAAAAGCAGAAGAACGAGGGCGAGGCCTACGCGAACGACGTGATCCCCAAGGCGAAGGGCACCGCCTCGCGCCTCACGCAGGAGGCCGAGGGCTACCGGCAGCGCGTGATCGCGAGCGCCGAGGGCGACGCCTCGCGCTTCAAGCAGATCCTCACCGAGTATTCGAAGGCTCCCGCCGTGACGCGCGAGCGCATCTACATCGAGACGATGCAGCAGATCCTGCAGACGACCTCCAAGGTGATGCTCGACTACAAGGGCAGCGGCAACCTGCTCTACCTGCCGCTCGACAAGCTGATGCAGCAGTCGGGGATGGCGAGCGCCGAGGCGGGCCGCCCGCCGCAGCCCGAGGCCGCGCCGAGCGCCGATTCGAGCTCGCGCTCGCGCGACCGCGACCTGATGCGCGAACGCGGCCGCGGAGAGCGCCCATGAGAACAGGAAAGGAACGCTCATGAGAGCGCTGGGCCCAATCATCGCGGCGCTCGTCGCGATCGTGCTGCTCGCGAGCTCGGCGCTCTACACGGTCGACCAGCGCCAGAACGCGATCGTCTTCCAGCTCGGCGAAGTGAAGGACGTCGTCAGCAAGCCCGGCCTGCACTTCAAGTGGCCGCTGGTGCAGAACGTGCGCTACTTCGACATGCGCATCCAGACCTTCGACGATCCGGAGCCGCTGCGCTTCCCGACCGCGGGCAACAAGCCCCTGGACGTCGATTCCTTCGTCAAATGGCGCATCGCCGACGTCAAGCTCTACTACGTCTCGGTGGGGGGCGACGACTTCGCCGCCACGACGCGGCTGAAGCAGACCATCTCCGACGGCCTGCAGGCCGAGTTCGGCCAGCGCACGGTGCACGACGTGGTGTCGGGCGAGCGCGAGCACATCATGTCCGAGGTGCGGGCGCTGGCCGACAAGGACTTGCGCCGCATCGGCATCGAGATCGTGGACGTGCGCCTCAAGCGCGTCGACCTGCCCGCCGAGGTGAGCGCCTCGGTGTACCGGCGCATGGAGGCCGAGCGCCGCCGCGTCGCCAACGAGCTGCGCTCGACCGGCGCGGCCGAGAGCGAGCGCATCCGCGCCGATGCCGACCGGCAGCGCGAGATCATCGTCGCCGAGGCCTACCGCGAGGCGCAGAAAGTGCGCGGCGAGGGCGACGCCAAGGCGGCGGCGATCTACGCGGCCGCCTTCCAGCAGAACCCCGAGTTCTATTCCTTCTACCGCTCGATGGAAGCCTACCGGTCGAGCTTCCGCAGCAAGGGCGACCTGCTGGTGCTCGAGCCCAACTCGGAATTCTTCCGGTACCTGAAGGACGCCGCCGGCAAGACCGGCTCCGCGAAGAAATGATTCCCGATGGGCCCCACGATCCTCATGGCAATCGCCCTGGTGCTGGTGATCGAGGGCTTGCTGCCTTTCCTCGCGCCTAGCGTCTGGCGCGAGACCTTCCGGCGCATCCTGCAGCTCTCCGACGGCCAGATCCGCTTCTTCGGCCTCTCGTCGATGCTGGCCGGGCTGCTGCTGCTGTACTTCACCTCGAACTAGAGCGGACCCGCCATGCGCTGGCTCCTGCCCGAGCACATCGAGGACATTCTGCCCGGCGAGGCGATGCGCATCGAAATCCTGCGCCGCCGCATCCTCGATCTTTTCTTCAAAAGCAGGTTCGAGCTGGTCATACCGCCCCTGGTCGAGTTCACCGACTCGCTGCTCACCGGGACGGGGCACGACCTCGACCTGCGCACCTTCAAGCTGGTCGACCAGATCTCCGGCCGCATGATGGGCGTGCGCGCCGACATCACGCCGCAGGTGGCGCGCATCGACGCGCACCTGCTCAACCGCCAGGGCGTGACGCGCCTGTGCTATTGCGGCAGCGTGCTGCACGCGCGCCCGGCGAGCCCCGGCGCGACGCGCGAGCCGCTGCAGATCGGCGCCGAGGTCTACGGGCACGGCGGCATCGAGAGCGACCGCGAGGTGCAGGGCCTGGCGGTGCAGGCGCTGCGCGCGAGCGGCATCCGCGAGCCGCGCATCGATCTCGGGCACGTCGCCATCTTCCGCGCGCTGTGCCGGCGCGGCGGCGTCGGCGCCGAGCTGGAGACCGAGCTGCACCAGGCGCTCGAGGCGAAGGACCGGCCCTCGCTCGAATCGGCGACGCGCCGGCTGCCGAAGGCGACGCGCGCGGCGCTGCTCGCCCTGCCCGAGCTCTACGGCGGGCGCGAGGTGCTCGCGCGCGCCGCGCGCGAGCTGCCGCGGCATCCGGAGGTCGCGGCGGCGCTGCGCGACCTGCGCGCGCTCACCGCGGGCTCGGACTTCCAGGTCGGCATCGACC
>DATAID010000014.1:0-30099 GCA_036262835.1 Burkholderiales bacterium | reverse complement strand
CGTGGGCGGCGGCACAGACTTTGTCAAAACGCTTTTCAGCGGCTTCACCTTGCCCACGAACTTCGACAACCTCAGGCTCGGAGACGGCGCGGCCGACTTCACCAACCTGAACGGCTCGGGCAACGAGCTCGCCAACCTGATCCTCGGTAACTCGGGCGCGAACATCATCGACGGCGGCGCCGGCAACGACACCCTCGACGGCGCGGCGGGCAACGACACTTACATCGTCGACAGCTCGGCCGACCGGGTCGTCGATTCCGGCACGGCCCAGAACAGCGCCGACGATGTGATCAACTCCTCGGCGAGCTATTCCCTCGCCCTCAGCCCCACGGTCGAGAACTTGAATCTCACCGGCAACGGCAACATCAACGGCACGGGCAACGCGCTCGCCAACGAGATCACCGGCAACGACTTCGACAACGTCCTCAACGGCGGCGCCGGCAACGACGTCCTCGATGGGGGCTTGGGCAACGACACTGCCGACTATTCCGCCGCGACCGCAGGGATCACGGTCCATCTCGACACAGGCACGGTGACCGGGAACCTGAGCGTAGGCACCGACACGCTTTCCAATATCGAGGTGATCAAAGGCTCCGCGTTTGCCGACAGCTTCACGGGCGGCGCCGGCAACGACGTCTTCATCGGCGGCGCGGGCCTCGATTCGTTCAACGGCGGCGCCGGCGACGACACCTACTTCGTGGACAGCCAGGCGGAATCGATCACCGATTCGTCGGGCATCAACACGGTCGTTTCCAGCGTCAATTACGTGCTGGGGTCGGGCCTGCAGAACCTCACGCTCACCGGCGCCGCGCTGAATGGCACCGGAAACGAGGCGGACAACCTCATCATCGGCAACGCGCTCGCCAACACGCTCTCCGGCGGCGCGGGCAACGACACGCTGGTCGGCGGCGCGGGCGGCGATATCTACATCGTCGGCGAAACCGGCGACGTGATCACCGAGGCCGAAGGCGCCGCCGGCGGCGTCGATGCCGTGCGCAGCAGCGTGGACATCAACCTCACCGACAGCAGCCGCTTGAACGTCGAGAACGTCGTGCTGCTGGCGGGCGCCGGCGACCTCGACGCCACCGGCAGCGACGTGAATAACGTGCTCACCGGCAACGAGGGCGCCAACGTCCTCGATGGGGGCCTGGGCAACGACACGATGATCGGCGGCGGCGGCAACGACACCTACGTTGTCGATAGCGCGGGGGACATTGTTTCGGAAACGCTCGCCGGCTCGCCCGGCGGCACCGACACGGTGATGTCCTCGATGAACTACGTGCTCGGGGCCAACCTGGAAAACCTGACGCTGACGGGCGCGGCGCTCAACGGCACCGGCAACGGCCTCGTCAACGTCATTACCGGCAACGCCAGCGACAACGTCCTCAACGGCGGCGCGGGCGCGGACACGCTGAACGGCGGCCTCGGCAACGACACCTACGTCGTCGATGCGCAGGGCGACACGATTGTCGACTCGGGCGGCACCGACACCATCCTTTCGAGCGCCGCGCAGTACAACATGGACGTCACCGCGCCCGACGCCGAGAACATCACGCTGACCGGGATCGGCAACATCAATGCCCAGGGCAACGCGCTGAACAACATCATGACCGGCAATGCCGGGATGAACCAGTTCAACGGCCTCGGCGGAGACGACACCTATTTCGTCGGCGCAGGCGACCAGGTGGTCGAGGGATCGGGCAACGGCACCGATACCGTGGTGGCCTCCGCCTCGTTCGTTCTCTCCGGAAACATCGAGAACCTCACGCTCGTCGGCGCTGCGCTGAACGGAACCGGCAACGATCTCGGCAACATCCTCACCGGCAACGCCCTTGGCAACATCCTCGACGGCGGCACCGGCAACGACACGTTGATCGGCAACGCCGGCAACGACACCTACATCGTCGATAGCGCCGATGACGTCGTACAGGAAACGATTGGCGGAGCGGCCGGCGGCCTGGATACGGTCAAGAGCTCGGTGACGTTCGACCTCTCCGTCGACGGAGAAAACATCGAAAACCTGACGCTCACCGGACTGGTGGATGTCGATGGCCGGGGTAATGAGCTGAACAACGTCATTACCGGCAACTCCAACGGCAATACGCTCGACGGGAGCGGCGGCAACGACATCCTGATCGGCAACGGCGGCGACGATATCTACGTCGTGGACTCGGCGGGCGACGTGGTCTCCGAAACGCTCGCGGGTACCGCCGGCGGCACCGATCGCGTCGAATCTTCGGTCAGCTACACGCTCGGCGCGAACCTCGACAACCTGATTCTCACGGCCTCGGGGAACATCAATGGGATCGGCAATGGCCTCGCGAATACGATCACCGGCAACAGCGGCGACAACCTGATCTCGGGCGGCGCGGGCACGGCCATCGACACGCTCGATGGCGGATCCGGCGTCGACACGCTGGATTATTCGACGGCTGCCGCGGCGGTGACGGCCAATCTCGGCACCAACACGGTAACCGGCGGTGCCGGCAACGACGTGATCTCCAACTTCGAGAACATCAAGGGCTCCGCATTCAATGACGTGCTTACCGGCGACGCGGGCGATAACACCCTGCTCGGCGGCCTGGGCAACGACACGCTTGACGGCGGCGACGGAAACGACATCGCCGACTACTCCACGGCGACGCTTGGGGTGACCGTCAACCTGAGCCTCCCCGATGGTCAAGCACAGAATACCGTGGGTGCCGGCGTCGACAAACTCACCAGCATCGAAGGCGTGCGCGGCGGCGCCGGCCTCGATACGTTCACCGGCAACGCCGGCGACAACCAGTTCTACGTCAACAATACCGGCGACAAGGTGCTCGACGGCAAGGACGGCATCGACACGGTCTTCGCCACCGCGACCTTCTCGATCGCGAACAGCAGCAACGTGGAGAACCTGACGCTGCTCGGGACCGGAAACTTCAACGCCACGGGCAACTCTCTCGATAACGAACTCAGCGGCAACGCCGGCGACAACGTCTTCGTCGGCGGTGCGGGCCACGACATCATGTACGGCGGCGACGGCATCGACACGGTGGATTACTCCGGATCCCAGACCGGCGTAACCGTCAATCTGGAGCTTGGCACGGCGACCGGCGGCATCGATGTCGACAGCGATTCGTTGCACGAGATCGAGATCGTCAAAGGAACCGGCCAGATCGACACGATCACCGGCTGCGACGAAGACGAGACGCTGATCGGCAACGCCGGCGACGACGAGCTGAACGGCGGCCTCGGGAACGATACGCTCATCGGCGGCATCGGTAACGACGCCCTCGATGGCGGCGACGGCATCGACATCGCCGACTACTCCACGGCGACCACCGCCGTGATCGTCAATCTCTTTGACCACACCGCGACCGGAGGTGCCGGCACCGACACGCTGGCGAACATTGAAGGCGTGCGCGGCGGCGCGGGCAACGACACATTCACCGGCGACGACGGCGACAACTTCTTCTACGTCAATGGCGCCAACGACACGGTACAGAGCGGCGCGGCCGGCATCGACACCGTGTTCTCGAGCGTTACCTACTCGCTCCTGGCCAAAGCCGCTGATACGGAAAACCTCACCCTCACCGGGCTCGCCGCGATCAACGGCACCGGTAACGATCTCGACAACATCCTCACGGGGAACGTCGCGGCCAACATCCTTGTCGGCGGCAAAGGGAACGACACCTACAACATCGGCGCGGGCGACGTGGTGTCGGAGACCCTCTCTGGCGAAGCCGGCGGCAACGACACGGTCGTGTCCTCGGTCACCTTCACGCTCGGGGCCAATCTCGAAAACCTGACTTTGACCGGCGGCGCCAGCCTGAACGGCACCGGCAACGGGCTGAATAACATCCTCATCGGCAACGATGGGAACAACATCCTGAACGGCGGTGCCGGCGCAGACACGTTCAATGGCGGCCTGGGCAACGATACGTACGTGGTGGACAACCTCGGCGACGTCGTCAACTCCGACACCGGCGGCACGGACACTGTGTTGTCGAGCGTCACATTTGTCCTGATGGGCGACCTCGAGAACCTGACCTTGACCGGCACGGGCAACATCGACGGCGGCGGCAACGCGCTGGCGAACATCCTCATCGGCAATGCCGGCAACAACTCGCTCGACGGCGGCAACGGCAACGACACGATGACCGGCGGGATGGGCAACGACTTCTACACCGTGGACAGCTCCGGCGACCAGGTGATCGAGGCGGCCGGGCTCGGCACGGGGATCGATACCGTGGGGAGCCTGGTCGACTGGACGCTTGGCGCGAACCTCGAGAACCTGATCCTGCTCGAGATCGGCGGCGCTGTCTTCGGGACCGGCAACGCGCTCGGGAACGCCATCACCGGCAACTCGGTCGACAACACGCTCGACGGCCAGGCCGGCAACGACGTCCTCGACGGCGGCGCCGGCAACGACACGCTCATCGGCGGCGCCGGCAACGATGTCTTCAAGGTCGACAGCGCGGACGACGTCATCGTCGAGGCTGCGGGCGCGACGGGCGGCGTGGACACGGTGCAAAGCTCCGTCGACGTGGATCTCACGCTTTCCAGCCGAGCGAACGTGGAAAACGCGAGCCTCATCGATGGCGCCGGCGACAGGACCCTGACCGGGACCGACGGCAACAACACGCTCACCGGCAACGATGGAAACAACGTCATCAACGGCGCGGGCGGCAACGACCAGCTGCTCGGCGGCCTGGGCAACGACACCCTCGACGGCGGCGCGGGTGCCGACGTCATGAACGGCGGCCTGGGCGACGACGCCTACTTCGTGGATTCGGCGGGTGATGTGATCGTCGAGGCCCTGAACCAGGGCATCGACACGGTGAACACGCCCTTCACCACGGTGCTCGCGGCGGCGCTCGAGAACCTCACGCTGCTCGGCTCGGGCAACGTGAACGGCACGGGCAACGCCGCCAACAACATCCTCGCCGGAAACACCGGGAACAACATCCTCAACGGCGCGGCGGGCGACGACACGCTCAACGGCGGAGACGGCAACGACGTGCTGATCGGCGGCGCGGGCAACGACTCGCTCGACGGCGGCTCGGGCACCGACACGCTGGACTACTCGGCCGCGACGGCCGGAGTCACGGTCAACTTGCTGGCCGGCACGGCGAGCGGCAACGCGAGCGTCGGCACGGACACGCTCGCCAACTTCGAAATCGTCAAGGGCTCGGCGTTCAACGACAGCCTCACCGGCGGCTCGGGCAACGACACGCTGATCGGGGGCCTCGGCAACGACACGCTCTCCGGCGGCGACGGCAACGACGTCTTCATCTTCGACCCGGTTGACGGCAGCGTGAGCGGCGGCCTGGGCACCGACACCCTTGCTTTCGGGGCAGCCGGCCAGGTCCTCAACCTGAATTCGACGGGCGCGACCTTCGCCGCGCTCGACGCCAAGTACGACAGCCTCGAGCAGATCGACCTGACCGGCACGGGCAACAACACGCTCGTGCTCGATCCGGAAGCGATCCACGCGCTCACGGACGTGGACGGCGCCACGCAGCTGATCGTCAACGGCAACGTCGGCGACGTGGTGAGCTCGATCGGCGAGGGCTGGGTGAGCAACGGCACGGTGCAGCCGACGCCTGGCGGGACGTTTTACGCAAGCTTCACCCACAACGGCACCGAGACCCTGCTGATCGACTCCGACATCAGCTTCTCGATCACCTGAAGAAGCGCGCCCTCACCGCCTGCCTTCTCGCCTGCGCCTGCACGGCGCAGGCGCAGGTGGTCATGGACGGCCGGCTCGGGGCGGCAGGACCGCTCGCGGGCCCGAATTTCGCCATTCCGGACACGCTCGGCCAGCAGGTCGGCTCGAACCTCTTCCACAGCTTCAGCCAGTTCAGCCTCACGAGCGGGCAGAGCGCGACGTTCTCCGGGCCCGCGGGCATCACCCACGTCATCGGCCGCGTCACCGGCGGCGCGCCCTCCTCCATCGACGGCACGATCCGCTCGACGATCAGCGGCGCGGCGCTCTGGCTCATCAACCCGAGCGGCATGGCGTTCGGGCCGAACGCGCGGCTCGACCTCCAGGGCTCGTTCCACGCCTCGACCGCGAGCTACCTCAAGCTCGGCTCGAGCGGCCGCTTCGACGCCGCCAATCCCGGGGCGAGCGTGCTCACCGTGGATGCGCCGGTCGCCTTCGGCTTCCTCGGTGCGCCCGCGCCGCTGACCGTCGACCGCAGCCAGCTCATCACGCCGGTCGGCGCGACGCTCTCCCTCGTCGGCGGCAACGTGTCGATCGCCGGGACGACGGCCGCGCGTCCCCTCGTGATCGCGCCGGGCGGGCACGTCAACCTCGCGAGCCTCGCCGCGCCGGGCGAAGCAACGCTCGCCGGCGGCGCGATCGACACGAGCGGCGCTCCGGTGCTCGGCACGATCTCGCTCGTCAACGCCAACCTCACCACCGAGAACCCGAGCTCGCCCGCGCTGCCCGGGCCGATCACGATCCGCGGCGGCCGGCTCGCGCTCGAGAACTCCCTCGTCAGCACCGCGCACGCCCGCCCGGGCACCGGCAGCGACATCGACATCGCGCTCACGGGCGACCTGCAGGTGAGCGGCGGCCAGATCCGCACCACGGCCAACGGCGGCGGCAATCCGGGCGACATTTCGCTTCGCGCCGCCAACGTCTCGCTCGCCGGCGGCGCCATCGTCGACACGAGCGCCTTCATCCTCCTCGGCGGCACCGTCCTCGGCGGCGGCCATGCGGGCAACATCACGATCGAGGCGAGCGGCGATGTCGCGCTTCTGGGCGCGAGCCGCCTCGGCAATCTCAGCTTTTCGGGCGGCACGCCGAGCGAGACGCGCATCACGGCGCGCGACGTGACGATCAGCGAGCGCGCCGGCATCGACGTGTCGACCTTCGGCGCGGGCGCGGCCGGCAACGTCTCGATCAGCGCGCGCAATCTGACCGTCTCGGGCGGCGGGCGCATCGCCGCGACGCCTCAGTTCGACATCGCGAGCACGCCCGGCACCGGCCCCGGTGGGCGCATCGACGTGGTTGCGAGCGGAACGGTCGCGGTGACCGGCGCCGATTCGTCCATTTCCACCTCGACCGCGAGCGCCGGCGCGGGCGGCTCGATCAACATGGCGGCGCAGGACATCGTCGTGAGCGACGGCGGCCGCATCAGCGCGAGCAGCCAGAATCCCTTCGGCATCGCCGCGGGCGACGCGGGCGCGATCAACCTGAGCGCGGGGGGCAGCGTGCGCCTGTCCGGCGGCGGCGCGATCACCACGCAGGCGGCCACCGCCGGCGGCGGCCAGGTCACGATCCGCGCGGGCGAGAGCCTCGTGCTCACCGACAGCCGCATCACCACCTCGGTCGGCAACGGCGCGGGCAACGGCGGCAACATCCTCGTCGATCCGGTCTTCGTGGTGCTCGCCAACAGCCAGATCCTCGCCCGCGCGGTGGGCGGCAACGGCGGCGACATCACGATCGTCACGCAGTACCTGATGGTCTCGCCCGCCGAATCGATCAACCAGAGCATCAACGCCTCCTCGGAAAAAGGCATCTCCGGGACGATCCTCATCACCTCGCCCGTCTCCGACATCGGCACGCGGCTCGCCACGCTGCCCTCGGGCTACGTCGATCCTTCGCAGCTCCTGCGCGCCGCCTGCGGCGCGCGCGCGGTCGGGAACAGCTTCGCCGGCGTCGGCCGCGGCGGCCTGCCCGCCTCGCCCTCGGGCGCCGGGTTCGCGGGCTATCGCCTCGGCGCAGTGAGCGCCGTACAGAAGACCGGGTCTTTGCTCTTCGCGCGCAGGCCGGAGCAAAGCCCGAGCGTCCTCACGCCGTGCCCGGGCTGAGCCGGCCCGGCCCGTCGACGCTCCTTTCGTCGGCCGCGCTGCTCCTCGCCGCGACGCATTCCGCCTTCGCGCAGATCGCGCCGCTCGAGCGCCCGCCGCTCGAGCAGCCGGCCCTGCCCGGATTCCTGCGCGAGGCGCCGCGCCCGGGCTTCGCGCTGCCGCCGCCCCCGGCCGAGCGCCCCGCCCCCCGCTCGGGATTGAGCGTCGTGGTCTCGCGCTTTCGCGTCACCGGCGCGACCGTCTTTTCCGCGGCGGAGCTCGAGCAGGCGCTCGCGCCCTGGACCGGGCGGCGCCTCGCCGACGAGGACCTCGAGGAGGCGCGCCGCGCGATCACCGCGCGCTACCTGGCGGCGGGCTACGTCAATTCCGGCGCCATCATCCCCGACCAGACGATCGCCGAGGGCACGCTCGAGATCCGCGTGATCGAGGGAAGGCTCGCCGAAGTCGTGGTCGGCGGCGCGAACGCCTTCCGGCCCGGCTTCATCCGCGAGCGGGTCGAGCTCGCCGCCGGCCCGCCGCTCAACGTGCAGCGCCTGCAGGAGCGCATGCAGGTCATGCTGCAGAACCCGCAGATCGAGCGCATCAACGCCGAGCTCGGGCCCGGCGCCGAGCCCGGCGAGGCGGTGCTCAAGCTCGACGTGACCGAGGCGAAGCAGCAGACGCTCGGCTTCACTCTTGCCAACAACCGCTCGCCCGCGGTCGGCGCCAACCACGGCGAGGGCACGCTCGTCTTTCGCAACAAACTCGGCTTCGGCGAGGCGCTCGGCCTTCGCTTCGGGCGCACCGAGGGGCTGGTCGAATGGGGCGCAAACCTCGCCGTCCCGGTCTCGCCGCGCGACACGCTCTTCACGCTCAAGTACGAGCGCACCGGCGCCGAGGTGATCGAGCCGCCCTTCGACCAGATCGACATCCGCAGCAGCACGCGCAACGCCGAGGCGGGCCTCACCCAGCCGCTCGTGCGCACGCTCTCGCGCGAGGTCGCGGTGGGCGCGGTGATCTCGAACCGCGACAACGCGAGCTTCCTGCTCGGCCAGCCGTTCTCCTTCACGCCGGGCCTGGTGGATGGCCGCAGCTCGGTCAGCGCGCTGCGCCTCGTTGGCGACTGGAGCGAGCGCAGCAACGACGAGGTGCTCGCCGTGCGCGTCACGGCGAGCCACGGGCTCGCGCTCTTCGGCTCGACCGTCCACCCCGGCTTTCCGGATTCGAAGTTCGACAGCCGGCTCGCGCAGCTGCAGTGGGCGCGGCGCCTC
Source organism: Burkholderiales bacterium (assembly GCA_036262835.1). Taxonomy (GTDB): domain Bacteria; phylum Pseudomonadota; class Gammaproteobacteria; order Burkholderiales; family SG8-39; genus RBG-16-66-20. The sequence continues at coordinate 21,043 of DATAID010000014.1, read as the reverse complement.
GGGCGCGAGGCGGGCCAGGTCGTGGTGCGCGCCGACTGGCAGCACGCCAACGGCTCGCTCCTGCCCGCGGAAAAATTCGCCGTCGGCGGGCTGCAGAGCGTGCGCGGCTACCGCGAGAACGCGCTCGTGCGCGACCACGGCTGGGCGGCCTCGATCGAGTACCGGCGCCCGGTCGGCCGCTTTCCGCTCGGCGCCGCGCGCGGCGGGCCCGAGGACGGCCTCCTCGAGCTCGCGGTCTTCACCGACGCGGGCAAGGCGCGCGACGACGGCGAGGCGGCGCGGCGCCTGTCGAGCTGGGGCGTGGGACTGCGCTGGGCGCCGGCGCCCGGCGTCCTCGCGCAGCTCTACAAGGGATTCGCGCGGCAGAGGATCGACGATCTCACGCCCACGCGCACGCTCGCCGACCGCGGCGTGCACTTCCTCGTCGCGCTGCAGACCCTCTTCTAGGCGCTAGGGCGAGACCGCGCGCCGGTCGAAGTCGGCCACTTCCTTCAGGCCGACCTGCTCGAGGAGCGCCGCGCGCGCGGCGCGGAGCTTGCGGTCGCCGGGCTGCGCCTCGATCAGCTCCGAATAAAGCGCGATCGCGTCGTACCAGATGCCCTCGCCGGCGAGCAGCCGCGCGAGCTCTTCCTTCGAGGCGCCTGCCTTGCGGCGCGCCGCGACCGCGGCGGGCTCGTCGACGCGCATCAGCACGCCGCCCGCCATGATGTCGTTCGAGCGCTCGTTCGGATTGGGCACGACCGCCACCGACCACTGGTACTCGACGCCGGGCTTCAGGTGCACGGCGCGCCTGGCGAGGTCGATGCGGTGCACCGCCGGCCCGGCCGCCTTGGCGACCGCGAATTCGATCAGCGGCTGCTCGGCGCGATCGTCGACCAGCGTCACTTCGATCCGCACCGCGGTGGGCTTGGAGAGATACCAGTAGAGCGCGGGCGTATCCGAGGTCGTGAGCCCGACGTGGTCCGGCACGAGCACCATCACGCTCGGCAGGTTGTCGCCTGCGCCGCGCGAACTGCCGCCCACCCGGCGCGAGGGCGCGCCGCGCTGGGGCGGCACGTAGACCGGCGGCTTGTCGGCTTCGGCGGAGGCCTGCTGGGGCGGCTGCTGCGCCCACGCCGCCGGCAGCCCCAGGGCGAGCGCGAGCAGGATTGCGAGTCGGTTCATCGGTTCCCCCTATTGAGAACGAGTGGATTTTCGCACCTCCCGGGAAAGGACCCATAGGTATCAGTTCTCATCCCTCCTCTCGCCGACGAGGCTGAACACCGCCACCGGCTCCTCCTTGCCCTTCAGGCGCACCTTGCCGACCGGCGAGACGGCGAACTGCCCGCCCAGCAGCCGCACCGTGCTGTCGCCCGCGAGGATGCGGCAGGCGCCGTCGCGCTCCTCGGCCAGGGCCTCGGGCGGGGACTCGCCAGGGGCAAGCTTGAAGCTCTCCAGCCGCGAGGCGGTGTTCACGGTGTCGCCGATCACGGTGTACTCCATGCGCTCCGAGGACCCGAGGCTCCCCGAGATGAGCTCGCCCGTGTAAAGGCCGATGCGGATGCCGATCGCGGGCAGGCCCTTCGCCGCCCAGGCGGCGTTGAAGCGATCGAGCTCGGCGCGCATCGCGAGCGCGCAGCGTGCTGCGGACCTGGCGTCGGCGGCGATCTCCGCCTCGCCCGAGCGCGCGACCGGCACGCCGAACACCGCCATCACCGCATCGCCGATGAACTTGTCCACCACGCCGCCGTGCTTCATGACCAGGCCCGCCATCGCCTCCATGTACGAGTTGAGCCATTCCATGAGGCCCGCGGCGTCGAGCTTCTCCGAGACGGCGGTGAAGCCCTTGATGTCGGAGAAGAGCACCGTGGCGGTGAGCCGCTGCGGCTTCGGGCGGCCGCCCGACTCGAGGAACTCGCCGCGGCGGCGCCACACGTCGGCGGCGAGGTCGCGCGCCATGTAGCGCGAGAAGATGTTCATCAGCTGGCCGCGGTGCGACTGCTCGAGGTAGTACGAGTAGGCGGTGACGATCGAGAGCGCGATCAGCCAGCCGAGGCTCTGCGGAAAGAGCGGATACCAGAGGCCCTGCCCGAAGGCGACCCAGACGATGAGCGCGTTCAGCGCGAGGCCGGCGAGCGCCGCCCCGACATAGCGCCAGACCCCTTGCGCGTAGAGGCCGATCAGCGCGCCGAGCGCGCACCAGAGCGCGAGCCACGCGAGCTTCGCCCATTCCGGCGCCACGCGCCGCGGCGCCGCGCCCTCGAGCGCGGCGCGCAGGAACTGCGACACCGCATGCGCGTGCAGCGTGATGCCGTAGACCGTCTCGGAGGAATCGACGACGCTCCAGGGCGTCTCGAAGAAGTCCTTCACGCTCGGCGCGGTGACGCCGACGATCACCACGCGGTCGCGGAAAGCGCCCGGCGGCGCCTTGCCCTCGAGCACCTCGCCGAACGAGTAGCGGCGAAACGGCGCCGCGCCGCCGGCGAAATCGAGCAGGACCTGGTAGCCGCCCGCGTCGGCGTCGACATAGCCGCCGTCGTTCGCCTCGAAGGGCGGCAAGGTGACCTTGCCCAGCCGCAGGAACGACGCATCGGGCTCGCCCGGCGCGGGCGCGATGCCCTGCTTCGCGAGGTAAACGAGCGCAAGCCGCAACGGGAACGAGGTGTGCGAGCCCTCGTTGTCGTCGAGAAACAGCATCGCGCGGCGCACGACGCCGCCCGGATCGCTCGCCACGTCGGCAAAGCCGACGCGCTCGCTCCCTTTCAGCGCGCTCGGCGCCGCCACGCCCTGCTCGGCGCCGCCGCCGATCTTGCGCACCGCGACCAAGTTCGGGGTGTCGCGCAGGAGCGCGGCGAAGGGCGCCTCCCCCGGGGGGCGCGGCTGGTCGCGGTAGATGTCCAGGCCGATGGCGCGCGGCGCATCCTTCTTGATCTCGCCGAGGAGCGCGGCGAGCGTCGCGTCGCTCGCCGGCCAGCCGAGCTTGACGATGTCCTGCTCGGTCGCGCCGACGAGCACCACGCGCTCGCGCGGCCGCTCCTGCGCCGCGCGCGCGGTGACCATGCGGTCGTAGAGCGCGAGCTCGAGCGTCTGCAGCACGCCCGCCTGGCGCAGCGCGAGCACGAAGAGCGCCGCGGCGAGCGCGATCGCGCCGGCGTAGACCGCCGGGCGCTCGCGAAGCGGCGTGCCCGCCATTAAAGCCAGTTGCCGATGAGCAGGAACGGCGCCCAGTAGCCCGGATGCCGGAAGCGCCGGTCCGAGAGCACGGCGCGCTGCGCGGCCTGCAGCGCTTTTGCCTTGGAGGCGCTGCCCTCGCGCAGCTGGCGGTAGAAGTCGTTGACGAGAAGGCTCGAGGCCTGGTCGTTCACGTACCAGAGCGTCGCGAGCACGCTGCGCGCGCCCGCCTTCACCGCGACCCCGGCGAGGCCGAGCGAGGCGCGATCGTCGCCCGCGGCCGTGCGGCAGGCCGAGAGCGTGAGCAGCTCCACCGGCTCGTCGCGAAAGCGCACCTGCTTCATCACCGCCTCCAGCCCGTCCATGTCGAGGCGCCCGTCCCAGGTGAGCAGGAAGCTCTTCCGCGGATCGCTGTCGAACTCGCCGTGCGAGGCGATGTGCACGATCGAGTAGGACTTGCCGCGCAGCTCCTGCTTGAAGCCGGGCACGCTGAAGTCGCGGTCGCGCAGCTGGCGGCCGCCGGCGAAGATCGCCTGCAGGCCCTTCAGCTCCTCGGCCACGAAGGGCAGCGCGGGAAAATTCTGCACCGACTCCGTCAGCCCGGAGAGCAGCACCTGCGCCTCGCCTTTTTCCGAGAGCGGGCGCGGGTCGACGAGCGTGAGCCCCGGCGCGGTCGCGAACGCGAAGCGCTCGACGAGATACCGCTTGCCGTCATAGAGCGCGCCGAGCGGCACGCCGCGCAGCGCGCCGTCCGGAACGAAGACGAGCGTCTCCACCTTGTGCTCGGCAAGGAGCGCCTCGATCGGCTGGAAGAGCGAGGCATAGAGCCGGCGCGAGAACGGCAGGTATTCGCTGGTGGTGCGCTTCTCCAGCCGGCGGCGCAGGCCGTGCGCGTCCTCCGAGAGCGCCGCCGCGGCCACCGGCAGCGTGACCTGGTGGATGCCGTCCTCCAGGCCCACCAGCAGCTCGAGGCGCTCGGGCAGCAGGATCGGATAGAGCACCGCGGTGCGCGGGGCCATCTGGTCGATGCCCTTTTGCGTCGCGAGCTGCGCCGCGACGCAGTTGTCCTGGAAGTAGTCCTCGAGCTCGACCGCCTTCAGCTGCTCCACCACGTCGCGCGCCTCGCGCAGGCGCGACTGCGCCACGCCCTGCCCGGCCTCGCGGCGCAGCAGCAGCTCGGCGTACTCGAGGAAGAGCGGCCCCACTTCGGCGCGCCAGGAACGATGCGTGGCGCGCAGCTCGAGGATCATGTCCTGGCGCACCGCGTGCAGGCTCTCGAGCGCGCGCCGGTAGGCGGCGAGCGCGGCCTCGCGCTCGCCCCGGCTCGCGAGCAGGCGCGCCGCCTGCCAGCTCCACAGATACAGACTCTCGTCGGCGCGCGCGCGCTGCGCCGCGCGCACGGCGCGGCGCGTGAGGCCGAGCGCTTCCTCGCCGCGCCCGGCGACACCGTAGAGCTCGCCCAGCCGCCCGGCCGCGTAGGAGGTCGCAAGCGCGTCATCGCGCGCCTCGGCCGAGCGCAGCGCGCGCGTGAGCAGCGCATGTGGCCGCTCAAGCGAGCGCGGGTCGGCATTCGGAAGCTGGAGGCTGCGCCACACCTGCGCGGCGCGGATGCGCGCGAAATCCGCTTCGCGAGCGTCGCCCGCCGCCTCGAGCCGGGCGCCGGCCTGGTCGAGCAGCGCCGCAGCGGCCGAGGGATCGGTGGGTGCGGCAAGGAGCGCGGCGTTCGTTGCCGCGGCGGCGAAAGTGAGCGGCGAGCTCGCTTCCCCCGCGCGCGTCATGCTTTCGCGATAGGCCGTCATCGCCTCGGCACGGCGCGCGGTCGCGCCGTAGAGCTGGCCCATGTCGTTCAGCGCCGCCGCCATGAGGGCGGGCTGGCGTTCCGCGCGCGCGAGCTCGAGCGCCTCCTGCAGTTTCGGCAGCGCCTGCTCGGACTGTCCCGCCTTGAGGTAGGCCTGGCCGAGCGCGCCAAGCACGCCCGCGGCGATCGGCCGGGCGTCCGGGCGCCCCGCGGTGAGGCTCGCGGCACGCTCGAGGCGCTCGATCGCCTGGCGCCGGAAGCCGAGCAGCTGCAATTCGGCCGCTTCGCGCGCGAGCGACTGCGCTTCGATGAGGGGAGCCTGCGCCGGATCCTGTGGTGCGGGCGCCTGCGCGAGCGTCGAGGCGCAGCAGGCGGCGAGGATGCCCGCCAGCAGCGCCCGCAAAACCCCCGTGCGGCGTGCAGAGACCATGTAAAGTCGGGCGATTCTCCCATGAATCTCTCCCGCATCATCGAGCGCTGGGCGGAGCACTTTCCGGACAAGCCGGCATTGCATTTTCACGGCTCGGACATCAGCTATGCGGCCCTTTGGGGCGAGATAAAAAAAGCTGCAAATTCCCTTGACGTGCGCAAAGGGGACCGGGTCGCGTGGCTCGGCTACAACTCCCCGGAGATGCTGGTGCTGCTTTTCGCGCTGGCGCGGCGCGGCGCGATCCTCGTGCCGCTCAACTGGCGCCTCACCGCGGCCGAGCACAAGGCGATCCTCGCCGACTGTTCCCCGAAGTGGCTTTTTCACGACGCTGATTTTGCAGTTCACGCAAGGTCACTTGAAATACCCATCCAGGAAACGAAAAAGCAAACCCAAAACCCGGTCGAAGGCAAGGACGAAGATGACGCGCTGATCGTCTACACCTCCGGGACGACGGGCAAGCCCAAGGGCGCGGTGCTCACGCAGTCGGCGCTCCTCTGGAACGGCTTCAACTCGATCCACGCGCACGACCTGCGCCAGTCCGATCACGTGCTCACCGCGCTGCCGATGTTCCACGTCGGCGGGCTCAACAACCAGACCCTGCCCGCCCTCCTCGCCGGCGCGAGCGTCACGCTGCACAAGCGCTTCGATCCCGCGCTCTGGCTCGAGGACGTGGCGAAGCGCAAGCCCACGCTCTCGCTCCTCGTGCCCGCGACCATGCAGGCGGTGATCGGGCATCCGGCCTGGAAAAGCACGGATCTCTCTTCGCTGCGCATGCTCAACTGCGGCTCGATGGTCGTGCCCGACTCGCTCATCCGCGCCTTTCACGCGCGCGGCGTGCCGGTCGGGCAGATCTACGGCTGCACCGAGACCGCTCCGATCGCCACTGTGCTCCTGCGCGAGGACGCCGAAAGAAAGCTCGGCAGCGCCGGCAAGCCCGCGCCGCACTGCGAGGTGAAGCTGGTCGAGGGTGAGGTCTGGGTGCGCGGTCCGAACGTCATGCGCGGCTACTGGAACGACCCGGCGGGCAGCGCCGCCGCGCTCACCCCGGAGGGCTGGTTCAGGACGGGCGATCTCGCGCGCATCGACGAGGACGGCTTCTACTGGATCATGGGGCGCTCGAAGGACGTGATCATCTCGGGCGGGGAGAACGTCTATCCGGCCGAGCTCGAGAACGTGCTCGCCGACTGCCCCGAGATCGCCGAATGCGCCGTGCTGGGGGTCGAGGACGAGAAGTGGGGCGAGGCCGCCGTGGCCTGCGTCGTCCTTCGTTCGGGCTCGAGCCTGACGGAAGACAGGGTCAAAACCCTCTTCAACGACCGCCTCGCCCGGTTCAAGCACCCGAGGCGGGTAATATTCCTGGAGAGCCTGCCCAGGAACGCGATGGGCAAGGTGCAGAAGTTCGAGCTGAAACAGAAGCTGAGGGAGCTGTCATGACCTACGAAGACCTCTTGTACGAGTCGGCGGAGGGCATCGCCGCCATCACGCTCAACCGCCCGCAGGCGCTCAACGCCTACACCGCCGCGATGGGCCAGAGCCTGGAGCGCGCCGTCGCCGCGGCGGCGGCCGACGATTCGGTGCGCGTCGTCGTGCTGACCGGCGCGGGCCGCGGCTTCTGCGCCGGCGCCGACATGAACCTGCTGCAGAAAATCAAGCCGGGCGGGCAACGCGTGTCGCAGGCGCAGAACGTCAAGCACGACTTCCGCTCGCATCTCGGCCCCGACGTCGGCGCGCACTTCGGCGGGCGCTTCGGCTACCTGCTCCAGTGCCGCAAGCCCGTGATCGCGGCCATCAACGGGCCCGCCGCGGGGCTCGGCCTTGTCCTCGCGCTCTATGCCGACATCCGCTTTGCCGCGAGCGAGGCGAAGCTCACCACCTCCTTTGCGCAGCGCGGCCTCATCGCCGAGCACGGCATCAGCTGGCTGCTGCCGCGCCTGGTCGGCCCCGCGCACGCGCTCGACCTCCTCCTCTCGGCGCGCAAGATCAAGGCGGCCGAGGCCGAGCGCCTCGGCCTCGTCAACAAGGTCTTCCCGCAGGAGAGCTTCATGCCGGACGTGCTCGCCTACGCGAGCGCGCTCGCGAAGACGGTCTCGCCCCGCTCCACGGCGGTGATCAAGGCGCAGGTCTGGAAGGCGCAGTTCCAGGACTTCAACCAGGCGCTCGAGCTCGCCGACGCCGAGATGCAGAAGAGCTTCGCGAGCGCCGATTTCAAGGAAGGCGTCGCGCACTTTGTCGAAAAACGCGCGCCCGCGTTCACCGGCAGCTGAAGCGACGCCGTGGCAGGTGAAGTGACGCCCTATCTACGGCTGCGGCAGGTGTGCCTGGTCGCCGCCGACCTCGCGCGCGAGGCCGCGCGCATGAAGGAAGCGCTCGGCGTGGAGGAGTGCTACCGCGACGCGAACGTCGCGAAATACGGCCTCGAGAACGTGCTCTTTCCCGTGGGCACGAGCTTCCTCGAGATCGTCGCCCCCACGCGCGAGGGCACCGCGGCCGGCCGGTTCCTCGAGCGCCACGGCGGCCGCCACGGCTACATGGTGATCCTGGATTGCGACGACCCGGAGCGCTATCGCAAGCAGGCCGAGGCGCTCGGCATCCGCGTCGCGAACGAGATCCGCCACGACGGCTATCACGGAATCCAGCTCCATCCCCGCGACACGGGCGCGGCGATGCTGGAATTCAACACGACGGCAGGCGGCGCCGATCCCATGGGCCCTTACGCGCCCGCGGGCCCCGATTGGCAGCGCGCCATTCGCAGGGACGTCGTGCGCGGCCTGCGCGCCGTGGAGATCGAATGCCCGGATCCGGCGGGGCTCGCCTCGCGCTGGGGCAAGCTCTTCGAGCGGCCGGTCGAGCGCAACGCGCTCGCCCTCGACCAGGGAGCGATTCGCTTCATGCGCGGCAAGGAAGAGGCTTTCACCGGCGTGGAGCTCGAAGCCGCCACGAACGCGAGCGTGGAGCTCTGCGGCGTGCGCTTCCGGCTCGCCGCCTAATCGACCGAGAGTTCGACCGCGCCCAGGGCGCCCGCCTCGAAGCGCAACCGGTCGCCCGCCCTGGGAAACTGGGAGGCGACCAGGCTTCCGGTGATCACCACGTCGCTTCGCCACAGGCCCTCGCCGCGCGCGGCGAGGTTGTTCGCGACCCAGGCGAGCGCCTCGAGCGGATGGCCCATGACGTCGCGGCCGTGGCCCTCGCCCACGGTCTTGCCGTTCACTTTCGCGACGCCCTTCAGCGCAGCGATATCGATGTCCTTCCACTCCTTCACCGGCGCGCCGAGCACCGCGCCCTCGTTCCAGGCGTTGTCGGCGATCATCATGAGCGGGTGCTCGCGCAGCTTCGAGTAGTCGGCGTTGCGGTCGTCAGCGAGCTCGAGCGCCGGCATGGCGGCGCCCACGGCGCGGGCGATGCTCTCGCGCGTGTACGGCGCGCCGATCGCGGGCAGGTCCTCGGCGATCTCGAAGGCGATCTCGAATTCGACCAGCAGCCGCCCGTAGTCCGCGGCGCGCACGCGCGCCGGGCCGCGCAGGAGTGTCTTCTCCAGCATGCAGCCGGCGACCGAGTCGCCCATGCCGGTCATCCTGCGCATCGCCTCGGTGGTGAGGGCGATCTTGTAGCCGGCGACGCGGCCGAGCTGCTTGGCGCGCATGCCGACGAATTCGCCCTGGATCGCGTACGCCTCCTCGACCGAGCGCGGCGCGAGCGCCGCCGGCAGCGGGCCGAAGGGCTCGCGTGCCGCGTGCGCCTTGGCGAGCCAATCGCCCGCCTGCTCGATGCGCGGCTCGGCCGCTTTCCCGGGCTCGCTCATGCCTTCCCCGGATGAATGCGGCCGCAGCCCGGGCACTTGCGCTCGCTCGCATAGAAGGCCTCGAAGAGCGGCGGCAGGTCGCGCACGATGCTCTTAAGGCCCACCTCGACGCGGTGCACGCGCGTCCAGCAGCCCGGGCAATACCACTCGAAGCCGTCCTTCACCTCGGCGGGACGGATTTTTTCCACCACCAATCCCACCGAGCCCGCCTCGGGACGCTGCGGCGAATGGCGCACGTGCGCGGGCAGGAGCAGGATCTCGCCCTCGCGGATGGGAACGTCTTTCGGCCGGCCCTCCTCGATCACTTTGAGGACCATGCTGCCGCGCAGTTGGTAGAAGAACTCCTCGTACGGATCGTCGTGGTAGTCGGTGCGCGCGTTCGGCCCGCCGACTACCTGCACGATCAGGTCCTCGGCCTCCAGGAACACCTGCTGGTTGCCCACCGGCGGCTTGAGCAGGTGCGCGTGCTCGTCGATCCAGCGGCTGAAGTTGAACGCGGCGAGCGCCATGCAGGCATTCTAATCATTGCCGGCACGCCGCTCCTTCCGCGGGGAAATCAGCCCTTGATGTGGCCGAGGAGCAGGCGCCGCAGGCGCTCGCTCAGGGTGTCCGTGCCGCCCTCTTTCGCGAGCATGGGAATGTCGATGAACGCCGCCGCGCCCAGGGAGTCGGCGGCGATGCGCGCGGCCTCGAGCGAGATCTTCGGCATGTCCTTGGGAAGCGCGCGCGCACAGATGAAAGGGATGTGCGGAAGCTCGGCCTTGACCCAGCGCAGCAGATCGAACATCCGCGATTCGTCGAAGAAAAGCGTGCTGCAGATGAGGTGGATGGGCGACGCGCTCTTCAGCTTCGCGATGGCGGCGCCCATCGTCGGGGCCTCCAGCACTTCGGCATAGCCGTACACCGCGGCGCGGAACGGCGCGCACGCATCCGGCCGCGCGGCCAGCAGCACGCGCGGCTTTACGTCGGGCATCGGGGAGATTCGGCCATCCGGGAAATCGTACCGCCCGGCTTTTGACGGCCGCCGTTCGGCAGGAGGTGCCCGGCCTGAGCCGGGCAGACGGAATGCGCGCCCCGATCGTCATATGACCGGAAAGCAACGACCTCCGGCGCGCGATCGGCCTACAGCGCAGACGCGGAAATCCTACGAGTTGGTGCCCGGAGCTGGATTCGAACCAGCATGGCCTTGCGGCCCAGGGATTTTAAGTCCCATGCGTCTACCAGTTCCGCCATCCGGGCGCAGACGTGCAGCGAAAACGTGCAGGGAAATATTGGAGGCGGGGGTCGGAATCGAACCGGCGTCCACGGCTTTGCAGGCCGCTGCATGACCACTCTGCCACCCCGCCGCGGGGAGGTGTTTTTCTTATAACGGAGGCGAGGGAAGAAGCGCCACCTTCCCTCGCCTGAGAAATCTGGAGCGGGAAACGAGTCTCGAACTCGCGACCTCAACCTTGGCAAGGTTGCGCTCTACCAACTGAGCTATTCCCGCGTTTGATTTAAAAGGAAATTTTATCACGGTCCCGCGGACGGGGGTAGGCCTACGCCAGGCTCGCGCGCCGCATGTAGTAGAGCATCGAAATCACGGTGAGCACGGCGGCGATGTTGATGAGGATCGTGCCCAGCCACTGCGTGTCGAGCAGGCCGAAGAGCTCGTCGTGATAGAGCAGCAGCGGGATCGCGATCATCTGACCCGCGGTCTTGAGCTTCCCTACCATCGCCACCGCCACGCTCTTCGACTGGCCGACCTGCGCCATCCACTCGCGCAGCGCTGAGATCGCGATCTCGCGGCCGATGATGATGAGCGCCACCACCATGTCGACGCGCCCGAGCGTGAGCAGCACGATGAGCGCGCCGACGACGACCAGCTTGTCGGCCACCGGGTCGAGAAACGCGCCGAATGCGGAAGCCTGGTTGAGCGTTCGCGCGAGGTAGCCGTCCAGCCAGTCGGTGACCGCGGCGAGGATGAAGATCACCGTGGCGACGAGGTTGCGGCTCTCCCAGGAGAGCCAGGCATCGGGCACGTAGAACACGCCCACGATGAGCGGGATCAGCAGGATCCGCACGAGCGTCACGATGTTGGGAAGGTTGAGCAGCATCAGGCGTGCAGGTGCCGGTAGATCTTTTCCGCGAGCGCGCGGCTCACGCCATCGACCTTGGCGAGCTCGTCCACCGCGGCCGACTGCACGCCCTGCAGGCCGCCGAAGTGCGCGAGCAGCTTCTGGCGGCGCTTGGCGCCGATGCCGGGGATCGCAGTGAGGCTCGAGGTGGTGCGCGCCTTCTCGCGGCGCGCGCGATGCCCGACGATGGCGAAGCGATGCGCCTCGTCGCGGACGGTCTGCACGAGGTGCAGCCCGGGGTGCTGGGGCGGCAGCGAGAGCGTCTGGCCCTCGGCCTCGAGCACGAGTTCCTCCAGCCCGGGCTTGCGCTCCGGGCCCTTGGCCACGCCAACCACGCTCACGTCGTTCAGGCCCAGGTCGGCGAGTGCGCCGCGCGCCGCGTTCACCTGCCCGCGCCCGCCGTCGATCAGGATCAGGTCCGGGATCTTGCCTTCGCCCGCCGCGATCTTCTCGTAGCGGCGCGAGAGCGCCTGGCGCATGGCGGCGTAGTCGTCCCCGGGGGTGACCTCGCGCATGTTGTAGCGCCGGTACTCGGATTTCTGCATGGCGTGCCGATCGTATACGACGCAGGAGGCGACCGCAGCCTCGCCCATGGTGTGGCTCACATCGAAGCATTCGATGCGCTGCGCGGTCTCCGGCAGCCCGAGCGCCTCGCGCAGCGCCCCCATGCGGTTTTCCTGCGTGCTTTTCTCCCGCGCGCGCTGGGCGAGCGCGAGCCGGGCGTTTTTCAGGGCCATCTCCAGCCAGATTTTCCGCTCGCCCTGGAAGTTCCGCTCGCTCGAGATGACCAGGGGCGGCTTGGGCTGCTCGACGTAGTGCTGCTCGAGGAAGGCGTCCACGATCTCCGTTTCCGTCGCCTCGGCGGCGTTCTGCGGGAAGAAGCTGCGGTCGCCCACGTGGCGGCCGGCCCGGATCATGACGAGGTTCACGCAGGCGATGCCGCCCTCGATCGCGCAGGCGACGACGTCGGCGTCCACGCCGCGCTCGGACTCCACATACTGGCGCGCCTGCACGCGCGAGAGCGCCCGCACCTGGTCGCGAAAGAGCGCCGCCTCCTCGTAGTTCCGGGCCTCGGAGGCCGCCTTCATCCGGTTGCTGAGCGACTCGATGACGTCGTCCTCGCGCCCTTCCAGGAAAAGCTCGGCGCTCTTCACGTCCTCCGCGTAGCGCTCGGCCGTGATGAGGCGCGTGCAGGGCGCCGTGCAGCGGCGGATCTGGTGCAGCAGGCACGGCCGCGAGCGGTTCTGGAACACCGTGTCCTCGCAGGTGCGCAGCTGGAACACGCGCTGCAGGAGCTGGATGCTCTCGCGCACCGCGTGCGCGTGCGGGAACGGGCCGAAGTGGCGGTTCTTCCGGTCGCGCGGGCCGCGGTGAAACCCCAGCCGGGGGAACGCGTGCCCGGTGATCATGAGGTAAGGGTAGGATTTGTCGTCGCGAAAAAGGATGTTGTAGCGCGGCGCGAGGCTCTTGATGAGGTTGTTCTCGAGGAGCAGCGCCTCGCCCTCGGAGCGCGTCACCGTGGTCTCGATGCCCGCCACCTGCCCGAGCATCATGCGGATGCGCGGGCTCTGGTCGCTCTTCTGGAAGTAGGAGCCGACGCGCTTCTTCAGGTCGCCGGCCTTGCCGACGTAGAGCGCCTCGCCCCCTTCGCCGAGCATGCGGTACACCCCCGGCAGGCCGGGCAGCCCGGCGACGAAAGCCTTCGCGTCAAACACGATAAGCCATTATAAATCGTGTAAAATCCGCGCCTTTTTCGCCGCCGGAAATTCCCCGTCATGGCCAAGGTCGAAGCAGTCGAAATCCGCCCGGGCAACCTGCTCGAGTGGAACAAGCGCGTCTGGAGAGTCCTCAAGTCCTACCACGTGCACGTGGGCGGCCGGGGCGGCGCGTTCATGCAGGTCGAGATGAAGGACATCGAGTCGGGCACCAAGACCAACCAGCGCTTTCGCACCGAGGACAAGATCGAGCGCGCCTTCGTCGACCCGCGCGAGATGACCTTCTCCTACCAGGACGGCGACAACTACGTCTTCATGGACAAGGAGACCTACGAGGAGCTGCGCCTTCCGGCCGACTTCGTCGAGGGCCAGGCCGGATACCTCCTCCCCAACTCGGACGTGCAGGTGAACCTCTACAACGAGCGGCCGATCGGCCTGGAGCTCCCTCCCACGGTGATCCTCACCGTGACGGAAACCGAGCCCGGCATCAAGAACGCGACCGCGACCAACACCTTCAAGGCCGCGACCACCGAGACGGGGCTCGTCGTGCAGGTGCCGCCCTTCATCAACCAGGGCGAGAAGATCAAGGTCAGCACCAACGACGGCAGCTACATGGAGAGGGCCTAAAGCTCCTCGTCGAGCGGCAGGCGCGAGAGGATCGCGACCTTCGCCCGCTGCTTTTCATCGCGCGCGGGCTCCTCGTGGTACGCGACCGGCTTGCCGTCGCGCTCGGTCCGCCAGGCAAGCCGGCCGCCCTCTTCCAGCGTCACCTCGTAGCTTTTCGATCGGCGCATCAGGCCTTCGTAGCGCGCCGCGACCTGGCGCGCGAGCTCGGGGCTCTCGATGAGGAGCCCGATCTCGGTGTTGAGGTGCATCGAGCGCGGGTCGAAATTGGCCGAGCCGATGAGCAGGCGCCTGCCGTCGATGACCACCGCCTTGGCGTGGAGCGCGAATTGCCCGATGTCGCCCGTCTTCGGGTCGAGCGGCTCGCGCTTGAAGGGCTTCAGCTCGTGCAGGCGGATGCCCTGCTCGAGCAGCTTTGGCCGGTACGGGGCGTACGCCGCGAACGCCATCAGCTCGCCCGCCCCGTCGACCGACTCGAGCGAGTTGGTCAGCACATCGACCTGCACGCCGCGCCCGCGCAGGTCCTCGAGCAGCTTCATGTTGTCGCCGCTGGGGATGAAGTAAGGCGAAACGATGAGCAGCTGCGAGCGCGCCGCGCCCGCGGCCTCAAGGAGCGTCTGCTTGGTCGGCGTGGCGCGGCTGCGCCCCCGCTCCTCGAGCTTCTCCTCCGGAGCGTCGCACACGACCGTCGCGCGCGCCCACACGAGCGGCAGCCGGCCCGAGAGCAGGCCTTCGAGCAGCGTCCCGGAGGCGGCGCGCCGCTTGTATTCGGCCGGGTCGGGCTTGCCGTCCTCATGCCCGGGCTCGCTCAGGACCTCGTCCGCGCCCGGGGCTTCCGAGAGCGCCTCGAGCGGCACCGCGAGCGGGCTGCGCCAGTAATCGTCGAAGGTCGCCGACAGTACTGGCACGACGGGCCCGATCGCGAAGACGTCGTCGTCCTCGAATTCGGCCTCGGCGCGGGTCAGGAAATAGCGGTCGCCGACGTTGCGCCCGCCGACGAGCGCCGCCGCGTTGTCGGCGACGAAGAGCTTGTTGTGCATGCGGAAGTCGAGCCGCGAGGCGCTGAAGAGGAACTCCAGGCCGCGCAGGACCTTGTTGGTGCCGCGATAGGTGAACGGGTTGAAGATGCGCACCTCCACGTTGGGATGCGCATCGAGCGCGGCGATCAGCGCGCCGCGCCGCGAGAAGTCGGCGTCGTCCACCAGCAGCCGCACGCGCACCCCGCGATCGGCCGCTTCGCGCATCGCATCGGTGATCAGCTTGCCGGTGTCGCCGTCCTCGAAGAGGAAGTACTGGACGTCGATCGTGCGCTGCGCCGCCTTGAGCATCTGCATGCGGGCGAGGAAACCGTCGGCGCCCACGGAAAGGAGCCGGAAGCCGGAAAGTCCCTGGTGCTCCTTCGCGCGCGCAACTGCGACGCGTCCGAGCGTGGTCTGCTCGGGACGCGCGAGCGCCGAGGACTCGGGCTTGGGAAGGCCGGCTGCCGGCGGAAGCGAGGCGCAGGCCACCATGACGGTCGCGCTTGACACCGCCAGCACCGAACGCAGCATCGGCTTCGGTGCCATGCCCCTTCCGGGCGCAAGGTTCGGGCCATTCGCTCCAACGGCCTGTCGCCCCGCGGCGACGCGGCGCACGGGACGCTAGAGGGGCTTGCGCAGCACCCGAGCGAGCTCGCCCACGATTCCGCGCCGGAATGCCAGCACGCAGATCACGAAGATGATGCCCTGGGTGATCGTCACCCAGGCGCCCAGCTGGGCAAGGTAGTTCTCCATCGAGACGATGACGAGCGCGCCCACGGCCGGCCCGAAGATCGTGCCAAGGCCGCCGAGCAGTGTCATGAGGACGACCTCGCCCGACATGGACCAGTGCGCATCGGTGAGCGACGCCAGCTGGAAAACAATCGCTTTGGTCGCCCCCGCCAGGCCGGCGAGCGTCGCCGACAGGACGTACGCCTGCAGCTTGTAGCGCGCCGTGTCATAGCCGAGCGAGATCGCGCGCGGCTCGTTCTCTCGGATCGCCTTCAGCACCTGGCCGAAGGGCGAATGGATGGTCCGGTAGATGAGCAGGAAGCCCCCCAGGAAAACGAGGAGCACCACCGCGTACATGGCCCAGATGTTGTTCAGGTCGACCAGGGCGAAGAGCGTGCCGCGCGGCACGGCCTGGATGCCGTCCTCGCCGTGGGTGAACGGCGCCTGGTGGTTGTAGAAAAAGATCATCTGCGCGAGCGCGAGGGTGATCATCGCGAAGTAGATGCCCTGGCGCCGGATGGCGAGGAGCCCCGAAACGAGGCCGAGCGCCGCGGCGCAAACGGTGCCGAAGAGGATGGCGAACTCCGGCGCGAAGCCCCACACCTTGGCCGCGTGCGCCGAGGCATAGCCCGCCGTGCCGAGGAACATGGCGTGGCCGAACGAGAGCAAGCCGCCAAAGCCGATCAGCAGGTTGAAGGCGGTCGCGAAGAGCGCGAAGCACATCACCTTCATGAGGAACACCGGATAGACGATAAGCGGCGCGACCAGCAGCGCCGCGACCATGATCGCAAACGCGACGCGGTGTGCGTTCATCGCTCTTTCCCGAACAGGCCCGCGGGCTTGAAGAGAAGGACGACCGCCATGATCACGAAGATGACGGTGTTGGACGCCTCGGGATAGAACACCTTGGTGAGGCCCTCGACGATGCCCAAGCCGAAGCCGGTGACGATCGAGCCCATGATCGAGCCCATGCCGCCGATTACCACCACGGCGAAGACCACGATGATCAGGTCGGCGCCCATCTGCGGGCTGACCTGGTAGATCGGGCCGGCCATGACGCCGGCGAGCGCGGCGAGCGCGACGCCGAAGCCGTAGGTGAGCGTGATCATGCGCGGCACGTTGATGCCGAAGGCCTGCACCAGCGCCGGATTCTCGGTCGCGGCGCGCAAGTACGAGCCGAGCTTGGTGCGCTCGATGATGAACCAGGTGGCGAGGCACACGACGAGCGAGGCCGCGATGACCCAGGCGCGGTAGTTCGGCAGGAACATGAAGCCGAGATTGTGGCCGCCGGAGAGCGCCTGCGGCATCGCATAGGGCTGGCCGGAAGTGCCGTATTCATTGCGGAAGAGGCCCTGGATGATGAGCGCCAGGCCGAAGGTGAGCAGCAGCCCGTACAGGTGATCGAGGTTGTAGAGGCGCTTGAGCATGGTGCGCTCGACCAGCACGCCGGTCGCGCCGACGATCACCGGCGCGATGAGGAGCGCCGGCCAGTAGCCGATCCCGGTCTTGTTCAGGAGAAGGTAGGCGCAGAAGGCGCCCATCATGTACTGGGCGCCGTGCGTGAAGTTGATGATGTTGAGCAGACCGAAGATCACGGCCAGCCCGAGCGAGAGCAGCGCATAGAACGAGCCGTTGATCAGGCCGATCAACAGCTGCCCCATGAACGCCTGCACCGGAATGCCGAAGATCTCGGTCATGCTCAACGGTCCCGCGCTATTGCTGCGACTTCCTTACTTCACCAGCGAGCAGCCGCCGTCCTTCTCCGGCCGGAACGCCTGGTCGGCCGGGATCGTCGCGCGCAGCTTGTAGTAGTCGTACGGGTACTTCGACTCGGAGGGCTTTTTCACTTCGAAGAGGTACGCCGGGTGGATCTTGCGTCCGTCCTGGCGCACGCGGCCCTTGCCGAAGAGCGGATCGTCGGTCGGCATCTCCTTCATCTTGGCGATCACCTTGGTGCCGTCGTCGGTCTTCGCCGCCTCGACCGCCTTCAGATAATGCAGCACCGCGGAATAGACGCCGGCGTGGTCCATGGTCGGGTACTTGCCGCCGTTGGCCGCGGCGTAGCGCTTCGCCCAGGCGCGGCTCGCGTCGTTCATGTCCCAGTACCAGGTCTCGGTGAAGACCAGGCCCTGCGCCTTGTCGAGTCCCAGGCCATGCACGTCGGAGAGGAACACGAGCAGTCCCGCGAGGCTCTGGCCGCCCTTGACGATGCCGAACTCGGCCGCCTGCTTGATCGAGTTGATCGTGTCGCCGCCGGCGTTCGCCAGGCCGATGACCTGCGCCTTGGAGGACTGCGCCTGCAGCAGGAACGACGAAAAATCCTGCGTGTTGAGCGGCGCGCGCACCGCGCCGAGCACCTTGCCGCCGCTATGCGTGACGACCTCGGCGGTGTCGCGCTCGAGCGCGTGGCCGAAGGCGTAATCCGCCGTGATGAAGAACCAGCTCTTGCCGCCGGTCTTCACGACCGCGGAGCCCGTGCCGTGCGCGAGCATCCAGGTGTCGTAGAGCCAGTGGATGGTGTTCGGCGAGCAGGCCTTGCCGGTCAGGTCGGAGCTCGCGGCCCCGGTGTTCAGGAACGCCTTGCCCTTGTCGCGCACCACCTGGCTCACGGCAAGCGCGACGCCGGAATTCGGCACATCGATGATGACGTCGACCTTGTCGACGTCGATCCACTGGCGCGCGATCTGCGAGCCGACGTCGGGCTTGTTCTGGTGGTCGGCCGAGACGATCTCGACCTTCATGCCCTTCTTCGCGGCACCGAAGTCCTCCACCGCCATGCGCGCGGCGATCACCGAGCCCGGTCCGCCGATGTCGGCGTAGAGGCTGGACATGTCGTTCAGCACGCCGATCTTGACGACGCCGTCGGACACCTGCGCCTGCGCCGCCGTCGCGGCGAGCGCCAGGGCTACTGCTGCTGCGGTCAACTTGCGAATTGCAAACATCGACTTCTCCTTTTGGTTAAACCCCGAGATATTCATGCACCCGGTCCATGCTCGCTTCGAGCCCGGCCCCGGGCACCATGTCTACGACTCGGCCATGCTCGACGATGTAGTGACGGTCGGCGACCGTCTGGGCAAACCTGAAGTTCTGCTCCACCAGCAGGATGGTGAAGCCCTCCTTCTTCAGCCGCGCAATGGTGCGGCCGATCTGCTGCACCAGCGCCGGGGCGAGGCCTTCGGTCGGCTCGTCCAGGAGCAGCAGCCGCGCGCCGGTGCGCAGGATGCGCGCGATGGCGAGCATCTGCTGCTCGCCGCCGGAGAGCTTGGTCCCCTGGCTGTGCAGCCGCTCCTTCAGGTTCGGAAAAAGCTCGAAGATCGTCTCGATCGGCATGCCGCCCGCCCGGACCTGCGGCGGCAGGAGCAGGTTCTCCTCCACGTCGAGGCTCGCGAAGATGCCGCGCTCCTCCGGGCAGAACGCGATGCCCGCGCGCGCGATGGCGTTGGAAGGCAGCCGCACGGTCTCGCGGCCCTCGAACTTCACCGAGCCCTCGCGCCGAGCGACCATCCCCATGATGGACTTGAGCGTCGTGGTCTTGCCGGCGCCGTTGCGGCCAAGCAGCGTCACGACCTCGCCTTCCGCGACCTCCAGATCGACGCCGTGCAGGATGTGCGACTCGCCGTACCAGGCGTTCAGGCCCCTGACTTCGAGGAGATCAGGCATGACCCTCGCCCAGGTATGCCTGCACCACGCGCGGGTCTTTCGACACGGTCGCGTAGTCGCCCTCGGCCAGGATCTCGCCGCGCTGGAGCACCGTGATGCGGTCGGAGAGCGTCGAGACGACGGAAAGGTTGTGCTCGACCATGAGGACGGTCCGGTTGGCGGCCACGCGCTTGATGAGCGCGCTGATGCGCTCGACGTCGGCGTGCGTCATGCCCGCGGTCGGCTCGTCCAGCAGCATCATCTCCGGATCGAGCGCGAGCGTGGTCGCGATTTCGAGCGCCCGCTTGCGGCCGTACGGCAGCTCGACCGCCACGGTCTCGACGAACTCGGCGAGGCCGACCGCGTCGATCAGCTCGCGCGCCGGCGCGTCCAGCTTGCGCAGCGATTTCTCCGAGTTCCAGAAGTCGAACGAGGCGGCGCGCCGCTCCTTGCTCTGCAGCGCGATGCGCACGTTCTCGAGCACGGTGAGGTGCGGGAAGACGGCCGAGATCTGGAAGGAGCGCACCAGGCCCATGCGAGCGATCGCCGAGGGGCTCGAGCCGGTGATCTCCTGCCCCTTGTAGAACACCTGGCCGCGCGTCGGCTGCAGGAAATGCGTGAGCAGGTTGAAGCAGGTGGTCTTGCCGGCGCCGTTGGGGCCGATGAGGGCATGGATGCTGCCGCGCCGAACCTTGAGCGCGACATCGCGCACGGCGACGAACCCGCTGAACTCCTTGGTGAGTCCCCGGGTCTCGAGGATGACTTCTTCCGCCACGATCTGTTCCGACGTTGCAGCGTCAGACGCCGGCCTGGGTGACGAACTTGCTGTTCAGGTAGGCCTCGATCGCCTCGGCGCCGCCCTCGGTGCCGTAGCCGGATTCTTTCACGCCGCCGAACGGGACTTCGGGCAGCGCGAGCCCAAGGTGGTTGATGGTCATCATGCCGGCCTCCACTTCGGAGGCGATCGCGTTCGCGGTCTTGGCCGAGCGCGTGAACGCGTAGGACGCGAGGCCGAACGGCAGGCGGTTGGACTCGCGCACCGCATCGTCGAAGGTCTTGAAGGGGTTGATGACCGCGAGCGGGCCGAAGGGCTCCTCGTTCATCGGCCTGGCAGTGTTCGGCACCTCGGTCACGACCGTCGGCTCGAAGAAGTTGCCCTTCTGGCCGATGCGGTGGCCGCCCATCCTCACCTTGCCGCCGCTTTTTTGCGCGCTCTCGACGTGCGCGTCCATCGCCGTGGTGCGGCGCGGATTGGCGAGCGCGCCCATGGTCGTGCCCTGCTCCAGGCCGTTGCCGACCTTGAGCGCCCTGGCGTGCTCGGTGAACTTGTCGACGAAGCTGTTGTAGACCTTCTCCTGGACGAGGAAGCGCGTCGGCGAGACGCACACCTGGCCGGCGTTGCGGTACTTGCTCGCCGCCATGGTCTTGGCGGCGACTTCCACATCGGCGTCGTCGAAGATGATCACCGGCGCGTGCCCGCCGAGCTCCATGGTGGCGCGCTTCATGTGCTGGCCGGCGAGGGCGGCGAGCTGCTTGCCGACGACGGTGGAGCCGGTGAAGGAGATCTTGCGGATCACCGGGTGCGGGATCAGGTACTGCGAGATCTCCGCCGGCACGCCATAGACCAGGTTCACCGCGCCGGCCGGCACGCCGGCATCGACGAAGCAGCGGATGAGCTCGGCGGGCGAGGCCGGCGTCTCCTCCGGCGCCTTGACGATGATCGAGCAGCCGGCGCCGAGCGCGGCGGACAATTTGCGCACGACCTGATTGATCGGGAAATTCCAGGGCGTGAACGCGGCGACCGGGCCGACCGGCTCCTTCATCGCGATCTGGTAGATGCCGGGACCGCGCGCAGGGATCAGCCGGCCATAGGCGCGCTTGGCTTCCTCCGCGAACCACTCGATCACGTCTGCCGCCGCCATCGCCTCCATCTTCGCTTCGCCAAGCGTCTTGCCCTGCTCCATCGTCAGCAGGGGCGCAATCTCGTCATTGCGCTCACGCATGATCGCGGCGGCCTTGCGCA
>DATAID010000013.1:0-14875 GCA_036262835.1 Burkholderiales bacterium | reverse complement strand
TGGAGAGTGCCGAGGGTCTGGGGAGCACGTTCTGGTTCGAGATCGAGTTCGAGAAGCAACCCGAGCGCACGGGCGCAGCGACCGGAGAGCTCGCCGGCGCCCGGGTGATGCTGATCGGCTTCCCTCAGGCGCAGCGCGAAGCGCTCGAGCAAGCGCTCGCCGGATGGGGCGCCACTGCGGTGACTGCGCTGGACGCGGAGGCGGGTGCGACGCGTCTCGTCTCCGAGATCAGCCTGGCAAAGCCCTATCACAGCGTCTTGCTCTACGCCGGCGACAAGGATCTTCAGGTGGCGCAGCGCTTCAGGCACGCGGTTCCCGATCCGGCGCCGCCTCTGGTGTTCGCGGTCGAGCGCTCGCAGGATGTCCCCCGATTCGCGGCGCTTTCGGCGGGCTTCGGAGCGGTGCTCGAGATGCCTTTCGAGAAACGCCAGCTTTTCAATGTGCTCCACTCCGTCACGGCTCGCGAAGAAGCGCGCGAGGGTGTGGTCCGGCTGCAGGATTACGCCAAGCGCGGCGCCGCCGGGCAGGCGCGGGGGCTGCGTGTCCTAGTGGCCGACGACAATCCGACCAACCGCGAGGTGCTGGGCCGCATTCTGGAGCGCGCAGGCCATGCTGCGACGCTGGTGGCCGACGGGGAGCGCGCTCTGGATGCAATCGAAGCCGCGCGCTACGACGTCGCCCTGATCGATCGAAACATGCCGAGGTTGAGCGGGCTGGAAACGGTCCAGGCGATTCGCCTGACGGCCGGGGCGCGCGAGCGCATGCCCGTCGTCATGCTTTCTGCGGACGTCACGCCGGAAGCCAAGCGCGAATGTCTCGAGGCAGGCGCGGATGCTTTCCTGCCCAAGCCGATCGAGGCGGCGAGATTGCTGGAGGAGATCCAGTCGCTGTGCGCACCGAAGGCGGAGCCGGTCGCGCGGCCGGTCCCGATCGAGGCGCCCCGCGCGGTGCGTGCCGAAGGTCCCGCGCCGGTCGTCAACGCCGACACGCTCTCCGACTTGGAAGAGCTCGGCTCTTCGCCCGCCTTCATGGACAAGCTGATCGGCGTCTTTGTTGCCGACAACGCGAGCCTGATGGCGAAGATCGGAACAGCGCTCGGTGCAAGGAACATCGCCGAGTTTCGCAGCCACCTGCACGCGATGAAGGGCTCGGCCGCGAGTATGGGCGCGGAGCGGCTGACCTCCTATTGCAAGGAGATCGGCCGGTATTCGGACTCCGAGATCAAGCTGCAGATTCCGGCGCTGCTGAAAAACCTGCAGGAGGAGCTCACCTCGACGCGGGAGTCTCTCGAGCGCTACCTGCAGGAAAGAAAGAAGTCCGCGGGCTGACGCGCGACCTCGGGTAGGATTGCCGGCCATGTTGGCCCGCCAAGTGCTCCGCCCGCTCGGTCCGGCGGGTTTCCCCCTTCTTGGCCAGTCGCTCAGCTTCGCGCGCGACCCGCTCGCGTTTCTCGCCGGGGTTGCGCACCGGTTCGGCGATATCTCCTACTTCAAGCTCGGCACCATCCCCGTCTACTTCGTCAACCGCCCCGACCTGATCTGGGAGGTGCTGGTCCTCCAGCGCTCGAAGTTCGAGATCTCCACGATGCGCCAGCGACTGGAGCCGGTGCTCGGCACGGGCATGCTGACCTCCCGCGCCGACCTGCACGCGCGGCAGCGCAAGCTCATGCAACCGGTGTTCCGGAAATCCAGGATCGACAACTACGCGGAGATCATGTCGGAGTACGCGGGCCGGATGTGCGGGCGCTGGACCAACGGCGAGGTGGTGAACCTCACCGGCGAGCTGATGACGTTCACCATCGCAGTGGTGGCGAAAACGCTTTTTGGGCAGGATATCGACGAGGACTCGGACGTCGTGTCCCGTAACCTCAGCGTGCTCATGCAGTACTTCTCCAAGCTGATGTCGCCGACCCGTGGGACGCTCAACCTGCCGTTGCCCTCGAGCCTGCGCTTCCACAAGGCGCTGCGCGAGCTGGACGCAGTGGTCTACCGGATGATCGAGCGGCGGCAGCGAGACCCAGGGGGCGATGATCTGCTGTCGAGGCTGGTGCAGGCGCGCGATGACGAGACGCAGGCGCAGATGACGGAAAAGCAGCTTCGCGACGAAGTGTTCTCGCTTCTCATGGCTGGCCATGAGACGACTGCGAACGGCCTGGGGTGGATGATTTATTTACTGGCGCAGAATCCGGAGATCGACGCGCGCCTTCATGGCGAAATCGCCGACGTCACGAAAGAGAAGCCGCGTCTGGAGCCTTCCGATCTCGAGCGCCTGCCCTATGCCAAAGCGGTCATCACGGAGTCGATGCGCCTGTACCCGCCAGCCTGGTTTGTCGGCCGTACCGCGCTCGAGGATGTCGAAGTAGGCGGCTTTACTATTCCGCGGGGCGCCACCGTGCTCATGAGCCAGTTTATTGCGCACCGGGACGGCCGCTACTTCAAGGAGCCTGAGCGCTTCCTTCCCGAGCGCTGGAGCGAATCGTTCGCGGCGCGGCTGCCGCGAGGTGCCTATTTCCCCTTCAGCGCGGGCGACCGGCACTGCCTCGGCGAAGGCTTTGCCTGGCTGGAGATGCTGCTTTCGTTGGCGAGGATCGTGCCGCGGTGGCGATTCGAGCTCGTGCCGGGTCAGGACATCCGGCCCAGCCCTTCGATTACATTGCGGCCCAACAAGCCGATAAAAATGATCTTGCGCGCTCGCAACGGATGAGCGCAACGGTAAAATCGTCTTCCGTGTCCGCCAACGAGCGCATGTCGTTTTTCATCACGCTGATCGAAAGCTCGGACTCGCATCGGCGCGAGATCGAGCGCATGCCCAAGGTGAACAGAATGGTTCACAAGGGCCTGTCGCTGGCGGAATACCGCGCGTTCCTGTACGACCTCTATCACATCGTCTGGCATTTCTGCCCGGTGATGAAGCTGGCGGTGGAGCGCTGCGATGGGAAATTCGACGCGGTGCGGCGCGATCTCCTCGAGCGCATCGAGGAGGAGACGGGGCACGATCAGTGGGTGCTCGAGGACATCGCCGCGGTCGGTGGCGACACCGAGCGCGCCCGCTCGGGCGCGCCGAGCGCGCCGGTGCAGGCGATGATCGGATTCAACTACTGGGCGGCCGGGCAGGTGCACCCCTGCTCGGTGCTCGGCATGCTCTACGTGCTAGAGGTGATCGCTTCGGTGTACGGCGGCAAGGTGGCGGAGGCCATCGCGCGGGCGAACGGACGGGAAACCTCGAAGGGGGGCTTCCGGTTCCTGTCCTCGCACGCGACGATGGACGCCGATCACATGGCGAAGCTGAACGTGCTCCTGAAGACCATCGAGGACCCCGCCGCGCAGGCGGCGGTGATCAACTCGACGCGCGTCAACTTTCACCAGTTCGGCCAGCTCTTCGCCGACGGGGGCTTCGCCTCGCACCTCACGGCCTAGGCGCTCAGCCGGCCGCGAACGCCACGGAGGAAGGCTCGACTGGTTCTGCCGGCAGGTCCCGGGCTTCCATGCGCTCCATCTGCGCGCGCACCACGCGGCTCATCATGCGCAGGTCGCGGTCTTCAAGGCGCAGCGCGCAGTCGACCCAGGTGTCGGCCACTGCGTCCAGCTCGGCGCGCGAGACCGGGTTCACGTGCTGGCGGGCGCGCATCACGCCCTGGAAGCCGCTCCGGCGCCGCGCGTTCTTCGCGATCCAGGCCTGCGTTGCGGACTCGCCTTCGCCGTCCTTGGCGAGGACATCAACGATGCCCATCTCGTAGAGCCGAGATGCGGGCAGGACCTTGCCCGAGAGGATGAGCTCCTCGGCGACCTTGGCGCCCGCGCGCCGGGCGATGAGGCTGTAGGCGCCCATGCCGGGGAAGAGGTTGAAGAGGATCTCCGGCAGTCCGATCATCGCCGACTCCTCGGCAACGATCACGTCGGCCGAGAGCGCCATCTCGAAGCCGCCGCCGAGCGCATCGCCCTGCACCAGCGAGATCGTGGTCAGCGCCGGGCACTGGTAGTGCTCGACTTGGGCGTGGATGTTGTCCACGCACAGCCGCGCGTAGTGCGCGAGCGCGTCGCGATCGCGTGAGCGGATGAGAAGCAAAAAGAGCGCGAGGTCGCCACCGAGGTTGAACACCCCGGGCGTGCGCGAGGCCCCCACATAGGTGTGCACCGGGTGCATGGCGCCCTCGAATTCCAGGTGGCCGCTGTTGGCGGTGAGTTCGTTGCCGACCGTGCGGATCTCCTTCAGCAGCGCCAGGTTGAAGCAGGAATTGCCCCGCTGGCGCATGTAGCCCCAGAGCGTCCCGGTGGCCGGCTCGAACTCGTATTCGCTTTCGGCGAGCGTTTTCCACGGCGCCCGCAGTCCCATTGCGTCTTTCATGTGGCTCATTGTTGCCCCCCAAAAGAAAAACCCCCTTGCGAGGGTGTTCGGGTCCGGCGCCGGACCCTGCGCCCGGTGCCTCCCAAGGGCGATTAGACGCCCGATACCGTGACGGCGCAAACGGGCTGTTGTGCTTTCCTGACGGGGCCTTGCCGCGCACTTTGAAAGCCGGACGAAATGATCAGGTTCTGGCAGAAACGGGGCACATGCGCTAAAGTTTTCGGGTCTACGGCAAGCGCACTTCCTAGGGGATCGCATGTACGCCATCGTCTACAAATCCGACGGTTTTCCGGTCTGCCAGCAGGTCCCGGGAGTGAGCCCGGACCCGGTGGTGACCTGGAATACCGAAGCCGCGGCGAACGCTTTCATCGCCAAGCAGGGCGGCGGCGGAGGGGACTTCCAGGCGGTGCAGCTGACCGACGAGACCATGGACAAGATCGCCAAGGCGATGGGCTGCCCGGTCGAGTCCATGATGTTCGAGCCCTATCCCAGCTGACCAGCGGACCCGCTGACTTCGCCGGCTAGGCCAGGCTGAAAAACTCCCGGCGGCTCTTCATGCCGCGCATGCGCGCGAGCAGCAGCTCGAAGTCGGCGTCGCGCGCGACGAAGTTCAGGTTCTCGGAATTCACGATCAGCACCGGCGCCGCGTTGTACTGGTAGAAAAAGCGCGCGTACCCTTCCGCGAGGAGCGCGAGGTAATCCTCGCCGAGGCCGCGCTCGAACTCCGCCGAGCGCCGGCGCACGCGCTCATACAGCGTCGCGGGTTGCGCCTGCAGGTAGATGACGAGGTCGGGCGCGGGGGCCTGCGGGCGGATGGCCGCGTAGATCCGCTCGTAGAGCGCGAGCTCCTCGCCCGAGAGCGTAAGGCGGGCGAAGAGCGGGTCCTTGTCGAGCAGGAAATCGGCGACGGTGGCGCGTCCGAACATGTCGGGCTGGGCGAGCGGCTCGAGTTGCCGCGCGCGCTGGAACAGGAAAAAGAGCTGCGTGGGCAGCGCGTAGCGCGCCATGTCCTGGTAGAAGCGCGCGAGAAACGGGTTCTCGCCCGGCTGCTCGAGCAGCGTCTCGGCGCCCAGGCGCTCGGCCAGGCGCCGCGCGAGGCTCGTCTTGCCCACGCCGATGGGCCCTTCGACCGCGATGTGGCGAAGCTTGTCCACCTTATCCGCCGCGGAACACGAAAAAGACCGCGCCCATGATGCAAAGGGACGCCCAGAGGTAGTCGAGCTTGAGCGGCTGATTCATGTAGAGGATCGCGAAGGGCACG
This sequence comes from Burkholderiales bacterium, assembly GCA_036262835.1. Lineage (GTDB taxonomy): Bacteria > Pseudomonadota > Gammaproteobacteria > Burkholderiales > SG8-39 > RBG-16-66-20. The sequence goes on along the minus strand of DATAID010000013.1, from coordinate 9,270 downwards.
AAGACGATGAGGGTCACCGCCTCCTGGATGATCTTGAGCTGCGGCAGCGAGAGCGCCATGTAGCCGATGCGGTTGGCCGGCACCTGCAGCAGGTACTCGAAGAGTGCGATGCCCCAGCTCGCGAGCGCGGCGAACCACCAGGGCTTGGCCGCGAGGTCCTTCAGGTGGGCGTACCAGGCGAAGGTCATGAAGACGTTGGACGCCGCGAGCAGCAGGATGCAGGTCGGTGCGGGGTTGAGCTGCATGGTCAAGGCATCCTTTCAATTTTCTGGGCGGCGCAGCGCGCGAGGAGCTCTGCCGCGGGGCCATGCCCGGGAATCGCGATGCCCGGCGCGAGATCGAGCAAAGGCTTCAGCACGAAGGCGCGTTCATGCATGCGAGGGTGGGGAAGCGTGAGCCGCGCGCTTTGCATCATCTCGTCGCCGTAGAGGAGCAGGTCGAGGTCGAGCGTGCGCGGCGCATTGGCAAAGGAGCGCTCGCGTCCGTGGCGCTCTTCGATCTCGATCAGCGCCGCGAGGAGCTCGCCGGCGGCGAGCGACGTGCGCACCTCCGCCACGGCATTCACGAAATCCGGCTGCGCGGCATAGCCGACGGGCGCCGAGCGGTAGAGGGGGGAGCGCGCGGCGATCCGCGTGTTCGGCAGCGCGTCGAGCTGGTCCATCGCCTGCCTGATCGTGCCTTGCGCGTCGCCGAGGTTGGCGCCCAACCCCACGTAGGCCCGCGTCATTCCGGGGCGGAAGGAGGCGTCTCGCCCGCCCCTCGCTTGCGGCGGCGCCGGCGGCGTTTGCGGCGCGGCCCGCTATCGGGCAGCAGCATCGCGCGGCGGGACTCCGGGTCGGCGCTCTGGAACGCGCGCCACCAGGCTTCCAGTTCGGCCGGTACCTCGCCGCTCGCGGCGCGCAGCGCGAGGAAGTCGTAGCCCATGCGGAAGCGCTCGGCTTCCAGCAGCCGCTGCGCGCGGTTGCCCGAGCGCTGCTCGAAGCGCGGCTGCATGGCCCAGATCTCGCGCATGGTCGCGGTGAGCCGCCGGGTGATCGCGAGCTTGCCGGCCTGGGCGTCGAGCACCGAGTCCATCGCGGCCTCGAGCGCCGGGATGGCGCGCTCGCCGCGCTTCTCGCGCGCTCGCCAGGCGGCGAGCACCTCGTGCCAGAGGAGCGCGGCGAAGAGAAAGGCGGGCGACACGCCCCGCCCGGCGAGCACGCGCTCATCGGTCTGCGCGAGCGCGAGCGTGACGAAGCGCTCGCCGAGCGGCTGCTCGAGGATCACATCGAGGAGCGGCAAGAGTCCCTTGTGCAGGCCCTCGTCGCGCAGCTGGCGCAGGCAGGCGCTCGCGTGGCCCGAGAGGAGGAGCTTCAGCATCTCCTCGAAGAGCCGCGGCGGCGGCACGTTCTCCAGCAGCGGCGCCATGCGCTTGATCGGCGCGCGCGTCGCGGCATCGAGCGTCAGCCCGAGCTTGGCGGCGAGGCGCACGGCGCGCAGCATGCGCACCGGATCCTCCCGGTAGCGCGTTTCCGGGTCGCCGATCATGCGCAGCACGCGCTTTTTCAGGTCGGCGAGCCCGCCGTGGTCGTCGATGATCTCGCCGCTCGCGCAATCGTAGTAGAGCGCGTTGATGGTGAAGTCGCGCCGGCGCGCATCCTCCTCCATCGTGCCGAAGACGTTGTCGCGCAGCACGCGGCCGTGCTCGTCGCGCTCGGCGTCCTGGCTGTCGCCCGCGCGGAAGGTCGAGACCTCCACCGTCTCGGGGCCCATCATCACGTGCACGAGGCGAAAGCGCCGCCCGATCAGGAGCGCGCGGCGAAAGAGCGGCTTCACCTGCTCGGGGCGCGCATTGGTGGCGACGTCGAAGTCCTTGGGCTTGATGCCGAGGAGCAGGTCACGCACCGCGCCGCCGACGATGTAGGTGGGGTAGCCGTGCTGCGCGAGCACGTCGCAGACCTTGAGCGCGCCCGGGCTGATGCTCTGGCGCGTGATGCTGTGGCGGTTCTGGGGCACGCGGGCGGGGCCCGAGCGCTCGAGGCCCAGTACGCGGCGGATGAAGCGCTTGATCATCGAGGTGCCGGATTATCTCAGCGAAATCACCGGCCAGCCGCGGGCGCGGGCGGTCCGGGCGAGCGCCTCGTCGGGGTCGACCGCGACCGGGTCGGTGGTGCGCTCGAGGAGCGGCAGGTCGTTGTGCGAGTCGCTGTAGAAGGCGCTTTTGGCGAAGTCGCCGAGGCGGCGGCCCTGCGCCGCTAGCCAGGCTTCCAGGCGCCTCACCTTGCCCTCGCGAAAGCAGGGAATGCCCTCGACCCGGCCGGTGAAGCGGCCGTTCTTGCGCTCGGGCTCGGTCGCGATCAGGTGGGGCACCCCGAGCTCGCGCGCGATGGGCCCGGTGACGAAGCTGTTGGTCGCCGTGATCACGGCGCAGAGGTCGCCCGCGTCGTGGTGCGAGCGCACGAGCGCGCGGGACTTCTCGCCGATGGCCGGGCGGATGCGCGTGGCCATGAATTCGCCGTGCCAGCGTTCCAGGTCCTCGGGCGAGTGCTCGGCGAGCGGGCGCAGCGCGAAGCCGAGGAACTCGTGGATGTCGAGCGTGCCCGCCTTGTACTGCTCGTAGAACGCGGCGTTCTGCGCCTCGTACTCGTTGCGCTCGAGCACGCCCTCGTCGACGAGGAACTGGCCCCACTCGTAGTCGCTGTCGCAGGCGAGCAGCGTGTTATCAAGGTCGAACAGCGCGAGGTTCATGGCTCGGGGAAATTCAGGATCTCGCGCGCGAGGGGGAGCGTGACCTGGCGCTTCTGCTCGAGCGAGGCGCGGTCCAGCCGATCGAGGATGCCGGTGAGCGTCGGCAGGTCGCGGCGCGCGTGCGTGAGGAGGTAGGCGATCACGTCCTCCGGGAGGCGCATGCCGCGCCGTCCGGCTTCCGCGCGCAGATAAACCGCGCGCTCTTCATCGGTGAGCCGCTTCACCTCGTAGACGAGCCCCCAGGCGAGCCGCGTCCTCAGGTCCTCGCGCAGCGGCAGCTGCGCAGGCGGGGCATTGCCGGCGGCGAGCACTTGCCCACCGGACTCGCGCGCCTCGTTGATGGCGTTGAAAAGCTCGATCTGCGCGGGCTCGGCGAGCTTCTCCACGTCGTCGACCACGGTGCGCCCGCCGCAGGCGCGCAGCAGGTGGGTTTTTCCCGACCCGGGTTCGCCCCAGAGATACAGGACCGCTTCCTTGAAGCGTCCCGATTTGAGCTCCCTTAGCCGCGCGAGCAGCTCGGCGTTTGCGCCGGGAATGAAGTTCTCGAGAGTGGGCTGCGGCGGAGGCGAAATACCCAGCGCCAGTTGCTTCACTTCCGGCCGCCGTAGAGTTCGCTGGCAAGGTAGGCCGCGCGCAGGTGGCGCAGCGCGACCAGGAGCGCTGCGCTCGCGGGCAGCGCGAGCAGCACGCCGAAGAAGCCGAAGAGCGACCCGAAGGCGAGCAGCGCGAAGATGACCGCGACCGGGTGCAGGCCGATGCGCTCGCCGACCAGGGTCGGCGTGATCACCATGCCCTCGAGCGTCTGGCCGATCCCGAAGGCGAGCCAGACCCAGGCGAGGCCGGTGAAGCTGCCGAACTGCAGGAGCGCGGCCATGGTGCCGAGCACGAAGCCCGTCACCGCGCCGACGTAGGGGATGAAGACAAGGAGCCCGGTCAGGAGGCCGATCGGCAGCGCGAACTGCAGGCCGGCGACCCAGAGCGCGACGACGTAGTACACCGCCATGACGAGCATCACCACCACCTGGCCGCGCAGGAACTCCGCCAGCACCGCGTCGATCTCGCGAAAAATCTTGTGCGCCCGCTCCTGCAGGTGGCGCGGGATGAGGCCGTCGACGCGCGCGACCATCTGGTTCCAGTCGCGCAGCAGGTAGAAAAGCACCACCGGGATGAGGAGCAGGTTGACCACGATGCCGAGCAGCTTCAGGCCGCCGATCTGCAGCGAGCCGAGGAGCTTGGGGATCAGGTTCTGGTTCGCCTGCAAGGTCTCGCTCAGCATGTCCTTGAGCGAATCGAGATCGAAATGCGTCTCGATGCCCAGGTGCGAGGTTAGCCAGGGCGCCGCCGTCTGGTTCAGCCACTCGATCATCGCCGGGGTCTTCTCGGCGAGGAGCCGGAACTCCTTGCTGAAGAGCGGGATGATGATGAGAAAGAGCGCGACGACCGCTAGGAGCGCGAGGAAGAGGACGAATACGACCGCGATCGTGCGCCGCACGCTGTTGCCCGAGATGCGGGCGACGACCGGGTTCAGGATGTAGGCGAAGATGGCGCCGGCGAGAAAGGGCGCGAGGATGGGCGAGAGGACGTAGAACAGCCAGCCGATCGCGACAACGATCGCGAGCCAGCTCCACAACCGCGTATCGGCCAGAATGCCGCCTCTCATTTCACGTAAAATCCGCTGGCGAAAAAACCACGCCATTCTACCTGTCATGCCAGAACCTCTTTCCTACCGCGAAGCAGGCGTCGACATCGACGCCGGCGACGCGCTGGTCGAGGCCATCAAGCCCTTCGCCAAGCGCACCATGCGCCCCGAGGTCATGGCGGGGATCGGCGGGTTCGGCGCGCTTTGCTCCCTCCCGGGCCGGTACAAGAACCCGGTGCTCGTCTCGGGCACCGATGGGGTAGGCACCAAGCTCAAGCTGGCGTTTCTGCTCGGGCGGCACGGCACGGTCGGAATCGACCTGGTCGCCATGAGCGCGAACGACGTGCTCGTGCAGGGCGCCGAGCCGCTTTTCTTCCTCGACTACTTCGCCTGCGGCAAGCTCGACAAAGCGGTCGCCACGCAGGTCATCCGCGGCATCGCCGAGGGCTGCGAGCAGGCCGGCTGCGCGCTCATCGGCGGCGAGACCGCCGAGATGCCCGGCATGTACCCGGAAGGCGAATACGACCTCGCCGGCTTCTGCGTGGGCGTGGTCGAGAAGGACCGCATCATCGACGGAAGATCGATCAGGCCGGGCGATGCCGTGCTCGGCCTCGCCTCGAGCGGCGCGCACTCCAACGGCTACTCGCTCATCCGCAAGGTGCTCGGCGACGACAAGCCGGGCTCGAGCCTCGCCGACACCCTCATGGAGCCGACGCGCATCTACGCGAAGCCCATCCTCAAGCTCATGACCGCCGTGCAGGTGAAGGGGCTCGCGCACATCACCGGCGGCGGGCTGGTCGGCAACGTGCCGCGCATCCTGCCGCTCGGGACGCGCGCCGTGCTGAACAAGAGCACCTGGCCGCGCCCCGGCATCTTCAAGTGGGTGCAGGAGACCGGCAACATCGCCGAAGAAGAGATGCTGCGCGTCTTCAACTGCGGCATCGGCATGGTCATCATCGTTGCGCGCGAGCAGGTCCAGCTCGCCACCATGCTCCTCAAGCGCGAGGGCGAGCTCGCCTACGAGATCGGCACGATCGAGGAGAGCATCGCCACCGAGCCGGAGGCGGTGGTTACCTAGCTGCGTGTGACGCCAGCTTGAGCCGAGCGATCTTCGGCCGTTTCTTTTTCGAGGCTTGCCAGAGATCGTAGGCTGACTGCATGCGGAGCCACGAGTCCGCGGACCCGCCGAGCGCGGCAGCGAGGCGAATCGCCATCTCGGCACTGACCGCCGCGCGCCCATTTGCCACACGCGAGAGGGCGACTCGCGAAATACCGAGCCTGCGGGCAAATTCAGTCACGCTGATTTCAGACAGGACCGTGTCGCGCAGTACTTCGCCCGGATGCGGTGGGTTATGCATTCTGCTCATCGTCAGTGATAGTCAACGTAGTCAACAAGAACGGCGTCTTTACCTTCGAAGCCAAATGTCAATCGCCAGTTCCCGCTGACGGAGACCGCCCAAACGCCGTCCATTGATCCTTTCAAGCGGTGCAGGCGCCAGCCCGGGAGGTTCATGTCACTTGGACCGGCCGCTGCATCTAGTCTGCCCAGTTGCAATCGTAGTTTTGAGGCGTGAACAGCTTGAATCCCTGCCTTGCTGCCTTCCAGAAAGAAGCGCTCCAGCCCTTTGTGGCGGAAGCTTCGAATCATTGATAAGTGTATAGCATAGCGATACAGGGCGCAATGTGCCCGCTCGCTTAACGGCTAAGAACCCGCCGCGGTTGACTGAAACGTCGACCGATCAGCCGGCTTTCTTGTAGAACATCGGAAAGAGCTTCTCCACCACCGGCCCGTCGGACGCCCAGGCCTTGCAGCCGTCGATGTAGGACGGCTTCGTCATCTCCGCGTTCGCATTGCGATCCTGCTTCCAGTTGCCCATCGTCTGGAAGGCGACGGTCGCGACCGGCATCAGGAGCTCCGTGATGTGCGTGCAGCCCTTCGTCCGGCCCACGGCCTCGTGCACCGCCTTGCGCCAGCCCGCGCCGACGCGCGCGCCGAGGAGCTTTTGATAGCCGGGCGCGACCGTGGGGCAGATGTCGTAGGGCGAATCGTTGGTCGTCCTCGATCCCCTTCACCATGTAGCTCTTGTCGAGCGTCAGGCGCACCTGCATGTCGTGCACCGGCATCCCCGGCGAGCGCTTGCCGCGAAACGGGTCCTCGGTCTCGTAGGTCTTCTGGTCGACGATGCGCGCTTCGATGTCGAACAGACCGTCGTCTCGCTCGTAGCCCTCGCAGGTAATCGTTCTCGTGTGCAGGTGCCGTCGAGGCACCGGTTTTGGCAGTGGCATGATTTCTCCTTGCCGCGATGATACCGTCCGGGGCTACACTCCCGACCGATGGACGATCGAAACTACGACGACGAAAGCGATCCGAAGCTCGCGCTCATCCAGGCCGCGGTCGCGCTCGCGCTCCTGATCGGATTGCCGATCGTGCTCGATCCGCCGACGACGCCCTGGGGCGTGGGCGGCCTCGTCACGGCGTCGCTGCTGCTCATGATCTTCTTCGCCGAGGGCGTGGTGCGCTTCGTCCGCAGCCGACGTCGTCCTTTTCCCGACAGCATCATCCCGCCTGAAGTCGAAGAGGAAGCCAAGAAGAAAAAAGTCGACGACTAGGCCCGATCGCACTTGCCTTGGCCATCGCCAGGCGTAGCATGGAAGTGCATTCCGAAAGGAGGCAACCATGTGCTACGAGTACGAATGGGAGTACATGCAGCAACGCGCCGAAGAGGCGCGCAAGGCGATGCAGAAAGCCGAGGACGACCGTAAGCGCAAACCCAAGCCCGCCGCGCCCGAGCATGCTCCGGCGCCGGTCGAGGAGCAGCCGGCTCCGGTCTAACTCAGCAGTCGCCGCAAACAAAGAGGCCCGCCGCGTGCGGGCCTCTTTGCTTTCCGTGTCAGGAATTCCCGGACACGGAAAAATTTCCGTCCAAGGAACGTAGCAATCACAGGTGGCGGAGGGTAGGCTTTTTTAAGGGGAGGGCTTGGCGACTCGTGTTTATTCTGGCCGAGATTGCGGTCACAGTTGTCTGGTGCCTTATTTGGCTTGGCGTGCTAGGCATCGTTGCCCGTTTCAGCGAGGGTACAAAGCGCCGCCGAGCGCTACTTATCACGTCACTTCTATTTGCGCCGCTTCCCGCGTGGTGGTGGGGGCGCTATCCCTACTATTCATACTTGGCTGAGCGTGATTACGTGATTTTTCAAGATCTTTGTAAGAAGTTTGCGGTAGACAAGATTGTCCGTCGAGTTCACGAAGTAGACGCTGTCTTTCAAATGCGTGCGCGAGATCCTAGCGGCGAGGTGACTCACAGGGAAAACCAATACACGATGGACGACCCATTTGGTGCGATTGGCGATGTTGGCTCAGGGCACGGTCCGGGAGCCTATCTCGATTGGCGTTTTGGAAATTACTACGATGTGTTTGAAAGGCCTAAAACGCTTGGCGCAACAAACGGCCCGCCATACCTCCGTTTCATTGCGAACGTAGATAAAGCCGCTCCAATTGGTCATAGGCGCCTCGAGATCAGGAGGGAGGAGGAGGGAGTGCTCCAGAGCAAGTATGGCTACTCCTGGGAGGACATTTCTACACAAGAAATGCGAGATCGATGGATAGCTGGTGGGCGCATTCGAATATTGGATTTAAAGGCAGGTGAGCTCATTGCGGAGCGGACCGGATTCTATTTCGCGCGACGGTTGAACGGAGCGTTGACGAAGCATCCGTGGGGTGGAGCGGGGGAAAGTTGCCCGCAAAAGCATTCGACGTCTGAATTCGTGAAGAGTGTCTTAATCCCTAAAAATCTGTAAAGACACGAGAGCGCCATGTCAAACAGGCAAATCGAGCAATCCTCCTCGGCTTCAAATCTTCAGGTGGCCTCTGAGGCGTTCTTAACAACCGCCGGCTTTAATAACCAAAACGCGCTTAAGGAAGCTATCGAAATAGGAAACGAAAATTCGAGCGTGTTTCCGACTTCGTTGGCGAATGCATTCGTTGAGCAATTTTCCGTAGTCGCCCATATCGACCTTTCCCTTAACGGAGGGAAAAACCCTCTAGGCGCGACTATCCTCGATAAAAGCGGGTTGTCGGCCAGCTTATTCGTGGACCGGGCAACCGGCGACTACACACTTTCAATCCGGAGCACAGAGGCATCGCTTGGTCTTGACGGCAACAGCGGCAATATTCTCGACTCAGGTGACATCCGAGCCGATTTAGAAATTGCTCAATATGGCTATGCTCTCGGTCAAATCTCGCAACTCCAGGCGTTTTACGAGTCCACGGTCCTGCCGATAGTTGGCGACGCGAAAGTCGACGTCACCGGCTATTCCTTGGGGGGTCATTTAGCGACGGTATTCACCGAGCTGAATCCAACTGCCGTAAATCACACCTACCTGTTCAACGGCGCCGGGACAGGCTCAACGAGCATTGACGGAGGCGTACGGTCCCTTCTCGACTTGTACAACTCGGTATTCAACGACCCGACGTCGTACTTCGGCTCTGATCCAACCTTGGTCACGAACGATGCCGTTCGGCCGCAACTGCAGCTGTATCTCGCGAATCCAGATGCGACTTATCTAAGCATTTACGACGACCCGCGCCACAAATTGGCTTTAATTGCCTCGGCGAGCTACACAACTGGAGCTGCTGTTGCAACGCTCCAAGGCGTTCGGATAGCGGATCCGCTAATTAGTGATGTCTACGGGGCGAACGGGCTTTCGGTAACAGCGGCATCGGGGATTCGCCATGGAACCGCCATCCCCGTCTACATCGAAGATCAGCCGGTCATTTCCACGGAAGACTACGCGTCAGCCCATTCAATTGCGCTCTTGCAGGACAGTCTTGCGCTCGCAGCAACCCTCGAGAAGCTCGATCCAAACCTCACGATCGAGACGTTTAACAGGATGCTCGAAGCAGG
>DATAID010000012.1:0-86572 GCA_036262835.1 Burkholderiales bacterium | reverse complement strand
ACGCGAAGGGTGTCCGAGCCGCCGCCCGGCGCTTCGACGATCGTGTCCGCGGGGTCGTACACGTAGCTGTCGTCGCCCGCGCCGCCCGTCAGCGTGTCGTTGCCCGCGCCGCCCTCCAGCGTGTCGTTGCCCGCCAGGCCGAAGAGCGAGTCGTCGCCGTCGCCGCCCGAGAGATGGTCACCGCCGCGCCCGCCGCGCACGATGTCGTCGCCCGTGCCTGCGTCGAGGGTCGCGCCGAAGGCGAAGTCGAGGGTGACGTTGTCGTTCCCCGCGAGCTGCGTGCCGAGCGCGGCGACGATGTCGCTCGCCGAATGGATCGAGTCGAAGTCGTCGACGTTGAGGGTGAGGCCGCTCGCGCTGAAGCTGTTTCCCGAGGCATCGGAAAGGAAAAGCGAGGAGACGGTGCCCGCCAGGTCGCCGCCCGAATCGAGGTGCAGGTTGCCGGTGAATCCCGCGCTGACGCCCCCGATCCCGAGGGTAAGGCTGCTGATCGAGCCGCTGATATGGCCGAACGCGTCGATATCCGCGGAGCCCGCAAAGCCGACGCTGGCGGCCGGCGAGTTGAGATGGAACGAGGTGAGATGCCCGGCGCCCCCGCCCGACTCGCTGAAGGAGCCGGCGAAATCGATCGAGCCGCCGCTCGGCAGGTTGTACTGGAAGGAGGTGATGAGAAACGGACGGAAGCTGAACTGGCCGCCGATCGAGCCCGTCGTGCCGGCGAGCGAAAAGACGATGAGGGTGGGCGTCGCCGAGACGAGCGTCGGGCTCGAGCCGAGCACCAGGTCGAGTTCCTGGCCGAGCGCCGCGGCCGCGTCGCTCACCGAGCCGAGGAAATCCGCCGACCCGAACAGGCTTCCCGGAAAGCTCGCGCTCTGCAGCGTTGCGTTGATGGTCGTCACGTCGTTTTGCCCCTTGCTCCGCCTGCGTGGAACGAGCCGGAGTATTCCACGCTTTGCCCGGGATCATCTGTTACAGATTGCATAAACGCGGCATACAAAAGCCGCGTCGCGGACTAGGCGGCCTGGCTGAAGCGGCGCCGGAAATCCTCGTAGGCAAGCGCGATGCCCTCGCGCAAGCCGACCCGCGGCTTCCAGCCGAGGGCGGCCATGCGCGAGCTGTCCATGAGCTTGCGCGGCGTGCCGTCGGGCTTGGACGAGTCGTAGACGAACTCGCCGCGAAAACCGATCACTTCGGCCGTGAGCGCGGCGAGCTCGGCGATCGGCAGGTCGCTCCCCGCGCCGATGTTGACGAGCGGCGCGCGCTCCGGCGCCACCGCGCGATTGAATTCTTCTTCCGGCAGGCGCATGAGGTGAACGCAGGCCTCGGCCATGTCGTCGGAGTAAAGGAACTCGCGCCGCGGCCGGCCGCTGCCCCAGATCGTGACCTGGCGCTCGCCATGCAGCTTCGCCTCGTGGATTTTCCGGATGAGCGCAGGGAGCACGTGCGAATGGGCGAGGTCGTAGCTGTCGCCCGGCCCGTAGAGGTTGGTCGGCATCGCGGCGAGAAAGCGCGTGCCGTGCTGGCGGTTGTGCGCCCAGCAAAGCTCGATCCCCGCGATCTTCGCGATCGCGTAAGGACGGTTGGTCGGCTCGAGCGGGCCGGTGAGCAGGTGCTCCTCCTTCATCGGCTGCGGACAGTCGCGCGGATAGATGCACGAGGAGCCCAGAAAGAGAAGCCGCTTCACGCCCGAGCGCCACGCCTCGCGGATGACGTTCAGCTCCACGCCGAGGTTGTCATCGATGAAATCCGCGGGATAGGTGTCGTTGGCGAGGATGCCGCCCACCTTCGCGGCGGCGACGAACACGTACTCGGGCCGCTCCTTGGCGAAAAAAGCGCGCACCGCGGCCTGGTCGGTGAGCTCGAGTTCGGCATGGCGGCGCACGAGGGGATCGGCGTGGCCCGCGCGCGCGAGCGCGCGCACGATCGCCGAGCCCGCGAGCCCGGTATGGCCGGCGACGTAGATGCGCTCGCCCGCCTGCACGGCGCTATTCCTTGCGATCGGCGACGCGATAGCCGCGGCGGCGCATGAGCGCATCGCCCCTGGCCGCCTGCAGGTCGGCCTGCACCATCTCGGCGACGAGCTTTTTGAAGCTCACGCGCGGCTTCCAGCCGAGCTGCCGGCGCGCGCGCGCGGCGTTGCCAAGGAGCGTGTCGACCTCCGCGGGGCGGAAGTAGCGCGGGTCGATGGCGACGATGCGCCGGCCCTTCGCGTCGAACCCGGCCTCGCTTTTTCCCTTGCCGCGCCAGGTGAGGCGCATCCCGAGCTCGGCGGCCGCGGCCTCGACGAACTCGCGCACGCTGTGCTGCACGCCGGTGGCGATGACGAAGTCGTCGGGCTTTTTCTGCTGCAGGATGCGCCACATCGCCTCGACGTAGTCGCGCGCGTGGCCCCAGTCGCGGCGCGCATCCAGGTTGCCGAGGTACAGGCACTCGTCCAGCCCCAGCTTGATGCGCGCGAGCGCGCGCGTGATCTTGCGCGTGACGAAGGTCTCGCCGCGCACCGGCGACTCGTGGTTGAACAGGATGCCGTTCGAGGCGAAAAGCCCGTAGGCCTCGCGGTAGTTGATGGTGATCCAGTGCGCGTAGAGCTTCGCCACGCCGTAGGGCGAGCGCGGATGAAAGGGCGTCTTCTCGTCCTGCGGCGTTTCCGCCACCAGGCCGTAGAGCTCGGAGGTCGAGGCCTGGTAGTAGCGCGTCTTTCCGAGGCCGAGGATGCGCATCGCCTCCAGCAGGCGCAGCGCGCCCAGGCCGTCGGCGTTGGCGGTGTACTCGGGCTCCTCGAAGGAGACCGCGACATGGCTCTGCGCGGCGAGGTTGTAGATCTCGTCGGGCTGCGCCGTTTCGACCACGCGCATGAGCGCCATCGAGTCGGTCATGTCGCCGTAGTGCAGGATGAGCTTGCGCCCGTCGATGTGCGGATCCTGGTACAGGTGGTCGATGCGCTCGGTGTTGAAGAGCGAGGAGCGCCGCTTGATGCCGTGCACGACGTAGCCCTTGCCGAGCAGCAGCTCGGCGAGATAGGAGCCGTCCTGCCCGGTGATGCCGGTGATGAGCGCGACCTTGGCCATGAGGAATCTTAGTGGATGGCCGGGAGAAGCGCAGCAAGCCCGGCGCGCCAGTGCGGCAGGGCGAAGCCGAACGTGCGCTCGAGCCTCGAGTTGTCGAGAAGCGAATTTCCGGGGCGCCGCGCCGCAGCGCCGTATTCCGCGCTCGAGATTGCCGCGACGGGGCGCTCGAGGCCGGCGCCCCTGAGGATCTCGCAGGCGAAGCCGTGCCAGGTCGTCTCGCCCGCCATGCTCAGGTGGTAAAGCAGATCCGTTTTCTGCGAAAGCTCCTTGTCCCGGAGCGCGCGCACGACCGCCTCGGCGACGGCGTGCGCCGGCGTCGGCGCGCCGCGCTGGTCGTCGACCACGCGCAGCGCCTTGTTTGCCCGCGCGGCGGCGAGGATGGCGCGCGCGAAGTTGCGCCCGCGCGCCGAGTACACCCAGCTCGTGCGAAAGATCAGGTAGCGGCAGCCCGAGCCGGCGACGGCGCGCTCGCCGGCGAGCTTCGACTCGCCGTACACGCTGACCGGGCGCGCGGCATCGTCCTCGTTGTACGGCCCCGCCTTCTCGCCGTCGAACACGTAGTCGGTGGAAAAGTGCACGAGCAGCGCGCCGAGCTTTTTCGCCTCTTCGGCGAGCACGCCCACGGCCGCGGCGTTGACCGCAAAAGCGGCGTCGCGCTCGGACTCGGCGCGATCGACCGCGGTATAGGCCGCGGCATTGACGATGAGCGTCGGCCGGACCGAGCGCACTTCCTGCTGCAGCGCGCGCAGGTCGAGAAACTCGAGCTCGGCGCGGCCGGGCGCGATGAGCTCGCCCATCGGCGCGAGCCGCGCCTCGAGCTCGCCCCCGATCTGTCCGCTTTTTCCGGTGAGCAGGATCCTCAATCGCAGGTTTCGGCCTGCGCGAGCGGCACGCCGCGCCGATCCTTGTCCGAAAGCACCGGCTCGCCCGTGATCGGCCAGGCGATGGCGAGCGCGGGGTCGTTCCAGAGGATCGTGCGCTCGTGCTGCGGCGCGTAGTAGTCGGTCGCCTTGTAGAGCACCTCCGCCTCTTCCGACAGGACGACGAAGCCGTGCGCGAAGCCGGCGGGAATCCAGGCCATGGCATGCGAGTCGGCATCCAGGCGCATCCCCGCCCAGCGGCCGAAGGTCTTCGAGCTGCGCCGCAGGTCGAGCGCCACGTCCCAGATCGCGCCCGCGGTCACGCGCACGAGCTTTCCCTGCGGCTGGCGCACCTGGTAGTGCAGCCCGCGCAGCGTGTTCTTCAGCGACCGCGAATGGTTGTCCTGCACGAAGCTCGCCTCGATGCCGAGCTCGGCGAAGGTGCGCGCGTTCCAGGTCTCCATGAACCAGCCGCGCGCATCGCCGAACAGGCGCGGCTCGAGCCGCAGCAGGCCCGGCAGCTCCGTCTTCTCGGCTTTCAACCGACGTCCTTGTCGACGAGCAGGCGCTGCAGGTATTCGCCGTAGCCGCTCCTCGCGAGCGGGCGCGCGAGCGCGCGCAGCTGCCCGGCGCTGATCCACTTGTTGCGCCAGGCGATCTCCTCGACGCAGGCGATCTTCCAGCCCTGGCGGCGCTCGATCGTCTCGACGAAGAGCGACGCCTGCAGGAGCGACTCGTGCGTGCCGGTATCGAGCCAGGCGTGGCCGCGGCCGAGCACCTCGACTCGCAGCTCGCCGCGCTCGAGGTACGCGCGGTTCACGTCGGTGATCTCGAGCTCGCCGCGCTGCGAGGGCTTGAGGCGCGCGGCGATCTCCACCACCCGGTTGTCGTAGAAGTAAAGGCCGGTCACGGCGTAGCGCGACTTCGGCTTCTTCGGCTTCTCCTCGATGCTCACGGCGCGCTTGCCGCGAAACTCGATCACGCCGTAGCGCTGCGGGTCGTTCACCGCGTAGGCGAAAATGGTCGCGCCGCGCTTGCGCCGGGCCGCGGCCGTGGTGGCGCGCACCAGGTCGTGGCCGTGGAAGATGTTGTCGCCGAGGACGAGCGCCACCGAGTCGCGGCCGATGAACTCGCGGCCCAGGCGGAAGGCTTCGGCGATCCCGTTCGGCGCGTTCTGCACCTTGTAGGAAAATTCGACGCCCCAGCGCCGGCCGTTGCCGAGCAGCTGCCGGAATTTGGGCGTGTCCTGCGGCGTCGAGATGACGAGGATGTCGCGGATGCCCGCGAGCATGAGCGTCGCGAGCGGGTAATAGATCATCGGCTTGTCGTACACCGGCATGAGCTGCTTTGAGACCGCGAGCGTGGCCGGGTAAAGGCGCGTGCCCTGGCCGCCGGCGAGAAGGATCCCTTTCACGCCGCCTCTCCCTTGTCCACGCGCGCGAGGTCGGCCTCGACCATCATCGCGACGAGCGCCTCGAGGCTCGTGCCCGCGCTCCAGCCGAGCGCGCGCTTCGCCTTGTCGGCGTTGCCCACCATGGCGTGGATGTCGGCCGGCCGCAGCAGCGCGCTGTCGGTCTCGACATGGCGCTCGTAGTCGAGGCCGGCGTGCGCGAAGGCGAGGCGGCAAAAATCGCGCACCGAGGTGCCCCGGCCGGTGGCGATGACGTAGTCGTCGGCGCGCTCCTGCTGCAGCATGCGCCAGATCGCCTCGACGTAGTCGCCGGCGAATCCCCAGTCGCGCTTCGCCTCGAGGTTGCCCAGTTGCAGCTTCTGCTGCCGGCCGCGCTTGATGCGCGCCACCGCGAGCGTGATCTTGCGCGTGACGAACTCCGATCCGCGCAGCGGCGATTCGTGGTTGAAGAGGATGCCGCTCGAGCAGTGCATGCCGTGGCTCTCGCGATAGTTCACCGTCAGCCAGTGGCCGAACGCCTTCGCCACGCCGTAGGGGCTGCGCGGGTGGAAAGCCGTGGTTTCGTCCAGCACGGGCTTGCCGGCAAGGCCGAACATCTCGCTCGAGGAGGCCTGGTAGAAGCGGATGTTCGGGTCGGCGCTGCGGATCGCCTCGAGCGCGTTCACCACCGCCATGCCGGTCACCTGCGCGGTGAGCGAGGGCAGCTCCCAGGACTTGGTGACGGTGCTCTGCGCCGCGAGGTTGTAGACCTCGGCGGGCTCGGCTTCCTCGAGCGCGCGCAGGATCGACGAGAGATCGGTGACATCGCCCACGAGGAGCGTCACCTTGTCTTCGAGCCCCAGCTCGCGCAGGCGCCAGAGCGACTCGTTGCTGCGCCGCGCGAGGAGCCCGTAGACGCGATAGCCCTTGGCGAGGAGGAGCCGCGAAAGGTAGGCGCCGTCCTGGCCGGCAATCCCGGTGATGAGGGCGCGGCGCCCCCGGGTCTCAGTGGCGGCCAAGGTACCACTCCACGGTTTTGCGCAGTCCGCTCTCGAAATCCCGCGCGGGCTGCCAGCCGAGCTCGCGCGCAATCTTGGATGGATCGATCGCGTAGCGCCGGTCGTGGCCGGGGCGATCGGTCACGAACTGGATCAACTCCTCGTAGCGGCCCGCTTGGCGCGGCCGCGCTTCGTCCAGCAAAGCGCAGAGCGTCTTCACGAGCTCGAGATTCGCCTTTTCGCAGCGCGCGCCGATGTTGTAGGTCTCGCCGGCGCGGCCCCTGTCGAGCACGGCCTGGATCGCGCTGCAATGATCCTCGACGTAAAGCCAGTCGCGCACGTTCCTGCCGTCGCCATAGACGGGCAAGGGCTTGCCCGCGAGCGCGTTCGTGATCATGAGCGGAATCAGCTTTTCCGGAAGCTGGCGCGGGCCGTAGTTATTGGAGCAATTGGTCGTCAGCGTCGGCAGTCCGTAGGTGACGTGGTAGGCGCGCACCAGGTGGTCGGCGGCGGCTTTGGACGCCGAATAAGGGCTGTTCGGCGCATAGGGCCGCGACTCGGTGAAGGCGGGCTCCTCGGGCGCGAGCGAGCCGTAGACCTCGTCGGTCGACACCTGCACAAAGCGAAAGCGCGCGCGCTCCGCCGCCTCGAGCGACTTCCAGTACGCGGCGGCTTCCTCGAGCAGGCTGAAGGTGCCGACGACGTTCGTCTGCACGAAGTCGGCCGGGCCGGCGATGGAGCGATCGACGTGGCTCTCGGCGGCGAAATGCACGATCGCGCGCGGGCGGCGCTCGGCGAGGAGCTTCCTCACGAGCGCGCGGTCGCAGATGTCGCCGCGCACGAACGCGTGGCGCGAATCGCCCGAGACCGGCGAGACGTTGTCGAGGCTGCCCGCATAGGTGAGCTTGTCGAGATTGACGACGGATTCGCCGGTCGCGGCAATGGTGTGCAATACGAAATTGGCGCCGATGAAGCCGGCGCCCCCCGTGACGAGCAGCATCGTCCGATTATCGCATCCTGCGTCATAATCCCCGCATGACCACCCCGCTCGTCGTGCTCGAGCTGAACGAGGTGAATTTCGACTTCGTCGAGCACTATTGCCGGCGCGGCGAGCTGCCCGCGTTCGCGCGCCTGATCGAGGAGCACGGCTACACGCGAACGCTCTCCGAGACCGAGCACGAGCGGATCGAGCCCTGGATCCAGTGGTTCACCGTGCACACCGGCAAGAGCTTCGCCGAGCACGGCGTCTTTCGCCTCGGCGACGGGCCGCAGGCGGGCGCGCGCCAGATCTGGGAGGAGCTCGGCGGCCGCGGCCTGCGCGTGGGCGCGTTCTCGCCGATGAACGCCGCGAACGCGATTCCGCAGGGGGCCTTTTTCGTGCCCGATCCGTGGACACCGACCGGCGTCAAGGCGCCGCGCATCCTGCAGGGCGCCTACCGCGCCGTGTGCCAGGCCGTCGCCGACAACGCCGAGAGCCGCATCACGCCGCGCTCCGCGCTGCAGCTCTTGTGCGGCCTGCTCGCCTACACCAACCCGCGCCGCTGGCCGCGCTATCTTGCCGACGCGGCGGCCGGCCTGCGCGGCCGCTGGGCGCGCGCGGTGTTCCTCGATCGCTTCCTCGCGGATTGCTTTTTGCACCTGTGGCGGCAGAACCGCCCGGATTTCGCGACGCTGTTCCTGAACGGCGCGGCGCACATCCAGCACCACTATCTCTTCAACTCGTCGGCCTACTCGGGCCGTCACCGCAATCCCTCCTGGTATCTCTCGCCCGGCGTCGATCCGGTGCTCGGGATCTACCAGCTCTATGACCGCGTCATCGCCGATTGCCTCGCGCTCGAGCCCCGGCCGCGCGTCATGATTGCGACCGGCTTGCACCAGGAAGCGGTGGACGAGCCGGTGTTCTACTGGCGGCTGCGCGCGCACGAGGCGTTCCTGCGACGCCTGGGCTGCGGCTTCAGCCGCGTCGAGCCGCGCATGTCGCGCGATTTTCTCGTGCATTGCGAGAACCCGGCGCAGGCCGGCGCGACCGCGGCGAAGCTCGCCTCGGGCGTCTCGCCGGAAGGCGCGCCGCTCTTCGAGGTGGACAACCGCGGCGAGTCGCTTTTCGTGACGCTCGCCTATGCGCGCGAGATCGCGCCGGGCTTCAGCGCGCGTTTCGGCGAGGTAGTCGTCGACAACCTCGACCGGGAAGTCGTGTTCGTCGCGTTGAAGAACGGCCGGCACAGCGGCGTCGGCTACTTCCTCGATAGCGCGGTGCGCCAGCGCGCCGAAGCCGCGCCGATTCCACTGCCGGAATTGTGGCGCCGCATGGTCTCGGCGTTCTGAGCGGCATGCTCGAGGCCTTTCCCCCGGCGAACCGGTTTGCGTTTTTCGTCCTGCTCGCCTTCGGCTGCTCGGTGTTCTTCGCGCGCGCGCTGACCCCGATCGCGCTGCGCATCGGCCTGGCGGACGCGCCCGGCGGCCGCAAGCAGCACACCGGCACGATTCCGGTGACGGGCGGCCTCGCCATGTTCTTCGGCTTCGCGGCGGCGACGCTCGCCTCCAAGCTCGCCGTGGGCGCGATCCTCGCGCTTCTCACCGCGCAGGCGGTGCTCGTGGCGGGGGGCGCCGCCGACGACATGCGCGACATCACGCCGCGCACCAAATTCCTGCTCCAGCTCGTGGCCGCCCTCTTCATGACCTCCTGGGCGCAGATCCAGGTCCTGCATCTGGGCGAGCTGCTCGGCGTGGGGCCCATCAACCTCTACCAGTGGGCGATTCCCTTCAGCGTGGTGTGCTGCCTCGGCCTCATCAACGCGGTCAACATGGTGGACGGCATCGACGGCGCGGCCGGCGGCATCACGTTTCTCGCCGCGCTCCTGCTCGCGGTCGCCGCGGGGCTGCAGGGGCTGGCGGTGCAATGCGTGCTGCTGCTCCTGCTCGCGAGCGCCATCGCCGGGTTTCTGGTCTGGAACATGCGCCTGCCCGGCCGCAGCCATGCGGCGGTGTTCATGGGCGACGCGGGCAGCATGATGCTCGGGTTCACGCTGTGCTGGTTCGCGATCGACCTCACGCAGGGAGTCGGCCGCTCCATGCCGCCGATCGCGGCGGTCTGGGTGCTCGCCGTGCCGCTCCTCGACATGGCGAGGGTGATGTTCGTGCGCGCGCTGCGCGGCGCCAGCCTGTTCAGCGGCGACCGCGAGCATTTCCATCACCTGCTGCTCGCCAAGGGCTGGGGCGCGGGCAGGATCGCGGCGGCGCTGGCCGCCATCTCGGCGGCGTGCGGCGCGATCGGCCTCGGCGCCTGGCGCCTGCACGTGCCGGACTGGGCGATGCTGGTCGGCTTCCTCGGTGTGTTATGCGTCGTGCTCGCGGCCGCCTGGACGCGCGAGGTCGAGACGCCCGAAGAAAAAAGCTAGGCGAGTCTCGCGCGAATCGCCGCTAGCGCGCGCTCGACGCGCCCGCAGAATGCCTCGAAGGAAAATCGCTCGAGGTGCGAGCGAGCAAGCCGCGGGTCGGGCCGCGGCCTGCCCGAAACCAGCTCGTCCACGAGGCGCGCGAAATCCGCGCCGCCGTCCGTCCGCGGATCGCGATACAGGAAGCCGCCCTCGCCCTCCCGCACCGTCTCGGTGAAAGGCGGCGCGGCGACCGCGAGCACGGGCAGGCCCGCGCTCTGCGCTTCGATGACGTTCAGGCCGAGCGCCTCCTTTTCCGGGAGCCCCGTCATGAGGTAGTCGAGCCCGGCGTAGGCCGCCGCCACGTTGTCCTGGTGCCCCCAGAAACGGGCGCGCGCGCCGAGCGGCGCGAGCGCGCGCTTGAGATCCCTCACCGAGGCGTAGCCGCCCGCGCCGAACACCTCCAGATGCAAGCCCGGCCGCGCCGCAAGGAGCGGCGCGAGAATCGAAAACTGCTCGGGAAACTGCTTGATCGGCGTGAGGCGCGACACGAGCCCGAGCGTCAGGCCCGGCCGCTTCGCATAGCTCGCCTTTCCCTGAAAGAACGAAGTCATCGGCTGGATCGCGCCGAGCGCGCGGTCGCGAAGCTTGCGGCGGTCGAACTCGTAGGGCGGGCGGGCATGGAGCGTCGCGCCCGCGTCGCCGCGAACCTCCGCCACGCCGTAGAGCGGCTCCTCCCAGGCCGGCGCGCCGGTCGAGCGCACGCCTTCGAGCACCCAGCCCGAGACGGCGAAGACGAGGTCGTGCTTCTCGAAGGCGCGCGGGTCGCGTCCCTGCGGCGGCATGTGCGCGATCGCCGTGCGCAGGTGGCCGCGCAGGTTCCCGCGCAGGTTCCCGGCCTCCGCGAGCTGCGGCGGGAGCGGCCCATGGCCGAGCAGCCAGGCGCGCTCGCCCGGCGCCGGCCGCGGCAGCGCGCGCGCGATCTCCCCCGCGTCGGCGAGGGCCACGAGCTCGCTCTCGGGCGGCAGCGCCAGGCGCCGCCAGAAATCGGCGCGGGCGTTGACAAAGAGCGTCGTCGGCACGCCGAGGCGCGCGAGCGCGCGCGTGAGGAACGCGGTGAACACCTCGCCGCCGCCGAAGTGCTCCTGCAGGTTGACCTGCCAGGCGCGCATGCTCAGGCGCCGACCGAGCGCACGAGCGAGCGCAGCCAGCGCCCGGCCACCTTGCGCTTCTGGCGCGCATCGAGCGCATGGCGCCAGAGGAGCGCGAAAAATTTCTCCTCGCGCAGGCGCCGGTAAAGCGAGCGGCGCGCGGCCGCGTCCGGGTGCTGCTCGATCTTGTGAAAGACCGACATCGCCCCATCGGCCAGCTGCCAGCCGATCAGGCGCGACAGCGCCGCGTCGCCGACTTCGTTCTCGACCAGGGCGGAGAGCTGCCGCGCGTTGTACACGCTCGAGGCGATCACGCGCTCCATGTGGCGCGCCAGCTCGGGCGGCGCGAGCCGGCGCACCGGCAGGCGATAGCGATAGCCCGGCTCGGGATCGAACCGCACCCGCCTGGCGCGCAGCAGCGCGCGCGTGGTCCAGATCACGTCCTCGTGGATGAGCCGCGGCACGAAGCGGAAGCGGTTTTTCTCCAGGAACTCGCGCCGGTACAGGTGCAGCCACACCATGTGGGGGAGGAAGCGCGCGGCAAGCCGCGCGCGCAGCCAGTCGGCGCCGGCCATCACGCCGGTCGCCGCGACGCCGTCGAAGATCGGCCGGTCGGGCTCGCGGCCTTCGTGATGGTAGAAGCCGTTGCCGACCAGCATGTCGAGACTGTCCGCCTCGGCGAGCGCAAGCCAGCGCGCGTAGGTGGCGGGGAGGACGAGATCGTCCGAATCGGCGAAGGCCACCCATTCCCCGGCCGCGTGCTCGAGGCCCGTGTTGCGCGCCGCCGAGAGCCCGCCGTTCTCGCGCCGCACGGTGCGCAGGTTCGGCATGCGCGCGGAAAAGCTCTTCAGGATCTGCGGTGAATCGTCGGTCGAGCCGTCGTCGACGGCCACGATCTCGAATTGCGCGGCCGGCAGCGTCTGCGCCGCGAGGCTCTCCAGAAACGGCGCGAGCCACGCCGCGACGTTGTAGACCGGGACGACGAGCGAGAGCTTCGGCGTCATTGCAGCGGATGCTTCTCGAGCCAGAGGAGCAGCACCACCAGCGTGTAGGCGAGGCGCCGGGAGCCGCGGCCCGCGAGCGCCGAACGCCACAGCGCGCGCACCGCCTCGGCCTTGAGGAACGGGGCGGTACGCTCGCAGCCCGCCAGCGCGCTTTCCGCCGCCTCGCGCCAGGCGCCGTTGAAAAGCTCGCGCAGCGGCACCGAAAAGCCGTGCTTTGCGCGCTTCCAGGCGGCCTCGGGCAGGTGGCGGCGCGCGAGCTCGCGCAAAATCGCTTTGCCGCCCCCGGCGTCGAAGTGAACGCTCGCGGGCAGCGGCAGCACCGCGTCGAGCACCGGGTTGCCGAGCATCGGCACGCGCGCTTCCAGGCTCTTCGCCATGCTCGCGCGATCGGCCTTGGCGAGGCAGTCCTCGGAGAGATAGGTCGCGAGATCGGCGCGCATCAGGCTTCCCGTGTCCATCTCGCCCGCCGCCGAGCGCCACAGCCCGAGCGTGCCGGACACGTTGGCTCGCTCGAGCGCCTCCGGTGCGAGGTAAGTTGCCATGCTCTTGCGGCCGCGCTTCCAGGGGCCGAGCTCGACGCGCCGGTAGTAGATGAGCTCGCGCCCGTGCAAGGTGCGCCGTGTGAGCGCGCCAGGGAGAAGCCCGGCGTCCACGAGCCCGCGGGCAAGCGCCTGGCCGGGCCGCGCCGGATGGTCCTCTGCCTGATCGGCGAAGCGCGCGTAGCCGCCGAAGAGCTCGTCGCCACCGTCGCCGCTGATCGCAACGGTCACGTGCCTGCGGGTGAGCGCCGAGAGCGCGCTCGTCATCACGTAGGCCGGATCGGCGAGCGGCTGGTCGAGCGCCTCGATCGCCCCTGCAAAGGCGGCGCCGTCGATCTCGGGTGCCTGGAGGACGTGATGCCGGCAGCCGTGCGCGCGCGCGACGAGCTCCGCGTACGTGGTCTCGTCGTAATCCGCCTCGCGGAACGCCATCGTGAACGTTTCCGGCGGCGCGCCGCCCGCCTCGGCCATGTAATGGACCATGAGGCCGGAGTCGATCCCCCCGGAGAGGAACGCGCCGAGCGGCACGTCGGCGACGAGCTGGCGGCGCACGCTCTCGCGCAGCGCCGCGTCAACGCGTTCTACGGCTTCTTCACGGGAATGTTTTTCCGAAGCTCTTTGCGGAAGATCCCAATAACGACGGACATCGCTCCTGCCGTCGCGCCAGCGCAGGACATGCGCCGGCGGCAGCTGGCGCACATCGGCGAGGAAAGACTGCGGGGCGAGGCAGACCTGGAAGGCGAGATAGTCGCGCAGCGCCTCGTAATCGAGCCTCGCAGGAAAGCCGCGCAGCCTGAAAAAGGGCGCGAGCGTGGAGGCGAACGCGAGCCCGTCCGTCGTCGAATAGAAGAAAGGCTTCACGCCGACGCGATCGCGCGCGGCAAAGAGCTCCCGCTCCTTCGCATCCCAGATCGCAAAAGCGAACATTCCGTCCAGGCGCGCGGGCATCTTCTCGCCCCAGGCGGCGTAGCCCTCGAGCAGTACTTCGGTATCGGAGCGCGTGCGAAACACGCGGCCGAGCGCTTCGAGCTCGGCGCGCAGCTCGCGGAAGTTGTAGATCTCGCCGTTGTAGGCGACGAGGTAGCGGCCGTCGGCCGAGCGCATCGGCTGATCGCCGCCCGCGAGATCGATGATGGCGAGGCGCGCCGTGCCGAGCGTCGCCTCGCCTTCGGTGGCGAGGCTCTGCGCATCGGGCCCGCGGGCGAAGAGCGCGGCGAGCATCGGCTCGGCATCCGCCTGCCATGGGGTGCCCACGAGGCCGACGATCCCGCACATCGCGCTAGCCGCCTTCCGCGGCGAGGCGCTCGTAGGCGTCGATCACGCGCTCGGCGGCGTAGGCGGAAAGGTCGACGCGCGCCATGTCGGGCCGCTCGGCGAGCGCGCGCTCGATGGCGCCCGCAAGCGCGGCGGCATCGCCCACGGGGGCGAGCAGCTGCGGAAAAGCCGCGCCGAGGACCTCGCGCGGACCGGAGGGGCAGTCGGTGCTCACGACGGGCACCCCGAGCGCGATCGCCTCGATGAGCGCGTTCGGCAGCCCCTCATGGTCGGAAGAAAGCACGAGCAGCGCCGCGCCGGCGATCCATGGGTAGGGATTCTGCTGGAATCCGGCGATCCGTACCCGATCCGCGAGCCCGCGGTCGGCGATCATGCGCTCAAGACGCGGGTCGGCTTCTGCGAGGAGGAGGAGGCGCCGATCGGCGGGAAGGCGCGCGAACGCATCGAGCAGCACATCGTGGCGCTTCTGGGCCGAGAAGCGCCCGACGTGAATGAGATAGGGCCGCGCCGGCAACGCGGCGGGCTCGGCGGCGCGCTGTTTCAGCCCGGCGAAATCGAACGGATTGGGAATCGTGGCGAGGCGCGCCGCTGCGATCGCGCAGCCGGCGCTCAGGTCGGCGGCCACGCCTTGAGAGACCGCAATCAGCCGCCGGCCGCCGTACATCGCGCGGTAGCGCGCGAGGCGCCGCTCGGCTCGAGCGGGAGAATCCGCCGCGAGCCGCGCAATCTCGGCCGAGAGCGTATTGGCGATCCGGCACCGGTGCGCCGGCAGCCGCGCCTCGAGCGCGACTTCGTCGGCGAACGGCAAGGTGGAAACGATGAGGCGAAAGCGCTCCTCGTCCTGCAGCCGCGCGACAAGGCGCGCGAGCCGTCGTGACGCCAGGCGCTTGCCGAGCCAGCCCTTGCTCGTGGGACGGCCGTTCGCCGTGAGCGTGTGCAGGCGAAGGCGCGGGGGAAGCGCGTGCGCGACGACGTCCTCGAGCAGGACCAGATCGACCCGATGCCCGCGGGCCGCGAGCCCGGCGCCGATCTTGAGGACCGCCTTTTCCGCGCCGCCGCCGGCGAGATTGGTCAGGACGAAACCGACTCTCACGGCAGGGCGCGCTCGACCGCGGCGAGGACGGTCTCCACGCCGATCTCGCTCATCGGCGTCTCGATGCTGCAGGGATAGGGACGCGGATGATCGATCGGCCAGTAGCGCGGGTGCTCGAGCGCGCCGATCAGGCGGCTCGGCGAATAGCAGTGATAGAGCGCGATGAGCGGGATGTCGAAGCAGCTCATGAGATGCGTGGGGCCCGTGTCGACGCCGATATAGAGCTGCGTGCGGCTCATGAGTGCGGCCGTCTCGCGCAGGCTCAAGGTGCCCGCGAGCACGGTGCAGCCCGAGCCGAGCGCGCGCGCCAGTTCGGAGGCGCGTTCGCGATCCTCGGCGCCGCCGAAAACGAGGAACTCGCACCCCGGCCGGCGTTGCCGGATCTCGCGCGCGAGCGCGATGAAGCTCTCGAGCGGCCAGTCGCGATAGGCCTTGGTGGGAAAGCTCGCGAGCTGCAGCCCGATGCAAGGACTTCCTGTCACGCCCAGGCGCTGCTGCGCCCAGGCGGCTTCGGCCTCGGTGACGCGGTAGGCGAGCCGATAGCCCGCGTGCGCGATGCCGAGCGCGTCGGTGAGGCGCAGCGCGAGGTGCACCGAGTGCGCCGCCTGGAAGGCGGGCCGCTCGACCGCGCGGTGCAGCCTGCGATTGAGCGCCTCACTGTCCTGGCGGAAGGCGACGACGCGGCGCGCCGCGCGCAGGGCGTACTCGAGGAGCGGCGCATCGAACCCGTACACGAGTGCGAGATCCCAGCGCGGGCCGCCCAGGCGCGCGCGCAGGGGCGCCGAGAGCTTGGAGATGCCGGCTGGGTGCGCGATGAACGGCAGGTGCTCGAGCACCTCGATGCGCTTGGGATGGCCGAGGACGGTGATCTCCGCCTCAGGGTACGCGGCGGCGAGCGCGCGGATCGCCGGCGTGGCGAGCAGCGTGTCGCCGATGCGGCAGACGTTGATGACGAGGATGCGGCGCGCCGGCGGCGCCGCCTCAGGCAAGGTCGCTCCGGCAGAAGATGTGATTGCGCCCCTCGACATGGACGAGGCTGAAGCCCGCCGCGCGCACGTCCTCGACCACGCGCCCGGTGTCCTCGCGGGCGTGGCTCGTGATGCCGTGGTGGAATTCGACCAGCACCTGGCGGCAGCGAGCGAGCTCGCGGCTGCGCGCGAGCTCGCCGAGGACCTCGAATTCCGCGCCTTCGATGTCGAGCTTGAGCACGTCGCAGTCCTCGCGGCCGGCCGATGCGAGCACCTCATCGAGGCTCAGGGTCGTCACTTCGCGCGACGCGCCGCCTTCCACGTACGAGTGGCTCGCGTGCAGGCTGCCCGAGACGCCGTCGGCGCCGCGCGGCAGCTGCTCGGGCGGGCGCGGCAGGTGGAAGGTCATCGAGGCGCCGCCCTTCGACCAGAACGCGCCATCCCGGATGTGCATGCCCGGCGGGCAGTGCTCGCGGCACCAGGCGAGGCTGGCCGGATTCGGATCGATGCCGATCACCGTGCCGCCGAAGCGCGAGAGGAACGCGGCAGCGAAGCTGATGTCGCGGCCAAGGCCGCAATCGATGAGAAGCGGATCGGGACGCACCAGGCGCCGATTCACCCACCAGCCGCCGTAGCGCGTGCCGAGGCGCACATAGCCCGCGGGCAGGCGCCATTCGCGCCAGCGGCGGCCGACGCTGCGCTTCAAGCGCTGCCAATGTTTCGAGGGCGCCGGTATCATTTCGTGAATCGCCATGAATCTCGCCACGCCGGCCGCAGGATGCGCCGCGCTTTTTCTCGCCTCGACCCTATTTTCGCACACGGTCGCGCTGCGCCTGCTGCTCATCCTCGGCGGCGGCGTGCTCGTGGTCGCGCAAGTCTGGCGCGCGCGGCGGCGCGGCGCGGGCGGCGCGATCGAGCTCCTGCCGCCGCTGCTCGTGCCGATCGGCTTGTGGGCCGGCTGGGCGATCCTCTCGCTTGCCTGGTCGATCGATCCCTCGCTCACCTCGAAGGAGCTGCGCAACGAGATCGGCTACGCCCTCGCCGCCTACTGGCTGTGCTGGGCCGCGGCGCAGGCGCCGGCCGCCCCGCGCGTCGTGATCGCGGTGTTTGGCCTGGGCGGCCTCGCCGTGTGCGTGACCGCGCTCGTGGAGTCGCTCGTGCCTCGCCTGAGCGCGCTGCAGCTCCATGGCGGCCCGGGCGCCTTCTCGAGCACGCTGCTCATCCTCTACCCGTGCACGCTCGGCTGGGCCTGGTTCGCGGCGGCACGGCGCTGGAACGCGGCCTGGATTGCGCTGCCCTTGCTTCTCCTCCCGCTCTATGTCGTTGCCGGCTACCTGACGCTCAACCGGATCCTGTGGATCGCGCTCGCCGCGCAGACCGCGGTCATGGCGCTTCTCGTCCTCTCGAGGCCGGGCGCCGCCGCGCGCTCCCGGCGCCTGGTCGCGCTCGCAGCGGTGATCCTCATCGCGGGCGCCGGGACGGCGCTCACCAAGGTGCAGAGCACGCGCGCGATCGTCGACCCGGGCGATCCGCGCCCGGCGCTCTGGCAGACGGTGCTGCGCAAGATCGAGGAGCGGCCGCTCGCCGGCTCGGGCTTCGGGCGCGGCATGTACCGGCATGAGCTGCGCAAGGAAACCGGCAATCCCTTTCTCTGGCACTCGCACAGCCTTTACCTGGACACGGCGCTGCAGCTCGGCTGGACCGGCCTTGCGCTGCTGCTGGCGGTTTTCGGAGGGACGCTCGCGCTGGCGTGGCGCCTCGCGCGTTCGGCCGATGAGGCCACTTTCGCCTGCGGGCTCGTGCTCCTGCCGCTTGTCGCCGGCACGCTCGTGCGCAACCTGACCGACGTGCTCTGGGTGCGCCAGAGCGCGCTTCTCTACTGGGGCGTGGTCGGCGTCCTGCTCGCCTGGGGAATGAAGGCGGGACGCGCCCGATGAAGATCCTCGTTGTCCGCCGGGACAACATCGGAGACCTGGTTTGCACGACGCCGCTGCTCGCGGCGCTCAAGAAAGCGAAGCCGGAGGGCTGGATCGGCGCGCTCGTCAACAGCTACAACGCGCCGGTGCTCGATCGCAATCCGGACCTCGACGCGGTGGTCGCCTACCGCAAGCTCAAGCACCTCGTGCCGGGGGAATCGGCGCTCGGCGCGCTCGGCGAGCGCGTCGCCTCGCTCTGGCGCCTGCGCCAGGCGAAGCTCGACGCCGTCGTGCTCGCGACGCCGGGACAGGCGACGCGCGGCTTGCGCCTCGCGCGCTGGCTTGCGCCGAAGGCGATCGCGGGGTTCGACGACGGCAGCCCCGCCGCGCGCTCGCTCGACCTGCGCGTGCCGCGCGGCGACCTGGAGCGCCTGCACGAGGTCGAGCACGTTTTCTCGCTCGCGCGCCTCTTCGGCATCGATGGGCCCGCGCCGCCGCTCGTGCTCGAGCCCGATCCGCTGGCCATCGCCAAGGCGCGCACCGCGCTCGGCGGGCGCCCGGGGCGCACGATCGGAATCCACATCAGCGCGCGCCGCAAGAGCCAGCGCTGGCCGGTGGAGCGCTTTGTCGGCCTTGCGCGCGCGCTTTTGGAGCGCGGCGCGCGGCCGGTGCTGCTCTGGTCGCCGGGGCCGGCCGATCATCCGCAGCATCCGGGCGACGACGACAAGGCGGCGCGGATCGCGCACTTGCTGGGAAGCGGCGCGATCGCCTACCCCACCCCGCAGCTGCGGATTCTCATCGGCATGCTCGCCGTCTGCGACGCCGTGATTTGCCCGGACGGCGGCGCAATGCATCTCGCGGCGGCGCTGCAGAAGCCGGTGGTGGCGCTCTTCGGGGATTCGCCGGTCGAGCGCTGGCGTCCGTGGGGCGTGCGCCATCGCGTGCTGGTCGCGCCCTCGCGCGACGTCGGCGATCTCGGTGTCGAGGAAGTGCTCGCCGCCTACGACGCCGTCGTCGCCCCGGCGTAGATCGCTTCCATGCGATCGAGCATGCGGGTGTAGGAATAGCCCTCGACGCAGCGCTTGCGCGCGGCTTCGCCCAGCTCGCGGCGCAGGCCCTCGGCTGCGGCGAGGCGCGCGAGCGCCGCGGCGAGCGCGGCCGGGTCGCGCGGCGGCACGACGAGCGCGGTGCGCTCCTGCTCGGCGAGCTCGGGGATCCCCCCCACGGCCGTCGTCACGCTCGGCAGCTCGACCAGCATCGCCTGGATGAGCGCCTGCGGCACGCCCTCGTTGGCATAGGAAGGCAGCGCGAAGACGTCGAGCGCGCGCAGCCACGGCAGCACGTCGGCCTGCTCGCCCTGCATGCGCACGCGGCCTTGCAGCCCCAGCGCGGCGATTTTCTCCTCGATCGGACCGCGCATCGGCCCGTCGCCGACGATGACGAGCTCGATCGACTCGGGAAGCTGCGTCATCGCCTGGACGAGGTCGAGATGGCCCTTCCAGCTGCGCAGGGTCGCCACGATGCCGACGAGGAGGCGATCCTGCGGCAGCCCGAAGCGCGCGCGCGAGGCCTTCTTCTCCCCGGGCCGGAAGCGCCCGGCGTCGATCCCGGTCGGCACCGACTCGATGCGCGCCGGATCGAACCCGTTCGCTTCGACCAAGGCGCGGCGCAGCGCCTCGCCGGTGGTGACGATGCGCTCGGCCGCGCGCATGTAGAGCCAGCGCGAGAGCGGCCCGCGCGGCACCGGCGCCGAGATGTGCCGCATGCGCACCAGGCGCTCGCGCCGCCCCAGGGCGAGCGCGGCGAGCCACGAGTCGGTCGAGCTGTGCGAGCACACCACGTCGCGCGGATTGGCCCGGAACCACTCGCGCAGCGCGCGCACGCCGGCGAGGCGCTTTTTGCCGATCGGCAGCGCCACGGCCGGCACCCCCCAATTCGTCGCCTCGGCGTAGATGCGCGCCTCGTGCGGGCAGAGCAGCATGACCGCGTGCCCGCGGCGCATGAGGCCCTGCGATTCGGAGAGGATCCGGATCTCCTGCCCGCCCCAGCCGAGCGAGGATTCGGTGTGCACGATCCGCAACGGCGTCATGCCGTCGCGAATTGAATCTTGTGCAGCTTGGAGTAGATGCCGTCGCGCTCGATCAGCTCGCCATGCGTGCCCTGCTCGACGAGGCGGCCGCGCTCGAGCACGACGATGCGGTCGGCACGCTCGATGGTCGAGAGCCGGTGCGCGATGACGAGCGTGGTGCGCCCGCGCATGAGCGTCGCGAGCGCGTCCTGCACGAGCCGCTCGGACTCCGAGTCGAGCGCCGAGGTCGCCTCATCCAGGATCAGCACCGGCGCGTTTTTCAGCAGCGCGCGCGCGATGGCAAGGCGCTGGCGCTGGCCGCCGGAGAGCCGCATGCCGTTCTCGCCGATGAGGGTCGCCATGCCCTGCGGCATCTCGCGGATGAATTCGAGCGCGTGCGCCGCCTCGGCGGCCGCCTCGACCTCGCGCTCGGCCGCGCCGCTCATGCGCCCGTAGGCGATGTTGGCGCGCACCGTGTCGTTGAAAAGCACGACTTCCTGGGAAACGAAAGCGAGGTTGTCGCGCAGGCTCTCGAGCCTGAGCGCCTGCAGGTCGTGGCCATCGAGCAGGATGCGCCCCGAGTCGGGCGCGTAAAAGCGCGGCAGCAGGTTGACGAGGGTCGTCTTGCCTGCGCCCGAGGTGCCGACGAGCGCCACCGTCTCGCCGGGGCGCGCGGTGAGGCTCACGCCTTTGAGCGCGGGCTCGCTGCGCGTCGGATAGGTGAAGGTGACGGCCTGCAGCTCGATCTCGCCGCGCGCGCGCGCGAGCGACTGGGTGCCGCGGTCTTCCTCGATGGGCGTGTCGATCAGCTCGAACACGCTCTCGGCGGCGGCCAGGCCGCGCTGCAGCGGCGCGTTCACGTCGGTCAGGTGCTTGAGCGGCGCAAGGAGGAGCAGCATCGCGGTGATGAACGAGGCGAATTCGCCCACGGTGGCGCTCGTCGCGAGCGACTCCTCCATCGCCAGATACACGATGATCGCGAGCGCCATCGCGGCGAGGATATGCGTGACCGGCGTGGTGAGCGCCGCGGGCACCGTCTGGCGCATGTTGAAGCCGCGCACTCTCTGGTTGGCGTGCGCGAAGCGGCCGATCTCGTAATCGTGGCCGCCGAACACCTTGACGACCTTGTGGCAGTCGATCGTCTCCTCGAGCACGTGCACGAGCTCGCCGAGCGCCGTCTGCGCCTCGCGCGCCATGCGGCGCAGGCGCTTGGAGAGCAGGCGCACGAAGAGGGCGATCGGCGGGCCCATGGCGAGGGCGATCAGGGTGAGCTTCCAGTTGAGGTAGAGCAGCCAGCCGAGGAGCCCGATCACCGCGATCGAGTCGCGCACCGCGACAGTCAGCACCGTGGTCGCCGCCGCGGTGACCCCGTTCACGTCGTAGGCGATCTTGGAGAGCACCGCGCCCGAGCTGTGGTCGTCGAAGTACTTCGCCGGAAAGCGCACGAGGCGCGCGAACATGGCCGCGCGCAGGTCGAGCACCACGCGGTTCGACACCCAGGCGAGGAT
This sequence comes from Burkholderiales bacterium, assembly GCA_036262835.1. Lineage (GTDB taxonomy): Bacteria > Pseudomonadota > Gammaproteobacteria > Burkholderiales > SG8-39 > RBG-16-66-20. The sequence continues at coordinate 65,360 of DATAID010000012.1, read as the reverse complement.
GTAGGAGGAGCTGAAGGTCAGCAGCCCGCGCAGGGCGAAGATGCCGACCAGAATCGCGGCGAATCCCGCCGGCGCCAGGGGCAGCGTCTTGCCCGCGCCGAAGCCGCCATCGAGGAGCGGCTTCATCAGCGCCGGGAAAAGCGGCTCGGTCGCCGCGGCGGCGACCATGCCGAGCACCGCGAGCGCGAACGCGCGGCTGTACGGGCGCACGTAGGCGAGCAGGCGCTTGTACAGCGCCATGCTGGTGTCAGGACCGCTCATGCGGCCTTCGCCGCAAGAGCGGCGTACAGCTCGGTCAGCTTGCGGGCCATGGTGTCGATCCCGTAGTTCTCGGCGGTGGCGCGCGCCGCGGCGCGCCGCGCTTTGCCCGCATCGCCGGCGAGCTCGCTCGCCGAGTTTTGCATCAGCCGGGCAAGCCCCGCCACGTCCTCGGGCTCGCTCACCCAGCCGCTCCTGCCGTGCGCCAGCGCCTCGGCGGCGCCGCACCGGCGCCCGACGATGGCCGGCAGGCCCATCGCGAGCGCCTCGAGCGCCGCGCCGGGGAACGGGTCGTAGCGCGTCGGAAGGATAAAGCAATCCGCGGCCGCATAGAGCGGGCGCACGTCCTCGCGCGGCCCGAGCAGCCGCACGCGCTCGGCGACGCCGGCCAGCCGCGCGAGCTCGGCGAAGCGCGCGGCATGCCGGTCGCGCCCCGCCGCGAGCAGCACGAAGCGCCGCTCCAGGGTGCGCGCGAGCGCCGCAATCGCCAGGTCGAGGCCTTTCCTCGCGAAACCCGAGCCGACGTAGAGAAAGGCGAACTCGTCCTCGGCCAGGCCGAGGCCGGAGCGCGCGGCGGCGCGCAGCGCGGCGCCGTGGCGCGGATGGAAGTGCTCCAGATCGACGCCGTTCGGGATCACGTGCAGCTTCTCGGGCGCGATGCGAAAGCCTTCCAGGACTTCGCCGCGCACCATGGCCGAGTTGCAGATCACCGCGCGCAGGCGCGGGTGCTCGAAGAGACGCCGCTCCTCGGCGAGCACATAGCGGTGATGCGGATTGAGCGCCAGGCCGAGGCGCTCGAGCGCGCCGCCGCCCGCGCGCCGGATCTCGAGCCAGCGCCGGTGCACGCCGTCGCCCGCGCGGTAGATGTCGCAGCCGGCGATGCGCTCGTGCGACTGGACCAGATCGAACGCGCCCAGCCGCCAGGCCTTGCGCGCGGCCTGCGCAAAGGAGCGATCGCGCCAGGCGCTGCCGAGGTAGAACGGATCGAGCGTGATGACCCGGCCGGAATTCCAGCCTTCGACCCGGCGCGCGATGAGCGTGACCTCGGCGCCGGCGCGCTCGAGCGCCGGCAGCGTGCGCTCGATGAAGCGCTCGGCCCCGCCGTAGGGGGTGTACCGCTGCCGAACGATGGCTAAGCGCAAGGTACTTGGGTGTTTATCGCCAGCAGGTCGTTCACGGCCGCCTCCACCTGCGCGACCGGAAGCGTGGTGAGGCACTCGCTGATCTTGCCGCCGCCGCAGCCGTCGTTGCCGCACGGCCGGCAGGTAAAGGCGTTCATCGCCACGACGCGGTGGGCGACGCCCCAGGGCCCCCACTCGTCCTCCCCGCTCGGCCCGAAGAGCGCCACGGTCGGCGTGCCCATCGCCGCGGCAAGGTGCATCGGCATCGAGTCGACGCCGACGAAAACGCGTGCGCGGCCGGTGAGCGCGCCGAGCTCCTTGATCGAGAGCTGGCCGGCGAGGCTCAGGGGTTTGTTCTTTGTCTTTGAAATGATTTCTTCCACAAAGGCTTTTTCGCCCTGCTCCGGCGCCGCCGTGAGCACGACGCGGAATTTCGCCGACAACCGGTCGATCAGCTCGGCGTTCTTCTCCGCCGGCCAGCACTTGAAGCTCCAGCGCGAGGCGGGATGCAGGTGGATGAACTCGCGCTCGCGCACGCCCTCGCCGGCCAGGAGCGAGGCGACGCGCGCCTCGGCCGCAGCGCCGGGCACGAACTCGACGCGCCGCTCCTCGGGCGCGGGCTGCAGGCCGATGCGGCGCAGCGCGTCCAGGTTTTCCTCCACCTTGTGGCGATGGCCGTTGCGCGCGAGCGCGTACAGATGGGTGAAGCTCTTGCGCCAGAAGGCACCGCGGCCCGGCGTCGCCGGCGCGACCGAATAGCGGGGCGCGAGGGCGCGCGCGAGCCAGGCGCCGCGCGGCTGCTCGGAGAGATGCACGATCAGGCCGTAGCGGCGCGCGCGCAGCGCATCGAAGAGCTCTTTTTCGAGGACCAGGCGCGCGAGGTAATCCTCGTTGCGCCAGCCGCGCCCGACCGCGTGCAGCCGCGCGAGCGCCGGATGGCCGGCCAGCATCTCGGCGGTGTCCTCGTAGACGAGCGCATCGATCTCCGCATTGGGCGCGTGCGTCTTCAGCGCCCGCAGCACCGGCGCGGCGAGCAGCACGTCGCCGTGGTGGCGCAGCTTGATGACGAGCGCGCGCGAGATTTCCGCGAGCGGGACCGGGTCCTTCAGCATCGGGGAAAGATAGCAGGATTTGCCATCTTTCCCCGGCGGCGGCTCAGAGGAGCTTGAACTCCACGCTCAGGCCGAGCGTGCGGCCCGGCAGCGGATACACCGCGTAGCGGTCGGCGGTGAACTGGCTGCGCACGGCGTAGGTGTAGTAGCTGCGGTTGAAAAGATTGTTGACCGAGAAGGCGACGCGGCCCCAGGAGAAGCCGTACGCGAATTTCAGGTCGGCGAGCACGGTGCGCGGGATCCTCACCCCGAGCGTGTTCGGCTCGTCGTTGTCCATGTACTGGCTGCTCAGGGCGAGCAGGTTTCCGGTCAGCTGCGCCCGCGGCGCGGGACTCCAGCTGAAGCCCGCGTTCAGCTTGTGCGCCGGCACGAGCGGTACGTGCTTGCCCGAGATGTCGAGGTTGGTGCCGATCGCGAACGGCCCGCCGGGCAGCACGCCTTCGCGAAAGCGCGCCTCGGTATAGGTGTAGCCCGCGCGCAGCCGCAGCGATTCGGCCGCCTGCCACGCGCCCTCGAGCTCAAGCCCCTGGCGGCGCGAAGGGGGCAGGTTCGTGTTGCCGACCCCGGGCGTGAACGGGTCGAGATGGATTTCGTTCGTCACGTCGGTACGGAAGACGCCGGCCTTGAGGAAATGCTTGCCGGAGCGCCACTCCGCGCCCGTCTCCACGGTGATCGCGTGCTGCGGCCGCAGGATCTGGAATTGCGGGTTGCCGAGCGCATCGAAGTCGTAGAGCTCGTCGATGTTGACGAAGCGGAAGCTGCGCCCGGCGCGCGCAAATCCGGTCACTCGCGCATCGAACGCATGGCGCAAGCCGGCGTCCCACGCCGTTTCGCGCTGCTTCTCCTGCGCCGAGCCGGCCGACGCCTGAAAGCCGAGGAAGCCGGGCGCGCCCGCGTCGAGCGTATCGGTCGCGTCGTAGCGCACCTGCTCGGTGCGCCATCCGAGCGAGAGGCGCGTCGCGCGGGTCAGCTCGATCAGGTCCTGCGCGTAGAACGCGGTGTTCCTTTGCGTGGCGCGGATGCGATTGACCGGCCGGCCGAGGTTATTGAGGTCGCTGTCGCGCCGCGAGTCGTAATTCCAGGAATGCCAGTCCAGGCCGAGCGTCAGGCGGTGCGACGTGCCGCCGAGCCGGAACGGCGCGCGCGCGCGCGGCGTGAGCGAGAGCACGCTCATCGAGTCGCCCCGCGCGACGAAGAGCTGCTCGAAGAAAGAGCGCTGCAGCTTGCTGCGCCAGTCGAATCCGAGCGAGAGCTCCGCTTCGCCGAGCCGGTGCGACAGCGTCGCGCCCGCGCGCGAGCCGTCGCGGCTCGCAAAATCGCGCGGCGTCTGCGCGCCGCGCCGGTCGGTCGCATATTCGTCCAGGCCGATCGAGGGCTGGACGCGGCGCGCGCCCGGCAGGCCGAGGTCCTGGTGGTCGACGCCGAAGCGCGCATCGATCGTCGTCGCCCCGAGGGCCCAGCGCAGGTTGCCGGTGTAGTTCTCCTGCTCGTTGCGGTTGTTCTTCCGGTAGCCGTCCGAATTGAACGTGTAAGCCGACGCGTTGATGCCGAATTTGCCGGCGCCGTGGCTGCCGTAGAGCTGGCCCTCCGAGGTTCCGAAGGTCGCGATGCGCCCGAACGCCTCGACGGAATTGCCGTCCTTCAGCGGCGAGCGCGTCACGATGTTGATCACGCCGGCCGAGGCGCCATCGCCGTAGAGCACCGCCCCCGCGCCGCGCAGGATCTCGATGCGCTCGATGCCGGCGAGCGGGAAAGCCGCCCATTGCACGCTCGTCAGGTCGATGTCGTTCATGCGCCGGCCATCGAGCAGGATGAGCGTGTTCTGGCCGCCGGTCACTCCGAAGCCGCGCAGGTCGATCGAGGTCGTCGCCCCGTTGTTGCCGAAAAAATCCTGCTGCGTCACGCCCACCTGCTCGGTGAGGAGCTCGGGCAGCGTGCGCGCGGGGCTGTTCTTGATATCGTCGGCCGTGATCACGGTGACGTTCGCCGGCAGGCGGCGCGCGTCCTCCGGGAAGCGCGTGGCGTTGACCACGACGGCATCGTCGGTCTGGGCTTGAAGGCGAAAGCAAAGCGCCGCGGCCAGGGCGGCGAGCAGGAAACGAAGCATGGAAGACCTCCTTGAGCGTCATCCCCGACGCCGATCGCAGGTTGATGAACTGCAAGGCCGGTCTCCGGACTCGCGAGCAAGCGGATTCTGTCCGCCGTCTCGCTTACCGTTGCGGGGGCAGCACAGGCTTCGTCGCCGAACGAAAGCAACACCTGTTTCCCGTTTCACCCGCGACGCGAGAGCCGCGCCGCAGACACCTTGCAACCGAAAGCCCGGCGATTATAGGGCGCGGGCGGAACAACCGAAGACCGAAAAAAGGCTTTTACGACGCCCACTTCGGTGCGAGCCGCATGTCAGGAACCACTTTCAGAAACAGCCCCTATTCCTTGACGATGCGGCAGATTTGAAAGATAGTGCCCGTCGTGGACGCGGAGTTCAATTCGCTCGAGGCCAAGGTCGCGCAGTTTGTCGGCCTGTGCGAGCGCCTGCGCGCCGAAAACCACGAATTGCGCCAGCAGCTCGCCAGTGCGAAGAACGACGCGAAGCGCCTGAACGAGCGCATCGAGGGCGCCAAGCAGAAGCTCGAGAGCCTCCTCTCCCGAATTCCCGATTAGCGGCTCCGCCATGGCCGAAGGCAAGACGATCGAAGTGAGCATCCTCGGCCGCAACTACAAAGTGGCCTGCGAGGACGGCGAGCGCGACGCGCTCTTGCAGGCGGTCGAGTATCTCGACGCGAAAATGGGCGAGATCAAGAGCGCCGGCAAGGTGAGCGGCACCGATCGCATCGCGGTGATGGCCGCGCTCAACATCGCGCACGAGCTTTTGTCGACGCGGCTCGGCGGAAGCTTTGACATCGGTCAGGCCAAGCGTAGAATCGAATCGATCGAGGCGAAGCTGGACGAAGCAATCGCAAGGCAGGACAAGCTCTTTTAGATCTTTCGGATTTCGGTTCCGCGGTTCCAAGACTTTGTTCCCTGCTGTGCACGACCGGGCCCTATTTTTCCGAACCGATAGCTTCCCCAGGTTGCGGTACTAGCGTCACTGTTGCGATCGTCCCTTGGCCGCGGGCTCTGCCTGCGGGCCACGCCGGACGAACCTGATGTGGCCGGACTGCGACCACCCTGATAAAGCCAGGGTTCGGAAGCCGGGCCCACCGGCACGAGCGGGGGACTCCCTTAGGCATCCCTATGTACTGGGTCATGAAAAGCGAGCCCGAGGAGTGCTCGATCGACGACGCGCTCGCGGCGCCGAAGCGCCTCACGCCCTGGACGGGCGTGCGCAACTACACGGCGCGCAATTTCATGCGCGACGACATGCGCGTCGGCGACGGCGTGCTCTTCTGGCACTCGAGCTGCGAGGTGCCGGGCATCGCAGGGCTGGCCGAGATCGCCTCCAAGCCCTACCCCGATCCCTCGCAGTTCGACAGGAAAAGCGACTACTACGACCCGAAGTCGAAGCGCGAATCGCCGCGCTGGGTCTGCGTCGACGTGAAGGCCCTCGAGAAAACGCGCGTGGTGCCGATCGCGGAGCTGCGCGCAGAGGCCGCCCTGAAGAAGATGGCGGTGCTCCGGCCGGGCAACCGCCTCTCGATCACGCCGGTGACCGACGCCGAGTGGCGCCATATCACCGCGAAGCTCCTGTGAAGAACGACGTCTTCCTGCGCGCGCTCGCGCGCGAGCCCACCGAGTACACGCCGATCTGGCTCATGCGTCAGGCCGGCCGCTACCTGCCCGAATACAATGCGACGCGGGCGAAAGCGGGCAGCTTTCTCAAGCTCGCGCAGACGCCCGAGCTCGCCTGCGAGGTGACGCTGCAGCCGCTCGAGCGCTTTCCGCTCGACGCCGCGATCATTTTCTCCGACATCCTGACCATCCCCGACGCCATGGGCCTCGGCCTTTATTTCGCCGAAGGCGAAGGCCCGCGCTTCGAGCGGCCGCTGCGCGACGAAGCCGCGGTGCGCGCGCTCGCCGCTCCCGACCCGACCGGGAAGCTGCGCTACGTGATGGACGCCGTGCGCACGACGCGAAGCGCGCTCGCCGGCCGCGTGCCGCTCATTGGTTTCTCGGGCAGCCCGTACACGCTCGCCTGCTACATGGTGGAAGGCTCGGGCAGCGACGACTGGCGCGAGCTGAAAGGCATGCTCTACGCCCGGCCCGACCTCCTGCACCGCATCCTCGCGGTGAACGCCGAAGCCGTCGCCTCCTATCTCAACGCGCAGATCGAGGCCGGCGCACAGGCCGTGATGCTCTTCGACACCTGGGGCGGCAACCTCACCGCGGCAGGCTACGAAGAGTTCTCGCTCGCCTACATGCGCAAGGTGATCGAAAAAGTGCGCGGCGCGCCCTGCATCGTCTTCACCAAGGGCGCCGGCAACTGGCTCGAGGCGATTTCGGCGAGCGGCTGCGCTGCCGTGGGCCTGGACTGGACCATCGCGCCGGCCGACGCGCGCAAAAGAATCGGCGCGCAGGTCGCCCTGCAAGGCAATCTCGATCCCGCCACGCTTTGCGCCCCCCCGGAAGCGGTTCGCGCCGAAGCGCGCCGCGTGCTCGACCAGTTCGGCCGCTCGCCCGGCCATATTTTCAACTTGGGCCACGGGATTTCGCCGCAAGCCCGAGTCGAAAGCGTTGCCGCGCTTGTAGAGGAAGTGCGCACTTACAGCGCCGCGATGCGGCGTCGCCCGTCCTGAGTTATTCACACGCTGCGCCCTTGCAGGGGCCTGTCGTGATTTCAGGGCGTCGCCGCGCCCAACCATCCTCAACCCGTTGATGTAACTAACAAAAGATAGCTTTTACCTACCTCAAGTCCACCCCAGGACCGCTGGCTGTGGAAAAGTGATAGGCGCGTTGCAGCTTTGCTCACAGGTTTATCCACAGCGCCGCATTAACCATTTGCCGCGCCAAGAGAATTTTTCGCGGACACTCGCGCCATGAACGTGCTGAGGGTCGCGCTCGATGTGCCCACCGACAAGGTCTTCGACTATGTCGCGGGCGAGGCGAATGCCGCGCAACCGGGTGATCGCGTCGCCGTGCCGTTCGGGAAACGATCGAAGATCGGCGTGGTGCTCGAAGCGGGCGCCGCGAGCGAGCTCGGCGCCTCCAGGCTCAAGCCGATCGAGCGTGTGCTCGACGATGCCCCGCGCCTGCCCGCCGATTGGCTCGAGCAGATGCGCTTCCTTGCCGCCTACTACCAGCGGCCGCTCGGCGAAACCGTGGCGAGCGCACTGCCGCCGCGCCTTCGCTCGGGGAAGCCGCCGCCGAAAGAGCGCTCGCCCTCCCCGCTTGCCGAAGCAGGCAGGCGTTTTGTGTCCGGTCACGCGCCGAACGCCGCGCAAGCCGAAGCGATCGCCCGCATCGGCGCGGCGCTCGGCCGCTTCCGCGCGTTCCTGCTGCACGGCGTGACTGGCAGCGGCAAAACCGAGGTGTACCTGCAGCTCGTGGCGCAAGTCATCGCGCGTGGCAACCAGGCCCTCGTGCTCGTGCCGGAAATCGGCCTCACGCCGCAGCTCGAAGCGCGCTTTCGCGCGGCCTTCCCGGAGACCGGGATCGCCGTGCTGCACAGCGCGCTGGAAGACGGCGCCCGCACCCGCGCCTGGCTGGCCGCGGCGCGCGGGGAGGCGAGCATCGTCCTCGGCACCCGGCTTGCCGTGCTGACGCCGCTGCCGCGGCTGGCGATCGTCATCGTGGACGAGGAGCACGATGCCTCCTTCAAGCAGCAGGAGGGCCTGCGCTATTCCGGGCGCGACGCGGCGGTGCAGCGCGCGAAGCTCGCCGGCTGCCCGGTCGTCCTCGGCAGCGCCACGCCCTCGCTCGAGACCTGGCACAACAGCGCCGCCGGCCGCTACGAGCGGATCACCCTTCCCGCGCGGGCCGTGCCCGGAGCGAAGCTGCCGTCGGTGCGCACGATCGACCTTCGCACCGCGCCGGTGGAAAACGGCCTTGCCGCGCCCGTGCTCGAGGCGATCAAGGCGCGGCTCGCGCGCGGCGAGCAGAGCCTCGTCTTCCTCAACCGCCGCGGCTACGCGCCGGTCCTTGCCTGCGAAGCCTGCGGCTGGGCGGCGAGCTGCGCGCGCTGCAGCGCCCACCTGGTGCTTCATTCGCCGGGGCCTCGGCTCCTTTGCCACCATTGCGGCGCGACCGAGCGCGTGCCGCGCGAGTGCCCGACCTGCGGCAACGTCGATTTGCGGCCGCTCGGCCGCGGCACGCAGCGGATCGAGGAGACGCTGGAGGCGCTTTTCCCGGCGGCGCGCGTCGTGCGCATCGACCGGGACAGCGCGCGCCGGCGCGACGAGCTCGCGCGCAAGCTCGAGGACATCCGGCGCGGCGAGGCCGAAATCCTCGTCGGCACGCAGCTCCTCGCCAAGGGGCACGACTTCCCGAGCCTTACGCTCGTATGCGTGCTGAACGCGGACACCGCGCTTCTTTCCACCGACTTTCGCTCCGCCGAGCGCCTCTTTGCCACGCTCGCCCAGGTGGGCGGCCGCTCGGGACGGCGCGAGCAGCCGGGCGAGATGCTGGTGCAGACGCGCTACCCCGGGCACCCCCTTTTCGGCGCGCTCGCGCGTCACGACTATGCGGGCTTCGCCGAGGGCCAGCTCGCCGAGCGCAAGGCCGCGGGCTTTCCGCCCTTCGTGCACGAGGCGGCGCTGCGCGCCGAGGCGCGAAAGCTCGATCTCACGATGGACTTCCTGCGCTCGGCGGCCCTTCTCGTGCCGGCCCCCGAGGGAATCACGCTCTACGACCCCGTTCCGCACGTCATCACGAAACGCGCCGGCTACGAGCGCGCGCAGCTCCTCGTGCAGTCGCCCTCGCGCCCGGTGCTGCAGGAGTTCCTGCGTGCCTGGTCGGCCAGGCTCGCCGAGTCCGCGCCGCGCAGCATCCGCTGGCACCTGGACGTCGACCCGATCGAGTTCGATTGACGGACGGCTCGCCGGTCAGAATTGCGCCAGAACCGGGCCTTATAATTCGCGGCCCTGCGCATGGACATCAAAGACGAGCTCGCCGGCCTGTTCCGGGACGCCATCCGGGAAAAGATCCCCGAGGCGAGCGACATCGAAATCACCTTCGAGCGACCGCGCGACCCCTCGCACGGCGATCTCGCGACCAACATCGCAATGCAGATCGCGAAAAGGCTCAAGCGCAAGCCGCGCGAAGTCGCCGAGCTTTTCCGCGGCATCGGCGGCGCCCGCATCGAGTCGCTGGAAATCGCCGGCCCGGGCTTCATCAACCTGCGCCTCAAGCAATCGGCGAAGACCGGCGTCATTCCTGAAGTGCTCGCGGCGGGCGCGAAATTCGGCCATAAGCGCGTCGCGGCGCCGGAGAAGATCCAGGTCGAGTTCGTCTCGGCCAATCCGACCGGACCGCTGCACGTCGGCCACGGTCGACAGGCGGCGCTCGGCGACGCGATCGCGGCGCTGCTCGAATCGCAGGGCCACGCGGTGACGCGCGAGTTCTATTACAACGACGCGGGCGCGCAGATCGAGGCGCTCGCGCGCTCGGTGCAGGCGCGCGCGAGGGGCATCGGCCCGGGCGAGCCGGGCTGGCCGCAGGACGGCTACGCGGGCGAGTACATCGAGGAGATCGCGAAGGAGATCGCCAACGCCGACGATCTCGAGGCGGTGCGCCAGCACGCGGTGGCTTTTCTGCGCAAGGAGCAGGACGAGGACCTGAAGGCTTTCGGCGTGAAATTCGACGTCTATTACCTGGAGTCGAGCCTTTACTCGGAGGGCAAGGTCGAGGAGACGGTGAAGGGCCTGGTCGCGAGCGGCAAGACTTACGAGAAGGACGGCGCCCTGTGGCTGCGCACCACCGACTATGGCGATGACAAGGACCGGGTCGTGCGCAAATCCGACGGCAGCTACACCTACTTCCTCCCCGACGTCGCCTACCACGTCACCAAGTGGCGGCGCGGCTTTCGCAAGGTGATCGACGTACAGGGCACGGACCATCACAGCACGGTGACACGCGTGCGCGCGGGCCTGCAGGCGCTCGCGCTCGGGATCCCCAAGGGGTACCCGGATTACGTGCTGCACAGCCTCGTCAAGGTCGTGCGCGGCGGCGCGGAAGTGAAGATCTCCAAGCGCGCCGGGTCCTACGTCACGGTGCGCGACCTCATCGAATGGGTGGGGCGCGATGCGGTGCGCTTTTTCCTCGTCTCGCGCAAGGCCGACAGCGAATTCACCTTCGACGTGGATCTTGCGCGCAAGCAGACCGACGAGAACCCGGTCTACTACGTGCAGTACGCGCATGCGCGCGTATGCAGCGTTTTCGCGCAATCCGGAACGAGCGCCGCTTCTCTTTCAGGCGTCAATCTCGATCCCTTGAAAGGCGAGAAGGAGCTTGCGCTTGCCCAGCGCCTCGCGGACTTCCCGGAGGCGCTCGCCGGCGCGGCGCACGAGCTGGCGCCCCACGCGCTCGCCTTCTACCTGCGCGAACTCGCGGCCGAATTCCACAGCTACTATAATGCCGAGCGCATCCTGGTCGAGGACGAGGCGGTGCGCGTCGCGCGGCTCGCGCTGTGCGCAGCAGTCCGCCAGACGCTCGCGAATGGCCTCGCGCTCCTCGGCGTCGGTGCGCCGGAGAAAATGTGACGCGACGTTTCCGCCCTGTTTCACCCCGCCCGCGCCGCGCACGCGGCAGCTTCATCGTCGGCCTTGCGATCGGCCTGCTCCTCGGCCTTGCCATTGCGCTCGGCGTCGCGCTCTTTCTCAGCAAAACACCCATTCCCTTCATGGGCAAGGGCACCAAGGCCGCCGCCACGAAGGAAAGCGAGCCCGCGAAGGTCGCCGGAATGCCGCAGGGCGGCGCGGCGCCCGGCCCGTCGGCCTCGCTTCCGCCGACCGCGGTCAAGGGCGCGGACAAGCCGAAGTACGACTTCTACAAGATCCTGCCGGGCAACGAGGAGCCGGTCTCGGAGCGCGAGCTGAAGGAAGCCGCGCGCGCGGCCAAGGGTCAACCCGACGCGGGCAAGGACGTTTACTTCATCCAGGCGGGCTCGTTCCAGAACCCGGCCGACGCCGACAACCAGAAGGCGAAGATCGCCATCCTCGGCTTCGAGTCGAGCGTCGAGCCGACGAGCCTGCCGGACAAGGGCACCTGGTACCGGGTGCGGCTCGGGCCCTACACGTCTCTCGAGGACCTGAACAAGGTGCGGCGCACGCTCTCGCAGAACGGAATCGACGCGAGCCTGGTCAAAATGAAGGACGTCACCGCCAAGGCGCACTAGGAAAGGACGCATGGAACGCCACCGCCGCACGCTGCTCGCCGCCCTCGCACTCTCGCCGCTGCTCGCCCGCGCGCAGGGCGCAGGTGAAGGCGTCGCGTACACCACCCTGAGAAAACAGCTGCCCGTGGAGACGCCCGGCAAGATCGAGGTGGTCGAATTCTTCTGGTACGGCTGCATCCACTGCTACCACTTCGAGCCGCTACTCGCCGCTTGGATCCCCAAGCTCAAGCCGGACACGCAGTTCCGCCGAGTGCCGGCGGTGTTCGACGATCCGCGCTTCATCCACGACGCGGGCATCTTCTACGCCTTCGAGGCGATGGGCCTCGTCGAGAAGCTGCACCGGCCGCTCTTCGACGAGATTCACGTCAATCGCATGCGCACCAACAACAAGGATGCGTTTTTCGCCTGGCTCGGCAAGAACGGCGTCGACACGAAGAAGTTCGAGTCGACCATCAGCTCCTTCGGCGTGCAGAGCAAGGTGAAGCGCGCCGCGCAGCTCACGGCGAGCGCCGCCATCGACGGCACGCCCGCGCTCGCCGTGCAGGGGCGCTGGACGATCAGCGCCGAGCAGGGCCCGACGCAGGAAGGCATGCTCGTCACCGCGAGCCGGCTGATCGACGTCGCGCGCCGCGAGGGCGCGAAGTAGAGCCGGGCCGGGGGCCGGGCTTAGCTCATTCGCAGAGTCTTCATCACCGGCGCATCGACCGGCATTGGCGAAGCGCTGGCGCGGCACTACGCCGCGCCCGATACCGAGATCGGCCTGTTCGCGCGCCGGCGCGAGCTGCTCGAGCAGCTCGCCGCCAGCCTGCCGGGGCGAAGCGCGATCTATGCGGGCGATGTCACCGACGCGGCGGCCCTCGCTGAGGCCGCGCGCGATTTCATGGCGAAGTTCGGCACCCCCGATCTCGTCATCGCCAACGCGGGCATCTCCGTCGGCACGCGCGCGGACGAGATCGGCGATCTCGACAAGCTGCGCCGCGTGATCGACGTGAACGTGATCGGCCTGGCGGCGACGCTGGGCGCTTTTGCCCCCGCGATGCGGGCGGCCGGCCGCGGCACGCTCTGCGGCATCGCGAGCGTGGCGGGGTTTCGCGGCCTCCCCGGCGCGAGCGCCTACAGCGCCTCCAAGTCCGCCGCGCGCACCTGGCTGGAAGCGCTGCGCGTCGAGCTCGCCGGCAGCGGCGTCTCGGTGGTCACGATCTGCCCGGGCTACATCGACACGCCGATGACGCGCGTCAACAAGTACCGCATGCCCTTCATCATGTCCGCGAGCGACGCGGCCCAGCGCTTCGCGTTCGCCATCGCCGCCAAGCGCCGGCTCGCGATCATTCCCTGGCAGATGGGTTGGGTCTTCGCACTGCTGCGTCTCATGCCGCCCCGCCTTTACGACGCCCTCGCCCGCCGCGCGCCGCGAAAGTCGCGCGAAGTGAAGATCTAGGTCCTCTGGCGCGAATCGTCTCGCTCGTTCCGTCGATCACCGAGCTCGTGTGCGAGCTCGGGCTTGCGGGCGAGCTCGTCGGGCGCACGGGCTTCTGCATTCACCCCCGGGACGCCGTGCGGGCGATTCCCAAGGTCGGCGGCACGAAGTCGGTGAACCTGAAGAAGGTCCGCGAGGCTGCGCCCACGCACGTCATCGTCAACGTGGACGAGAACAGGAAGGAAACCGCGGACGCGCTTGCCGAGTTCGTGCCGAACGTCCTGGTGACGCACCCGCTCGCGCCCGAGGACAATCTTGCGCTTTACCGTCAGATCGGGACCGCGTTTGGCAAGGAGCAGGCGGCCGAAGCGCTCTGCGAGAAGTTTTCTTCGGAACTCGCCCGGATAAAAACGACGAAGTTCAAGAGCAGAAGCGTTCTCTACCTGATCTGGAAGGATCCCTGGATGACGGTCTCGCGCGACACCTACATTTCGCGCACGCTCGCGCTCTTCGGCCTGCAAACCGTTCCGCAGCGCGCCGAGGCGCGCTATCCGAAAATGAAGACGCTGGACGCGAAGGACGCGGACGTCATTCTGCTCTCGACCGAGCCCTACCGGTTCCGCGAGCCCCACGTGAAGGAACTGCGGGAAGAAACCGGCAAGCCCGTCCATCTCGTCGACGGAGAAATGACCTCCTGGTACGGCCCGCGCGCGATCGAAGGGCTGCGCTATCTGGCGCAGTTCGCGGGCTCGCTATAGGATCGTCGAACAAGCCTTGGAGGGCAAAATGCGCAAGACATTTTCCGCAGTCGCTTTCTGCGCCGCGCTGTTCGCGGCATCCGCCTCAGCCCAGGAGCGGGTCGACTTCCTTCTCAACTGGATTCCCGGCGGCGACCACGCGCCCTTCTATTTCGGCCTTTCGAAGGGCTGGTACAAGGAAGCCGGCATCGACCTGCAGATCGAGCCGGGCAAGGGATCGAACGCGACGGTGCAGCGCGTCGGCACGGGCAAGACCCCGCTCGGCATCTCCGACATGGCCACTGCGCTCGTCGCGCGCGGCAAGGGCTCGGAGACCGTCGCCGTCTTCGCGATCTACGAGAACTCGCCCTACGGCATCTACTGGCTCAAGCGCTCGGGGATCAAATCGGCCAAGGATTTCCCCGGCCACTCGATCGGCAATCCGCCGGGGGATGCCGCGCGCGTGATGTGGCCGGTCTTCGCGAAGTCGGTCGGCATTCCCGCCGACTCGGTGAAATGGGTGAACATCACCGCGCAGGGCAAGGTGGCGGCGCTCGAATCCGGCGCCGTCGACATGATCACCGACTTCTACAACGGCCACGACCTGAAGGTGAAGACCTTCGGCGCCAACCTCGGCTACATGGCCTTCCGCGAGGCGGGACTGAACCCGTACGGCAACTCGATCCTCGTCAGCGCCGACTACCTCAAGACCCACCGCGACACCGTGGCGCGATTCGTCAAGGTGACGCAGCGCGCCTACCTCGAGTGCGTGAAGAACGGCCGGCCGTGCATCGACGCGCTCGTCGCCGCCTCGAGCGGGCAGGACCTGCAGGTTCAGCTCGACCAGTGGGAGCGGGTGAAGGAGCTGATGAGCGACAACTATGCGCGTACCTTCGCGCTCGGCGCCTTCGACCCCAAGCGCATGGAGGCGGACTACGAGCTGATCGAGAAGTACTTCAAGCTCGACAAGCCCTACGACGTCAAGGCCGCCTATACCAACAGCCTGCTCGACCAGACGATCAAGATGCCCGAGGTGAAGGCTCGATGAGCAAATCCCATCGCCGCGCGATGATCCTGCTGCTGGTGCTGAGCGGCGTGATCATCTCGCTCTGCATGGGCCTGCGCCAGAGCCTGGGCCTCTTCATGCGGCCGATGGCGATCGACGCGGGCGTTTCGGCGGCGGCGTTCGGCTTCGCCATCGCGCTGCAGAACATCGTCTGGGGCGTCGCGCAGCCCTTCGTCGGGGCGCTTGCCGACCGGCACGGTCCGAGGCCGATCCTCATCTGCACCGCGCTCGCGTATTCGGCCGGCATGCTGCTGATGGTGTTTTCGCACGGCGAGCTCGGGCTTGACATCGCGGGTTTCCTGCTCGGGATCGGCACGGCGGGCACCGCCTTCGGCGTGCTGAACGGCGTGGTCATGCGCGCCGCTCCGGAGGCGAGGCGCACCCAGACCGTGGGCATCGTCGCCGCTTCCGGCTCGATCGGCACGATGCTGCTCGCCCCGATCGGGCAGGCGCTCATCAATGAATTCGGCTGGCAGGTCGCGCTCGCCGCCTTTGCGGCGATCGCGAGCTCCATGGTGGTGTTCGCGCTGCCGATCAAGGGACTTGCCATCACGCTGAACGCCGACCCGTCGCAGTCGGCCGCAGCACCGGGCGCGCGCGCGCAATCGCTGCGCGCGGCGCTGCGCGGCGCCCTCAACCACCGCGGCTATCTTTTCATGACGCTCGCGTTCTTCGCTTGCGGCTTCCAGCTCGTCTTCCTGACCACGCACCTGCCCGCCTACCTGCAGCTGTGCGGCATCGCCCCCGGCGTGAGCGCGACCGCGCTCGGCCTGATCGGGCTTTTCAACGCCTTCGGCACCTACGGCTTCGGCCTGCTCGGCGCGCGCTACAGCCAGAAGCACCTGCTCGCGCTCATCTACCTGCTGCGCACGCTCTTCATCATCGGGTTCCTGGTCGCGCCGATCAGCCCGGCGAGCACGCTCGTCTTCGCCGCCGCGATGGGCGCGCTCTGGCTTGGCGTCTCGCCGCTGGTCGCGGGCATCCTCGGCCGCGTCTTCGGCTTGCAGCACTTCGGCAGCCTCTACGGGGTGGTGTTCCTCAGCCACCAGCTGGGCTCGTTCTTCGGCGCCTGGATGGGCGGTCTGGTATTCGCGCGCAGCGGCAACTACGACTTCGCCTGGGGCGCGCTGATCGCCGTCGGCCTGACCGCCTTCACGCTGCAGTGGCTGATGGACGAGCGCCCGCCGGGGCAACGCCGCGGCGCCGCCCGGCCCGGAATGGCGCCGGCGTGAGCTCTCAGGACCTCGCCGAGCCGAGCCTGAGCCTCACGTAGCTGCCCGGCGCGTCCTCGAGCGCGTTGGCGGGGATGCGCGAGGGCGTCTTTTCGTCTCCATTCCTTTCCGCGATCCACTTCTGCCAGTCGTCCCACCACGAACCGGGGTGCTGGGTCGCTCCCTTGAACCATTCGTCCGCGGTATCCGGGCGCGCGTCGCTCGTCCAGTAGCAATACTTCTTTGCCGCCGGCGGGTTGATGATGCCCGCGATGTGGCCCGAGCCGCCAAGGACGAAGCGCACCTGCCCCGAGAGGTATTTCGAGCCCTTGTAGGTCGTCTTCCAGGGCGAGATGTGGTCTTCGGCCGTCGAGATGAAGTACGCCGGCACATCCACCTTCGAGAGGTCGATCGGCACGCCGGAAAGCGAGATGCCGCCCGGCTCCCCGAGCTTGTTCTTGATGTACATGTTGCGCAGGTAGAAGCTGTGCATGCGCGCCGGCATGCGCGTCGAATCCGCGTTCCAGTACAGCAGGTCGAACGGAAACGGGTTCTTGCCGAGCAGATAGTTGTTGATGACGAACGACCAGACGAGGTCGTTCGAGCGCAGCAGGTTGAAGGTCGAGGCCATCTCCGTGCCCTCGAGGTAGCCGCGCTCGTTCATCTTCTTTTCCAGGTTCTCCACCTGCGCCTCGTCGATGAAGACCCCGAGCTCGCCCGGTTGCGAGAAGTCGAGCAGGCTCACGAAGAACGTGGCGCTGTTGACCCGCTTCAGCTGCTTTTTCTGGGCGAGATACCCCAGCGTCGCGCCGAGCAAGGTGCCGCCCAGGCAGTAGCCGATGAAGTTCACCTTGTTCTCGCCGGTCGCCTTCTCGGCGGCTTCCAGCGCGGCGAGCGTACCTTCGTGCATGTAGTCCTCGAAGCCCTTTTGCGCGAGGCGCGCATCCGGGTTCACCCACGAGAGCACGAACACGGTGTGGCCCTTGTCGACCGCGTACTTGATGAACGAGTTGGTCGCGCGCAGATCGAGGATGTAGTACTTGTTGATCCAGGGCGGAACGATGACGAGCGGCGTGCGATACACCTCGGCCGTGCTCGGCTGGTACTGGATGAGCTGCATGAGATCGGTCTGGTGCACGACCTTGCCCGGCGTGGTGGCGACGTTCTTGCCGAGCTGGAACGCGCTCTCGTCGGTCATGCTGATGCGCAGGCTTCCCTCGCCCTTCTCGATGTCGGCAAGCAGGTTGGCGAGGCCCTTCAGCAGGTTCTGGCCTCCGCTCGACACGGTCTCGCGCAGGACCTGCGGATTGGTGAGCGCGAAATTGGTGGGCGAGAGCGCATCCACGTACTGCCGCGTGAAGAACGCGACCTTTTTCTGCGACTCGGGCGGCAGCCCGTCGATGTCCGCCACGGCTTTCTGGATGTGGCGCGCGGTGATCAGGTAGGACTGCTTCAGGTAGTCGAAGAGAAAGTTCGAGCTCCAGTCGGAATCCTTGAAGCGCGCGTCGCCCTTCGCCGGCTCGGCCACGGGCGGCGCCTCCATGCCGAGCATCTTCATCCAGCTCGCCTGCCAGAGACGGGCGTAATCGAGCATGAGGTTGGTCGAGAAGGCGGCGAGCGCCGCGGGGTCGGAGAGCATGCGCGCGTACAGGTCCATGTAGGCCTTGGCGATGCCGAGCTCGTCGCTCGTCGCGGCCGACAGGCTCGAGGCGACGTTCTTGCCGGCGTACTCGCCCAAAATCTTGGCCGAGCGCTCGGCCACTTCCCGCAGCACGCGCGCGGTTTCTTCGGGGTCCGGGGTCCGGGCCTGGAGTTCCATCATGTCTCCTTCTGGGAGGATGAAATGCGGGATGAAAAGCGCGCGACGCCGTCCTCGTCGACCGCGCGCGCGAGCCTGCCGTCGTACTGCAGCCAATGCAGATGGGCGATCGCCTCGCCCATGGCGAAAAAAATCTGGTTCGAGTCGAGCTTGCGCCGGAAGAGCACTTCCAGCACGTCCGCCGCCGAGCGCGGCGCCGCGCGGCAAGCGGCCTCGAGCTCGCCCAGGCGCTCGGCGTGGTGCGCCTTCAGCTGCGCCACGCGGCCATGCGCGCCGCGAAACGGAAGGCCGTGCGAGGGCAGCACCAGCACGTTCGCCGGCAGGTCGTCATACCGGCCGATCGACTCGAGGAAGAGCCTGAGCGGATTCGACCAGGGATCGACCGGGCGCACGGCGACGTTGGTCGAGATGCGCGGCAGCAGCATGTCGCCCGCGATCAGCACGTTGGCCTCGCTCGAATAAAGCGAGACGTGCTCGGGCGAGTGGCCGTAGCCGAAGAGGACGCGCCATTTGCGCCCGCCGATCGCGATCTCCTCGCGCTCGAAGATGCGCTTGTGCGCAAACGGAAAGTCCGGCACGAGCTTGCGATAAAGGTCGCCGCGCGCAAGAAGCTCCTTGCTCGTCGCCTCGGCGAGGCCGTTGGAGCGAAAGAGCGCGATCTGCGCCTCGGTGGAGTAGCCCGCCGCCCCGTGGCGCGCGGCGTGCACCGTAAGGTACTCGGCGCGCGACATCCAGAGCTCCGCGCCGAATCGGGCGCACAACCATCCTGCATTGCCGGCATGGTCGGGATGGTAGTGAGTCACCATGACGCGCCGAACGGGCTTGCCCAAGCTGGAAGAAAATGCCGCGTCCCAGAGCGCGCGTGTCGCGTCGTTGCCCAGGCCCGTGTCGACGATCGTCCACCCGTTGTCGTCCTCGAGCGCCCAGACGTTGATGTGATCGAGCGCGAAGGGCAGCTTCATGCGCAGCCAGCGCACGCCGGGCGCGACCTCGGCCGCCGCGCCGGGCGCGGGCGGAGTGGCGAAGGGGTACTCGATCGGGGAAGCGCTGGAAGCGTGTAGGGGCATGGGCAAGAGCTACAATTCGCCCTCCGGCCGCGATTATCGCCGCAGCGCAGCATCGGGGGCAACCCGGCGCATGAACGAAGAGCTTTCCTCCACGGAGCGCAGCGAGTATTCGATCAGCGAGCTCGCGCGCGAGTTCGACGTCACCCCCCGCGCGATCCGCTTTTATGAGGACCACGGCCTCCTCGCGCCCAAGCGCGACGGCCAGCGCCGCATCTACTCGCCGCGCGATCGAACCCGCCTCAAGCTCACGCTGCGCGGCAAGCGCCTGGGGCTTTCCCTTTCCGAGATCCGCGAGCTGATCGACCTGTACGAGCCGGGGCGTGACGAGCGCCCGCAGCTCGAGCGTTTCCTCGCCGTGCTGCAGGAACACACGGGCAGCCTGCTGCAGCAGCGGGCGGACATCGAAGCCCAGCTTTCCGAGCTGCAAGCCTTTGAAAAGAAGATAAAAAAGCAGCTCAAGCGAAATTGACGTTTACGTAAACGTAAAGTAGCCTAGCGGGCCTCCATGGACCTCCCCTTCCTGCGCTTCGATCACGGCGAAACCATCTCGATGCTGCGCGAGACCGTGCGCGATTTCGCCCTGAAGGAAATCGCGCCGCGCGCCGCCGAAGTCGAGCGCGCGAACGACTTCCCCGCCGACCTGTGGAAGAAGCTCGGCGCGCTCGGGCTGCTCGGCATCACGGTCGAGGAAGAATACGGCGGCACGCAGATGGGCTACCTCGCCCACATCGTGGCCATGGAAGAGCTCTCGCGCGCCTCGGGCGCGATCGGCCTTTCCTACGGCGCGCACTCCAACCTGTGCGTGAATCAGATCCGGCGCAACGGCTCGGAGGCGCAGAAGAGAAAATACCTGCCGAAGCTCGTCTCGGGCGATCACGTCGGCGCGCTCGCGATGTCCGAGCCCGGCGCGGGGTCGGACGTCGTCGGCATGCGCCTGCGTGCCGAGCGGCGGGGCGACCGGTACGTGCTGAACGGCAACAAGATGTGGATCACCAACGGGCCGGACGCCAATGTGCTCGTGATCTACGGCAAGACGAGCGACCGCGGCATCACCGCGTTCCTGGTCGAGAAAGGCATGAAGGGCTTCTCGACCGCGCAGAAGCTGGACAAATTGGGCATGCGCGGCTCGAACACCTGCGAGCTCGTGTTTCGCGATTGCGAAGTACCCGTGGAAAACGTTTTGGGCAGGGAAGGCGAAGGCGTGAAGGTGCTCATGTCGGGCCTCGATTACGAGCGCGCGGTGCTCGCCGCGGGCCCGCTCGGCCTCATGGCGGCGTGCCTGGACGTGGTCGTTCCCTACGTGCACGAGCGAAAGCAGTTCGGCCAGTCGATCGGCGAATTCCAGCTCATGCAGGGCAAGCTCGCCGACATGTACACCACGTTCTCCGCCTGCCGCGCCTACGTCTACGCGGTCGGCCAGGCGCTCGATCGGAACGAAACCACGCGCAAGGATGCCGCGGGCGCGATCCTTTACGCCGCCGAAAAGGCGACCTGGATGGCGGGCGAGGCGATCCAGGCGATGGGCGGCATGGGCTACATCAACGAGACTCCGACCGGACGCCTCTGGCGCGATGCGAAGCTCTACGAAATCGGCGCGGGAACCTCGGAAATCCGCCGCTGGCTGATCGGCCGTGAGCTCTTTGAGGAAACCAAGTGACCGGGGTCGACGAGCTCTTCAAGCGCAACCGCGCCTGGGCCGAGGGCATCCGCAAGGTCGATCCGGACTTCTTCGCCGGCCTGGCGCGCCAGCAGTCGCCCGAGTTTCTGTGGATCGGCTGCTCCGACAGCCGGGTACCGGCCAACCAGATTACCGGGCTCGCGCCAGGAGAAGTGTTCGTCCATCGCAACGTCGCCAACCTCGTCGTGCACACCGACTTGAATTGCCTCTCGGTGCTGCAGTTCGCCGTGGACCTGCTGAAGGTGCGCCATGTGATCGTTTGCGGCCACTACGGCTGCAGCGGCGTGCACGCCGCGCTCACCTCGCAGAAGGTCGGGCTCGCCGAAAACTGGCTGCGGCATGTGCAGGACGTGCGCGCAAACCACGCCGCCGAGCTCGACGCGATCCGCGAGCCCGGCGCGCGCGAGCGGCGCCTGTGCGAGCTGAACGTGATCGAGCAGGTTCGCCACGTGTGCGAGGCCACCGTGGTGCAGGATGCCTGGAATGCCGGCCGCGCGCTCGCGGTGCATGGCTGGATCTATGGCGTGGAAGACGGCCTCCTGAGGGATCTCGGCTGCACGCGCGAGGCGCGCGCATGAGCGAGCTCTTCGAGACCTATCGGGGCGCCGTGTACCCCTGGCATTGCGACCACATGGGCCACATGAACGTCATGTGGTACGTCGGCAAGTTCGACGAGGCGACCTGGAATCTCTTTTCCAGCGTGGGCCTCACGCGCGAGTTCCTGCGCGACAGGAATGCCGCCATGGCCGCCGTGCAGCAGGACATCAGCTACAAGCGCGAGCTGCTTTCGGGCGACGTGGTCGCGGTCCGATCCGGCGTGATCGAAGTGCGCGAGAAGGCGGTCAAATGGGTGCACGAGATGCGCCACGCGGTCACCGGCGACATTTCGGCGGTATGCCTGCTGACCGCCGTGCACATGGACGCCAGGGCGCGAAAATCGATTGCGATCCCGACCGAGATCGCCGAAGGCTGCCGCAAGCGCCTTTGCCACTACGAGACGAAACGATGATGCTCGCCACCCCTCTTTCGGAAAAATTCGGCATTTCGGTGCCGATCGTCCAGGCGCCCATGGCCGGCGGCCCCTCGTCGCCGGAGCTCGTGGCGGCCTGCTCGGCCGCGGGCGCGCTCGGAGCGTTCGGATTCGCCTATACGCAGCCCGAAGAGATGAAAAAGCAATGCGCCTGGGTGCGCGCCAGGACCGACAAGCCTTTCGGCATCAATCTCTTCACCTCCGCGCAGCCCGGCCCGGTCGACGCGGCTTCGCAGCGCGGCGCGCTCGAGGCCGTCGCGGGCTACTACAAGGAGCTGGGCCTGCCGGTTCCCGATGCCGTGAAGGCGCCGTACGCGCCCGATCTCGAAGCGCAATTCGACGCCATCGCCGCGATCAAGCCCAAGGTGGTCACCTGCCATCTCGCCGACTTCCCGAAAGCGCGAGTGAAGCAATTCAAAGGCCTGGGAATCCTCGTGGGCGGCAGCGCGAACTGCGTCGCCGAGGCGAAGCACCTGGAATCGCTCGGCTTCGATTTCGTCATCGCGCAGGGCGGCGAGGCGGGCGGGCATCGCGGCTCCTACCTGCGCGATCCGTATACGTCGCTCACCGGCACGCTCGCCCTGGTGCGCATGATCGTGCGGGCGGTGAACGTCCCGGTGGTGGCGGCCGGCGGCATCATGGATGGCGCCGGCATCGCCGCCGTGCTCTCGCTCGGCGCGCAGGTCGCCCAGCTCGGCACCGCGTTCCTTCCCTGCCCCGAGAGCGGCGCCTCGCAGGTGCACAAGGACATCCTCCTCAAGGTGACGGAAGACGAGACGCGCATCACCGAGAAATTCTCCGGCAAGCCCGCGCGCGGCCTTGCCAACCGCTTCATGAAGGAAATGGAAAAGGCGCCGCAGCTCGTCTTTCCAGCGCAAAACAACATCACCGGGAAGCTGCGCCAGGCCTCGGCGAAAGCCGGCAAGCCCGACTTCATGGCGCTCTGGGCCGGGCAGGCGGCGCCTTTGTGCCGGGCCTTGCCGGCGGCTGAATTGATCCGGCTATTGAATGAAGAAGCGGTTTCTGCCGTGCGGGGAACGGCATCTTTCCTAAAGGACTGACCATGCAAAAGGATCCTGTCGTCATCGTTTCGGCGGCGAGAACGCCGATGGGCGCCTTCCAGGGCGAGCTGAAAGGCTTCGCCGCGCCGGAACTTGGCGCCGCCGCCATCCGCGCGGCGGTCGAGCGCGCGAGGCTCGCGCCCGAGGCGGTCGAGGAAGTGCTGATGGGCTGCGTGCTGCCCGCCGGCCAGGGCCAGGCGCCCGCGCGCCAGGCGGCGCTCGGCGCGGGCCTGCCGCTTGGGACCGGCTGCACCACCATCAACAAGATGTGCGGCTCGGGCATGAAGGCCGCGATGCAGGCGCACGATTCGTTGCTCGCCGGTTCCTCGGAGATCGTCGTCGCCGGCGGAATGGAGTCCATGACGAACGCGCCGTATCTGCTGCCCAAAGCAAGAGCCGGACTGCGCATGGGTCACGGACAGGTGATCGACCACATGTTCTACGACGGCCTAGAGGATGCCTACGACAAGGGCCGCCTCATGGGGACGTTTGCCGAGGACTGCGCGCAATCCTTCCGATTTTCGCGTGAAGCGCAGGACGAATTCGCGATTCAATCCTTGAAAAAAGCGCAACAAGCCAATCGCGAAGGCTGGTTTGCCTGGGAGCTGACGCCGCTCGCGATCAGGTCCGGCAAGGAGCAGAAGTTCGTCGAGATGGACGAGCAGCCGTTCAAGGCAAACCTCGACAAGATCCCGCAGTTGAAGCCCGCGTTCCGCAAGGATGGCACGGTGACCGCCGCGAACTCCTCCTCCATCTCGGACGGCGCCGCGGCGCTCGTGCTCATGCGCCGCTCGACGGCGGAGAGGCGCGGCCTCACGCCGCTCGCGACCGTCATCGGGCATTCGACGCACGCGCAGGCACCGGCGTTGTTTACGACGGCCCCGGTGGGGGCGATCAGGAAGTTGCTTCAAAAAACCGATCTCACGGCGGAAAAAATTGATTTGTTTGAAATAAACGAAGCCTTCGCCGTCGTCACCATGGCGGCGATGAAGGAGCATGGCCTGCCGCGCGAGAAGGTGAATGTGCACGGCGGCGCCTGCGCGCTCGGTCATCCGATCGGTGCCTCGGGCGCGCGGATCCTGGTGACGCTCCTCGGCGCCCTGAGGAAGTACGGCGGCAAGCGAGGCGTCGCCTCGCTTTGCATTGGCGGCGGCGAAGCCACCGCCATGGCGATCGAATTGGCATGAGGGCGAGCAAGGCCGCGCTGGCAAAGCTCCTCGGCCGCGCGCGCTTCGTGGCGGGCTACGGCTTGAAGCTCGTGTCGGTGAGCGACTCTGAGTGCACGATTGCGATGCCGTTCCGGCGCGCCTTCGAGCGCCCCGGCGGCACGGTCAACGGCCCGGCCTTCATGGCCGCGGCCGACTGCGCCATGTGGCTCGCCATCAAGCGCCACATCGGCGTCGAGCACGACGCGGTGACCTCCGAATTGAATACGGCGTTCCTCAACGCCGCGCGGCGCGAAACGGTGTATTGCACGGCGCGCGTGCTCAAGCTCGGCAAGCGCATCATCTACGGCATCGCGGAGTGCCACGATCGCGCGCACGTCCGGCTCTTCACCCACCACACCATCACTTACGCTCGTATCTAGCGCGATGCTTTCTGCCCATCACGAGCAGATCCGCGACGCCGTGCGCCGCTTTGCGCGCGAGCGCATCGTTCCCAACGCGGCGCGCTGGGATCGGGAAAAGCACTTCCCACGCGAGGAAGTGAGGGGCCTGGCTGCGATGGGCCTTTGTGGCGTGGCGGTTCCCGAGCAATGGGGCGGCGCCGGCATGGACACCACGGCGCTCGCGCTCGCCTGCGAGGAAGTCTCGGCGGGCGACGGAGCCACCTGCACCATCCTCATGGTCACGAACCTCGTCGCCAACATCCTGCAGGGCTACGGCGACGAAGCGCAGAAGAAGGAGTTCCTCGTCCCGATCGCGCAGGGCAAGCGGCTCGGCGCCTTCTGCCTCACCGAGCCGCACGCCGGCTCGGATGCCTCGGCGATCACGACGCGCGCGGAGAAATCGAGCGGCCACTACGTGCTGAACGGCGTGAAGCAGTTCATCACCTCGGGCAAGAACGCGGACCTTGCGGTCGTTTTCGCCGTGACGGACAAGAGCCAGGGGAAGCGCGGCATCAGCGCGTTTCTCGTCCCCACCTCCACCCCCGGCTACACGGTCGCGAGAATCGAGGACAAGACCGGCCAGCGCGCCTCCGACACCGCGCAGATCGTGCTCGAGAACTGCAAGGTGCCGGCCGCGAACCTGCTCTCGGACGAGGGCGCGGGCTACCGCATCGCGCTCGCCAACCTGGAATCGGGCCGCATCAACGTCGCCGCGCAGGCGACCGGCATGGCGCGCGCGGCGCTCGAAGCCGCGCTCGCCTACGCCGCGGAGCGAAAGAGCATGGGCAAGCCGCTCCTCCAGCATCAGGCGGTGAATTTCCGCCTCGCCGACATGGCGACCGGCGTGGAGGCCTCGCGCCAGCTCTACCTGCATGCGGCGCAGCTTCGCGACGCGGGCGCGCCCTGCCTCAAGGAAGCCTCGATGGCGAAGCTCTTCGCCTCGGAGACCGCGGAAAAAGTCTGCTCGGACGCGATCCAGATCCACGGCGGCTACGGCTACGTCGCGGATTTCCCGGTCGAGCGCATCTGGCGCGACGTGCGCGTCTGCCAGATCTATGAGGGCGCGAGCGACATTCAGAGGCTGGTGATCGGCCGGGCGCTCGAGGGCGCATGAAGGCGCTCAAGGTCTTCGCCCGCACGCATTCGCTTTCCTTCACGCGCGATTATCTCGAGGGCGCGTCGCGGTCGGGGCACCCGCTCGCCTCCGTCGCCTGGTGGAACGGCGACGGGCGGCCGGTCTACTACCGGCCCGGCACGAGCGACGTCTCCATCGTCTACGACATCCTCTTTCGCCCCGAGCGCAAATCCGAGTACTGGCTGCCGCCGGAGCTCTCGCCGCGCGTGATTTTCGACATCGGCGGCAACATCGGCGCGGCCGCCCGCTATCTCGCCTGCCGGTTTCCGCAGGCCGAGCTGCACTCCTTCGAGCCGGTGCCGGACAACCTCCGGCTGATGGAGCACAACCTCGAGGGCACGCGCGTGCAATCGCACCGCTACGGCCTGGGCGGCGAAAGCGGCGAGTTCGAGTTCCATACGCCGGCCGCGGCGCCCGAGGACGTGAGCGGCTTTTCGCGCTTCGGGTCCGCCGACGCCTCCTCAAGGAAGGTGCGCGCGCCGATCCGCGCCGTGCCCGAGGCACTGCGCGAGCTCGGCCTCGGCTCGGTCGACCTGATCAAGATCGACATCGAGGGCGCCGAGCACGACGTCATCGCCGCGTTTCCGGACGACATCCTGGCGCAGACGGTCTGGGTCTACGGCGAGCTGCACGGCGCGGTGGAGGATCCGCGCCTCGCGTTCGCGCTGCTGCAACGCCTGGCGCCCTGGTTCGACATCGAGGTGCACAAGCCCTTGCGCAAGCAAACCTGGTTCTTCGACGCCTGCAACCGCAAGCATTCGCAGCGCTTCCGCGGCTTCAGGCGCAAATCGTGAGGCGGCCATGACGGTGCTTTCCAGCCAGCTCGACACCCGCAGCGCCGACTTCGCCGCCAACGCGGAGCGCATGCGCGCTCTGGTGGCCGACCTGAAAGAGAAGGTCGCCAAGGTCTCGCTGGGTGGCGAGGCGGCGGCGCGGCAAAAACACACGGCGCGCGGCAAGCTGCTTGCCCGCGAGCGGGTGCGCACGCTCCTCGACCCGGGCTCGCCCTTTCTCGAGATCGGCCAACTCGCCGCCTACGGCATGTACGGGGGCGAAGTGCCCTCGGCCTCCATCGTGGTCGGCATCGGCCGCGTCTCGGGGCGCGAATGCATGATCGTCGCCAACGACGCCACCGTGAAGGGCGGCACCTACTACCCGATGACGGTGAAAAAGCACCTGCGCGGGCAGGAGATTGCGATGCAGAACCGGCTGCCCTGCATCTATCTCGTCGATTCGGGCGGCGCGTTCCTGCCCGAGCAGGACAACGTCTTTCCCGACCGCGAGCATTTCGGCCGCATCTTCTACAACCAGGCCAACATGTCCTCGGCCGGCATCCCGCAGATCGCCTGCGTGATGGGCTCGTGCACCGCCGGCGGCGCCTACGTGCCGGCGATGTCCGACGAGTCGATCATGGTGAAAGGCCAGGCGACGATCTTCCTCGGCGGGCCGCCCCTCGTGAAAGCGGCGATCGGCGAGGTCGTGACGCCCGAGGAACTCGGCGGCGCGGACGTGCACACGCGCGTTTCGGGTGTGGCCGATCACTACGCGGTGAACGACGCGCACGCGCTATCGATCGTGCGGAGGATCGTCGGGAACCTGAATTTTGAAAAGAAAGTTTCCTTGAAACTGAAAGACCCGAAAGATCCCCTTTATCCCGCCGAGGAGATCTACGGAATCATCCCGGCGGATGTGAAGAAGCCCTACGACGTGCGCGAGGTGCTCGCGCGCGTCCTCGACGGCTCGGAAATCGACGAGTTCAAGCAGAACTACGGCACCACGCTCGTCACCGGCTTCGCGCACCTTCACGGCTACCCGGTCGCGGTGCTCGCCAACAACGGCATCCTTTTCTCGGAGTCGTCGCTCAAGGCCACGCATTTCATCGAGCTCGCCTGCCAGCGCGGCATCCCGCTCCTCTTCCTGCAGAACATCGCCGGCTACATGGTGGGCAAGAAATACGAGGCGGGCGGCATCGCCAAGGACGGCGCCAAGATGGTGACCGCGGTCGCGACCGCGCGCGTGCCGAAGTTCACCGTGGTCATGGGCGGCTCCTTCGGCGCCGGCAACTACGGGATGTGCGGGCGAGCCTACTCGCCGCGGTTCCTCTGGATGTGGCCGAACGCACGGCTCTCCGTGATGGGAGGGGAGCAGGCGGCGGCGGTGCTTGCCACGGTGAAGGGCAACTTCAAGTCGAAGGAGGAGGAAGAGGCCTTCAAGAAGCCGATCCGCGAGCAATACGAGACGCAGGGCCATCCCTACTACACGAGCGCGCGGCTCTGGGATGACGGCGTCGTGGATCCGGCCGAAACGCGCCGCCTGCTCGGCCTCGCGATCTCCGCCTCGCTCAACGCGCCGATCGAGGAAACGAAGTTCGGCGTGTTCCGGATGTAGCCATGGCCGAGATCCTTCTTGTCGAGAAGCAGGACGGCGTCGCCACCGTGACGCTCAACCGTCCGGAGGTCAGAAACGCCTTTGACGAGCATGTGATTGCAGGCCTTGCCCGCCTTCTCGAGGAAATCGGGGAAGACGCATCCGTTCGCGCGCTGGTGCTCGCCGGCAACGGCCCCGCGTTCTGCGCCGGCGCGGATTTGAACTGGATGAAGCGCATGGCCGGGTACGGCTACGAGCAGAACCTCGCCGACGCCCAGGCGCTCGCCGACATGCTCTCGATGCTCGCCCGACTGCCGAAGCCGACGATCGCGCGCGTGCACGGCCCGGCGTTCGCGGGCGGGACCGGGCTGGTGGCCGCCTGCGACATCGCGGTGGGGACGCCGGAGGCGAAATTCTGCTTTTCCGAAGCGAAGCTCGGGCTCTCGCCGGCGACGATCAGCCCGCACGTCGTGCGCGCGATCGGCGAGCGCGCGGCGCGACGCTATTTCCTGACTGCCGAGGTGTTCGACGCCCGCGAGGCGGAACGCATCGGCCTGCTCAGCCTCCTGGTGGACAGGGATTCGCTCGACAAGACGATCGACGGGCTGCTCGGCCACCTGCTCGCCGGCGGCCCCGAGGCGCTCGCCCGCATCAAGGAGCTCATCTCCGCCGTGTCCGGCAAGCCGCTCGATCGCGCGCTCGCCGCCGATACCGCGAAGCGCATCGCGGACATCCGCGTCTCGCCCGAGGGCAAGGAAGGCATTGCCTCGTTCCTGGAGAAACGCAAGCCAAAGTGGGTAAAAAGCGGGCTGCCGCCGAAGAGAGGATGAAGTGTTCCGCAAGATCCTGATTGCGAATCGCGGCGAGATCGCCTGCCGGGTGATCGCCACCGCGCGCGCGATGGGCGTGCGCACGGTCGCCGTCTACTCCGACGCGGACAGGGACGCGCGCCACGTCGCGCTCGCCGACGAAGCGCGCCACATCGGCCCGGCCGAAGCGCGCGCGAGCTACCTGAACATCGAGGCGATCCTCTCAGCCGCGCGCGCGCGCGGCGCCGAGGCGATCCACCCTGGCTACGGTTTTCTCTCGGAGAACGAGGATTTTGCGCGCGCCTGCGCAAGCGCCGGCCTCGTCTTCATCGGCCCGACGCCCGAGGCGATCGCGGCGATGGGCGACAAGGCAGCCGCCAAGCGCCTGATGGAGAAGGCCGGGGTGCCGCTCGTGCCCGGCTATCACGGCGAGAAGCAAGAGCCCGGGTTCCTGCAGACGGAAGCCGGCCGGATCGGCTACCCCGTGCTCATCAAGGCCTCGGCGGGGGGCGGCGGCAAGGGCATGCGCGTGGTCGCCGATGGAAAGGGCTTCGTGGCGGCGCTCGAATCGGCGCGGCGCGAGGCGAAGAGCGCTTTCGGCGACGACACGGTCCTCGTCGAGAAGTATCTCGAGCGCCCGCGCCACATCGAAGTGCAGGTGTTCGGCGACACGCACGGCAACGTCGTGCACCTTTTCGAGCGCGACTGCTCGGTGCAGCGCCGGCACCAGAAAGTCTTGGAAGAGGCGCCCGCGCCGGGACTTTCCGCGGAAAAGCGCAACGAGATCGGCAGCGCGGCGGTCGCAGCGGCAAAGGCAATCAAGTACGTCGGCGCGGGCACGGTCGAGTTCATCGCCGGTCAGGATGGGCGCTTTTACTTCATGGAAATGAACACGCGCCTGCAGGTCGAGCACCCGGTGACCGAGATGATCACCGGCCTCGATCTCGTCGAATGGCAGCTGCGGGTGGCCTCGGGCGACCCGCTTCCCCTGAAGCAGGATGAGATCAGGATGAAGGGGCACGCCATCGAGGCGCGCATCTACGCCGAAAATCCCGACAAGGGGTTTCTGCCCTCCACTGGGCGCCTGCGGCATCTGCGCTTCCCGCCCGCGCCCGCGCGCGTGGACACGGGAGTGCGCGAAGGCGACGCGATCACGCCGCACTACGACCCGATGATCGCCAAGCTCATCGTCTGGGGCGAGGACCGCGCCGTCGCGCTCGGGCGCTTGCGCGCCGCGCTCGCCGCGACGGAGATCATCGGCGTCTCCAGCAACGTCGCGTTTCTCGCGCGCGTCGCCGCGGGCAAGGCGTTCGCGAGCGCCGATCTCGACACCGGCCTGATCGAGCGCTGCCGAGACGAGCTTTTTCCGAAGGCAGCGCCGGCAAGCGACGAGGAGCTCGCCGCGGCCGCGCTCGCCGAGCTGCAACTCGAGGAGACGCAATCGGCCGCGCGCGCGCACGGCTCGAGCGACCCGCACTCGCCCTGGGGCCGGGTCGACGGGTGGCGTCTCAATCTCGGCTCGCACCACGAGATCGCGTTCGCGGACGGCGGCGCGATCCGCAAGGTGCAGATCCATTTTGCCGCCGCAGGGCCGCGGACGACGGTGGAAGGACGGGACGCCTCGCCTTCGCGCGTGCGTGCCGTGCGCGACGGTGCCGACTGGCACCTCTTCGGCGACGGCGCGCACGGCCTGTTGCGCCTTCACGACGAGCACGCCGTCGCGAGCGCGGACGAAGCCGCAGGCTCGCTCGCCGCGCCCATGCCGGGCAAGGTGCTGCAGGTGCTCGTCAAGCCGGGCGCGCAGGTCGCCAAGGGCGCTGCGCTCCTCGTGCTGGAGGCGATGAAGATGGAGCACACCATCGCGGCCCCCTGCGATGGCAGAATCAAGCGAATCCTATTTGCGCCCGGCGAACAGGTGAGCGAAGGCGCCGAGCTCCTCGAAATGGAGAAAGCATGACGCTTCCCAAGCGCGTGCGCCTGGTAGAGATGGGGCCGCGCGACGGCCTGCAGAACGAGAGGCAGGAAGTGCCGACCGAGGTGAAGCTCGAGCTGATCGAGCGGCTCGGTGCAGCGGGCTTGCCCGCGATCGAGGCGACCGCGTTCGTCTCGCCCAAGTGGGTGCCGCAGATGGCCGATCACACCGAAGTCCTCGAGCGCATCCGGCGCCGGCCCGGCGTCGACTATCCGGTGCTCACGCCCAACCTCAAGGGCTACGAGGCCGCGCGCGCCGCGGGGGCCACCGAGGTTGCCGTGTTCGGCGCGGCGTCCGAGGCATTCTCGAAGAAGAACATCAACTGCTCCATCGCCGAATCCTTGGAACGCTTCCGCCCGGTGGTGGAAAAGGCGAAGCAGGACAAAATCAAGGTCCGCGGCTATGTCTCATGCGTCGTCGCCTGCCCGTACGAAGGCGAAGTCAGCCCGCAAAGGACCGCGGAGGTCGCGGGCGCGCTCTACGACATGGGCTGCTACGAGGTCTCGCTCGGCGACACGATCGGCGCCGGCACGCCGGGGAAGACCCAGGCGATGATCGAGGCCTGCGCGAAGCGCGTGCCGGTCGGGAAGCTCGCCGGCCACTACCACGATACCTACGGGCAGGCGCTCGCCAACATCTACGCCTCCCTCGAGCTCGGCATGGCCACCTTCGATGCCTCGGTCGCGGGCCTGGGCGGCTGTCCCTACGCGAAGGGCGCGACCGGGAACGTCGCCACCGAGGACGTGGTCTACATGCTCCACGGCCTCGGCATCGAGACGGGCATCGATCTCGACAAGCTGGTCGAGACGGGAACCTGGATTTCCGATTTTTTAAAGAGAACTTCTTCTTCCCGGGCAGGGAAAGCCCTTCAGGCAAAGAGAAGCCCTTGATCAGCCCCTGCACCAAGGTCTGCGTGATGGACGGCGAGAACCGCTACTGCCTGGGCTGCAAGCGCACGCTGGACGAAATTGTTCGCTGGAGCCGGATGACCGACGAAGAGCGGGCCGGGGTGATGGCGAAACTCGCGCTCAGGTCATCGACCACGGCGCCGGCTTCTTCCTGAGGAACGCTTCCATCCCGGCGCGCGCCTGAGGACGGCGCAGGAGGCGCACCAGCTCCACGCTCGCCGCATCCATCACCGCGCGATCGGTCTGCGTCGCGCAGTCGAGCACGAGGCGCTTCACCGTCGCAAGCGCATCGGGCTCCATTCGGCCGATGTCCTTCAGGACCTCTTTCAGCTTTTTTTCGATTCCAGTCCTGACAAAGCTCGCCAGGCCGATCTCGCGTGCCGCCTCGGCATCGATGACGGCGCCGGTGACGGCCAGGTAGCGCGCCGCGCTCTCGCCGATGCGGCGCACGAGGAAAGGCAGGATCTGCGAGGGAATGAAACCCGAACGCGGCTCGGGAATGCCGAGCTTCGCCCCCTTGTGCAGGATCGCGACGTCAGCGCAGCAGACCATGCCCAGACCGCCGCCCACTGCCGGCCCCTCGACCACCGCGATCACCGCCTGCGGCAGGCGATTCAGCCGCTCGAGCACCTCGCCGAAGTAGCGATACGGCGCGATGAGCGGATCGGGGCCTTTCGCCGGCACGGGCGGCATCTCGGACATCGCGCCCAGGTCGCCCCCGGCGCAGAATGCGCCCCCGCTCCCGCGCAGCACGAGCGCCCGGATTTTCGTGTCGGCGCCCACCTTCTCGACCGCATCGCCGATCTCCCGCATCATGTCGTGATTGAGCGCGTTGCGCCGTTCCGGGCGCTGAAAGGTCAGATGCGCGGCGATTCCTTCCACCCGAAGCGCGATGAATCGGTAAGCCATAATCCCAATACTAAACGGGAGGCATTTCCATGCAGCTGAAAGACAAGGTGGCGATCGTGACGGGCGCCGCGCGCGGGTTGGGTCGCGCCTACGCCGAGGCGCTCGCCAAGGAAGGCGCGGCGGTGGTCGCGGGCGACGTGCGCGATTGCGCCGACACGGTGAAGGCGATTCGCGACGCGGGCGGGCGGGCGCTCGGGGTCGCGCTCGACGTGGCGAAGCTCGACTCGTGCAAGGCAACCGCGGACGCGGCGGTGAAGGAGTTCGGCCGCGTGGACGCGCTCGTCAACAACGCGGCGCTCTACGCCAACCTGAAGGGCGGCCGCTTCGACCAGCTGGACGAGAGTCAGTGGGACCAGGTCATGCAGGTGAACATCAAGGGCGTGTGGAATGCCTGTCGCGCGGTGGTGCCGCTCATGCGCGCGCAGAAGTCCGGCTCGGTGATCAACATCTCGTCGCTCGCGCCCGTCTACGGGCTGCCCTACGCGCTCGACTACTCGATGTCCAAGGGCGCGGTGATCGCGATGACCCGCTCGCTTGCGCGCGAGCTCGGCCGCGACTGGGTGCGGGTGAACGCGGTCGCCCCCTCGGCGGTGATGACCGAGGGCACGAAGGAATTCTTCGGCGAGAAGCTCGACAAGGCGAAGCAGGTGATCGCGCAGGGCCAGTCCCTGCAGCGCAACCTCGAGACCGGCGATCTCACCGGCACCATCGTTTACCTGGTCTCGGACGCGAGCAAGTTCGTCACCGGGCAGACGATCATGGTCGACGGCGGCACCGTCTTCCTCTAGCTCATTTTCCTAAATATCGCCGAAGTTGCCGCCGCGGCCCTTGCCTGCGGCAAAGCGCGCCGCGCCCGCGGCGCCCTCCGCGTAGTAGGCGGGCACGCCGTTCTCCCACTCGAAGCGCATCGCCTCGCGCAGGCTCAAGCCCTCCTGCCGAAACACCGAGCGCCGGTCCGCGCGCATGCACGCCTGCGGAAAGCGCGCGATGTCGCGCGCGAGCGCCTCGGCGCGCGCCCTGGACTCGCCCTCGGGCACGACGTACTCGCACAGGTTGATGCGTAGCGCCTCCTCCGCAGTCACCTTGCGCCCGGTGAGGATGAGATCGAGCGCGCGGCCTCGGCCGACGATGCGCGGCAGGCGCACCGTCCCGCCGTCGATGAGCGGCACGCCCCAGCGCCGGCAGTAAACGCCGAAGTAGGCGGAGGCCTCCATCACGCGCAGGTCGCACCACAGTGCGATCTCGAAGCCGCCCGCCACTGCGGGCCCGGCGACCGCGGCGATCACGGGCTTGTCGAGAAGCAGCCGGGTTGGACCCATGGGACCGCGTCCGGAGAAGTCACCCTGATCGATCGCCGACCCTTTCGCAGCATGCTTCAGGTCGAATCCGGCGCAAAAAGCCCCGCCCTCTCCCCATAGCACCGCGACGGCAGCCTCGGCATCGCGGTCGAATTCCAGGAACGCCTGCTCGAGCGCCTCGGCGCTCTCGGGGTCCATCGCGTTTTTTGCCTCCGGCCGCGAATGGATGACGGTCCAGACGCTTCCCTTCTTCTCGATGCGCACGCTCATGGAATGGCCTTCCCGCTATCCCGCCATTTCACCGCTTCGTGGAAGCCGTGCTCTTCCGCATAGTTCTTGAACCACGCGCCCTCGGGCGTGTGCCGCGTGATGCCGTCGAAGAGCGTGGCGATCATCTGGGTGCCGGCGAGGCCCATGTTGTCGTAGGCCTGGTTGATCATGAGCTTCTGCATCATGAGCTGGTTTCTCGGCACGCCCGCCATCCGCTTCGCAAGCGCCTCGACTTCCTTGTCGAGGTCCTTCTTCGGCACCGCCTTGTAGACGAGACCCATCTTCTCGGCCGTGCGGCCATCGACCGTGTCGCCGGTGAGGAGCATGCGCTTCGCTTTTTCGGCGCCGAGGCGGTAGACCCACATCGCGGTCGTCGGGCAGCCCCAGACGCGCGCGGGCATGTAGCCGATCCTCGCGTCCTCTTCCATGAGGATGATGTCGGCGCAAAGCGCGATGTCCGAGCCGCCCGCCACCGCATAGCCGTGCACCTTGCAGATCACCGGCTTGTAGCTGCGCCAGATCGAGAAGAAATCGTCGGTGTTGGCCTTCATGCCGCGGTAGTCCTTCATCGGATCCCAGGGCATGTCCTGCGTCCACCGGTTGCGGCGGTCCCCTTCCGCATACTTTTTCAGGTCGTAGCCCGCGCAGAAAGCGCGACCCGCGCCCGAGAGCACGATCACGTGCACGCGATCGTCGGCGTTGGCGGCCTCGATCGCGCGCCGGATTTCGCGCGGCATCTTGTCGTCGATCGCATTCAGGCGCGCGGGCCGGTTCAGCGTGATGCGGGCGATGCGGCCCGCGATGGAATACTTGAGTGCGGTGAAGCGCATGCGAGTCCTCCTCCGCGCTAGGATAGCAATCCGCCATGCGCGCCACCTGGTATTTCGATTTCATCTCGCCCTTCGCCTGGATCGGGCTGCACCGGCTGAAGGAATTGCCCGCGCTCGGCATCGACTACCGGCCGGTGCTCTTCGCCGGCATCCTCAAGCACTGGGGGCAGAAAGGCCCCGCCGAGATGCCCACCAAGCGCCGCTACACCTATCGCTGGAGCCACTGGTGGGCGCACCGCCAGGGCATCCCGCTGCGCTATCCCGCCGGGCATCCCTTCAACCCGCTCCACCACCTGCGGCTTGCGATCGCGTGCGGCTGCCGGCCCGACGCGATCCGAAAGATCTTCGAATCGGTCTGGACGAGCGGCGCGGACGCCACGGATGCCGCACGGTTTTCCGCGTTGCTGGGCGAATTGAACGTCAAAGCCGAAGAGCTCGAAAAACCGGAAATCAAGGACAAGCTGAAGAGCAACACCGAGGAGGCGATCCGGCACGGCGTCTTTGGCGTGCCGATGCTCGAGATCGACGGCGAGCTTTTCTGGGGCGCCGACTCGATGGACTTCGCCAAGGCGTTTCTCGCCGATCGCTCGGTGATCCGCAATCCGGAGATGCAGCGCCTCGATGCGCTGCCGGTCGCCGCCGCCCGGAAATCCTAGGAGTACTTGCGCAGGTCCTCGATCACCTTGCCGTCGTTCGGCAGGCTTCCGGCATCCGCGAGCTCGACCTCGCCGCGCAGCTTGGTGACCTCCCGGATGGAGGCGACGATTGCCTCGGCAAGCCCGGCGGGACGCCCTTTCACCTCGCACTTGAGCGTCATACGGTCGTTGCCGGTCTCGCCTTCGACCACCAGGCGCGCGCGCAGCACTTCAGGGTGGCGGCGCTGGATCTCGTTCACCTGCCGGGGCGTGACGAACATCGCGCGCACCTTGGTGCTCTGGTCGGCGCGGCCCATCCAGCCGCGGATGCGCGTGTTGGTGCGGCCGCAGGCGCTCGCGCCCGGCAGCACCGCCGAGAGGTCGCCCGTCGCAAAGCGAATGAGCGGGTAGTCGCGGTTGAAGCTCGTGATCACGACTTCGCCCACCTCGCCCTCGGGCACCGGATCGCCCGTGCCGGGGCGCACGATCTCGAGGAGCACGCCTTCGTCGAGCATCATGCCCTCGTTCACCGCGCCGCCGGGCGCCGCCGTCTCGTAGGCGATCGAGCCGATGTCGGCCGTGCCGTAGCTCTGCAGCACGCGGATGCCGCGCTCAGCCATCGCGGCGCGCAGCGCGGGCGGCAGGTATTCGGCGCCGACCAGCGCCTTTTTCAGGCTCGAGATGTCGGCCTTGAGCTCATCGGCCTTCTCGACGATCAGCTTGAGAAAGGACGGCGTACCGGCATAGGCCGTGACCTTGAGGCTCGAGATGACGGCGACCTGCATCTCGGTCTGCCCGGTGCCGGTGGGCACCACGGTGCAGCCGAGCGCAAGCGCGCCCGACTCCATCATCGCCCCGGCCGGGGTGAAGTGATACGAGAAGGTATTCACCACGATGTCGCCCGCGCGAAAGCCCGCGGCGAACATGGCGCGGCCGGCGCGGAACCAGTCCGGCCCGCGGCCCTGCGGCTCGTAGATCGGGCCGGGTGAGGCAAAGAGCCGCGCGAGCTCGCCGACGGGCGTCGCGTTCAGGCCGCCCAGGGGCGGTGCGGCCTTCTGCAGATCGCCCAGGTCGGATTTTCGGGTGAGCGGCAGGCGCGCGAGCTCCGCGCGCGAACACACGCGCGAGGGCTCGAGCTCGGCGAGGATGCGCGCCCAGCCCGGCGCGCTCTTTTTCGCGTGGGCGAGGTGCGCCGGCAGCGCCGCCATGAGCGCTTCCTCGCGCGCCTGCGGCGCGCGGGTTTCCAGCTCATCGAAATGTTGCATGGCCCGGATTGTATCGGCATCATGAACACGGGAGCTTGGAGGAGAGGGGATCGGTTTGCGCGCAGGCGATTCTCAGCTGCGGGTCATGGGCGTCGCCAAGCAGTTCGGCGGCGTGACGGCCGTCGACGACGTGAGCCTGGAAGTGCGCCAGGGCGAGATCCTTTCGGTGATCGGCCCGAACGGCGCGGGCAAGACCTCGCTCCTCAACATGGTGAGCGGCTTCTACCGCCCCGACCGCGGCAAGATCGAGTTCGAGGGCGAGGACGTCACGCGCTTCTCTCCGAGCCGCATCGCCGAGCGCGGCATCGCGCGCACCTTCCAGAACATCGCGCTCTTTTCCGGCATGACGGTGCTCGACAACCTGATGCTGGGGC
The DNA here is from genome assembly GCA_036262835.1 of Burkholderiales bacterium. Classification (GTDB taxonomy): domain Bacteria; phylum Pseudomonadota; class Gammaproteobacteria; order Burkholderiales; family SG8-39; genus RBG-16-66-20. The sequence continues at coordinate 28,134 of DATAID010000012.1, read as the reverse complement.
GGCACGTGCGCATGCGCTCGGGCGTGCTCTCCTCGTTCCTCTATTGGGGCTTCGCGCAAAAGGAGGAAATCGCGCATCGCGAGAAGGTCGAGGACCTGATCGAGTTCCTCAAGCTCGAGGACCTGAGGAAGCTGCCGACCGGCGCGCTCTCCTACGGGCTGCGCAAGCGCGTCGAGCTCGGGCGGGCGCTCGCACTCGAGCCGAAGCTCCTCCTGCTCGATGAGCCGATGGGCGGCATGAACCAGGAAGAAAAGGAGGACATGGCGCGCTACGTGCTCGACGTCAACGAGGAGCGCGGCACGACCGTGATCCTGATCGAGCATGACATGGGAGTGGTGATGGACATCTCGCAGCGGGTGGTGGTGCTCGATCGCGGCCGCGTCATCGCCGCGGGCGAGCCGAAGGCCGTGCAGGCGAACCCCGCGGTGATCGAGGCGTACCTGGGAGCGAAAAAAGCCGCATGAGCGGAACGCGAACCTGGGCCGACGATACCCTGGCCGGCCTTCTCAAGCGCAACGCCGAGCAGCGTCCCGACGCGCCGGCGATGCGCGAGAAGACGATGGGCATCTGGCGCACGCAGACCTGGTCCGAGTACTACGGCCAGGTGCGCGATTTCGCGCTCGGCCTCGCCTCACTCGGCTTCAAGCGCGGCGACGTGCTCGCGGTGGTCGGCGACAACCGGCCGCGCCTGTACGCCGCGCAGCTTGCCGCGATGGCGCTGGGCGGCGTGCCGGCGCCGCTCTACCAGGACGCGCCCGCCGAGGAGCTGGTCTATGTGCTCGAGCACGCGGAGGCGAGCGTGCTCGTCGCCGAGGACCAGGAGCAGGTCGACAAGATCCTTTCGATCCGCTCGCGGCTGCCGAAGCTGCGCCTGGTCGTCTACGAGGACGCGCGCGGGATGTTCCACTACCGCGACGAGATGCTGCGCGCGTTCGGCGCCGTGGAGGCGCTCGGCCGGGAATACGGCGCGAGCCACCCGGGGCTGGTGGAAGCGGAAATCGCGAAGGCCAGGCCCGACGACGTCGCGCTCATCTGCTACACCTCCGGCACCACGGGCAAACCGAAGGGCGCGATGCTCTCGCACGCCAACCTCATCGCAAGCGCTAGCGCTTTCCTCGCGTGTACCAACCTCAAGCCCGAGGACGACTGGCTCGCGTATCTGCCGATGGCCTGGATCGGCGACGCGGTCTACACGCTCGTCCTGCAGATGATGGTCGGGTTCGCCTGCAATTGCCCGGAGAGCCCGACCACGGTGCAGCGCGACCTGCGCGAGCTGGGGCCGAGCGCCTTCCTCGCCGCGCCGCGCATCTGGGAAAACCTGCTCACGCAGATCCAGGTGAAGGCGAACGACGCCTCGTGGCTCAAGCGCCGGGCGTTCGAATTCTTCCGCGACCGCGCCATCGAGGCCGAGCTGTTGCGCACGGAAGGAAAGCCGGTGCCGGTCATGCTCCGCCTCGCGCTCCTTCTCGGCGAGTTCCTCGTTTACGGGCCGGTGCGCGACCAGATCGGCCTGCGGCGCGCGCGCTGGTGCCTCACGGGCGGCGCGCCGCTCGGCCCCGACGCCTTCCGGTTCTTCCGCGCCTTCGGCATCAACCTGAAGCAGGTCTACGGCTCGACCGAGCTCGCGGCCTTCGTCTCGGTGCAGCCCGACAGCCAGGCAAATCCGAATACGGTCGGCCCGCCCGGCCCCGGCATCGAGGTGCGCATCGCCGAGGGCGGAGAAGTGCTCGTGCGGGGAGCCAACGTCTTCGTCGGCTACCACAAGCAGTCCGACGCGACCCGGGAGGCGATCGATGCCGAAGGCTGGTTCCACACCGGCGACGCCGGCTTCATCGACCCGCAGGGCCACCTGGCGATCATCGATCGGGCGAAGGACGTGGGAAAGCTGGAAGGCGGGAAACATGCAGGAACGCCGATCGCCCCGCAATTCATCGAGAACAAGCTCAAGTTCAGCCCCTATATCGGCGAGGCGATCGCCTTCGGCCCCGGGCGATCGCACGTCACCGCGATGGTGGCGATCGCGCTCGACCCGGTCGGAAGCTGGGCAGAACGGCGCGGCCTCGCCTATAGCGGCTATCAGGACCTGACCCAGAAGCCCGAGGTGCGCGCGCTCATCCGCGAGGAGATCCGGCGCTGCAACGAGGGGCTGCTCGAAGCCACGCGCGTGCGGCGGTTCCTGCTGCTCGCCAAAGATTTCGATGCCGACGACGCGGAGGTTACGCGCACGCGCAAGCTCCGCCGGCGCGTGATCGCCGAGAAATACAAGCCGGTGATCGAGGCGCTCTACGACGGCGCGACCGAGACCGAGATCGCGACCGAGGTCACCTACGAGGACGGGCAGCGCGCCACGGTGCGCGCGAAGGTGTCCATCGAGGACATCCATGTTTGACTGGGGCTTCACGCTGGTGCTGGTCACCAACGGCCTCCTCATCGGCCTCATGTACTCGCTCATCGCGCTCGGCTTCGTGCTCGTCTACAAGGCGACCGACGCGATCAACTTTGCGCAGGGCGAGTTCGTGATGCTGGCGGGTTTTCTGGTCGCCGGGCTGATCGTGCTTGCCGGGGCGCCGTTCTGGGTCGGCGCGATCGCCGCGATCGCCGGCATGGTGGCCTTCGGCTTCGGCCTCGAGCGCGTGGTGCTGAGGCCCCTCATCGGCCGGCCGATCATTGCGGTCATCATGGCGACGATCGGGCTTGCCGCGGTGCTGCGCGGCGTCGGCCCGCTCATCTTCGGCGCCGAGACGCGCGCGCTCTCGCTGCCCATCTCCGACGAGCCCATCGTGCTCGGCCCGATCAGCCTGCCGCCGGTGCAGCTGGTCGGCGCCGCGCTCAGCCTCGCGTTTCTCGCCGGCTTCGGCTGGTTTTTCCTGAAGAGCCGCATGGGCGTAGCGATGCGCGCCGTGGCCGACAACCAGCAGGTCGCGATGGCGATGGGCATTCACGTGGAGCGCTACTTCGCCATCGCGTGGGGCCTCGCCGGCATCGTCTCGGCGCTCGGCGGCATCGCCTGGGGCGCGCTCCTCGGCGTCGACGTCTTTCTTGCGCTCGTCGGGCTGAAGGTCTTTCCGGTGGTGATCCTCGGCGGCCTGGACTCGGTCCTCGGCGCGATCGTGGGCGGCCTCATCGTCGGCGTGGTCGAGAACCTCGCCGCCGGATACCTCGACCCGCTGGTCGGCGGCGGCACGAAGGACTTCGCGCCCTACGTGCTCATGATCGTAATGCTGATGATCCGGCCCTACGGCATCTTCGGCAAAGCGCGCATCGAAAGGGTGTAGGCGTGTTTCATCGGGAAAGCGGCTACTACAAGACCACCTACGCGGCCGACATGGCGCTCTATCCGCTGCCGGTCGCGCGCTGGGCCGTGGCAGTGATCATCGCGCTCCTTTTCATCGCGCCCTTCGTGCTGCACGAGTACTACGTCTCCATCCTCAACCTGATTCTCGTCGCCACGGTCGGCGCGCTCGGACTCAACATCCTCGTCGGCTACACGGGCCAGATCTCGATCGGTCACGCCGCATTCATGTCGGTGGGCGCCTACACGGCGGCGAACCTCGCCGTGCGTCTCGGGCTGCCTTTCTGGCTGACGCTGCCCGCGGGCGGCTTGATGGCGGCCGCGGTCGGCGCGCTGGTCGGCATCCCGAGCCTGCGCATCAAGGGGCTCTACCTCGCCATCGCCACGCTCGCCGGCCAGCTCATCATCGAGTGGACGATCAACCACGTTCCCTGGATCTCGGGCGGCGTGCAGGCCTCGATCGAGGTGCCGCGGCCGACGCTCTTCGGCACGGAGCTGAAGACCCAGCGCCAGCTCTACGGGTTCCTCCTTTTCTTCGCGGTGCTCGCAGTGATCGGCACGCTCAACCTCGTGCGCAGCCGCATCGGCCGGGCCTTCATCGCGATCCGCGACCAGGACATCGCCGCCGAGATCATCGGCATCAACATCTTTCGCTACAAGCTGCTTTCGTTCGCGATCAGCGCGTTCTACGCCGGCATCACGGGCGTGCTCTACACCTACTATCTCGGCATCGCCAATTACGAGCAGTTCACGATCGTCACCTCGATCGACTACCTGGCGATGATCATCATCGGCGGGCTGGGCTCGATCCTGGGCTCGATCCTTGGCGCCATTTTCGTGACCCTGCTGCCGATCTGCATCCGCCTCGGGATGGAGAGCTGGGGGGGGGTTCTCTTCGCCGGCCTCGACATCAACAACATCATTCCGAACTTGCGCCTGATCGGGTTCGGCGGGCTTATCATCCTTTTTCTGGTGCTGGAGCCGGAGGGCCTCAACCGGCTCTGGCGCAACATCCGGAGCTACTTCCGGGTTTGGCCGTTCTCGTACTGAGGCACATTGGAGGAGGGACCCATGCTTAAGTTTTCGAGACTGTTGACCGGCGTCGTTGCCGCTGCCGCGCTGCTCGGGGCAACGAGCGCCCTCGCGCAGAAAAAGGAAATCGTCATCGGCCTGCAGTGCGATCGCACCGGCCCGACGCAGACCGTGGGGGTGTTCCTGTGCCCGGGCTACCACGACTACATCGCGCTCGTGAACTCCAAGGGTGGCATCAACGGCACGCCCATCCGCGCACTCGAAATCGACACCGAGTACAAGGTGCCCGCCTCGGTCGAGGCCTATGAGCGCCACAAGAAGGAAGGCGCCGTGCTGATCGGCCTGTACGGCACGCCCTCGACGCAGGCGCTCACGCAGCGGCTTACGGAAGACAAGATCGCCGGCACCTGCCCAGGCTTCGGCACGGCGGCGGCCGCGAACGGCGACCGCTACCCCTACATCTTCCCGATCGCGGCCTCCTACTGGTCGCAAGCAGCCGGCGCCGTGCAATTCGCCAAGAACCGGCTGGGCGGGAGCCTGAAGGGCAAGAAGATCGCCTATCTCTACTACGACAACCCGGCCGGCAAGGAAGCGCTGCCGGTGCTGGAGGCGCTCGTGAAAGAGGAGGGCTTCGAGATGCGTACTTTCGCGGTGCCGCCCCCGGGGGTCGAGATGGGCGCGCAGGTGCTCGACATCGCGCAGCGCTTCCGGCCCGATTTCGTGATCACGCACCTCTTCGGACGCTCGCCTTCGGTCTCCATCAAGGAGCTCAAGCGCGCCGGCTACCCGCTTTCCAAGGTCGTCGCCTTCGTCTGGGGCGCCTCGGAAGCCGACATCGCGGCGGCAGGCGGCTGGGGCGTGGCCGAGGGCTACAACGGCATCCAGTTCGCGGGCGTCGGCCACGACTACCCGGTGCTGAAGGAAATCGTCGCGATGTACAAGAAGCAGGGCAAGCCCGCGCCCAAGGAAATGGATTCCTCCGTTTTCTACAACCGCGGCGTGCTCGTCGCCGCGGTCCACGTCGAGGCGATCAAGAACGCGATCAAGGCGAAGGGCGGCACCAACATCACGCCCGAGGACGTGAAGAAGGGTTTCGAGCACATCAAGGGCTTCACGCTCGGCGGCCTCATTCCCCCGATGGAGATCAACAACGTCGACCACGAGGGCGGCGGCTGGGTGCAGGTGTTCCAGGCGAAGGGCGGCAAGTGGGTCAAGCAGACCGACTGGTACAAGGCCTATCCGACGCTCTTGAAGAAGATGCTCGCGGGCGGCTGACCTGCTTCGCCTCAACAACATCGAGGTTGTCTATGACGGCGTGATCCTGGTGCTGAAGGGAGTCTCGATCGAGGCTCCCGAGGCCAGGATCACAACCCTGCTTGGCGGCAACGGCGCCGGCAAGACCACCACGCTGAAAGCCATCTCGGGCATCCTGCGCGCCGAGCGCGGCGAGGTGGTGAAGGGCTCGATCGAGTTCGCCGGCGAGCGCATCGACCGGCTTGCGCCGCACGACATCGTGCGCCGCGGCATCGTGCAGGTGTTCGAGGGGCGGAGAGTCTTCGAGCACCTCACCGTGGAGGAAAACCTCGTTGCCGGCGGCCACACCGTGGTCGACCTGCCGGGCGTGCGCCGGGGGATCGACCTCGTCTACAGCTATTTCCCGCGCTTGAAGGAACGGCGCGCCCAGCAGGCGGGCTACCTTTCCGGCGGCGAGCAGCAGATGCTCGCCATCGGGCGCGGCCTCATGTCGCGGCCCAAGCTCATGATGCTCGATGAGCCTTCGCTCGGGTTGGCGCCGCTGCTCACGGCGGAGATCTTCCGCATCGTGCGGCAACTGGTGGAGAAGGAGCACATTGCGGTGCTGCTCGTGGAGCAGAACGCGGCGCTGGCGCTGGAGCTCGCCGACCGTGGCTACGTGATCGAGAACGGGCGCATCGTGCTCGAGGGCAAGGCCGCCGCGCTCGCGCAGAATTCCGACGTGAAGGAGTTCTATCTCGGGCTGAACGACGTCGGCGCGCGCAAGTCCTACCGCGACGTCAAGCGCTACCGGCGCCGCAAGCGCTGGCTGTCCTAGGCCAGCAGCTCTCTTAGCCGTTGATGGAAGTGGATGAGCGCGGGCTCGTTGCGCCCGTACACCACTTCGGCCTGCAGCCCGCTCATGAAGCCGCGCTGCATCTTCTCGCCGAGCGCGAAGTCCTCGTCCAGCACCGTGCGGATCGCGAGGTCGTAGTTCTTCTGCCAGTAGGTGCGCGCCTTGTCGGTCGCGGGCGGCTCGGGCACGTAGAGCGCGAATTCGACGGCCGTGCGATCGACCTCCGTCGGCAGGACGCGCCAGGTCTCCAGGTGGTCGGACTGGAACACGATGAGCGTGTTCGGCATCAGCCGGTAGATGGGCAGGATGTTGGCGAGCACGTTCCAGTCGCCATCGGGCCGCGCATCCCACTCGTTCGCGCTGTAGCGCAGCATCGTCAGCCGGGCGTGGTCGCCAAAAACGTCGAACGCGCCCGTGTTGCCGCGGATGAGCGGCGCGACCGTCGCCCGGTGCAGCGCCGGCAGGTGATAGCTCTCGAGGAAGGTGTCGACGCCGAACTTCCAGTTTATCCTCGGCGTGAGGACCTGCGAGGCAAAGAAGCTGTAGCTCTCGAAGCCGTAGCTGCCGAAGTCGTCGCCCAGTCCCGCGAGAAAGCCCTCGACATCGATTGCGAGCGGCTCGCCCGGCGCAAGTCGCACGAAGATCATGCCGTGGCGCTCACCGACCGGCAGCGGCAGGAGGCCATTCCGGTCCTTGTCGATTCCGGCGAACGAGCGCTCGTCCGGAATCCCTTTCAGCGTGCCGTCCAGGCCATAGGTCCAGCCGTGGTAGGGGCAGGAGAACTTGCGGGTGCGCCCGCAGCCCTGCGCGACCGGCGCCCCGCGGTGGCGGCAGATGTTCGCAAAGGCGCGCAGCGCCCCGTCGCGCCCGCGCACCGCGAGCACAGGCACGCCCGCGATCTCGTCGGCGAAATAGTCGCCCTCGTCGCGCAGGCGGCACGACATCGTGAGAAAGAGCGGCATCTGGAGGTACAGGCGCTCGCGCTCCAGACGCAGCCGCTCGGGGTCCCCGTAGGCCGACACCGGGTTGCGGAAGATGTCCGGCGCAAGCGCGGTGGCGCCGCCCTTCACGTAGGCCTGCAGCACCCGCGCCAGCTCGAGTTGCGTTTCGCGTTTCATTCGCCGGACCGATTATCTAGGATATTCTCGCGCCGTGAGCGAGAGTCGGGTTTGCCTCATCACCGGCGGCGCGAGCGGCATTGGCGCAGCCTGCGTCGACGCCTTCGCGGCGGCCGGGTACCGCGTCGCCTCCGGTGACATTCAGGAGCAGAAGGGCGCCTCGAAGAACATCTTGTGCCTGGCGCTCGACGTCTCGAGCGAGGCGAGTTTTGCCGCGGCGTTCAGGACGGTGCTCGAGCGCTGGGGCCGCATCGACGTACTGGTCAATAACGCCGCCATCGCGGGCGCGCTCGGGCCGATTGCGGAGATCCCGCTCGAGGAATACGAGTACGCCTGCGGCATCATCCAGCGCAGCGTCTTCCTGGGCATGCGCGAGGCTGCGCGCGCCATGCAGAAGCGCCGCAGCGGCGCCATCGTCAACATCGCGAGCATCGCCGGACTCTCCGGCGGCCATGGGCCGCACGTCTATAGCGCCTGCAAGGCGGCGGTGGTCGGCCTGACCAAGTCGGTGGCGCTGGAACTCGCCGAGTCCGGGATCCGCGTGAACGCCGTCTGCCCGGGCGCGATCGAGACGCCGATCCACACCGGCGTAAGGGACGAGCGCTGGAAGGAACGCATGGCGAGGATTCGCCCCGGCCTCAAGGACTATCAGGCGATCGACCGCATGGGGCTGCCTGAGGAGATCGCCGCCGCGGTGCTCTGGCTCGCGAGCGATGCGGCGAGCTATGTGACGGGCCAGGCGATCGCGGTCGACGGCGGGCTCATGGCCGGCCGGCCCTGGCGCCAGCAGCCGGCGTTCCTGCGCGAATTCCACAAAGCCAAAAAAAATAGCTAGAGCCAGCGCTTACGGCGGCGGTAGGACTTGACGTCGCGGAAGCTCCTGCGGCCGCCCGAGGAAAAGCCGAGGTAGAACTCCTTCACGTCTTCGTTCTCGGCGAGCGACGATCCCTCGCCGTCCATCACCACGCGGCCGTTCTCGAGGATGTAGCCGTAGTCGGCGTAGCGCAGCGCGATGTGGGTGTTCTGCTCGGCCAGAAGGAAGCTCACGCCCTCCTTCTTGTTGAGCTCCTTCACGATCTGGAAAATCTCCTCGACCAGCTGCGGCGCGAGGCCCATCGAGGGCTCATCGAGCAGGATCATCTTCGGCCGCGCCATGAGCGCGCGCCCGAGCGCCGTCATCTGCTGCTCGCCGCCGGAGGTGTAGCCCGACTGGGACTTGCGGCGCTCTTTCAGGCGCGGGAAGTAGCGGTAAACGCGCTCGAGATCTTCGCGCGTGTCGGAACGGCCGCGCGTGTAGGCGCCGGTGAGCAGGTTCTCCTCGACCGTCAGGTGCTGGAAGCAGTGCCGTCCCTCCATCACCTGCACCACGCCGCGCCGCACGAGCTCGTTCGGCGTGAGCTGGTCGACGCGCTGGCCCCGGAACACGATCTGGCCCTTGGTGACCTCGCCGCGCTCGGCGCGCAGCAGGTTCGAGATCGCCTTGAGCGTCGTGCTCTTGCCCGCGCCGTTGGCGCCGAGCAGCGCCACGATCTGCCCTTCCGCAACCTGCAGGCTCACGCCCCTCAGGACGAGGATGACGTGGTCATAGATGACCTCGACGTTGCTGACCGAGAGGTAAGCCTCGGGGCGCGCCTGCGATTCGGGAACGGCGGACATGAAATGAAAGGGCGAGGCGGGAAGTGAAGCCCGGCCCCGCCCTCGCTTCCTCTACGCGACTACATCTCTTTCGAGCAGTCGCGCGGCGTGATGCCCTTTTCTTTCGCGTACTGCGCGGCATCCGCCTCGACCTTGGTGCGCACCAGATTGCGATCGGGCTCCATCCAGTCGGTGATCACTTTCCACTTGGTGCCGTCCCACTGCTGGAACTTGACCAGGCCCGAGCCCTCGTGGTCCATGCACGAGATCTTGGTCGGCGGCATGAGCCCCGTCGCGCCCAGCTCCTTCAGGCGCTTCGCGTCGATGTTGAGGTGCTCGATGCCCCAGCGCATCTGCTCGCCGGTGATCGGCTTGCCCTTGCCGAATTTTTCCTGCGCGAGGCGGATCGCCTCGACGGTCACGATGCCGCCCACGACGCCGCGGGTGTGATAAATCGAGCCGAAGCGCGACTTGTCCTCGAATTCGCCCTTGCCCTTGGCATAGACGTATTTCTGGATGTCCTTCATGACCGGGAAGTCCGCGCCGGGCGCGTTGAAGCCGGCGGCGACGAATCCCTTGGCGGCCGTGCCGGCGGGAATGACGTCCTCTTCAGCGCCGGACCACCACACGCCGATCATCTTCTCGCGCGGATAGCCCACTTTCGCCGCCGCCTTGAGCGCGGTCGGATTCATCACGCCCCAGCCCCACAGGATGACCCAGTCGGGCTTGATCTGCCGAACCTGCAGCCACTGCGCCTGCTGCTCGTTGCCCGGATGCGGGACCGCGATCGGCGTGAACTCGTAGCCGTATTGCTTGGCCATGTCGGTCAGCACCGGGATCGGCTCCTTGCCGTAGGCCGAGTCGTGGTAGATGAGCACGAGCTTCTTGCCCTTCCACTTGTCCATGCCGCCCATCTTCTGGCCCATGTACTTCACCATGACGGTGGCCTGCGACCAGTAGGTCGTGATAAGCGGGAACACGTACGGGAACACGCGCCCGTCGGCCGCCGAGGTGCGGCCGTAGCCCATCGAGATGATCGGAATGTGGTCGGCCGTCGCCTTCTCGATCAGCGAATAGGTGATGCCGGTCGAGAGCGGATGGATCACCGTGGCGCCCGTGGGCGGATGCTTCTTCGAGCGCTCATAGCACTCGACGCCGCGCGCGTTGTTGTACTCGGTCTCGCACTTCTCCCAGGTGAGCTTGACGCCGTTCACGCCGCCGTCGCGCTCGTTGACCATCGCCATGTAGTCGATGATCCCGCCGAAGAAGCCGGAGCCGCCGGGTGCATACGGCCCGACCCAGTAGCCGTTGGCCGGGACGAACTGCTCCTTGGCCTGCGCCAAAGCGGCGCCCGAAACGACGGCCGCAGCCGCCGCCAATGCAATGGATATGCGCTTCATGAAACCCCTCCTCCTATCAAGATTCCCTCCAAGGGAAGGCGGCTATCTTAGCCCTTTTCCCTCAGTGCGGGAAAGGCCAGAGCCTGAGCTTTTCCTTGGCGATTTGCCAGAGCCGGGCGAGGCCGTGCGGCTCCAGGATCAGAAACAGGATGATCAGCCCGCCGAACACGATCGCCTCGACGTTGGAGACGATGGCATGCGGGATCTCGATCGACAGGGCCGAGGCGATGAGATCGGACGCGAGGTTGAGAAAGATGGGCAGCAGCGTGATGAAGGCAGCGCCGATGAAGGAGCCCATGATCGAGCCCACCCCGCCGACGATGATCATGAAGAGGATCCGGAATGAGAGATCGAGCGTGAAGGCTTCGGGCTCGACGGTGCCGAGGTAGCAGAACGCGTAGAGCGCGCCCGCCACCCCGCAGTAGAACGAGCTGATCGCAAAGGCGAGCAGCTTCGTCTTCATCATCGGAATGCCGATCACGCTCGCGGCGACGTCCATGTCGCGGATCGCCATGAACGCGCGCCCGGTCTCGCTGCGCATCAGGTTCTTGGCAAGCAGCGCCATGACGGTGACGATGGAGAGGGTGAGCAGGTACTTCGAGACGGGCGTCGCGAAGGTGTAGCCGAGGATCTCGACCTTCTGCGCCGTGATCACGCCGGAAGAGCTGTGGTTGGAGAACCACCCCACGCGGTTGATGGCCCAGAGCACGAAGAACTGGCAGGCGAGCGTGGCCACCGCGAGGTAGAAGCCCTTGATGCGCAGGCTCGGCAGGCCGAAGACGATGCCGACCGCGGCGGCGCAGAGGCCGCCGATGATGAACGAGCCGAGGATCGGCATGCCCGGAATGCGCAGCTCGGCGTTATAGGCCATGAACGCGCCCACCGCCATGAAGGCGGCGGTGCCGAGCGACAGCTGGCCTGCATAGCCGGTGAGAATGTTCAAGCCGATCGCCGCCAGAGAAACCACGAGGAACGGGGTGAGGATGGCTGACAGCCAGTACTGATTGCCGATCGTCGGCACGACGATGAATGCGACCGCGAGGAGCACGATCATGCCGATGCGGTCCTGCAGGATCGGGAAGATCTGCTGGTCCTCGGCATAGCTCGATTTGAACTGCCCTGCCTCGCGATAGAGCATGCGCTAGACCCTGTCGATGATCTTTTCGCCAAAGAGTCCCTGCGGTCGCACGAGCAGGAACGCGAGCGCGAGCACGTAGGGGAACCAGGACTCGATGCCGCCGCCGACGGCGGGCCCGAGGTAGACCTCGGCCATTTTCTCGGAGGCGCCGATGATGAGGCCGCCGACGATCGCCCCGGGAATCGACTCGAAGCCGCCGAGGATCAGCACGGGCAGCGCCTTGAGCGCCACGAACGTGAGCGCGTACTGCACGCCGTTGCGCGCGCCCCACATGAGGCCGGCGACAAGGGCGACGAAACCCGCCACCGCCCACACGATCGTCCAAATGTGCTGCAGCGGAATCCCGACCGAGAGCGCCGCCTGATGGTCGTCCGCGACTGCGCGTAGCGCGCGCCCGACCCGCGTCTTGTGGAAGAACACCGCGAGCGCGGCGACGAGCACGCCGGCCACCAGCGCCGCGAACAGGTCGAACTGGCTGATGTTGATGTTCGTCTTCTCGGAGAGCCATTCCATCGGCACGTCCTGGATGCCGAGCTCCAGGCCGTGCGGCTGCGAGCCCCAGATGATCTGCGAGATGCCTTCGAGGACGAACGAGAGCCCGATCGTCGCCATGAAGAGCGTGATCTGCGGCTGATTGACGAGCGGCCGCAGCACGACCCGCTCGATCACGACGCCGAGCACCACCATCACCGCGAGCGTGATCAGGATCGCAAGCCAGAAATTGACGCCGCCCTCGAGCATCGAGACAAAGCAGAGCGCGGCGAGGAACACGAGCGAGCCTTGCGCATAGTTGAAGACGCCCGAGGCCTTGTAGATGAGCACGAAGCCGAGGGCGACGAGCGAATACATGACCCCGGCGAGCAGGCCGCCGGCGAGCACCTCGAAGAAGAAGCTCACGTTCATCAGCGCGCCACGCCAAGGTAGGCGTCGATCACCGCCTGGTTGCCGCGCACCTCTTCGGGCGTGCCATCGCCGATCTTGCGCCCGTAGTCGAGCACGACCACACGGTCGGAAATGTCCATGACGACGCCCATATCGTGCTCGATCAGCACGATGGTCGTGCCGTAGTGGTCGTTCACGTCGAGGATGAAGCGGCACATGTCCTGCTTCTCCTCGAGGTTCATGCCCGCCATGGGCTCGTCGAGAAGGAGGAGCTTCGGCTCGGCCGCGAGCGCGCGCGCAAGCTCGACGCGCTTCTGCAGCCCGTAGGGCAGCCGCGCCACGGGCGTCTTGCGGATGTGCTGGATCTCGAGGAAATCGATCACCTCCTCGACCGCCCGGCGATGCTCGAGCTCCTCGCGGCGCGCGCGCCCGTACCAGAGGGCCTGCTCGAGGAAGGAGGCGCGCATCTTGAGGTTGCGGCCGGTCATGACGTTGTCGAGCACCGTCATGCCCTTGAAGAGGGCGATGTTCTGGAACGTGCGCGCGATGCCCATCTTCGCAGCCTCGTGCGAATCCATGTCGTTGAACTCGCGGCCCTGCAGGCGGATCGTGCCTTTCTGCGGGTGGTAGACGCCGTTGATCACGTTCAGCATCGAGCTCTTGCCGGCGCCGTTGGGGCCGATGATGGCGCGCACCTCGTGCTCGCGCACGTCGAAGGACACCTCGGAGAGCGCTTTGACGCCGCCGAAGGAGAGCGACACGCTCTCGACGGCGAGGATCACCCCGCCGATGCGATGGGCGCGCTCCGCGGCCTGCAGCCGGCCTTCGGTCATTTCGGTTTCCCGCATCGTCAGGCCGCCCGCTTCGCCGCGGCGGGCGCGAAGATCCGCGCGTCGCGGATCGCGAGGTCCGCGGACACCATCCCGGTGCGTCCGTCCTCGTAGCGCACCTGCACCTCGATGTGGGCGCTCTTCGCGCCGTTGTAGAGCGCCTCGACGAGCGGCAAATACTTTTCTGCCACATGACGCCGTCGCACCTTGCGCGTGCGAGTCAGTTCTCCATCATCGGCGTCGAGCTCCTTGTGCAGGATGAGGAAGCGGTGGATCTGCGAGCCGGCGAGCTCCGGGTCGGCCGCGAGGTCGGCGTTGACCTGCTCGACGCATTCGCGGATAAGCTCTCCCACTTCCTCGCGGGAGGCGAGGTCCACATAGCCCGAGTAGGCGAGATTGCGCTTCTCGGCCCAGTTGCCGACCGCCTCCATGTCCATGTTGATGAAGGCGCACACCTTGTCGCGCTCATGGCCGAAGGCGACCGCTTCCTTCACGTAAGGGAAGAACTTGAGCTTGTTTTCGAGGTACTTCGGCGCGAAGAGCGTCCCCGCATTTGGCCCCGCGCCGAGCTTGCCCACGTCCTTCACCCGGTCGATGATCTTCAGGTGCCCGTCGGCGTCGACGTAGCCCGCGTCGCCCGTATGGAACCAGCCCTGCGCGTCCTTCACTTCCGCGGTCGCCTGCGGGTTCTTGTAGTACTCCTTGAAAAGCCCCGGCGAGCGGATGAGCAGCTCGCGCTCCGGCGTAAAGCGCAGCTCCACGCCCTTTACCGGCGGGCCGGCGGTGTCGGCTTTTACCTGGCCGTCGGGCTGAATGCAGACAAAGACGCTCGTCTCGGTCGAGCCGTAGAGCTGCTTCAAATTGATGCCGATCGAGCGGTAAAAGCGGAAAAGATCCGGTCCGATCGCCTCGCCCGCGGTATAGGCGATGCGCACGCGGCTCATGCCAAGGACGTTCCTGAGCGGCCCGTAGACGAGGAGATCGCCCGCGCGATAGAGCAGCCGGTCGAGCAGCCCGACCGGGCGGCCGTCGAGGAGCGCGCCGCCCACACTGCGCGCCACCGCCATGAAGTAGCGGTACATGGCGCGCTTCAAGCGGCTCGCGTCCTCCATGCGGATCGACACCTGGGTGAGGAGCGCCTCCAGCACGCGCGGCGGCGCGAAGTAGTAAGTGGGCCCGATCTCGCGCATGTCGCTCATCACGGTCTCGGCCGATTCGGGGCAGCAGATGCAGTAGCCGGTCACCATCGGCTGCGCGAGCGAAAAGATGAATTGGCCGACCCAGGCGGGGGGCAGGTAGGCGAGCACGACGTCCGACTCGCCGAGCGACTCGAGCTCGGCGGCGGCGATCGAGCGGTCGATCAAGCCGTGCTGCGTGAGCACGACGCCTTTCGGCACGCCCGTCGTGCCGGAGGTGAAAAGCATCGCCGCCGCGTCCTCGCCGCGGCCCTTGGCGATTTCGGCGTCGAGAGCCGCGGGGTCGCGCTTGAGCGCATCGCGCCCGAGCTCGAGCAGCTTCTCGTAGCTCATCAGTTGCGGCTGCGCGTAGTTGCGCAGGCCGCGCGCATCGTCGAAATAGATGTGTGCGAGCGTCGGGCACTGCGGCAGGATCTCGAGCAGCTTGTCGACCTGCTCCTGGTCTTCGGCGAGCGCGTGCGTGATGAGCGCGTTCTGGATCGGAAACGCCATTTCCGCCGCGACCGCGTCCTGGTAGAGCGGCACCGGCACGGCGCCCAGGCACTGGATCGCGCACATCATGGCGTAGAGGCGCGGGCGGTTGTCGCCCACGAGCGCCATGTGATCGCCGCGCTTGAGGCCCTGCGCGGCGAGCGCCGCGGCCAGCGCGCGCGTCTCCTCGGCAAAGCGGCCCCAGCTCCATGTTTGCCAGATGCCGAGATCCTTCTCGCGGATGGCAGGACGCTCCGGGCGCACCTTGGCGTGGTGCATCAGGAGCTTGGGAAACGTATCCAGACCCGTCAGGTCTTCCGACATTCCTGTCCTCCTCCAAGGACTTAACGCGCGCCGTATTCTTACACAGGATAATTGCCCCATGACCGGACACGAGCATTGGACGAGTAAAAAGGTGCCAGAGGGCGAGGTTCGCCTGTTCCTCTGGCAGAAGAACGCCGCCGCCGCGCCCGCGAAGGGCACGATTCTTTTCGTGCACGGGTCCTCGATGGCCTCGCAGCCCACCTTCGACCTCGAAGTGCCGGGTCGCCCCGACTCCTCGGTCATGGACTGGTTTGCGGCGCGCGGCTTCGAGTGCTGGACGCTGGACAACGAGGGTTACGGGCGCTCCGACAAGCACCGGCCGATCAACTTCGATATCGCCAATGGTGCAGAGGACCTCGCGGCCGCCACTGAATTCATCGGCAAGAAGGTTTTGGTCTATGGAATCTCCTCAGGCGCGTTGAAAGCCGCGCTTTTTACCCAGAAACATCCCGAACGCGTGGCGCGTCTCGCCCTGGATGCGTTCGTCTGGACAGGCGAAGGCAGCCCGACGCTCGCCGAGCGCAAGAAAAAGCTTCCCGAATGGAAAGCGAAGAACCGCCGCCCGATCGACCAGGCCTTCGTGCAGAGCATCTTCGCGCGGGACCACCCCGGCACGGCCGACGCGGCGACCATCGACGCCTTCGCCACGGCGATCCTCTCCCTCGACGATTCGGTACCGACGGGTACGTACGTCGACATGTGCTCGAAGCTCCCGCTCGTCGATCCGGCGCAACTCATGGTGCCGACCGTCGTCATGCGCGGCCAGTGGGACGGCATCGCGGGCTTCGACGACCTGATCGAGTTCTTCAAGCGCCTGCCCAACCCGGACAAGCAGTTCTGCGTGATGCCCGGCATCTCGCACGCGAGCTTCCAGCAGAAGAACTATTTGATGGTCTATCACATCCTGCACGCGTTCTTCAGCCAGCCCGAGCCGGTGTACCGCGGATGAGGCGGCGCTGGCTTTTCTTCTGCGCGGGAGCTTTTTCCCTCTGCGCCTGGGCGCAGCCCTACCCGTCGCGCCCGATCCATCTGGTCATTCCCTTTTCGGCCGGCGGCCTGGTCGACGTCCCCGGCCGCCTCATCGCAGCGAAGCTCTCGGAGGCGCTCGGCCAACCGGTCGTCGTCGACAACAAGCCCGGCGCGGGCTCGACGATCGGCGCCGACTCGGTGGCCAAAGCGAAGCCCGACGGCTACACGCTGATGATCACCTCCACCACCCATGTGATCAGCGCCAATCTCTATCGCAGGCTCCCGTACGACCCGTTCAGGGATTTCGCGCCGGTAACGAAGCTGGGCGAAGGGCCCTACGTGCTACTGGTTCATCCGAGCCTCGGTGCGAAGACGGTCGCCGACCTGATCTCGCTCGCGCGCGCGCAGCCCGGCAAAATCGACTACGTCTCCTCGGGCAACGGCAGCTCGCAGCACCTGGTCGCCGCGCTCTTTTGCGCGCTCGCGCACGTCCAGCTCAACCACGTCCCATACAAGGGTAGCGGCCAGGCGATGCAGGATCTCGCCGGCGGCCAGGTCAAGCTGGGCTTCGTCGGCACGCCGAACGCGCTGCCTCACTTGAAAGCGGGCCGTCTGCGCGCGCTCGCGGTGACTACCCGCAAGCGCTCGGCGGAGCTTCCGGACGTACCGACGCTCGATGAGGCGGGCGTACCCGGCTACGAGGCAACCATCTGGATGGGCCTTTTCGCACCGGCGGGCACCTCTAGGGAAATCCTGACAAGGCTTGAGACGGAAGTTGGTAGAGTCCTCTCGCAGGCGGCAGCGAAAGCGCAGATGGCGGCGACCGGGGTGGAGGTCAGCCTTTCGGGCGCCGAGGAGTTCGGCGCTTTCGTGCGCGCCGAGTCCGACAAGTGGGGCAAGGTGGTGCGCGCTACGGGTGCCACCGTGAACTGAACGCCTGGGGAGGCGACGCGTGACGCGCGAGATCGTCGAGACCTTGAAGAAAGTGCTCAAGGCGCGCGGCATGACCTACGCGGAGCTCGCCAGGAAGCTCCACCTCTCCACCCCGACGGTCAAGCGGCTTTTCTCCGAGCACAGCTTCACGCTCGAGCGGCTCGAGCAGGTGCTGCGCGTGCTCGAGATGGATTTCTATGAAGTCGCGAAGCTGAGCCGCGGCGCGAACGGCGCGATCGGCGAGCTCACGCACGAACAGGAGGCTGCGCTCGCCAAAGACGCCCGGCTTTTCTCCATCTTCTGGCTGATCACCAACGAGTGGCGCTTCGACGAGATCGCCGCGGAGTTCCGGCTCAGCGCGGCGCAGCTGACGACCTGCTATGCGCGCCTGGACCGGCTCGGGTTGATCGACTGGCGCCCGGGCAACCTCGCGCGCCTGAAGGCGCCCAAGCACTACGTCTGGCGCCGCGGCGGGCCGCTGCGCAAGGCGTACGGCCTGCGGGTCATCACCGAGTTCATGCGCGCGCGCTTCGATTCACCGGTGGACGCGTTCCACTTCGAGGCGCTCGAGCTCACCAACGAGTCGGCCGTCGTCGTCAAGCGGCGCCTGGAGCGCGTCGCAGCCGAGATCAACGAGCTCGTCGAAGCCGACGCGGCCGCGCCGGCCAAGCGCCGCATCGCGCTCGGCGTGCTGCTCGCCGCGCGTCCCTGGTCGATTTCAATCGTCGATACCCTGCGCACCGGGACCGACACGGCGAAGGCGAGGGGCTAGAATCTCCGCTCGGAGGAGATTCCGTGCCGCTTTACGAATATGCCGCGCCCGCGGGCGGCTGCCGCAAGTGCAAAAAGGGATTCGAGATCGTGCAGAAGCTCGCCGATCCGAAGCTGCGCAAATGCCCGGACTGCGGCGCGCACATCGAGCGCGTGATCGGCGCGGTCGGCGTGCACACCAGATTCGCCATGTCCCGGAGCAAGCTGAACGACCTGGGCATGACCAGGTATGTGAAGACGAGCGACGGCTCCTACGAGCGGACCGCCGGCCACAAAGGCCCGAAGATCATCCGCAAGCCCGGCCGCGGAGACTAGCTCAAGCCTCCGGTACGGGCAGCTTGAGCACCCGCGCGATGACCTCGGCGAGCTGGTTCTTGCTGTAAGGCTTGGTGATGTAGCCGTCCGCGCCGCGCGCGAGGCCCGTGCGGATATCGCCCAGCTCGGCCTTCACCGTAAGCAGCACGATCGGCAGGGTCGCGAACTCGGGCCGCGCGCGCAATTGAGCGAGGATGTCGAAGCCGTTGCCGTCGGGCAGCATCACGTCGAGGAGCAGGAGATCCGGGCGCTTTTCATCGCGCAAAAAGCGCGAAAGCGCCCTCGCTTTCTCGACGCTGCGCACCCGGAAGCCCGCCATCTTGAGGCGCAGCTCGGCCAGCGCAACCTGGTCGGGGTCGTCCTCCACGAGCAGGATGTCGGTTCCGGCCGGCGGCTTGGTCGAGGCCGGCAGGTTGGCGATGCGCTCGTCGGACAGAAAGGACCCCGAGCGCAGGAGCGTCGCGCCGGCGACGACCGTCGCTTTCACGAGCCGCTTGCCGTCCTCCTCGCCGAGCGGCGGCAGGATGGGCACGCGCACCCCGGTGAAGGTGAAGTCGTCGAGCGGCGTTTCCGGTCCCGGCTCGACCATCCCCAGCTCGACAAGCTCCTTGAGCCATTCCTCGATCAACTGATCCGGGAAACGGCGCAGCCGCCCGCGGATCACATCGACGTGGCCTCCGGCCTCGATCTCGCCCAGCAGCCGCCGGTATTCAAGGGGGACCGCCGCATCGCCCGAATTGGCGATCGCGTCCTTGCCTCTGGGGGTCAGTTGGTAGACGGACGCCATGCCCTTGCGATTCTGCCCGAGAGCAGCCCGGCGGAAAAGTATTTCTACGAGCCCCCGTCGGGGAGCTACATGTTGCGCCGGTATTGCCCGCCGACCTCGAAGAGGGCGTGCGTGATCTGGCCGAGCGAGCAGACCTGCACCGCGTCCATCAGCACCGCGAAGACGTTCTCGTCCCGGATCACCGCCTGGCGCAGTCGCTCCAGCATCCTCGGGGAGTCCTTCTCGTTTTTCTTGTGGAATTCCCGGAGCCGCTTGAGCTGGGACTGCTTTTCTGCCTCGCTCGAGCGGATGAGCTCGAGTTTCTGCGGGATCGGCTCGCCATGCGGGTTGCGGAAGGTGTTGACCCCGACGATGGGGTAGGAGCCGTCGTGCTTCTTGTGCTCGTAGAGCATCGACTCTTCCTGGATCTTGCCGCGCTGGTAGCCGGTCTCCATCGCGCCGAGCACCCCGCCGCGGCTCGAGATGGCCTCGAACTCCTTCAGCACCGCCTCTTCGACGAGGTCGGTGAGCTCCTCGATGACGAACGAGCCCTGGTTGGGGTTCTCGTTCTTGGCGAGACCCCACTCGCGGTTGAGGATGAGCTGGATCGCCATCGCCCGGCGCACCGATTCCTCGGTGGGCGTGGTGATCGCCTCGTCGTAGGCATTGGTGTGCAGCGAGTTGGTGTTGTCGTAGGTCGATACGAGCGCCTGCAGCGTGGTGCGGATGTCGTTGAAGGCGATCTCCTGCGCGTGCAGGCTGCGGCCGCTCGTCTGCGAATGGAACTTGAGCTTCTGGCTGCGCTCGTTGGCGCCGTAGCGGCGCTCCATCGCCACCGCCCAGATGCGCCGCGCCACACGTCCGAGCACGGTGTATTCCGGATCCATGCCGTAGCTGAAGAAGAACGAGAGATTGGGCGCGAAATCGTCGACCCTCATGCCGCGCGCGAGGTAGGCCTCGACGAAGGTGAAGCCGTTGGCAAGCGTGAAGGCAAGCTGGCTGATCGGGTTCGCGCCGGCCTCGGCGATGTGATAGCCCGAGATCGAGACCGAGTAGAAGTTCTTCACCGCGTTCTCGATGAAGTACTGCTGGATGTCGCCCATGACCTTGAGGGAGAACTCGGTGGAGAAGATGCAGGTGTTCTGACCCTGGTCTTCCTTGAGGATGTCGGCCTGAACCGTGCCGCGGACCGCGCAAAGCGCTTTCGCCTTTACTTCCGCCTGCTCTTTCTCGGTCAGCTTTCGACCGAGCTTTTCCACCTGCTGGTCGATCGCCGTGTTGAAGAACATCGCGAGGATCGTCGGCGCCGGCCCGTTGATCGTCATGGACACCGAGGTCGACGGATCGCACAGGTCGAACCCGGCGTAGAGCGCCTTCATGTCCTCGAGCGTTGCAATCGAGACGCCCGAATTGCCGACCTTGCCGTAGATGTCGGGCCGCTCGTCCGGATCGAAGCCGTAGAGCGTGACCGAATCGAAGGCGGTCGACAAGCGTTTCGCCGGCATGTCCTTCGAGAGCAGGTGGAAGCGCCGGTTGGTGCGGAATGGATCGCCCTCGCCCGCGAACATGCGGGTCGGGTCTTCGTTCTCGCGCTTGAAATGGAAGACGCCCGCCGTGTACGGGAACTCGCCCGGCAGGTTCTCGCGCAGCCGCCAGCGCAGGATCTCGCCCTCGTCCGCGTAGCGCGGCAGCGCCACCTTCGGCAGCTGCGTGCCGGAGAGCGACGCGGTCTTCAGCCGGGTGCGCAGCTCCTTGCCGCGCACCTTGACGACGTGCTCGTCGCCGGAATACGTCTTCACGGTCGCCGGCCAGGTTTCGAGCAGCTTCCTCGAGCGTGCGTCGAGGGAGCTCTCCTTTTCCTTCATCAGCTCGTCGATCTCGGCGGGCGCTGCCTTCCCGAGCATCGCCTTCGCCGCGCCGAGCTGCTGGCGCTCGCGCGCGATGCGCGCCTGCGCTTGCGAGTGCCGGTGGTATTCGCGAATGCTCTCGGCGATCTCGGCGAGGTAGCGCGCGCGCTTGGGCGGCACCACCACGTGGATCTCCGACGATTGCCGGGTCGCTTTTTTCTCCAACAAGCCTTTTGAAAGCCGGAGGCCCTTTTCCTTCAGCTTCCCCGCCATCTCCTGGTAGAGCGCGGTGACGCCGTCGTCGTTGAAGCGCGCGGCGATCGTGCCGAAGACCGGCATCTCCTCCGGCCGCTGGCCGAAGCTCTCGCGATTACGCTGCAACTGCTTGCGCACGTCGCGCAGCGCGTCCTCGGCGCCGCGGCGGTCGAACTTGTTGATGGCGACGAAGTCGGCGAAGTCCAGCATGTCGATTTTTTCGAGCTGGCTCGCCGCGCCGAATTCGGGCGTCATCACGTAGAGCGAGCAATCGACGTGCTTGACGATCGCGGCGTCGCCCTGGCCGATGCCCGAGGTCTCGACGATGACGAGGTCGAACCCGGCGGCGCGGCAGGCCGCGATCGCCTCGGGCAGGCAGGCGGCGATCTCGGCGTCCGAGCCCCGCGTGGCGAGCGAGCGCATGTAGATCGGGCCGCCGTGGATCGAATTCATGCGGATGCGGTCGCCGAGGAGCGCGCCGCCCGTCTTGCGGCGCGACGGATCGACCGCGAGCACGGCTATTTTCAGACGGTCGGCCTGGTCGAGGCGAAAGCGCCGCACCAGCTCGTCGGTGAGCGAGCTCTTTCCGGAGCCCCCCGTGCCGGTGATGCCCAGGACGGGAACTTTGTGCTTTTCTGCTTTTTCAAGAATCTGTTTCTTTGCTTCCGGAGGGCAAACCCCAAGTTCCAGCGCAGAGATGACCTGCGCAAGGGACCTCAAATCCCCCGCCTTCAGCTCGAGCTTCGTTTTATCGACCGGACTGAAGTCGCAGCGCGCGAGCATGTCGTTGATCATTCCCTGCAGGCCCATCTTCTGGCCGTCCTCGGGCGAGTAGATGCGCGCGACGCCGTAGTCCTGCAGCTCCTGGATCTCCGCAGGCACGATCACGCCGCCGCCGCCGCCGAAGACGCGGATGTGCTCGCCGCCGCGCTCCTTCAGCAGGTCGACCATGTACTTGAAGTACTCGAGATGCCCGCCCTGGTAGGACGAGACGGCGATGCCCTGCACGTCCTCCTGCAGCGCCGCGCTGACAACCTCGTCGACCGAGCGGTTGTGGCCAAGGTGGATCACCTCGGCGCCGGAGGCCTGCAGGATGCGCCGCATGATGTTGATCGACGCGTCATGGCCGTCGAACAGGCTCGCTGCGGTGACGAAGCGGATCTTGTGCTTCGCCTTGTAGCGCAGGCTCTTGGATTCCGACAGGTCGGTCATCGCGGCGCTTGCCAGCCTACTTTACGTTTACGTAAACGTCAATTTGGCATATCCCGGTACGAGCAGTCTTTGACGTCGACCAGACGCTGCATCGCGGCGAACACGTCCTCGCAGGTGCGCTTCTCGCCGGGCCCCGATTCGCGCACGGTCTGCGCGAAGACCTCCGGGCGGACGGGATTGAGCGTTCCAGCGCTGCTCGCGCTGATCTGCACGTCGCAGGCGCGCTGCAAGGTCCAGAGTGTCATGAACGCTTCAGGCACCGAAGGACCCCAGGCGAGCAGGCCATGGTTGCGCAGGATCACGGCGCGCTTGTCGCCGATGCTCGCCACCAGACGCCTCCTCTCGCCTTCCTCTACCGTGATGCCCTCGAAATCGTGGTAGGCGACGCCGCCGTGGAGCTGCGCGGCATAGAAATTCGTCGGCGAAAGCCCGTCCTTCAGGCACGCCACCGCCATGCCGGTGGTGGTGTGCGTGTGCATCACGCAGTGCGCGTCCTCGATCGCGCCATGGATCGCGCTGTGGATGACGAAGCCCGCCTTGTTCACCGGCCACTTCGACTCGCGCGCGAGATTGCCCTCGACGTCGATGAGCAGCAGGCTCGAGGCGGTAATCTCGCTGTAGTGCAGGCCGAACGGGTTGATCAGGAACAGCTTCTCTGGTCCCGGCACGCGCACCGTGATGTGGTTGAAGATCATCTCCACCCAGCCCAGCATCGCGAAGATGCGATAGCAGGCGGCGAGCTGCGTGCGCGCCTCGCGCTCCGCCGCGCTCGTCGGCAGCTCGCGCGCGACCCGCGCCCGGCCCTGGTGGTAAACCGTCATCTGAAATCGAATATACGCTCGGCGTTCCGCCCGCGCACCCGGTCCCGCTCTCCGTCCGGCAGGCGGTCGACCCGTGCCAGGCAGCCTATGGGGTCGCCGATGGTGTGAGGGTAGTCCGAGCCGTACAAAACGTTGCTAGAGCCGAACACGTGCACGGCCAGGCGCAGCACCTCGTCGGTGAACACGACCGAGTCGGCGTAGATGCGCCGCGCGTGCAGGCTCGGCTTCTCCTGCGTCTTCGTCCGGCAGGCCGGGATGTGCTCGTAGCACTGGTCCATGCGGCCGATCAGGTAGGGCAGCGCGCCGCCGCCGTGGCTCGCAATGATCTTCAGCTTCTGAAACCGGTCGAAGAAGCCGTCGTAGATCATGCGCGCCACCGCGAGCGAGGTGTCGGTGGTGAAGCCGATCGAGGCGGTGAGCTGGAACTGCGACATCTCCATCTCCTTCACGCCCGGCGGGGCGCTCGGGTGGATGAGCACAGGGAGCTTGGCAGCGTCGATCGCTTTCCAGATTTTCTCGAAGGCCGGGCTGGTGAGCGGTTTGCCGCCGATGTTGGCGAGCACCATCACGCCGCACGCGCCCGCTTTGAGACAGCGCTTGAGCTCGGCGAGCGCCGCTTTCTCGTACTGCCAGGGCAGCGAGCAGAACCACTGGATGCGATCGGGCCAGGTCTTGCGGGCCCGGGCCATCTCGTCGTTCATGGTCTGCGCCGCGGCGAGGCTCACCTTCTCGCCGCCCCAATAGACGTTCGGGCAGGAGAGCGAGACCACCGAGACGTCGATGCCGACGCGGTCCATGTTCTTGATGCGCAGGTCCCAATCGAACATTTCTGGCACGGGCGTCATGAAGGGCGCGCCGTCGAGGTGAATCGCGCGCAGGCCGCCGGTCACGCTTTTGAGCGAATAGGGGCGGCCGTGCTTCTCGAGCAGCCGGAGCCACTCGTTGTTGAGCATGTGGGTATGGACGTCGATGACAGGGCTCATTGCAGCTTGATCCCTGCGTTTTTGATGACCTTGGCCCACTTCACGGTTTCCTCGCGGATGAGCGCGGCGAATTCCTGCGGCGTATCGGTATGGGGCTCGGTGCCCGCGTCGATCGCGCGCGCTCGAATTTCGGGCACTTGCAGCGCGGCGGCGATTTCCCGGTTCAAGCGGTTGACGATCTCTGGCGGCGTGCGCGCCGGCGCGACCGTCCCAAACCAGCCGATCGCCTCGTAGCCCGGCACGCCCGCCTCCTCGAGCGTCGGCACCTCCGGCGCCGCGCTGATGCGGCGCTTCGAGGTGACGGCGAGCGCGCGCATCTTGCCCGCTCGCACGTGCGAGATCGCCGAGGGCACATCCACCATCCCGAGCGGCACTTGACCGGCGAGGACGTCGGCCGACACCGGCCCGCTGCCTTTGTAGGGAATCGGCTGCAGCTGCACGCCCGCCATCATGTTGAAAAGCTCGCCCGCGAGGTGCATGGTCGAGCCGTTGCCGCCATAGCCGATCGCGATCGCGCCCGGCTTAGCCTTGGCGGCCTCGATCAGCTGCCTGACGGTTGCGGGCTGCGACGGGTGCGCGACCAGGAAAAACGGGATCAACGCGAGCATGCTCACCGGCGCCAAATCCTTTTCCGGCTGGAACGGCATGCTCGGATAAAGGCTGATGTTGGAGGAAAGCGCTCCTGCGGCGGCAAGGCCGATCGTGTAACCGTCGGGCGGCGCCTTCGCCACGATATCCACCCCGATCATGCCGCCGGCGCCGGGCTTGTTCTCGACCACCACCGGCTGCCCCAGGCGCTCGCCCAGCTTGGGCGCGATCGACCGCGCGATCAGGTCCGAGCTTCCTCCGGGCGGAAAAGGCACGATGTAGCGGATCGGCTTCGAAGGATAGTCCTGCGCTTGCCCTGCCGCGGCGACGAGCACGGCGGCAAGCATGACGAGCATTCTCATTTCGCCCCTCCTGTGGGAGAGGCAAGCCTAGAGGCAGCCGGGTCTAAAATCAACGACACCCGCCGTGATTTCGCACCTGCGCTTGCTGCTCGTTCTGCTGCTTTTCGCGTGCCAGGCGGCGGCGCAAACCCCGATACGCATCCAGGAGCAGCGGACAATCCGCCTGCCGGTCTCCTCTCCCCCGCCCGCGTACGAGCTGCATCTCACGGCGGCTTTTCTCGAGGGCACGAACTGGAGCGCGCAGGAGATCCGGACCCTGGTCACCGACAGCGCCCGGATCCTTGCCCAGTGCAATCTGGGCCTGACCGAGCTTTCGCTCGTGCGTATCAGCGCGCCCCAGCGCTTCCACGACTACGCCACCGGACCCGCCAGGGAGCTCGCGCGCGTCCTGCCGCTCCGCAGGCCCACCGTGTATTTCGTTGCCGACACACGCCAGCGGCCGGCGTTCGAGGCCGAGGCGATCGGCCGCGGCAACAGCCGCACGCGCCCGGAGCTCGCCGACACCGTCTGGGTCACGCGCGCGACGCGCGACCCGGGCATCGCGCTTGCGCACGAGCTTGCGCATGTGCTCATGAATAGCGGCGAGCACTCCGCCGAGGAAGGCAATCTGATGCGCGATGAGACCACGCCGTCGAACACGCACCTTTCTGCCACGCAATGCGAGCGGCTGCGCTCGAACGCGCTCGAGGAGCGCCTGATCCGGCGGGCGCCCTAGTCAGCGGCCCAGATCGCGCAGCACCTCGCGGGCGCAATTGTGGCCGGGCGCGCCGGTGACGCCGCCGCCCGGGTGCGCCCCCGCGCCGCAGAGATAGAGCCCGCGGATCGGCGCGCGGTAGTCGGCGTAGCCGAGCAGCGGTCGCGCCGCCCAGAGCTGATCGAGCGTGAGCGCGCCGTGCATGATGTCGCCGCCGCTAAGGCCGAACTCGCGCTCGAGATCGGCCGGAGAAAGGGCGCTGTGGCCGAGCAGGCTCGCGCGGAAGCCCGGCGCATGCGACTCCACGACCTCGAAGATCCGCTCGATCGCCTCGCCTTTGCGCGCCGCCCAGTCGATCTCCGGGTCGAAATGCTGGCAGAAAAGGCTCGCCACGTGCGCGCCTTTTGGCGCGAGCGTGTCATCGAGCGTGCTTGCAATCACCATCTCGACGATGGGCGCGCGCGCCATGCCCTTCTCGCGCGCATCGAGATAGGCGCGGTCCATGTAGCCAAGCGACGGCGCAAGGATGATGCCGCTGCCATGATGGGGCCCCGGCTCCGGCAGGCAGTCGAAGCGCGGCAAGGCGGAGAGCGCAACGTTCATGCGGAAGGTGGCCGACGCGCACTTGTAGCGCTTGATGCGCGCGACGAAGTCCGACGGCAGATCCCCTTCCCCGACCAGCTTCAGATACAGCAGCTTCGGATTCACGTTGGCGACAATCGCGCGCGCGCGCAGGATCTCGCCGCTTTCCAGTTCCACCTCCCCCCGTCTAACGTGGGCGACCGGCGCGTCGCAGGCGACCTCCACGCCCAGGCGCGCGGCCTCCTTCGCCATGGCCTGGGTGATCGCGCCCATCCCCCCGATGGCGTGACCCCACGCGCCGCGCTTGCCATTGACTTCGCCAAAGCAGTGATGCAGCAGCACGTAGGCGGTGCCCGGGTGAAACGGGCTGGCGTAGTTGCCGACCACCGCGTCGAAGCCGAGCACGGCCTTGATCGGCTCGGACTCGAACCAGCGCTCGAGCATCTCGGCGGCGCTGCGCGTGAAGAGCTCGAGCAGGTCGCGCCGCGCCTCCATGCCCAGCTTTTTGAGCTTTAGTCCTGAAGTTAAAAAACGAAGAGCATCCGTTATCCCGCCGCCGACATTGGGCGGCGTCTCGAGCACCGTCGCCCTGAGCACGTCGGCCACCGACTCGATCGTGCGGTAGTAGCCGGGCAGCTGCTCGGCGTCGCGGCGCGAGAACTTCGCGACCTCGGCTTGCGTCTGCGCGAGTCCCCCGCCCATCCTGAGATAGCCGCCCGCCACGGGAAGAAAGTTGGCGAGCGGCCGCTCGACGATCTTCAGTCCGTGCTCGGTAAGCCGCAGATCGCGAATGACCTTCGCCTGCAGCAGGCTCACCGTGTAGGCGGCGGTGGAGTTGCGGAAACCGGGATGGAACTCTTCAGTGACGGCGGCGCCGCCGACGACGCCGCGGCGCTCGAGCACCTTCACCTTGAGGCCGGCGCGAGCGAGATAGCAGGCGCAGGCGAGGCCGTTGTGGCCGGCGCCCACGACAACGACATCCCAGCTCATGCAGAAAATCTACTCGGTCGTGACGGACTTGGCGAGATTGCGCGGCTTGTCAACGTCGCTGCCTCGGGCAAGTGCCGTGTGATAGGCGAGGAGCTGCAGCGGCACGACGTGCAGGATCGGCGACAGCGCGCCGGCATGCGCGCCGAGCTCGATCACGTGCAACCCCTCCGACTGCGCGAAGTGAGTGCCCTGGTCGGCGAAGACGTAGAGCTCGCCGCCGCGCGCGCGCACTTCCTGGAGGTTCGACTTCAGCTTCTCGATCAGCGTGTCGGAGGGCGCCACCGCCACCACCGGCATGTCCTTGTCGACGAGGGCGAGAGGCCCGTGCTTCAGCTCGCCGGCGGCATAGGCCTCGGCGTGGATGTAGGAGATTTCCTTCAGCTTCAGCGCGCCCTCCATGGCGATGGGGTAATGGATGCCGCGGCCGAGGAACAGCGCGTGATGGCGCTGGGCGAATTTTTCCGCCCACATGCGGATCTGCGGCTCGATGTGCAGCACGCTCTGCAGCGCGGTGGGCAGGTGGCGCAGTGACTTGAGCAATTCCGCCTCGCGCTCGGGCGGCAACCTGCCCCGCTGCTTGGCCAGCACCATGGTGAGCAGCGCCAGCGCTGCGAGCTGGGTGGTGAAAGCCTTGGTGGA
>DATAID010000011.1:0-48735 GCA_036262835.1 Burkholderiales bacterium | reverse complement strand
GGTCCACCATGGTGTTGACGGTGAGCTTGAGGGCGAGGATCTCGCCCTTGACGTCCACCGTGATCTTCTTGGAGAGGTCGCCCTTGGCGACCGCGGTCGTCACTTCCGCGATGTTGCGCACCTGGCCCGTGAGGTTCGCAGCCATCGAATTCACGTTGTCGGTGAGGTCCTTCCACACGCCCGCGACGTCGCGCACCGGCGCCTGGCCGCCGAGCTTGCCTTCGGTGCCCACCTCGCGCGCCACGCGAGTCACCTCGCCTGCGAAAGCATTGAGCTGATCCACCATGGTGTTGACGGTGAGCTTGAGGGCGAGGATCTCGCCCTTGACGTCCACCGTGATCTTCTTCGAGAGGTCGCCCTTGGCGACCGCGGTCGTCACCTCGGCGATGTTCCGCACCTGGCCGGTGAGGTTCGCCGCGAGCTGGTTCACGTTGTCGGTGAGGTCCTTCCACACGCCCGCGACGTCCTTCACCTGCGCCTGGCCGCCGAGCTTGCCTTCGGTGCCCACCTCGCGCGCAACGCGAGACACCTCGCCCGCGAAGGCGTTCAGCTGGTCCACCATGGTGTTGACGGTGAGCTTGAGGGCGAGGATCTCGCCCTTGACGTCCACCGTGATCTTCTTGGAGAGGTCGCCCTTGGCGACCGCGGTCGTCACTTCTGCGATGTTGCTCACCTGGCCCGTGAGGTTCGCAGCCATCGAATTCACGTTGTCGGTGAGGTCCTTCCACACGCCCGCGACGTCGCGCACCTGCGCCTGGCCGCCGAGCTTGCCTTCCGTGCCCACCTCTTTTGCGACCCGCGACACTTCCGAGGCGAACGAGTTGAGGTTGTCCACCATGCGGTTGATCGTGTTCTTGAGCTCGAGCTTCTCGCCCTTCACGTCGACCGTGATCTTCTTCGAGAGGTCGCCGTTCGCGACCGCGGTGATGACCTCCGCGATGTTCCTGATCTGGCCCGTGAGGCGCGAGGCCATGTGGTTCACGTTGTCGGTGAGGTCCTTCCATACGCCCGCGACGCCCGGCACCTGCGCCTGGCCGCCCAGGCGGCCCTCGGTGCCGACCTCCTGCGACAGGCGCGAGACTTCGGAGGACACCATGTTCAGCTGCGAGACCAGGGTGTTGACGACGGTGCCCACGCGCAGCGCCTCGCCGCGCAGCGGCCGGCCGTCCACCTCGAGCACGACCGACTGCGAGAGGTCGCCCTTGCCGATGGCGCCCATCACGCGCGCCACCTCGGAGACCGGGTAGGCCAGGTCGCCGATCAGGCCGTTCACCGAGTCGACGCTGTCGGCCCAGGCGCCGCCCGCGCCGGGCAGGTTCACGCGCTGGCCGATGCGGCCTTCGCGGCCCACCTGATTGCCGACGCGCGAGAGCTCCTCGGTGAAGTTCTCGTTCATCTCCACCACGTCGTTGAAGGCCTGCGCGATCTCGCCATCCATGCCGGCGAGGTCCATGGGCATGCGCACGCTGAAGTCGCCGCGCTTGAAGGCGCGCAGGGCGCGCAGCAATTCGCCGCGGTCGAGCACCGACTGCAGGCCGTTTTCAATGGTCTTCATCAATCCCCCTACGGATGCGTGAATGGATTACGCGCGCGTGCACGACGCGCAAACGGGTGTCGCGGTCCGAGGCCGCGATCTGGAAAAAGCATATGAATACATGCTGCAGGAACAGCAAGGCGACCAATCAACCCCCCTGAGGCTGGTTTTGTTGCCGAGATGCTAGGGGGCGGAAGTCGGAAGAACTATTGGGCTGGACGTGAATCGGCTGTAGCGATTGGCGCCGCACGCCTGTGGTCGTTTGTACTACAGCGGAAGTAGGTCTGCGACTACGCGGCCGGTAGAGCGGTCAATCCACCAGGTGATGCGCAATGGCGTAGTGCATCAGCTCGGCGTTGGACTTCATGTTCATCTTGCGCAGGATCCTCGCCCGGTAGGTGCTGACCGTGTTCGGGGAGAGGAAAAGCTGCTCGGCGACCTCGCCGACGGTCTTGCCCGAGGCGATCATCCACATGATCTGGTATTCGCGGTCCGAGAGCCGCTCGTGGACCGGGCGCTCGCTGTCCCCGGCGAGCTCCTGCGCGAGCCGCTCGCCGAGGGAGGTGCTCACGTAGCGCCCGCCCTTGGCGACCTTGCGGATCGCGTTGACGAGCTCGCCCGAGGCGCTTTCCTTGGTGATGTAGCCCGCGGCGCCGGCCTTGAGGGCGCGCAGCGCATAGCGCTCCTCGGGGTACATGCTGAGGATCAGCACCGGGCGGCCGGGATGCCGCTGCTTGAGCTCCTTGACGAGCTCCAGGCCCGTGCGGCCCGGCATGTTGTAGTCGAGGACGGCGACGTCCCACTCGACGCGCTTGGAGATCTCGACCACCTCGTGGCCGTTGCGGGCCTCGCCCACCACGTTGAGATCGTTTTCCGACGCCAGCATCTGGCGCAGTCCCTGGCGGACTACGGGATGGTCGTCGGCGATCAGGATGTTCATGCTCATTTCACGCTCACTGTCTTACCGCGGGGATGGTTACGATGACTTTCGTGCCATGGCCCGGCACGCTTCCAATGTTGACCTCGCCCCCGACGCGCAGCGCGCGCTCCTGCATGCCGAGCAGCCCGAGCGAGCGCCGGCCGTTCGGCTCGGCGCCCGTCGAGATGCCGACGCCGTTGTCGGCGACTTCGAGCACGAGGCTCTCCTGCTGGTTCTTCAGATCGACGTCCACGCGCGTCGCGCGCGAGTGGCGCGCCACGTTGGTGAGGATCTCCTGGAACACGCGGAACATCGTGGTCGAGAGCTCGCGCTCGAGGCCGCCGATCTCCTGCGGCAGCGAAAGCCGGCAGCGGATGCCGGTGCGCTTCTGGAATTCCTTCGCCTGCCAGCCGATCGCGGCGACCAGGCCCATCTCGTCGAGCACCTCGGGCCTGAGGCCGGTCGAGATCTTGCGCACCGTCTGCACCGTCTGGTCGATGAGCTGGCCCATCGACTCGGTTTTCTCGAGGAGCGGCTTCTGGTCCTCGTTCAGGCGCCTGGCGATCCAGGCCACCTCCATCTTGAGCCCGGTCAGCACCTGGCCGAGCTCGTCGTGGATCTCGCGCGCGATGTGGGCCCGCTCCTCCTCGCGCACGGAGATGAGGTGCGAGGCGAGCGCGCGCAGCTTCTGCTCCGACTGCGCGAGCGCCTCGGTCTTGCGCGCCAGGTCGACGAACACGGTCACCTTGGACTTGAGGACCTCGGGCACGATCGGCTTGATCAGGTAGTCCACGGCGCCCACCTCATAGCCGCGGAACACCGAGTCCATCTCCTCGGCCGCAGCCGTGAGAAAGACGATCGGCGTGTGCTTGGAGCGATCGCGCGTGCGCAGCATGCGCGCCGTCTCGAAGCCGTCCATGCCGGGCATGCGCACGTCGAGCAGGATGACCGCGAGGTCGTTTTTCAGCGCGACGCGCAGCGCTTCCTCGCCCGAGCCGGCCGAGATGAGGTTCTGCTTGAGGCTGCCGAGCAGCTCGCGGAGCGCGAAGAGGTTCTTCGGCTCGTCGTCTACCAGCAGGATATTGACCTTGAATCCAGAATCCATCCGCAACTCCGCGATGCGCGACGGGAGAGATTTTCAGGGTAACAGCATCGGAGGACGAGGGATAGCGCCTGTCGCCAGGCGGCCTACACGGCGCCGCCGGTGTGACTTTTGTCGGGGTGTTACGAGCGCTGCCGGCCGAATGCTGCCTTCGGCTCATCGTCGCGCGCGCAGTGCAACACCGGTTTTTCATGGACGGCCCGTGGTCAACCGTTGCAACCGCTGTGCCACAGCGGGGGGTCCGCGCGGATGACCGGATGTCGATCAGATGCTTACGTGCGAAGGCGCGCTTGGGGACCGCGCTTGTCAGGCGCCTGCCCGTCGCCCCCGGGAAACGAACGCCGTGCGGGGGGCTGGTTCGGAAGAGCCACCCGGCCTGCGAAGGCCGGGCGGCGTTTCCTTCCCGGACTCAGCTCGTTTCGTCGAGCCCGGTGTCCTTCGCCTTCACGCGATCCATCCCGCGCCGCTTGGCCGCGTCGGCTTTCTTCACGTGCGATTTCACCTTCTGCAGGCCCAGCGCCTTGGTGCGCGGCGCCTGCTGCGCCGGCTGCTCGTCCTGCATGGCCAGCTCTTCGGGCTTCGCCCGCTGCTTCGCCTCGTGCTTGCCGCGTTCGGCGACGCGGTTGAAGTCCTTCTCCTTCAGGCTCAGCCTGCGGATCTGGCTCTCGAAGGCGTCGTCATGGACCTTGAGGCCCGGGAGCTCGCTGCGAATGTCGCGCTGCCCCAGCTCGTGCAGGCGCGGGGCCTTCGCCTGGTCCGCATCGCCGGCGCTCAGCTTGCCCTGCTCGGCGTTCACGCTCACGCTGGTCGAGCCCAGCGTGGCGGCGGCCGAAGCGGAAGCGGGTCCGGTGCCGCTGAGAACGTTGTTCACTGTGCCACCCAACCCGCCGGCGAGGCCTCCGGCGGCGAAGGCCGGGAAAGCGAGTGCGGTTGCGGCGGCGACAAGGGTGTAGTGCAAACGGTTCATGACTGACTCCTGTATGAAACATCCCCTTTTGAAGGTCCTGCCCATGGGGGACGTTTCTGCAACCCTCATGCCACTGGGGTCGAACAGAAGCCGGTCAGGGATTTACGGCCGGTCGTGCAAGCGGCCGCGCACGCGCAGAAGCGCGCGCGCGTCGGCCCCGGGAAACGAATCGGCGGTAAGTGCGGAGCCGAAAGAACTAATGCGCCGAAGCCCCTTCGGCCCGGCCGCTGTCTCCCACCAGCTGGTGGCGCACCGCGTAGTGCACAAGCTCCGCGTTGTTCTTCACGCGCAGCTTCTTCAGGATGCGGGTGCGGTAAGTGCTGACCGTGGACGGGCTGAGCGTCATCTCGCGCGCGATCGCGTTGATCTGCTTGCCCGAGGCGAGCATCCACATGACGCGGTACTCGCGGTCCGACAGCGTCTCGTGCGGCGAGCGCTGCGTGCCGCTTGCGATCTCGGTGGCGAGCAGCTCGCCCAGCTGCGGGCTCACGTAGCGCCCGCCCTGCGAGACCTTGCGAATCGCCTCGGCGAGCTCCTGCGGCGCGCTTTCCTTGGTGATGTAGCCCGCAGCGCCCGCCTTCAGCGCCGAGGTCGCGTGCAGCTGCTCCGAATGGATCGAGAGGACCAGCACCGGCCGCTCGGGAAACTCGCGCTTCAGATCCGAGAGCAGGTCCAGGCCGCTTCGGCCCGGCATGGTGAAGTCCATGAGCGCGACATCCCACTGCGTCTTGCGCGCCAGCTCCAGGAAATCGCTTCCGTTGGTCGCCTCGCCGATCACATTCAACTCCGGATCCGACGCGAGGTACTGCTTCAGTCCATGTCGCACGATCGGATGGTCGTCTGCGATCAGAATTTTCATCGTGCTGCTCCTCCGCTGTAGTTTTGGCGATTTTGCGGATGAAAATGTTGCACGCTTTCGCCGCCGCGCGCCGTCATGCCCGCGGCCGTCGTCGTGTAGCGACTCGCCACTACTGGGGAATCCCATCCAGCACTACCGGCTGTCGTTGCCGAACTACAGGTTTGTCATTGTCGCCACTACAACTTTCAAGCTAAGCGGCTGATTAATTGCGCTTCTCTTCGCGAGGCACGGCGCTTGCGTACCGGCTCCGCTCGATGAGTTACGGACCCGCATCGGGGGAGACACATGCTAGTACGCAGCCAGACGAAATCGTTCCGCAATTTCCGGCGCATGATGATCGGCGGCGCTCTCGCCGTCCTCCTTGGCGCCGGCTACTGGTCGGGCGCGAAGGCGCAGTCGAGCGCGCCGGCGACCTGTGCGCCCGGAAACGGCGCCGACTGGATGGCCTCAAGCGATCAGCTCGCCGCCCAGATCCGCCCCGCCGAGTGCGCCTCGGTCGAGCAGACGCCCCCCGACTTCGGCTGGCCGGAGCTGAGCGCGGACGCTCAGTACTTCGTGACGATCACGTATCCGGACGGCCACCAGCGCACGCGCACCGCGAGCCAGAACTGGATTAACTGGGACGAAGTCCTGCCCGCCGGCACCTACAGCTGGACGGTGCAGGCGAACACCGGGCAGGGCATGCAGGCGAGCCGCTCGCGCAAGTTCGTGGTCGGCCCGAACGCGACGCCCTTCCTCGTGCCCGACGGCCCGACGATGCTCGCGAGCGTGACCAAGAAGGCGCATCCGCGCGCCCTGCCGCCCGCGGCGACGCTCTCGGCCATGAAGAGCCAGCGCGCCCAGGCGGTGAGCGACCTGCTGGTCGACGTCAGCGGCCGCTTCGCCAACCCGCTGCCCGCCGATCCCGCGAGCTCGGCGTTCGACGCCTCCTTCGACGAGGCGAAGTACACCCTGAACGCGGTGGTCGCCTACGTCTACAGCGGCCAGACGAGCTACTACAAGGAGGCGCTGCGCCGCGTGCTCAACCTCGCCGCCTGGGACCCGGCCGGCGCCACCGCCTACACCAAAAGCGGCATGGACATGGCCTCGCGCCAGATCGCCTGGGTGCTCGCCTTCGGCTATGACGTCCTCGCCCCGAAGCTAAACAATTCACAGAAGAACGCTATCCTCGGCGCGCTCAAGGTGCGTACCGCGGACATGTACAACGACCTCATCGGCGCGCGCTCGCGCATCGCGGTCAACCCGCGCGATTCGCACGGCGCCCAGTCGCTCACCTTCCTCGCCGTCGTGTCCACGCTCATCGCGGGCGACGTGACGGAGGCCTCGACGTGGCTGAAAGGATCCTTGCCGCAGGCGGTGAACGCGGTCAGCCCCTGGGGCGGCGCCGACGGCGGCTTCGGCAACGGCTCGACGCAGGGCGTCTGGGACATGGGCGACACGCTGCCGGCCTGGTACGCGCTGCGCTGGGCGACCGGCGTCAACCTCGCCAAGAAAGGCTGGGTGCAGAACTGGGCGCGCTACATCGCCTACTTCAACCCGCCCGGCATGGGCAAAGGCGTCTTCGGCGACGGCCTGGAATACAACGAGACGGAGCACCAGGCGCGCTACGGCAAGGCCTACACCTACTTCGCGCCCACGCCGCTGGGCCGATGGTATGCGTCCAATCTCACGGGCGAAGATCCCACCCGAATCGAATACCTGATGGCGCCGCCGGCGGATTTTTCCTCGGCGGCGCTTCCGTCTGGGACGCCGAATTCCACCGTCTTCCCCTCCATCGGGCAGATGGCGATGCACAGCGACCTCGCCAGCGCCAATCGCACCTCGGTGTATTTCAAGTCCAGTCCGCCGCCCTTCGGCGCCTATAACCACAGCCACGCCGACCAGAACAGCTTCGTCGTCGACGCGGGCGGCCAGCGCCTTGCGATCGAGTCCGGCTACTACGACGACTACAAGACGCCGCACTGGATGCAGTGGTACCACCAGACGCGCGCGAAGAACGCGATCACCTACGACAACGGCAAGGGCCAGCTCTTTTTCGAGCAGGACGGCTCGATGGGCACGGGCGGCATCGTCTACAGCACGAGCCAGCCCGACTACGACGTGGTGACCGGCGACGCCACGGCGGCCTACGGCGGCGCGCTCACCAGGGCGCGGCGCTCCATGGTGTACCTGCGCCCCGGCCTCATCCTCGTCTACGACAGCCTCGCCTCGGCCACGCCGCGGCAGTGGGAGTGGAACATCCACGCCCTCAAGATGATGACGCAGATCAACGATAAGCAGATCTCGATCGAGAACGGCGGCCAGAAGCTCTGCATCGACATGCTGGCGGGCCCCGACATGCGCTTCAGCCAGAACAACACCTTTACCGCGCTGCCGACGAGCGGCGATCCGCAGTGGCACGGCAAGTTCTACAGCGCGCAGACGCTCGGCTCGGCCGAGTTCGTCGCGCTCATGCGCGTGGGCTGCCAGGCGGCCAGCGCGAGCGCCGCCAAGGCGAACGGCGTGTGGACGATCAATGCCGGCGCGAAAACCATTTCCATCAACGACGCGGGCACCGTCACCGTGGCGGCGGCCTCGACGCAATCGAGCGGCGGCACGACGAGCGGAACGACCTCGGGAACGACGAGCGGGACGACCTCGGGAACCACGAGCGGCACCACCTCGGGCACGACCTCGGGCAGCACGACCCAGACCGGCGGCGGCACCGCGACTTCCACGCCCTACACCGGCACGCCGTTCACGCTGCCGGGCACGCTCGAGGCGGAAAACTTCGACAAGGGCGGCGAAGGCATCGCCTACCACGACAACGTGAAGGGCAACGCCGGCGGCCAGTACCGGACCGCGGAGGACGTCGACATCATCGCCTCGAGCGACTCGGCGGGCGGCGGCTACGCCATCAACAACTTCGAGACCGGCGAGTGGATGAAGTACACGATCAAGGTGCCGAGCGACGGCAACTACGACATCGAGCTGCGCACCGCGACGAGCTTCGGCACGTCCGCCTACCACCTCGAGATCGACGGCGTTAACGTGAGCGGAAGAGTCACGGCGCCCAATACGGGCACCTGGACCGCCTTTGCATGGTCGGGGCCGAAGGGCGTGCCGCTCAAGGCGGGCACGCACGTGCTCAAGGTCGTCGCCGACCAGCAGTACTTCAACCTGAACCAGATCCGGTTCACCGGAGGAACGTCGGCAACGCCGGCGTCCACGCCCTACACGGGCACGCCGATCGCGCTGCCGGCCACCTTCGAGGCGGAGAACTTCGACAAGGGCGGCGAAGGCGTGGCCTATCACGACAACGTGAAGGGCAACGCCGGGGGCGCCTACCGCACCACCGAGGACGTCGACCTCGTGGCCGGCGGCAGCGGCTACATCATCAACAACTTCGAGACCGGCGAATGGCTGCTCTACACGGTGAACGTGCCGAGCGCGGGCAGCTACGACATCGAGCTGAGCACGGCGAGCAACTTCACGACCGCCGCGTTCCACATCGAGATCGACGGCAAGGACGTGACCGGCCGCATCGCCGCGCCCTACACCAACGACTGGACCGCCTACCAGTGGGCCGGCAAGGCGGGCGTGGCGCTCGCCGCGGGCAAGCACACGCTCAAGGTCGTCTCGGACCAGCAGTACTTCAACCTCGACCAGGTGCGCGTGCTCGCCTCGGGATCAAGCGGCGGCGGTGGCACCACGGGCGGCACGACGGGCGGCACGACGGGGGGCACCACGACGCCGCCCACGGGCATGCCCTCGAGCCTGCTCTTCTGGTCGGGCTACGAAGGCACCATCGTGCCGGGCCTGCCCTACGACTGCTGGGGCAACGGCTGCTGGCAGGACCTCAATGGAACGGATACCTCCACGGGCTTCGCCTGGCCGCCGAAGGTGAACAACAGCATCGCGCGCTGGCAGCTGCTCTCGAACCCGACCGCGGGCGCACCGGCCGACACGTCGAACGTCGGCCAGTACATGGTGAACCAGGTGCAGACCGTGACCGGGCACAAGGGCAACGCGACCCGCGCGATGCTCTCGACCATCATGCAAAGCGGCTGCTGCGGGACAGGCGGCCAGGGCGACGGCTCCACCCAGAATCCTTACATCATCTTCCCGTCGAGCGATGTGCCCGAGCTCTACATCAGCCAGTGGGTCATGCTGCAGCCCGACCTGAAGACGAAGATGGGCGCGAACAACTGGCGCGCGCTTTTCGAGTGGAAGAGCACCGATACGGACTACCGCATGTCGGTCATGATCAAGGCCGACGGCGCGGGCAACCTGTACTGGGTGACGCTCGCCGACTCGTACGTGCCCTCGTACCACGAGATCTGGCGCAGCAACAACAGCAGCGTGCCGGTGCCGGTGGGCCAGTGGTTCAAGCTCGAGGTCTACTGGAAGCGATCGAGCACGAACGGCCGCGTCTGGGCCGCGGTGAACGGCAATGTCATCGGAGACGGTGCCCCGAGCACCGTCGGGCCGAACGGCTCGCGCATCGACCGGATCATGGTCAACCAGCTCTATAGCGGCAGCACGTACCCGATCTACCAATGGGTGGACGACGTGCAGATCTGGTCGACCTTCCCGAGCGCCACCTCGGGCCAGGGCTGGTACGACCCGCCGTACGCGCCGCACTGAGTTCTTGCTGTGGCAGCAGGGGAAACGCCGTCCGCAGACGGCGTTTTCTTTTTGGGGAGCGCGCCGTAGTGCCGACGGACTAGCGGCCCATGGCACGGGCGCGCCCGGCGGCGACTAAGATCGACCGTCATGGAATGGCGCAACCTGCGCGCGGACCTCGATCGCGCCTACGCACGCACGAGCGGCGGCAGGCTGCGCCGCGTGCTCGAGTGCCTGGCCTCCCCCGGCGTCCAGGCGGTGGCGATCTACCGGCTGGGGCGCGGGTCGCTCGCTCTGCCGGCGTGGGCGAGGCTCGTGACGGATCTCGCCTACGGCATCCTGAACTTCCTGGTGCGGATCGTCTGGGGAATCGAGATCTCGCGGCGCGCGAAGATCGGCCCGGGCCTTTACATCGGGCACTTCGGCACCATCATCGTCGGTCGCGACAGCACCATCGGCGCAAACTGCAGCCTCTCCCAGGACGTGACGATCGGACTGGCCGGCAGCGGGCCGCAGGCGGGCGTGCCGACCATCGGCGACGACGTCTACATCGCTCCGGGCGCGCGCCTGTTCGGCCGGATTCGCGTCGGTAATAACGTCAAGATCGGCGCGAATGCGGTCGTGCACCGCGACATCCCCGACAACGCCGTGGTCGCGCTCGATCCGGGCTTCCGGATCGTCTCCTACCGAGGCAATCGGCGCCGCGCCGCCTGAGGCGGCTTCAGCTGCGGGCGACGAAGAAGACGCCGAGCATGATGAAGCCGATGCCCGCGAGCCGCATCGGCCCTACGGACTCGCCGAAGAAGTACCAGGCCGCCGCGGCGTTCAGCACATAGCCGAGCGAGAGCATCGGATAGGCGATGCTCACCTCGATGCGCGAGAGGCCCATGATCCAGACGACCAGACTGACTCCATAGGCGAGCATGCCGCCGAGGATCCAGGGGCTC
Source organism: Burkholderiales bacterium (assembly GCA_036262835.1). GTDB lineage: Bacteria > Pseudomonadota > Gammaproteobacteria > Burkholderiales > SG8-39 > RBG-16-66-20. The sequence continues at coordinate 37,802 of DATAID010000011.1, read as the reverse complement.
ATCGCGAGGCGCGTGCCGATCGGCCCGATGTTCGCCGCGGTGAACTCGAACTGCCCGACCGCGTTGGTGCCCGCCTTGAGCAGGAACTGGGCGAGCGCGTTCAGCAGCACGCCCGTGAGGATCAGCGGATACCCCGAGCTCGTCATCGTCCCGAGATGAGGAGCGCGGTCGCCACGCACCACGCGAGCACCGTCACCAGCATGTGCGGGTCGCGCGCGAGATCGCGCGAGGTGTCGGCGCCCGCCTGCTTGGCGTGCAGCAGGTACAGGTAGCGGAAGATGCCGTAGGCGACGAGCGGAATCGTGTAGACGAGGTTCTCGGTGCCGTGCACTCGCATCGTGTCCGGGCTCATCGAGTAAAGGCTGTAGCTCATCAGCACCGCGGCCGCGCACACGCCGATCATCTTGTCGAGGAGCGCCGGGTTGTAGTGCAGGAGCGCCTTCCTGTGCGTCACGTAGTCCGCGCTCACCGCGAGCAGCTCCGAGCGCCGCTTGGTGAAGCCGAGGAAGAGCGTCAGGAAAAGCCCGCACACGAGCAGCCACTTCGAGGGCGGGATGCCGATGCCGAGCGTGCCGGCGAGGATGCGCAGCAGGAACCCGGCGGCGATGATGAACACGTCCAGGATGACCACGTTCTTCAGCGCGAAGGTGTAGGCGATGTTCATCGCCGCATAGCCGGCGACGATGGCGAGGACGACCGGGCTGGCCGCCCAGGCGAGCGCCCCGCCCGCACAGGCGAGCAGCAGCGAGAAGCCGAGCGCCCTCGCGCCCGAGACGCGCCCCGAGGCGAGCGGGCGCTCGCGCTTCTTCGGGTGCAGGCGGTCGCGCTCGCGATCGGCATAGTCGTTGACGATGTAGATCGCGCTCGAGACGAGCGAGAAACCGGCCGCGGCGAGCACCGCGGCGAGCATGAGCTCGGGCACGCGCCAGGCGTGCCCGAAGAGCACGCCCAGGAACACGAAAGCGTTCTTCACCCACTGGTGCGGCCGCATGAGCCGCAGGAAATCGAGCGGGTGGTCCTGCGCCGGCTCGCTGAGCGCGCGCGAGCGCTCCGGGCGGTCGCGGAACGGCCGGTAAGCCGCGTTGCCGCAGAGCGCGAGGAAAGGCCGGTCATCGGCGCTGTCGCCGTAGCCGTGCAGGATCAGGCGCGAAAGATCGCCGTAGCGCTCCTTCAGGCAGCGCACCTTCTCCTCGCCCCGGCAGTTCGCCCCCTGGAAGCGGCCGGTCGCGGCCTCCCCGGCGTACTCGAGCGAGGTGCAGAAGACGTCGTCGAAGCCCGCGGCCGCGGCCCAGGGCCTCACGTACACATCGAGCGAAGCGCTCGCGAGCGCGCAGTGATGGCGCCGCTCCTTGTGCCAGGCGAGGCGGCGCATCGCGTCGGGCCGCACCAGATCCGGCATGCGCTCGCGCGCGAACTCGGCGCCGCGGCACTCGAGCGCGGCGCGCGGCATTCCGCCGAGGAAGGCGCGCAGCACGCGCTCCTTGGCCTGGTCGCGCCCGAGGAGCCGGAGCGCGAGCGCCGCGAGCCACGGCAGCGCGAGCGGCAGGCGCAGCAGGAACCGCGGCCAGCCGAGCGCGTGCACGAGAAACGGCAAGAGGGTGTCGCCGCGCGTGATCGTGCCGTCGAGGTCGAAGATCGCGACCACGCGGCGCTCGGGGATGGCGACCAGGTGCGGACTCGCGCCCATCAGCGAAAGGCCACTTCTTCGGTGAGGACCGGAATCTGCGTGCGCGCGCGCAGGCGCTGCCAGCCCGCCACCGCGAGCAGGCACAGGGCGAACTCGGCGGGCGCGCGATGGCGCGACTGCGCCGCATCCACCGCCTGCGCGGTGAAGAAGACGTAGAGGACGAAGGTGGCAAGCAGGAGGCGCTCGCGGTTCCTCGTGAAGGAACCCCAGAGCGCGAGCCCCATGAAGGCGACGAACAGCAGCGCCGCCGAGCCCGAGGCTGCGAGCAGGCCGGACTGGGTGCGCCACAGCCCGAGCATCGCCTTGCCCAGGCCCTCGCGCTCCACTTGCGCGCGCCAGCCGGAGTCTGCGTCCTGCAGCGCCCGGCTCGCGGGGAAAAGGTCGAGGTAGTCGATCGTCAGCCGCTCGACGCCGGACTTCACGCCCAGCGTGGCGAAATCGCGCGCGCTATGGGCCGCGGCGGCGCCCGGGTGGCGTGCCACGAACCCCAGGTACTCCCGGAGGTTCATCGTGGTGTAGCCGAGCGGCCGGACGCGCGGGCGCTCCTCCGGCGGCAACGACACCGCCATGCGCTGGGCGCGCGCATAAAGGTTGTGCCCAAGGTCGTGACCCGAGCGCCCCATCGAGACCTCGCCGGTCTGCAAGTAGATGAATCCGGTCCACGCCACCATGGGCGCGAGCGCGGCGGCCACGAAGACGAGGAGTCTTTTCCAGCGCAAGCCCGGAAAAAACGCCAGGTGAACGGGAGGCCACAGCAGCGTCACCGGACGGATCAGGGTCGCGATGCCGAACGACAAGCCGGTGCGAAACCCGGCGAGGCCCGCGAAGCCGAACACCACGAGCGGCACGAAGATCGCCTCGCTCGCGAGCTGGTGGGGGAAGACGAGCGTGTGGGGCAGCGCGCCGTAGAGCGCGGCCGAGGCGAGCGCGCCGCCCTCGCCCAGGCCGATCGCCCGGCCGATGCGGTAGACGCACGAAATCGAGGCGAGGACGAGCGCGATCTGCGCCGCGACGACGAAGAACTGGCCGCCCGCGAGGTACAGGAGCGCCTGGGGCAGCCAGTCGCCCGGCACGCCGTGCGCTGCGAAAAACGCCGCAAGGTCGCCGCCGCCACGCAGCGCGTCGATGAAGGAGTGCACCGACTGCAGCCGCTCTTCGGCGCGATCGGCGCGCAGGAAGCGCTCGGGATGGTGCAGGTCGTAGGCGAACATCGCCGCGTGAATCGCGGCGAACGCGAGCAGCAACCGTTGCCGAGCCGAGAGCCCCATCAGCGCTGCACGATAGCGGCCGAGCCATTACGCCCCTCGCCCCGCGCCGCGCGCTCGCGCTACGCCGGATAGCCTATTGAGCCGGATCGAGTCGGGACCCGCCGACAGGGCCGCGCGAGCAGAAACAGGGGCTTCCCGCCGGCCCCGCCGCGGGTTGTCGTTCCCGCCCTACAACGTCGTCGCGTTTAGCCCTACAGCACGAAAATCAAGCCATTGAATCCATTGAGAAACGCGGGGTGGCATATGTCGTGCATTCAGGGACTGCTTTGTCATGGTCCACACGACTTCCAATATGAAAAAACACTCAGGGATGAAGAAACATTCGGGGTTCACGCTGCTCGAGCTGCTCGTCGTCATCGTGATCATCGGGCTCCTGGTCGGCTACGTCGCGCCGCGCTACTTCTCGCAGGTCGGCAAGTCGGAAGTGCAGGTCGCCAAGGCGCAGATCGACGGCCTCGAGAAAGCGCTCGACCAGTACCGGCTCGACACGCGCCGCTATCCGAGCGCCGAGCAGGGCCTGGAGGCGCTCGTCACGCGCCCGGGCAACGAGCCCAACTGGAACGGGCCGTATCTGAAGAAGGCCGTGCCCGCCGACCCGTGGGGCCGCGCCTACGTCTACCGCACGCCCGGGCGCAACGGCGACTTCGACCTCGTCTCCTTCGGCCGCGACGGCAAGCCCGGCGGCGCCGGCGAAGACGCCGACCTCGGCATCTACTAGCCATGGAATTCGTCGTCAACGCGGTCAACCCCCGGCGCGAGATCGTCTCGCTGCGGCTCCAGGCGGCGAGCGCGGCGCTCGCCGGCGAGCAGGCGCGCGCGAGCGGCCTGTCGGTCCTGTCGGTGCGCCCGCTGGGATTTTCGCTGTCCATGCCGTCGCTCGGCACGCGCGTGCGCTTCCCCGTCACGCTCTTCTCGATCGAGCTGATGGCGCTGCTCGAAGCGGGCCTCAACCTGGTGGAAGCGCTGCAGACGCTGGCGGAGAAGGAGCCGGAGACCGCGCGCCGCGAGGTGCTCGGCGGCATCCTCGCCGGCATCCGGCGCGGCGAGCCCATCTCGCGCGCGATCGCCGCCTATCCGCAGCACTTCAGCGCCCTCTACGTCGCCACCCTCAAGGCGAGCGAGCGCACGGGCAACGTGCGCGAGGCGCTCGGCCGCTACGTCGCCTACCAGGAGGAGATCGAGCGGGTGAAGAAGAAGATCGTCTCCGCCTCGATCTACCCGGTGATCCTCCTTGGCGTGGGCGCGCTCGTCATGGCGTTCCTCGTCTTCTACGTCGTGCCGCGCTTCGCGCGCGTCTACGACGGCCTTTCGACCAACCTGCCGTTCTTCTCGTCGCTGCTGCTCAACGTCGGCAAGGCGATCGAGAGCCATGGGGCGCTCATCGGGTTTTCAGGGGTTTCTCTCATTTTTCTTCTCGGATTCCTCCTGTCGAATGAAAAAACCAGAACAAAAATTGCAACCCTGCTCTGGCGCATTCCTTCGGTCGGCGAAAGGCTGCGCGTGTACCAGCTGGCGCGCCTGTACCGCACCGCCGGCATGCTGCTGCGCGCGGGCATCCCGGCGCTGCAGGCGCTGCGCATGGTGAGCGAGCTTCTTTCGGCGCACCTGCGCCCGCAGCTCGCGCGCGCGCTCGCCCTCGTCGGCGAAGGCAAGCCGATGTCGGCCGCGCTCGGCGCCGCCGGGCTCGCCACGCCGGTCGCCACGCGCATGATGCTGGTGGGCGAGAGGAGCGGCGACATGGGCACCATGCTCGGGCGCATCGCCGCCTTCCACGACGACGAGACGGCGCGCCACGTCGAGTGGTTCACGCGCGCCTTCGAGCCGCTGCTCATGGCCGCGCTCGGCCTCGCCGTCGGCCTCGTCGTCGTGCTCATGTACATGCCGATCTTCGAGCTCGCGGGGAGCATCCGATGAAGGCCGCCGCGATCACGAGCAAGGACCTGCAGTGGGCGCGCGAGCAGGCCGCGCGCAGCGAGAAGAAGCTGATCGAGCTGCTCGAGGAGCGCCTCGCCTGCGGGCCGGTCGAGTTCATCGCCCGCCTCGCCACGACGGTGCGCATGCCCGATCTCACGCTCGCCGAGATGCGCGCCCAGGCGCCCGCCTTCGAGGTGATCTCGTTCGGCGAGTCGACGCGGCGCAACTGCGTCGCGCTGCGCTCGCCCGAGGGCCTGCTGCAGGTGGTGCTCGGCGACCCCTACGACATCGACTGCCAGGACTGGGTCGAGGAGCGCGTGCGCGCGCCCTTCCGCTACCGCGTCGCCCACCGGCTCGACCTCGCCGCCTACCTCTCGCAGATCGAGCCCGAGCTGCGCGCGATGGACGGCGTCGCCTCGGGCTTGAGCGCCGAATCGGCGCTCTCCTCCACCGCCGAGGACCTTTCCTTCGAGGCGATCAGCGAGACCGACAGCACGGTGGTGCGCCTCGTCAACTCCACGCTCTACGACGCGCTGAAAGCCGGCGCGAGCGACATCCACCTCTCGGCCACCGCGACCGGCCTCACGGTCAAGTACCGCATCGACGGCGTGCTCACGCCGCCGGAGCAGATCCACGGCATCGAGATCGCCGAGCAGGCCATCTCGCGCGTGAAGGTGATGTCGGAGCTCGACATCGCCGAGCGCCGCGTGCCGCAGGACGGCCGCTTCCGGGCGAAGCGCGACGGGCGCGAGATCGACGTGCGCGTCTCGGTGATGCCGAGCGTGTTCGGCGAGGACGCGGTGCTGCGGATCCTCGACAAGAAGGCGCTTTCCGACCAGCTGAGCGGATTGACGCTCGACGTCCTGGGTTTTTCAAAGGGCATCAAGGATTCGCTGAGAAACCTCTCGGCGCAGCCGCACGGCATGCTGCTCGTCACCGGCCCGACCGGCAGCGGCAAGACGACCACGCTCTACGCGGCGATCAGCGAGGTGAACTCGGGCCTGGACAAGATCGTCACGATCGAGGACCCGGTGGAGTACCAGCTGCCCGGGGTGCTGCAGATCCCGGTGAACGAGCAGAAGGGCCTCTCGTTCGCGCGCGGCCTGCGCTCCATCCTCCGGCACGACCCGGACCGCATCATGGTGGGCGAGATCCGCGACCCGGAAACCGCCGAGATCGCGGTGCAATCCGCGCTCACCGGGCACCTCGTCTACACCACGGTGCACGCGAACAACGTGTTCGACGTGCTCGGGCGCTTCGCGCACATGGGCGTGGACCTCTACAACCTGTGCTCGGCGCTGAACGCGGTGCTCGCGCAGCGCCTGGTGCGCATCGTCTGCGTCGCCTGCGCGGGCCGCGGCTGCCCGAGCTGCCGCGGCACCGGCTTTCGCGGCCGGCGCGCGATCGGCGAGCTGCTCGTGCTCGACGACAACCTGCGCGAGCGCATCGTCGCGCGCGAGCCGGCCCGCAAATTGAAGGAGGCCGCGTACGCAGCCGGCACGGTGCCGCTGCGCGAGGCCGCGATGTCGCTGGTGAAGGCCGGCGAAACCACTCTAGAGGAGATCGACCGTGTCACCTTTGTGGCGTGATCAACTGCGTATTGCCCTCTGCCCGGACCGCCTCGTGGTCGCGGGCTACCGCCGGGGACTGCGGCCGCGCCTCGAGCGCGCCGAGGTCGTGCCGGTGAAAGCGAACCCGATCCAGGGCGTGCCCGTCTGGCAGGCCGCCGTCGAGGCGCTGCCCGAGGCGCTCGCGCCCTCGGCCAAGGCGAAGCCCGAAGTGACGGTGATTCTTTCCAACCACTTCGTGCGCTACGACCTGCTCGCCTTCAACGCGACCCTCAAGACCGACGACGAATGGATGGCGCTCGCGCGCCACCGCGTCGCGAGCGTGCACGGCCAGCCGGCCGAAGGCTGGGCGCTCTCGGTCTCGATCACGATGCCGCGCGGGCCGCGCCTGGTGAGCGCCTGCGACCGCGCGCTGCTCGAGGCGCTGGAGGCAAAAGTGCGCGGCGCGGGCGCGAGCCTCGTCGGCGTGCAGCCGCACCTCATGACGGTGTTCAACCGCATCCGCCCGCCCGTGGGCAGCCGCTCGTGCTGGCTCGTCATCGACGAGCCCGGCCGCGCCACCGTCGCGCTCATCCAGCGCGGCGCCTGGCACGCGATCCGCAGCCGCGGCGTGGACGAGCGCGAGCCCGTCACGCTCGCCGAGATGCTCGAGCGCGAGAGCGCGATCCTCGGCCTGGAGCGCCCCTGCACGCAGGTGTTCGTGCACGGCACCGAGCCCGGCGGCGCCGGCCACCACGGGCGCTACGACGTGCGCGACGTGACGCTCGTCGCGGGCGCCGCGGTGCGCGACCGGCAACTGGCGATGGCGATCGGCTGAATGGCGAAAGTCCAGCGCCTCGAGCTCGATTTCGTGCGCCGGCCGCCGGCCGCTCCGGCGGCCGGACCGCTGCTGCTCGCGCTCGCGGCGGCCTTCACCGCCAATCTGATGCTGAGCTGGAGTGAGACGCGCGCCGCGGTACGCGAGAAGGAAACTCGCATCGCCGCGTTGATGCGCGTGTCGGGGGCCGGGCGGGCGGAAACGCCCGCCGGCCGGGGCGAGCGCGGCCCGGGGGCCGGCGCTCGCAGCGGGGCTGGACGGACGCCTGGGACGTCCGTCCAGCCCAGCGCCGACGAGCTCGCCGCCGCCGCCGAGACGGTGCGGCGCATCTCACTCTCGTGGGACGGCCTTTTCGCCGCGCTCGAGGCGGCCTCGAGCGACAGGATCGCCCTCCTCGGCGTGGAGCCCGATCCCAAGACGCAGACCGTGCTGATCACCGGCGAAGGCAAGGACTACGCCGCGGCGCTCGCCTACGTGGTCGAGCTGCGCCGCGCCGGGCCGCTCGCGCGCGTGCACCTCGTTCACCACGAGACCAAGCGCGACGACCCGCTGAAAGCCGTCGCCTTCTCGGTGGCCGCCTCCTGGAGCGAGAAGCGCAAATGAGCGCCCTGCTGACCGCGAAGCTGCGCCGGCTGGTGGACGAGCTCGGCACCACGGGCATGCTCTCGCTCGCCCTTTTCGCCGCCGCGGCGCTCTTTCTCGTCACGGTGCTCAATCCGCTGGAGGAACGCGCCCGCACGCTCGAGGAGCGCCTGGCGGGCGTCGGGCATGCGCCGGTCCAGGACGACCCGCGCCCCTTCTCCGGCGCGGCCAAGCTCGCCGCCTTCTACCGGTTCTTCGACACCGGCCAGCAGCCGGCCGACTGGTTGAAGCGCCTGGACGACATCGCCGCCAAGGCCGGCATCGAGCTGCGCTCGGCCGATTACCAGATGCAGCGCCCGGCGGGGCGCCTCGAGCGCTACGAGATCGCGCTGCCGGTGAGCGCGACCTATCCGCAGCTGCGCGCGTTCCTGCGCACCGCGCTCGCCGAGATTCCGGTGATGTCGCTCGACCAGGTCGTGATCAAGCGCCCGCGCGCAAGCGACGGCCAGATCCAGGCCGACATCCACATCACGCTCCACCTGGTGAAGCCGTGAACCTGCTCACCCGCGACATTCCGCCCCGCGCCGCGGCCGCCGTGGTCGCGCTCGCGCTCGTCGCCTCGGTGGTGGCGGGCAGGGAAAAGCCGTCCCAGGAACTCATCGAGGTTCAAAAGCCTTTGCAACAAAAACTCGAAAACGAGGCCGAACTCGATGTCGACAAGCTGCGCCGGCAGCTGCCGCAACCGGGCGAAGCCGACCCGTTCGCGCCGCGCAGCTTCGCGCCGGCGCCCAAGGTGGCGCACGCCGCGCCGGCGAAGCCCACCGCGCCGCCGCTGCCCTTCACCTACCTGGGCAAGGTGGTCGACGGCGGCAAGACCTCGATCTTCGTCGCCCGCGGCGACGAGAACTACAGCCTGGAGCCCGGCCAGACGATCGGCGGCACCTACCGCGTCGACAGGATTACCGACAGCGACGTGACCTTCACCTACCTGCCGATGAAGACGCGGCAGACGCTTCGCATCCCTGCGGGGGAATAGACATGGTCAAAAAACTTCTCGCTCTTGTCCTTTGCATCGCGGCCCTTTGCAGCTGCGCCACTCCGGCCCCCGAAGAGCGCACGCCGCTCGAGTCCTCCGTGATGGTGCAGCGCTACATCGGCGCGGCGGAGAACGCGCGCGCCGCGGGCTCGCTGGAGGGCGCCGAGCAGGCCTACCAGCAGGCGCTCGTGCTCGACCCGGCCAACGCCGCCGCGCAGAAAGGGCTCGCCGCCGTGTCGGCCGAGCGCCAGCACCGCGCCGCGGTCGCCGAGGCCGAGGCGCTGCTCAAGTCCGGCGACGAAGCGGGCGCGAAAGCGAAGGCGGCCGCGGTGCTCGCGGAGAACCCCGCGCAGCGCGAGGCGCGCGCGCTCATGCGCCGCATCGAGGAAAAGGACGTGAAGGCGGCGATGGAAGGCCCGAAGCTGACCAAGGCCCTGCGCCGCCCGGTGACGCTCGAATTCCGCGAGGCGAGCCTGAAGGCGGTGTTCGAGCTCCTGTCCAAGTCGACCGGCCTCAACTTCGTGTTCGACCGCGACGTGAAGCCCGATTTGAAGACGACCGTGTTCGTGAAGAACACGCCGGTCGACGAGGTGATCCGCTTCATCCTCGTCACCAACCAGCTCGAGCGCAAGGTGCTGAACGAGAACACGATCCTCATCTACCCGCTCACCGCGGCCAAGCAGCGCGACTACAAGGACCTCGTGGTGCGCAGCTTCTACCTCGCCAACGCGGACGCGAAGCAGACCGCGACGATGCTGCGCGCGCTCGTGAAGACGCGCGACCTCTACGTGGACGACAAGCTGAACCTCGTCGTCATCCGCGACACGCCCGAGGCGGTGCGCCTCGCCGAGAAGCTGGTCGCCAACCAGGACCTGGGCGAGCCCGAGGTCATGCTCGAGCTCGAAGTGATGGAGGTCGGGACCTCGCTCCTCACCCAGCTCGGCGTGCAGTGGCCCGGCCAGGTGAACGTGGGCCTCGTCGGCTCGGGCAACACGCCCGGCACGGTGACGGGCAAGGAGTTCGCGCACCTCAACTCGGGCCTCATCCGGCTTTCCTTCGGCGACCCGCTCTTCTCGATCAACCTGAAGAAGCAGGACGGCCGCACCAACGTGCTCGCCAACCCGCGCATCCGCGTGAAGAACAAGGAAAAGGCGCGCATCCATATCGGCGACAAGGTGCCGGTGATCACCACGACCGCCACCTCCACGGGCTTCGTGTCGGAGACGGTGAACTACCTCGACGTGGGCCTGAAGCTGGAAGTCGAGCCCACCGTCTTCCTCGAGGACGACGTCGGCATCAAGGTGGGGCTGGAAGTCTCCAACATCGCGCGCGAGATCCGCAGCCCCTCGGGCAGCGTGACCTACCAGGTCGGCACGCGCAACACCTCGACCGTGCTGCGCCTGCGGGACGGCGAGACGCAGGTGCTCGCGGGCCTGATCAGCGACGAGGACCGGCGCAGCGCCAACAAGCTGCCAGGCCTGGGCGATGCGCCCGGCGTTCTCGGCAAGCTCTTCGGCGCGCACAGCAACACGGTCAACAAGACGGAGATCGTGCTGCTGATCACCCCGCGCGTCGTGCGCAACCTCAACCGCCCGGGCGCGCGCGCCGAGCAGTTCGTCTCGGGCACCGAGGGGGCGACCGGCGCCGAGCCGCTCGTCCTGCCGGGCTCGCCTGTCCCGCCCGCGGCGCCCGTGCCGCCGGCGATGGTGCTGCCCAAGCCCGAGGACCAGCTCTCGCCGCCCGGAGCGCCGCAACCGCAACCGGCCGCGCCCGGCGCCCCGCCGGCGGACAATTCGCCCGCGCAAAAAGGCAACAAATGAAGCGCCCGCGCGGTTTCACGCTCATCGAAGTCGTCATCACGGTCGCCATCGTCGCGCTCCTTGCCTCGATCGCGCTGCCGATGGGCGAGCTCGCCATCCGGCGCGACCGGGAGCAGGATTTGCGCCGGTCCCTGCGCGAGATCCGCGAGGCGATCGACGCCTACAAGCGCGCCGCGGACGAGGGGCGCATCGCGCGCGCGGCCGACGCCTCGGGCTATCCGCCGAAGCTCGCGGCGCTCGCCGAGGGCGTGAAGGACCTGAGAAGCGCGGAAGACCGCAAGATCTTCTTCCTGCGCCGCATTCCCCGCGATCCGTTCAACAGCGACCCGCTCGCCGCGCCGGATCAGACCTGGGGCCTGCGCAGCTACGCCAGCCCGGCCGAGGCGCCGCGCGCGGGGGCCGACGTCTACGACGTGCGCTCGCTCTCGACGCAGACCGGCATCAACGGCATTCCGTACACCCAGTGGTGAGGCGAATGAAGCGCCCGCGCGGCTTTACCCTGGTGGAGCTCCTGGTCGTCCTGTCGATCATCGGGCTCCTCATCTCGATCGCGGCGCCCAATTACGTGGGGCGCACGGCGCGCGCCGAGGAGGCGGTGCTGCGCGAGGACCTGCGCATCATGCGCGACGCGATCGACAAGCATTTCTCGGATGCGGGCCGCTATCCGGACACGCTCCAGGACCTCGTCACCAAGCGCTATCTGCGCTCGCTGCCCAAGGACCCCTTCACTCGCAGCAACGGCACCTGGATCGTGGTGGCGCCGCAGGACCCGCAGCTCGGCGGCGTCTACGACCTGAAGAGCGGCGCCCCCGGCCACGGCATCGACGGCACGCCCTATGCCCAGTGGTAAAAAACAGCAGGGCTACACCCTTCTCGCGCTGCTCCTTCTCGTCGCGCTGATCGGCTTCGGTCTCGCGGGCGCGGGCGAGCTCTGGTCGCGCTCGGCGCAGCGCGAGCGCGAGCGCGAGCTCCTTTTCGCGGGCAACCAGATCCGCGACGCCATCGGCCGTTACTACCTGCGCTCGCCCGGCACGGCCAAGCGCTACCCGCGAAGGATCGAGGATCTGCTGCAGGACGACCGCTACCCGGTTGTCGTCCGATATCTGCGGCGCGCGTATGCCGACCCGATGACCGGCTCGCCCCAGTGGGGGCTCATCGAGGCGCCCGGGGGCGGCATCATGGGGGTCTATAGCCTGTCTGGAGCAGTCCCGCTCAAGCGGGCCGGATTCGCCCCTGAAAACAAGGAGTTTGAGGGCGCGCGGCGCTACACGGAATGGCGTTTTCTCTTCAACCCCGAGGCCGCGCGCGCGGCATGGGCCGAACGGACTACGCCGCGCCGTTGATACTCGACACACTCTGTAGCAGGATAGCTACCTGTGTAGTGCACGTGCTACGCAAGTACAGAGAAGGTGGCCAACCCGCAGTTAGTAGCCCAGGCCGGGCCAAACTAAGTGTAGCCACCCGCTCTGTCCGCGAGTCCGAAAAGGGCGCCGCCGCAAGGTAGTGCCCTTTTTCTTTTGTCCGGCCGCGAGCGCACGCTCTTTGGCCAGAGCCAACCGGACTATGGCAGGACGTTGATACTCGACACAGTTTGTCGCATCATCTCTACCTGCGTAGTGCACGTGCTACGCGAATACAGAGCAGAGGGCCGACCCGCAGTTAGCAGCCCAGGCCGGGCCAAACTAAGTGTAGCCCCTCCTCTGTTGGATCCCTGAAGAAGGGCGGAGCCGAAAGGTCCCGCCCTTTTTCTTTTTCACGCTCCTTTTTTCCTTTCCGTCGTCGTCCCGTCGGCGCGACACCGCCCGGGCCGCCTACAGACAGGGGGCGCGCCGCCCTGCACTCTTTCCCCCATGCAGCCGCAGCCCGCCCCGCTGAGCGCCGGCCGCACGGAAGTCGTCGTGCTGCGCGATCCCGCGCGCCTGCACGACTACGTCCCGCTCTGGGAGGACCTGGCGCACCACGCCCTCGAGCCGAACGTGTTCTACGAGCCCTGGATGCTGCTGCCGGCGGTGCGCGCCTTCGGCGAGGAAGAAGAGCTGTTCTTCGCGCTCGTGCTCGAGCGCGGCGGGCAGGATCCGGAGGCGAGCCTGCTCGGCTTCTTTCCGCTGCATCGCCGGCGCCACTACCGGCGCATGCCCGTACCGATGCTCGGGTTGTGGCGCCACCGGCACTGCTTTCTTTGCACGCCGCTCGTTCGCGCCGGCCGGGCGCGCGAGTGCCTCGCCGCCTTCCTCGGCTGGCTGGAGCGCGAGGCGCCCGCGCCGATGATCGAATGGGGCTGGATCAGCGCCGAGGGCCCCTTTCAGCTCGCGCTCTCGCGCGCGCTCGCCGAGGCCGGCCGCCCGGTGTTCGAGGCCGAGCGCCACACGCGCGGGCTGCTGCGCCGGCGCGCCGGCGCCGAGGCCTATCTCGCCGAGGCGCTCACCGGGCAAAGCCGCAAGGAGCTGCGGCGCCAGGAGCGGCGGCTCGCCGAGCTGGCCGAGCTGCGCTACCAGGCGTGCGGCTCGGCGGCCGAAGCGCCGCGCTGGATCGAGCAGTTCGTCGCGCTCGAGGCCTCGGGATGGAAGGGCCAGCGCGGCTCGGCGCTCGGCTCGAGCCCCGCGGCGCTGGATTTCTTCTGCTCCGCGGCCGGCGAGGCCGGCCGCCGCGGGCGCCTGGAGATGCTCGGCCTCTTCCTCTCCGGGCGGCCGATCGCGCTCAAGTGCAATTTCGTTGCGCAGGGCGGCGTTTTTGCCTTCAAGATCGCCTACGACGAGGCGTTCCGCCGCTACTCGCCGGGCATGCTGCTCGAGCTGGAGAACATCCGGCGCTTTCACGCGCAGGGCGCCGCGCCGGGAGCGGCCGAATGGATGGATTCCTGCGCGGAGCCCGACCACTTCATGGTGAACCGGCTGTGGCTCGACCGACGCGCCATGCTCACCACCATCACCGCGACGGGGCGCGCGCCGGGCGACCTGATGGTCTCGGCGCTGCCCCTGATGCGCTGGCTCTACCGCCAGGCGAAGAGCGCGGCCGCATGAACCTCGCCTCGCCGCCCTGGCTCGAGCTCGACCCGGCGCAGATGGCGCAGCGCTTCGGCCGGCGCGCCTTCGAGGTGCGCCACCGCCTCGTGGGGCATCGGCTCTTCGGCCTGCCGCGCCTGGTCGAGCTGGCCGGCCGCTTGCCGGCCCGCCAGGTCGAATACAACGCGGGCGACGTGCCGATCACGCTCGATCCCCGCAAGACGCCGCAGAACGGCCTTTCGCCGGACGAAACGATCCGGCGCATCGAGGAGTGCAACTCCTGGATGGTACTGAAGAACGTCGAGGTCGAGCCCGAGTACGGCGCGCTCCTCGACCGCTGCCTTGCCGAGGTGGCCGCGGGCGGCGGGCCGCCCGTGCGCGAGATGCACGAGCGGGAGGCCTTCGTCTTCGTCTCCTCGCCCGGCGCGATGACGCCCTACCACATGGACCCGGAGGAGAACTTCCTGCTGCAGGTGCGCGGCACCAAGACCCTTCACGTGCTGCCGAACGACGACCCCAGCGTGCTTTCGGTCGAGGAGCTCGAGCACTTTTACGGCGGGGCCCACCGCAACCTCGTCTTTCGCGAGCGCTACCGCGCCCGTGCCGCCGCGTTCGTGCTCTCCCCCGGCGTGGGCGTGCACGTGCCCGTCACCGCGCCGCACTGGGTGCAAAACGGGCCCGCGGTGTCCATTTCGTTCAGCATCACCTTCCGCACGCGCGCCACGGCGCGGCGCGCCCATGCGCACCGCGCCAACGGGTTGCTTAGGCGCCTGGGCCTGGAGCCGAGCCCGGTCGGGACCTCGGTGTTCGGCGACGAGCTGAAGCACCTGCTTCTGCGCGGCGTCGACCGCGTGCAGCGGACGTTTACTTTTTTCTAGACGCTCTCCGCGAGGAGCGGCGAGGCATGCAGATACTGCGTGGCGCGCCGGCGCGAGTCGATCTGGCGGTACGCCTCGCGCACCTGCGCGGGGGTGAGCCCCGCGGCCGCCGCGACCTCCTCGGCCTGCAGGCCGTGGTCGCGGCCGTGCAGGCAACGGTCGAACTGCACGAGCGGGAGCGAGAAGTAGAACTCCTCCTGCGACTGCTCCATCGAGTAGGTGTCCGTGGTCGGCGGCCGGCTGCGGATCTCCTCGGGCACGCCGAGCGCCGCGGCGAGCTGGTAGACCTGGCTCTTGTAGAGGTGCGCGATCGGCTTCAGGTCCGCCGCTCCGTCGCCGTTCTTGACGAAAAAGCCCTGGTCGTACTCGAGCCGGTTCGGCGTCCCCACCACGGCGTAGTGGTAGAGATCCGCATAGTAGTACTCCATCATCTTGCGCACGCGCTGCTTGAAGTTGGTCGCCGCGACGATGCCGCGATACGCCTCGGCGGTGAGGCGCACGCGCTTTTCCTGCCCCTCGGGAGAACGCACGACGAGCGAATGCAGGAGGTAGCCGCCGCCCGCGCCCGGCGGCGGCAGCGAGATCTTGCACTGGTAGCGATCGTCGTACTCCGGCACGATGCTGCGGATCGCCTCGTCGCGGCGCCGGTAGCAGCCGGCCGCCTCGAGGATCGGCGCGATGTCCTCGAGCGCGCTCTCGATGCCGATCGATTCGGCGAGCGCTCGCCCGAGGCGCAGGCTCTCGGGCGAGGAGTCGCGCTCCGGCAGAAACAGGCCGAAGACGCGCTCGGGCCCCAGGGCGCGGGCGCACAGCGCCGCCGAGACGCTCGAGTCGATGCCGCCCGAGAGGCCGAGCACGACGCCGCGCCGGCGCAGCCGGGTCATCAGTTGCGCGCGGATCTCGCGCGACAGGCGCTCGATCTCGGCCTCCGCGTCGATCGCGAGCGCGTCGGGAATCTCGTGCTTCATGCCGCCTCCTTCACTTCGTTTCGGTCCTCGCCCCGGCCTTCGCCGGCCAGCATCCGGCGCGCCACCTTGCCGGAGTCGGTTTTCGGCAGCCGCGAGCGGAACTCGACCACCTTGGGCACCATGAAATCCTCGAGGCGCGCGCGGCAGTGCCGCAGCACGTCCTGCTCGGTGAGGCGCCAGCCCTCGCGCTCGACGATCACCGCCTTCACCGCGTGGCCGAGGATGCGGTCGGGCACCCCGATCACGGCAGCCTCGGCGACGCCTTCGAGGGCATAGAGAACCTCCTCCACCTCGCGCGGGCTCACCTTCTCGCCGCGGCTCTTGATCATCTCGTCGCGGCGGCTGACGTAGTAGAGATAGCCGTCGGCGTCGGCGCGAAAAAGATCGCCTGTGTGCAGGACCTTCTCGCCCGGATAGGGCCCCGGCTTGAGCACCCGGTCGGTCTCCTCGGGCATGCCCCAGTAGCCTTTCATCACGTTGGCGCCGCGCACCACCAGCTCGCCCACCGTGCCCGGGGCGACGCGTCGCCCGCGCTCATCGACGATCCAGGCCTCCACGTTCGGAATCGCCTTGCCCACCGAATCGGGGCGCTGGCCGAGCTCCTCTGGCGGCAGGTAGGCGACGCGCGTGCATTCGGCCAGCCCGTACATCGAGTACAGGCGGGCCGCGGGCAGCAGGCGGCGCAGCCCCGCCACGTGGCTCGAGGGCAGCGCGGCGCCCGCGTTGGTGAGATAGCGCAGGCTCGAGAGATCGAAGCCCGAGAGGTCTAGCTGCAGGAGGATCGCCGACATCGTCGGCACGAGCGGCAGCCCGGTCACCTTTTCGCGCGCGACCAGGCCGAGCACCGCCGCCGGATAGGTGAAGGAGCGCTCCAGCACGAGCGTGGCGCCGGCCTTGCAGGCCATGAGCGGCTGGTACAGGCCGTAGCCGAACGACAGGGGCAGGACGTTGAGGATCACGTCGTCGGCGCGGTATTCGAGGTACTGCATGATCGAGCGCGCCGCAGCGACCATGTTGGCGTGCGTGAGCATCACGCCCTTGGAGCGGCCGGTCGAGCCTGAGGTATAGACGAGCGCGGCAAGGTCCAGGTCGATCCTGCGCTTGGGCGGCGCGTCTTCGCGCACGCCGCTGCCCTCGGCGACGAGTTCCTCGGCGGCGAGCAGCTCGGGCATGCCGAAGCCGGCCAGGGCATCGCGGGCGGCGGCGAGGCGCGCGCGCGCGGCGACGAGCACGGCCGCGCCGCTGTCCTGGGCGATCGCGCGCAGCTTGGCGCTTTTCACCGCGGGGTTCAGCATCACGAGGACCGCGCCCGCCTTGAGCACGCCGAAGATCGCGGCGACGGCCTCGGCCGAGTTCTCGAGCTGCACCAGCACGCGCTGGCCGGGCGCCACGCCGCGCTCGATCAGCCGCCAGGCGAGGCGGTTGGCGAGCGCTTCGAGCTCCGCGTAGCAGTAGCGCCGCCGGCCCGCGACGAGCGCGGTCTTGCCGGGCACGCGGCGCGCGCTCGCCTCGAGGAACGATTCAAGCTGCATAGGGCTTGGCGAGAAAGACCTTCTGCTCGATGAAGCGCGCGAGGCTCGAGAGCGTGTCCAGGTTCTCTGGCAGCAGCTCGTGGTCCTCGACCTTGACGCCGAAGCGGCCCTCGATGAAGGCGATCAGCTCCATCACGCCGGTCGAATCGAGGATGCCGCGGTCGAGGAACGACTCTTCCTCGCCAAAGCCGTTGTCGCGGCCGAAAAGATAGTTCTCTACGATGAAGTGGCGGATTTCGCTTTTCATAGGGCGGGTCCCTGGGTTGGGGGGGGTCGGGCGGGGTCCATGTACTGGGCCATGAACAGCTGGCTGGAAAGGATGCCGACGAGCGCCATGTTGTCCTTCGCGCCGGCGGCGCGTCCGGCGCGGCATTTCTCGAGCAGCCGCGTCACCGCGGCGGGCTCGAAAAGGCCGTACTGGCGCACGCGCGCGGGCGCGAGCAGCGCCTCGGTGTAGTGGCGCGCGCTGCGGCCGAAGAAGCTGCGCGCATCGGGCGCGCGGTAGGGCTGCTTGCGCCGCTCGCAGACCGAGCGCGGCACGAGGCCGCGCGCGCAGCGCCGCAGCAGGTACTTCTCCTCGAGCACCCTCATCTTCAGGCGCGCGGGCAGCGCGTTGGCGAACTCGACCACGCGATGATCGAGGAACGGGAAGCGTCCCTCGACCGCGTGCGCCATCGCGACGCGGTCGCCCTGCGAGGAGAGGATGTAGCCCGGCAGCAGCATCGAGGCTTCGAGGTACTGCGCGCGGCTGAAGCCGTCCCAATCGGCATAGCTCTCGGGCAACTGTCGCTCGAGATCCGCGTACTGGTTGTGCTTGCCGATTTCACTTCTCAAGGCATCCGAATAAAACCCCTTCAGGGACGACGTCATCTCCCAGCGCGGCAAGTGCGAGAAGAAGGGGTTCTCGATTCCGGAAGTCTTGAAGAACGCCCGCAGCCAGGCGACGGGCTGCGATTGCAGGCGCGGCAGGTAGGGATACAGGCGCTTGAGCAGATGCGGGCGCAGGCGCGAGCCGGGCTGCGCCGCGCAGAAGCGGCGCACCTTGGCTTCCTTGAAGATGTCGTAGCCGCCGAGGATTTCATCGGAGCCCTCGCCGGTCAGCACCACCTTGTGGCCGCTGCGGCGCACCAGGCGCGAAAGCAGGTAGAGCGGCGCGGGCGCCGTGCGCAGGATCGGCTTTTCGGCGTGCCAGACCACCTCGGGGAAGACGCGGCCGATGTCGTCCTCGGTGCAGCGCACCGCCTGGTGCTCGGTGCCGAGCATGCGCGCGACCTCCTGCTGGTGTGCGCTCTCGTCGAACTCCGGGTCCTCGAACGTGATCGAGAAGGTCTTGAGCGGGGCGCTCGACACCCGGCGCGCGAGCGCGGTGACGAGGCTCGAGTCCAGGCCCCCCGACAGGTAGGCGCCCACCGGCACGTCGGCGCGCAGCCGGATGCGGGTCGCATCGGTGAGAAGCTCGAGCAGCTCTTCCGCGGAGGCGTTTTCATCCTGCTTCTTTTCCGAATATTTCAGCACCCAGTACGGCTTCACCGACACCGCTCCGCCGCGGACCGTCAGGCTGTGCCCGGGCGGGAGCTCGCGGATGCCCTCGAAGAGCGTGCGCGGCGGCAGCGTGCACCACCAGGTGAACACCTGGTCGAGGCCCGCCGCGTCGAGGCGCCGCGGCGCGGCAGGATGCGCGAGGATCGCCTTCGCCTCGGAGGCGAACAGAAACGCGCCGGGTGTCGCGCAGTAGTAGAGCGGGCGCACCCCCATGCGGTCGCGCGCGGCGAAGAGGCGCTGGCGGCGCGCGTCCCAGATCGCGAACGCGAACTCGCCGTTCAGCTCGTCGACGCACGCCTCGCCCTTCTCGCGATACAGGTGGAGGATGACCTCCGTATCCGAGTCGGACACCACCTTGTGGCCGCGCTCGAGCAGCGCCTTGCGCAATTCGACGTAGTTGAAGATCTCGCCGTTGAACGTGATCGTGTAGTCGCCGTTGGCGATCTGCATCGGCTGGCGGCCGCCCGAGAGGTCGATGATCGAGAGGCGCGCGTGCGCGAGCCCGACCGCGCCGCCGGTCCACAGGCCGCCCTCGTCCGGGCCGCGGTAGCGGATCGGCGCGATCATGCGCTCGAGCGGCGCGCGCTCGGCCGGCGCGCCGTCGCGGTTCACGAAGCCTGCGATGCCGCACATGCGGGCACTCCTTCGGAGTTGGCGGGCTCCAGCGCCGACCAGCAGGGGTCGGAGAAGCGCGCCCACCACTCGCCTTCCAGGCGCGTGAGCCAGGCGTCGCCGCGGTGGATCGCCGCCATCAGCTCGGGCCGGCGCGAATGCGCGATCACGCTGTAGCCGGGCCAGGCGAAGCGGCAGCCGGCGGCGGCGAAATCGGTCATGTGGCGGGGATCGAGCTGGCCGGTCACCGCGACGGCGCCGCGCTGGCGCGCCTCGCGGAACAGGCGGTGCAGGACGTCACGCATGCGCCCCGGCCTTGCCGCCACCTGCAGCACCTGGGCGATGCCGCCCCGGCGCGCATAGAAGAAGTACCAGCCGGCGATGCCGCCGTCGCGATCGCGCAGCAGCTTGCGCACGGGCGCGCCGTGAATGCCTTTCTCGGTCGCGCGCTCGAGCAGCCAGGCAAGCGTGGCCGGGTCGTCGGCGGCGGTGAGCGAGCGGTCGCCGGAGAGCTCGCCGATGCCGCGGGCAAGCACGGCCGGCGCGGCGTCTTCCGCAACGAGGCCATCCTCGCGGGCGGGCAGCCTGAGCGATCCCGGACCGAGCGCGAGCACGGCGTCGGCCGCGCGGCAGGCGAGCGCGAACGATCTCGCCAGGGCGGCGAGCCCGGGCCGCTCGCGCGCGAGCGCCGCCAGGTACTGGAAGGGGCGCAGCAGGCGCAGCCAGTTGAGGTTGTACAGGCGCGCGACTTCGGCGCCAAAGCCGCGCCAGAGCCGGTCGGCGGACTCGTTCGAGCCGTCGCCGAGCGTCAGGTCCTGCGGCCCGGCGAGGCAGCGGCGCGCTAGCGCGAGGGCCGCGTAGCGATTGCGGGCGCGCTCGTCGGCCATGATCTGCGTCACCACGGCGACGCGCACCGGCGTGCCGCGGTAGCGCATCTGGCGCGGCATCACCCCGAGGAAGCCGAGGATCCGTCCGTGCTCCTCGTACACGAGCGAGGGCAGCGCCTCGTCGCGCCGCGGCGCGCCGAAAAAGACGAGCTGGAAATAGTCGCGCAGCGCCTGGGGCGCGGGGCGCTCCTGGCCGCGAAAGAGGCGCAGCCAGAGCTCCGCGGTCTGGGCGGTATCCTCGCGGCGGAATTCACGGACCGTCATGTCGCGCCTCTAGGCGAGAATCATGCGCAGGACGTCGAGCCCCTCGGCGTACTCGACGCCGACCAGGCGGCCCTGCAGGTGCGCGAACTCGCGGTACATGTCGGTCGACAGGCGCCGGCCGCCGAACTGGCTGGCATGCGCCATGATCGACTGCATCTTGGTGTCGATCGTGTCGGAGACGTCGACGTAGGCGCGCGGGCTGAACGAGGTCGGCACCGGCCGGCACATGCTCGGGTGGAAGCAGAAGAAGTCGAAGTAGCGCAGCCGCTGCGTCGGCACGCAGGCGTTGTGCACGAGCAGGTGGTCGCGGTGGAAGTCCGCGTTGCCGTGCGTGATCACCGCGGCCGGCGAGAACTCGTGAATGAGCCGGTCGAGCATCGCGACGAGCTCGTAGCTCTTCAGGTCCTCGACGCGGCGGCAGCCGCCCTCCATGAGCACGCGCAGCTCCGCGCCGATGATCCTTGCGCCTTCGCGCGCCTCGGCGAAGCGCGTGTCGTAGTCGCTCGGCACGGAGACCACCGCCATCACGATGTGGGCGCCGGCGCGGGCGAAGCGCGCGAGCGACCCGCCGACGCCGATCTCCAGGTCGTCCGGGTGCGCACCGATCGCGAGCACGGTCTTGCCGGCGTAGCGCGAGCTCAGCGCCGAGGCACCCGGTGCAGTCATAGCGTTCATTACGTGACCTCCCACGCGGGGGTGCGATACAGGTGAAGGGTGAAGTCGTTGGGCATGTAGCTGTGGTCGAGCCGCACGGCCGGCGTGAGGCGAAGCGCGCAGCGCAGCATCTCCCCGGGATCGAGGTACAGGCGCGAGCGCGCCGGCGCCCGCGTGCGCTTGGACAGGAAATTGACGACCAGCCCGATGCGGCACCAGTCGAAGAGGATCTCGAGGGTCGGTCGCACGCGCTCGGCGGCGCCCGGCACGTTCAGGCCGAAGAGGCCGCTCGCCACCACGTGGTCGAAGCGCTGCCGGGGGCGGTAATCGAGGACGTCGCTGATGACGAAGCGGCGGGCGCTCGCCGGAAAGCGCCGCTGGCAGCGCTCGATCATCGGCGGGCAGATGTCGATGCCGCTGTAGCGCGGGCGCACGCCCCGCTCGAGCAGGAACGGCAGCAGGTCGCCGAAGCCGCAGCCCGCATCGAGGACGCTGCGGCCGTGCAGCGGCGCATGCCCGAGCACCGCCTCGAAGCGCTTCTCCTGGGACTTCCTGTGCCCGAAGCCGAGGCTGCGGTAGTCGTAGCCGAAGCGCCGCACATTCTCCTCGTACCAGCGCACCGTCTCGGCTTCAGGCCGCAGCACGCACGGCCTCCGGGACGGGAAGCGGCGCCTCGCTTAGCAGGCGCCGTCCCTGCGGCCCGCAATTGAGCAGAAGGTCGATCGCCGAGAGCCCGGGCACGAACGGCCCCACCCCGCCGCACTGCGGATAGACCGGGTGGCGGAAGCCGTGCCATTCGATGCGCACGCCGCTTTCGGCGAAGTGCTCGACGTCGAGGTAGCCGCGCGAGCCGCCGTTGCCGGCGAGCAGCGTGTCGGCGCCGACCTCGCGGCAGATGTTGAGGATGAGCTCGGCGCGCTGCCCGGACACGCCGAGCTCGGAGGAGCGCACGAGCGGCGTGCGGATCTCGAGCGCGTCGCGCAGCAGATCGAGCGTCACCTCGTTCAGCTCGACCAGCCGCTCCCAGCGACGCTCGAACACCTCCTGCAGCCAGGGCGCATAGCGTCCCATGAAGGGCGCGCCGCGGTAGGCGAACTTGAGGGTGCGGAAATGGTTCGGTCCCCACCAGCGCGCCTCGCCGTTCTTCGGGTTGTCGATGCGCTTTTCGAGGATCGTCTCCTTCTGGGAGCGCTGCACCACCGGCACCGTGAGCCACCGGGCGACGCCGTCCACGAGGATGGCGGTCCGGTTCTGGTAGTTGCGACGCTCGAACTGCACGTGATCGAGCAGCACGAACAGGTCGACGCTCATCATCCGGTGCAGGTATCCCAGCCACGGCAGGAAATGCGGCTGGTGGATGGCCACCTTCATGGTCTGTCCTCGTCCTTTTCTGCGGAGTCGGGCCAAGGTTACGGGGGGCATTTTTCGTCCCTATGCCCTGTCGTCTGAGCCGTACGGACCACCCGCAGCAGGGAGTTCCCGACATCCCCTTCGGCCAAGATTTCCCCTCATGGCGGGCGGGTTCCACCTCGACTTGAAGCGCGTGAATCCCGGGCGCCCGCCGGTGGTGCTGCTCGGCGGGCTGAACCTCCTGCGCGCGCTCGGCCTCGCGGGCATTCCGGCGATCGTCGCGACCGCCGACGCGCACGAGCCCGCGCTCGACTCGAGCTTCTGCACCGGCCGGCTGCTTCTGCCGCCGCTCGGCGCGAAAAGCGGCGGCCTCGCGCTCGGCGCGCTGCTCGAGGCGGGCGCGCTCCTTGCCCGCGTCTGCGGGCATCCGGTGCCGCTCTTCTACGGCAACGACGATCACCTCGCCCTCATCCTCGCGCATCGCGAGCGCATGACGCGAACGTTCCTGCTGCGCCTGAACGAGCCCGCCGTCGCGCACGCGCTGCTCGACAAGGTCCTCTTCGAGCGCCTCGCGCGCGAGCGCGGCCTGACGGTGCCGCGCACGCTCCTCTGGGAGGAGCTTTCGTCCTGGGAGGGGCCCGTCGTCGTCAAGCACCGCGACAAGCTCGGCTGGGAAACCTCGGCCGTGCACCTCGATCTCCTGCAGCGAAGCAAGGCGCGCCTTTTTCCGAGCGGGCGCGCCGTGCTCGAGCATCCCGCCGCGCAGATGCTGCGCGAGAGCCTCACCTTCCAGGAATTCGTGCCGGGCGACGACCGGCAGCTGTGGTCCTTCCACGGCTACTCGGACGCGCGAGGCGGCCTGCTCGCATGGTTCGTCGGCCGCAAGATCCGCACTTATCCGCTCGCCACCGGATTCTCGAGCTACCTCGAGCTTGCCCACAGCGACCAGGTCGCCGCGGTCGGCCACGAGATCGCCTCGCGCGTGCCGCTGAAGGGCGTGTTCAAGATCGACCTCAAGCACGACGAGCGCACCGGGCGCTACGTCGTGATCGAGATCAACGCCCGCTTCAACCTGTGGCACCACGTCGCGGCGCGCAACGGCGTCAACCTGCCGGCGGTGGCCTACGAGTACCTGCTGCACGGCGCGCGCGCGGGCTTCAACGAGCGCGCGGTGGCCTACCAGACGCGCTGGCGCTGGCTCTCCTTCCGCCTCGATGCGCGCGCGGCGCGCGAGCTGGTCGCGCGCGGCGAGCTCGGCTGGGGGCGCTGGCTCGCCTCGATCCTCGGCGCGTGGAAGGTGTACGACCTCTTTTCCTGGACCGACCCCCTGCCCTTCGTGCGCGCCTTTGCGCGCAAGCTGGGCTCTTTTGCGCGACGGAGAATGCGGCAATGGCTCGCTACGGCATCGTAACGGACATCCACGGCAACCTGGAGGCGCTGCTCGCGGTGCTCGAGCTCCTCGAGGGCAAGGGCATCGAGCGCATCGTGTGCCTGGGCGACATCGTCGGCTACAACGCCGATCCCGACCGCTGCGCGTCGCTGCTGCGCGACTGCGACGCGCTCGCCATCGGCGGCAACCACGACCTGATCGCGGTGCGCAAGCTCGGCTTCGAGCGCTGCTCGAACAAGGCGATGTACTCGCTCGCGAAGACGCGAAAGAGGCTCAAGCGCGACACGGCCGCCTACCTCGAGACGCTGCCCGGCAAGGGCCTCCTTACCGAGCGCGTGCTCGCCATCCACGGCGGCGTGCGCGACCCCGGACAGTACATGGTGGGCACGCGACAGATCCGCGAGAACGCGATGTTCCTGCGCACCGACTACCCGCGCGTGCGCCTGTGCCTGTACGGGCATACGCACGAGCGCAAGCTCTACGAGGTGGACGGCGACGCGGTGCGCGAGCTGCCGCTCGAGCAGCCGCTCGAGCTCTCGGGCGAGCGCCTGTATTTCGCCAACCCCGGCTCGGTCGATGCCTCGCGCAAGCGCGAGCACAAGCTCGCCGAGTGCGCGGTCTTCGACACGGCGAGCGCGCGCTTCGAGTTCTACCGCGTGGAGTACGACTACGCCTCCGCCGAGTCCAAGGCGCGCGCCGCCGGCTACCGCATCGGCCGCTGGACCGACGCGATCTATACGCTCAAGCGCCGCCTCGCCCCCCGGCGGCCGGCCGCCACGGCCTAGTCAGGCGGCAGGCCGGAGGGCCTGCGCGGCTTCCGGCGCCTTCGCCGCGCCGGCGTATTCCTGCCAGCTCTTCACCTCGAGGTCCTCGAGGCGCTTCTTGGAAAGCGCCTCGGCGAGGCGCCGGGCGAGCTGGATGTCGGTGATCAGGGGAATGCCGAGGTCGGCGGCGCGCCGCCGGATCAGGTAGTCGTTGGCGAGCTCGGCCTCGCCCGAGTGCTTGGGGATGTTGATGACGAGGTCGACCTTGCGCCCTTCGATGTACTGCAGGGTATTGGGCGATCTTGGCTCGTCGGGCCAGTGCAGGGCGATCGCCTCGACGCCGTTCTCCTTCAGGAAGGCAGCGGTGCCGCGCGTCGCATACAGCTCCACGCCCAGGTCGCGCAGCAGGCAGGCGCCTTCGAGGAAGGCGGCCTTGCTCTCGATCGGTCCGGTGGAAAGGAGCACGCGCCGGATCGGCAGGCGCAGCCCTACCGAGAGCATCGCCTTGAGGAACGCCTCCTCGAAATCCTCGCCCAGGCACCCCACCTCGCCGGTCGAGGCCATCTCGACGCCCAGCACGGGGTCGGCGCCCTCGATGCGCGTGAAGGAGAACTGCGGCGCCTTGACGCCGACGTAGTCGAGCTCCATCGCCGGGCTGCCCTGGACGGGCACCGGCCGGCCCATCATCACCGCGGCGGCCGCCTCGATGAAGTTGACGCCGAGCACCTTGGACACGAACGGGAAGCTGCGCGAGGCGCGCAGGTTGCATTCGATCACGCTCACGTCGTTGCCCTTGGCGAGGAACTGGATGTTGAACGGCCCGTCGATGCGGAGCGCCCGGGCGATCCGCGCCGAGACGCGCTTGATGCGCCGGACGGTCTCGAGATAGGTGCGCTGCGGCGGCAGGACGAGCGTCGCGTCGCCCGAGTGCACGCCCGCGTTCTCGACGTGCTCGGACACGGCCGAGACGACGAGCTCGCCCGCGCAGGCGACCGCGTCCATCTCGAGCTCGCGCGCGTTCTCGAGGAACTTGGTGATCACCACCGGGTGCTGCGGCGAGACGCGCGTCGCGCGCTCGAGGAAGCGCTGCAGCTCCGCGTCGTTGGCCGCCACGCCCATCGCCGCGCCCGAGAGCACGTACGAGGGCCGCACGAGCACCGGGTAGCCGACGCCGCGCGCAAAGCTCAGCGCGTCTTTTTCATGAATCACTTCCTTCCACTCGGGCTGCTCGATCCCGAGGGTGTCCAGAAGCCGCGAGAACTTGTGGCGGTCCTCGGCGGTGTCGATGCTGGCCGCCGAAGTCCCCAGGATGCGCACGCCGGCGGCCGCAAGCTCGAGCGCGAGGTTGTTCGGCACCTGCCCGCCCACCGAGACGATGACCCCGATCGGCCGCTCGCGGCGCCAGATCTCGAGCACGCTCTCGAGCGTGATCTCCTCGAAGTAGAGCCGGTCGCACTCGTTGTAGTCGGTGCTCACCGTCTCGGGGTTGTGATTGAGCATGATGGTGCGGTAGCCCATGCGCCGCAGCGCCTGCACCGCGTTCACGGCGCACCAGTCGAATTCGACCGAGCTGCCGATCCGGTAGGCGCCCGAGCCGATGACGAGCACCGCGTTGTCGAGCCGGTCGGTGATGTCGTCCTCGGCTCCGTTGTAGGTCAGGTACAGGTAGTTGGTCTGGGCCGGGTACTCGCCCGCCAGGGTGTCGATCTGTTTGACGCAGGGAAAAAGCCTTTCGGGCTTTTTTCCTGTCAGCTTTTCAATCTGCGCGTCGCTGAAGCCCGCCCTTTTGGCCTCCCTCAGATCCAGATCCTTCTCGATCCGCGCGATGTTGCGGATCTTCTGCAGGAACCAGGGGTCGATGTGCGAGAGCGCCTGCACCTCGCCGACCGAGCGCCCCTCCCGAAAGGCCTGCAGGACCGCGTGGATGCGCTCCGGCGTCGGCTCGCGCAGCACCCGGGGCAGATCGTCGAATTCGGGAACCCGGGCGTCGATCATTCGAAGGGCCTTCTGCAGCGCCTCCTCGAAGCCGCGGCCGATCGCCATCACCTCGCCCACCGACTTCATGACCGAGCCGATGCGCTGCGCCGCGCCGCGGAATTTCTGCAGGTCCCAGCGCGGCACCTTGACGACGACGTAGTCGAGCGCCGGCTCGAAGCAGGCCATGGTGGCGCGCGTGATGGCGTTCGGAAGCGACGCGAGGTTCCTGCCGAGCCCCAGCTTGGCGGCGACGAAGGCGAGCGGATAGCCGGTCGCCTTGGAGGCGAGCGCCGAGCTCCTCGAGAGCCGGGCGTTCACCTCGATCACGCGGTAGGCGCCGGTCCTCGGATGGACGGCGAACTGGATGTTGCACTCGCCCACCACGCCCAGGTGCCGCACGGTGCGGATCGCGAGCTCGCGCAGCTGGTGATACTCGCGGTTGGTGAGCGTCTGGCTCGGCGCGACCACGATCGACTCGCCCGTGTGGATGCCCATGGGGTCGAGGTTCTCCATGTTGCAGACCACGATGCAGTTGTCGAAGCGGTCGCGCACCACCTCGTACTCGAATTCCTTCCAGCCGAGCAGGTACTCCTCGATCAGCACCTGCGGGCTGTGGGCAAGCCCGTTGCCGACGCGCGCGCGCAGCTCCGCCTCGTTCGCGCACAGGCCCGAGCCCAGGCCGCCGAGCGCATAGGCGACGCGCACCATGACCGGGTAGCCGATCTCGCGCGCAAGCGGGATGGCTTCTTCGAGGGTGCAGGCAGCACCGCTGCGCGGATACTCGACGCCAATTTCCGAAAGTTTCTTGCAGAAGAGAGCCCGATCTTCCGTGGCTTCGATTGTCTCTATTGGGGTTCCAAGAACCTGTACGTTCTTAAGGGCCCCCGAATGAAACAAGGACAATCCGCAATTCAGTGCGGTCTGTCCTCCAAACCCCAAAGCAATTCCGTCCGGTCGTTCCCGCTCAATGACCTGCGCGACGAAATACGGCGTGACGGGCAGGAAATAGACCCGATCCGCGAGCGACTCGGAGGTCTGGATCGTGGCGATGTTCGGGTTGACGAGGATCGTCTCGATCCCGTCTTCCTTGAACGCCTTGATCGCCTGGCTGCCCGAGTAGTCGAACTCGCCCGCCTCGCCGATCTTGAGCGCCCCGGAGCCGAGGATGAGGACCTTCATCCGCTGCTACCTCATCAGGGCCGTGAACCGGTCGAACAGGTACTCGCAGTCGACCGGGCCGGGCGCGGCCTCGGGATGGAATTGCACGCTCATGAACGGGCGCGTGGCGTGGCGCATGCCTTCGTTCGAGCCGTCGTTGGCATTGCGGAACCACGCATGCCAGCCCGACGGCAGCGACCCCTCGTCGACCGCATAGCCGTGGTTCTGCGAGGTGATGTAGCAGCGCTGCTTGTCCCCGCCGACCTCGATGCAGGGCTGGTTGTGGCCGCGATGGCCGTACTTGAGCTTGTAGGTCCACGCCCCGGCGGCGAGCGCGAGGAGCTGGTGGCCGAGGCAGATGCCGAGGATGGGCTTGTCCTCCGCCATCGCCTTCTTCAGGTTTTCGATCGTGGCGCCGCAGGCGGTCGGATTGCCCGGGCCGTTCGAGACCACGAGGCCGTCGTAGGCCTCGCGCGAAAAATCGTGGTCCCAGGGCACGCTGACGACCGTCAGCCCCCGGGCGGTGAGCTTGCTGACGATGCTGCCTTTGGCTCCGCAATCGACGAGGAGCACTGTTTTTTCCCCGCCTTTGAAGATTTTTCTTTCCGAACTGACTGAAGAGACATCCGCATCAATCGAATGCACCTGCTCGCTCCCGACGAGCACCTTGCCCAGCATGCAGCCCCTGGCGCGCAGGCGCTTGGTGAGCGCGCGCGTGTCGATGCCGGCAAGGCAGGGAATGCGCTGCTCGCGCAGCCACTGCGGCAGGCTCTTGCGCGCAGCCGCATGGCTGTACTCGAGCGCGAGCTCGGAGACGACGAGCGCGCTCGCCTGGATGCGCGCCGACTCGAAGTGCTCGGGCACGCCGTAGTTGCCGACGAGCGGATAGGTCAGGACGAGGATCTGGCCCGCGTAGGACGGATCGGTGAGCGACTCGGTGTAGCCCACCATGCCCGTGTTGAAGACGACCTCGCCCGCGACCGATCGGGGAAAGCCGAGGCTGCGGCCCTCGAACGCCGCCCCGTCCTCGAGCACGAGCTTTCCCGCGGGCGCGGGCGCGGCGCTCATGGCTGCAGCTCGCACAGGTGGCGCGCGATGATCTCGGCGGCGGCCGCATGGCCGGCGGCGTTCCAGTGGCCGCGGCCGAGGTCCACGTCCTTGAAGCCGTGGAAGTAGGTGCCGGTCTGCTCCGCCCTGCGCTGCATCTCCGGGGCGACCGGGATGGCGACGAGGTGGTGCCGGGCGGCGAACGCGACCAGGCGCCGGTCGGGATAGAAGAGATCGCGCACGCCGAGCCTTGCCTCGAGCGACGCGCGCGCCTTGCGATCGGGGTGCACCTGAATGGCGTAGGGAACGGTGATGAGGGCAAAGCGCGCGCCGGCGTGCGCCGCGGCATCCGCCGTCTTCACGAGGAGTGCCTCGGTGACTTGCCAGGCCTCCTCCCAGCGCTTGTCGGGCGGCGGCGCGAGCACCATCGGCTCCAGGCCCTGCTCCACGCCCTGGGGCGCCGCCTTGGCGTTGGCCGAGCGCACGACCGTTATGGCCTCGCGGGCCGTGCGCACGAGCTGCAGCACGCGCGAATGGTTCGTCAGCTCGCGCACGCGCTCGCTCGAAGCCGAGGCGCGGCTGCGAAAGCCCGGATCGGTGAGGAAGGATTCGTCCGCGCGCAGCATGCCGTCGGCGCCGAAGCGGTAGAACGGGCGGTCTTTTTCCTTCTCCAGCGCGGCCGAATTGTTCTGCACGTCGTTGCCGTTGGTGAACTGCAGCAGCACGAGGTCGGGCCGGTAGCGTTGCGCGCGCGTTTCCAGCGTCACCAGCTCCTGCGCCGTGCCGTAGCCCGAGACGCCGAAGTTGAGCGCCTCGATTTTCCTGCCCTTCGCGAAGCCGCACGCCGAGAGCCGGCCGGGCAGCAGCGCCCAGAACGTCTGCTCCTGCGGGACCTGCATCGCCTCGGTGTAGGAGTCGCCGAGCACCGCGATGCGATAGACGCCCGCGGGCTTCTCGAGCGCCGCGCCCGCGTCGCGGCGGCCCTCGGCGTTCACCTCGACGAAGCCGCGGCCTTCCTTCGTGTACCAGCCGGAAACGCCCGGCCGCAGCGTCCAGCCGGCCTGCGCATCGGGCTGGTACCAGATCGGGTTGCTCCAGCCGATCGCGCGCAGCACGAGCTCGAAGGCGAGGAGCGCGAAGAGCGTGGCGGCGAGCATCGTCGCCGCAGGCACGAGGAAGCGCCGCATCTCAGTCGAGCTCGAAGGCGTGCTCGTAGTTCGCCTTGAGCGCCGGGTTCTGCGCTTCCTTCCTCAGGAAGCAGTTCCCTACCGCGAGCGCCTCGATCTCGGTGCCCATGAAGCAGCGGAACGCATCCTCGGGGCTGCCGACGATCGGCTCGCCGCGCACGTTGAAGCTGGTGTTGACGAGGACCGGGCAGCCCGTTTTTTCCTTGAACGAATCGATCAGGGAATGGAAGCGCGCGTTGGTTTCCCGGTGCACCGTCTGGACCCGGGCCGAGTAGTCGACGTGGGTGACCGCGGGAATCGAGGAGCGCGGCACGTTCAGCTTGTCGATGCCGAACAGGCTCTTCTGCTCGTCGGTCATGGCGATGCGCTGCTCGTCGCACACATCGGCGACCAGCAGCATGTAGGGGCTTTCTTCCTTGATCTTGAAATACTTTTCCCGGTCCTCGAAAAGAATCGCGGGGGCGAACGGCCTGAAGGACTCCCGGTACTTCACCTTCAGGTTCAAGGTCTTCTGCATCGAAGGCGAGCGCGCATCGCCCAGGATCGAGCGCGCGCCGAGCGCGCGCGGGCCGAACTCCATGCGGCCCTGGAACCAGCCGAGCGCCTTGCCCTCGGCGAGCGCGCGCGTGCTCGCCTCGATGAGGCCGGCGTCGTCGAGCGTCTCGAAGATCGCGCCCGCCTTGGTGAGGCGCTCCTGGATCTGCTGCAGGGTGAATTCAGGGCCGAGATAGCCTCCGGCCATCCCGTCCATCGCGCCGTTGATTTTTCTTTCCTTCTTTTCAAAGCCGTGGAAAGCCACCAGGGCGGCGCCCAATGCGCCGCCCGCGTCGCCGGCGGCGGGCTGCATCCAGATCCGCTCGAAGTATCCCTTGCGCAGGAGCTTGCCGTTGGCCACGCAATTGAGCGCGACGCCGCCGGCAAGACAGAGATTCTTTTCCTTTGTTTCCCTCGCAATGCTTCGGGCAAGACGCAACACCACTTCTTCGGTCACCGCCTGGATCGACGCCGCGAGGTCCATCTCGCGCTGGGTGAGCCTGTCCTCGGGCTTGCGCGCCGGCGCGCCGAAGAGCGCGTCGAACTTGCCGTTCGTCATGGTGAGGCCGGTGCAGTACTCGAAGTAATCGAGGTTCAGGCGGAAGCTGCCGTCGTCCTTCAAGTCGATCAGGTGGTCGCGGATGAGCTGCGCGTAGCGCGGCTCGCCGTACGGCGCGAGGCCCATGACCTTGTACTCGCCGGAATTCACCTTGAAGCCGGTGTAGTAGGTGAACGCCGAGTAAAGCAGGCCGATCGAGTGCGGGAAATGGATCTCGCGCACGACCTTGAGGTCGCGCCCGTAGCCGAGCGCGAGCGAGGTGGTGGTCCACTCCCCCACCCCGTCCATGGTGAGCACCGCGGCGCGCTCGAAGGGCGACGGGTAGAAGGCGCTCGCGGCATGGCTCAGGTGGTGCTCGGAGAAAAGCAGCTTCGAGCCCCAGTCCACCGAGGGATCGATCTCCTGCAGCTCCTTGATCAGGTTGCGCCGCTGGAACAGCTTGTCCTTGACCCACACCGGCAGCGCCTCGCGGAAGGACTCGAAGCCGCGCGGCGCGAAAGCGAGGTAGGTCTCGAGCAGCCGCTCGAACTTGAGGAAGGGCTTGTCGTAGAAGGCGACGCGGTCGAGCTCGGCGGGCTTCACGCCCGCGTTCTCCAGGCACGAGCGCACTGCATTCACGGGAAAGCGCGCGTCGTGCTTCCTGCGCGTGAAGCGCTCCTCCTGCGCCGCCGCCGCGACGCGGCCGTCGTCGACCACCGCCGCGGCGCTGTCGTGATACCAGGCCGAGATGCCGAGGATCTTCATCGGCTAGAACAGCGTGTAGATGAAGGGCGCGAGGACCGAGCCGTGCGCGAGCACGAGCAGCCCGCCCAGCAGCACCGTGACGAGAATGATCGGCAGCAGCCAGAGCTTGCGGCGCTGGCCGAGAAAGCGCCAGAACTGGAGCACGAAATCCATGGAGCGACTCCTCTCTAGAACATGTCGCGGAAGCTGTCGTCGGGCGGCCCGGGCGGGTCGCGCTTTACCCAGTAGCTCGGCGCGCCCGGCTCCCAGCGCCGGTTCATCGCGTCGCGGCCGCAAAGGCGCATGACGACGGCCACCGGCGTGAAGATCGCGAAGTAGATGAGGCCGAGCACGATCGGGCTGACGATGCGCCCGAGCAGTTCGCCCAGCTTCATCCAGGCGCGGTTGAGCGGCGTGAGCCACTGCGCGCGCGTGAGCGTGATCGCGGCGAAGAGCGCCGCCAGCGCGATCAGCCAGGGCAGGTGCGCCCCGCCGCGCCAGAGGTCCCAGACCCCGGCGACGAGGAAGACGCCGGCGAAGGTCCAGCCGAACGAGCGGTTGGAAGGGACCTGCGGGGGCAGCGCGGGCTTCATCGCCTATTTACGATAGCGCCCGGAATGCGCGCCGCCCTCGAACCGGGTTGGTCCGAAAGGACTAGCGGGAAGAGGGTCTCGTACGCCGCCAGCAGCTTGGGCGCCTCGTGGCGCCACTCGAGCTCCTCGCGCACGCGCCGCTGGCCGAACGCGCCCATCTGCTCGCGCAGCTCGGGATCGTCGAGCAGCGCGGCGAGCTTGACGGCAAAGTCGGCCACGTCGTTGCGGCGCGCGTAGAGCGAGGCTTCCTGCGCCGAGACGCGGCCCTCCACCAGGTCGAACTGCACCATCGGCTTGCCGAGCGCCATGTATTCCATGACCTTGTTCATGGTCGAGAGGTCGTTCATCGTGTTCGCCTCGTCCGGGTTGACGCAGACATCGGCCGTGTTGAGCACCGTCAGCATCTCGTCATCGGGGACCCGGCCGGTGAAGGTGACGTAATCGGCGATGCCGAGCGCCCGGGCGAGCTCCTTCATCTCCTCCAGCGACGTGCCGCCGCCGACCAGGGCGTACTGGATGTCGGTGCGACCGTACTCGTGCACGAGGTGCGCCGCGGCGCGCAGCAGGTAGTCGATCCCTTCCTGCTTGCCCATGACGCCGACGTAGCCCACGAGGTAGCGCCGGCCCTTTTTCAGCCGCTCGTCGGGCGGCACGACTTTCATGCGCTCGAGGCTCGGGCCGCTCCTCACGACGAAGACGCGCCCGGGCGGCATGCCGCCGCGCTCGATCGCGATCTTGCGGTAAGACTCGTTGGTCGCGATCGAGAGGTCGGCGACGTTGAAGGTGCAGCGCTCGAAAAGGCGCATCAGGCGCCAGAGCAGGTCGCGCCGGCCGAACTTCGCCTCGTAGAGCTCGGGGCAAAGGTCGTGGTGGTCGAAGATGAACTTGCGGCCGAGCAGCTTGTAGAACGTGCCGATGAGGAAGAAAAGGTCCGGCGGGTTGCAGGCGTGGACGACGTCGAATCCGCGCGTGAAGAACACCTTGAGCGAAAGCAGAAGCGTCCGGGTGAGCGCGATCGAGTATTCCTTGAGGTATCCGAGCGCCCCTGCCGCCTCCGGCAGGTCGTAGCGCCAGATATGGATGCCCTCGATCGCCTCGAAGTGCTTGTCGTAGCCCTTGCCCGTCGGGCAGAGGATCGAGACCGTCCAGCCGGCGTCGCGCAGCGTGGTCGCCTCCTGCCAGACCCTCCGGTCGAAGGGGCTGGGCAGGTTCTCTACGAGGATCAGTACGCGCCGCGTCATTGGGCGCGGCCTGCAACACGGACGGGCCGCGCGTGCACTACCAGCACAAGCCTTCGTAGACCCCCGCGATCGAGCGCGACTCGCAGATGCGCACGAGGTCGATGATCGTCTGCTGCTCCGTGATCGCCTTGGGCACGTCGCGGAACTCCGGCGCGCCGTTGCCGATCACCAGGGTCCCGGCGTGCGCCAGCACTTCCTCGAGCTCGGGCACGAGCAGCCGCGAGATGTGCGGGATGCGCTCGAGCAGGTACTCGCGGTTGGCGCCGCGGATGGTGGCGAGCGCGACGTTGGCGTCGTAGACGCGCAGGTCGTAGCCCTTGCCGATCAGCCGCTCGGCGAGCTCGACCACCGGGCTCTCGCGCAGGTCGTCGGTGCCGGCCTTGAAGCTGATGCCGAGCAGGCCCACCTTGCGGTGGCCGGCCGCGATGACGGCCTGCACGGCGCGATCGATCTGGCGCTCGTTGGAGGGCAGGATCGCGTTCAGGATGGGCAGCTCGACGTCCATCGAGCGCGCGAGATAGGTGAGCGCGCGCACGTCCTTGGGCAGGCAGGAGCCGCCGAAGGCGAAGCCGGGCTTGAGGTAATACGGCGAGAGGTTGAGCTTGGTGTCCTGGCAGAAAATTTCCATCACGCGGTGTGCGTCCACGCCGAGCGCCTTGGCGAGGTTGCCGACTTCGTTCGCGTAGCCCACCTTGAGCGCGTGCCAGGCGTTGTCGGCGTACTTCACCATCTCGGCGGTCTCGATCTCGGTGCGGATCATCGGCCCCGGCGTGCGGTGGTAGAGCTCGGCCAGCAGGTCGCCGCTCGCGCGGTTGAGCTCGCCGATCACGGTCTTGGGCGGATTGTGGAAGTCGTGCACCGCGGTGCTCTCGCGCAGGAATTCGGGGTTGATGCACACGCCGAAGTCGGTGCCGGCGCGCTTGCCCGAGCCGGCCTCGAGCGCCGGGATGACGACGTTGCGCATCGAGCCGGGGAGCATCGTGCTGCGGATCGCGATCACCGGCGCGCCGGGATGGCCGCGCAGCGCCGCACCGATCTGCTCGCACACGCGCTTCACATACTTGAGGTCGAGCGCGCCGTTCTTCTGGCTCGGCGTGCCCACGCACACGAAGGTGATGTCCGAGTGGCGCACCGCGGCGATGGCGTTGGTGGTGGCCGCGAGGCGCCGCGAGGCGACCTGCTCGCTGATGATGTCGCCGAGATCCTTCTCGACGATCGGCGAGCGGCCTTCGTTGATCATGTCGACCTTGACCTGAACCGGGTCGACCCCGATGACATCGTGGCCCGCCTGCGCAAGGCACCCCGCCGAAACCGCGCCGACATAGCCAAGCCCGAGGATGCAGATTCTCATCCCCGGAAGCCTAGGGGCCCCGTCTTTCGCCCTGCCGGAAAGCGGATGCGCCGACCGGCTTAGGACGGCGCCGAGGGGCGGGCGGCTGTCATTTCGTCAGGCGTTATTGTCATTACATTTGTATTGACAATTTAGGCCAGCCCGCGCTAGGCTTTCGCCATGAGAACCGCGCATTTGCAGATTCGCGTGACGCCCGCCGAGAAGGCGGCGATCGAGCGCGCGGCGCGCCGGGCGGGGATGGGGATGTCGGCGTATGTGCTGGCGAAGACGCTCCCGGCGCAGGCCGAGCAGTGGCGCGCCCACCTGCGCGAAATCGAAGCGAGCAAGGGAGAGCGCATCGCCGTCGCCGGCCTGAGCAACTGGCTCTCCGGGCTTTCGGCCGCCGAGTTGAAGGACGCGCTCGAGCCTGCTCCGCCGGCGGGCCTTTCGGCCTCGCAGGCCAACACGGTGGCCGCGATGGTCGAGCATGTGTGCGCCTCGAACGACGTGGCGCCGCCCGCCTGGACGAGGCGAATCCAGCCCCTGCGCGCGCCGGAATTTGGCAGCGGGCTCTCCAGCCTGCGCCTTCACCTCCTCACCCACTCCCCTGCCGCCTTTCGCAGGCGCAACCTGTTCGTCGACACGGCGGTGGGAGGGCAGGTCTGAGTGGCCGGGCTTTCCGCGAAGGACCTGCGCCGCCTGTTCGGCCAGCTGAACGACGAGCTTGCCGCCTCGAAGATCACGGGCGAGCTCTACCTCGTGGGCGGGGCGGTCATGTGCCTTGCCTATTCGGCGCGCCCGTCCACCGAGGACGTGGATGGCTACTTTCGCCCCTCCCAGGAAGTCCGCGCTGCGGCGGCGCGGATTGCCGCCCGATCGGACCTGAAACCCGACTGGCTGAACGACGCCGTCAAGGGCTACATGAGCGAACGGGGCGAGTTCCAGCCCTGGCTGGAGCTCGATCACCTCAAGATCCTGGTCGCGCAGCCGGAGTACCTGCTGGCGATGAAATGCCTCGCTTTCCGGATCGGGGCCGAATTCCATGACGAGGACGACGTGCGCTTCCTGCTGCGCCTGCTCGATCTCCGCAGCTACGAGAAAGCCCTCGAAGTCATCGTGCAGTACTACCCGCTCGAGCGCTTCCCCCAAAAAACGCTCTACGCGCTCCAAGAGTTGCTGCCGCGCCCCTGAAAGGAAACCCGTCCAATGTCTGCCACGTTGCTCGCCTTGCTCGGCTTCATCGCCTGGACGCTTCTCCTCCTCGTGCTGATGGAGGTCATTCGCTCGAAGCTCGTCCTGACCGGTGCCGTGCCGGCAAACGGCTTCAACCCGGAAAACACCAACCTTTCGCCCTTCATGCAGCGCCTGGCGCGGGCGCATGCGAATTGCCTCGAAGGCCTGCCGATTTTCGGCGGCCTCCTCCTGCTGGCCGCAGTCGCCGGAAACACCGCGGCCACCGATCCGCTCGCTTTCGTCCTGCTGGGCGCGCGCATAGTTCAATCGATCATCCACCTCGCCTCCACCTCGGCAACTGCCGTCACCGTGAGGTTCCTTGCGTTCAGCGTGCAGATGGCGATCGCGGTCTACTGGGTGGTCCGGCTCATCCCGGCCTAGCCGGGCATCCGGTCGAGCGGGCTCGGCACGCCGCGCCCGCCCTTGTTCATGACGTGCGTGTAGATCATGGTCGTCTCCACGCTCGCGTGGCCCAGCAGCTCCTGGACCGTCCGGATGTCGTGCCCCGACTCCAACAGGTGCGTGGCGAACGAATGCCTGAGCGTGTGGCAGCTCACGTGCTTCGCGATTCCGGCGGCATGCGCCGCCTGCTTCACCGCGCGGATCAGGTAATTCTCGTAGACATGGTGGCGCCGGATGACGCCGGTGCGCGGATCGGTGGACAGCTTGTGCGACGGAAACACGAACTTCCACGCCCATTCATACGGCGCCTTCGGGTACTTGCGCGCGAGCGCATCGGGAAGCTCGACGTCGCCGCAGCCGGACGCCACATCCCGCTCGTGCAGCGTGCGGGCACGCTCCAGGTGCAGCCTGAGCGGCTCGATCACCGCGGCAGGAAGCATCGTCACCCGATCCTTGGCCCCCTTGCCGTCGCGCACCAGGATTTGCCGATAGTCGAAATCCACGTCCTTCACGCGCAGCTTCAGGCACTCGCGCAAGCGCAGGCCGGCGCCATAGAGCAGGCTTGCCATGATCCAGCGCGGCCCTCGGAGGGCGGCGAGGAGACGCCGAGCTTCGTCCCTCGAGAGGACGGTGGGCTTGCGCGTCGGCATGCGCGCCCGCTCCAAACCATTGAGCCATCCGAACGGCCGCTGCAGCACTTCCCTGTAGAGAAAGAGCAACGCCGAGAGCGCCTGGTTCTGGGTGGACGCCGCCACATCGCGCTCGCGCGCGAGGAAGTTCAAAAACTCCGTGACCTCCTGCTCGCCCATCTCCAGCGGATGCCGCTTGCCGTGGAAATAGATGAAGCGCTTGATCCAGTGGACGTAGACCTCCTCCGTGCGCGGGCTGTAGTGGCGCAGCTCGATGGCGTTCTTCACCTGCTCGAGAAGGCGCGGCCGGGCTGGCTCCTCCTTGTAATGATTTCCTGACACATCGTGACCCGTTGAAAGCTCTGAAGATGGCTAACGGGTTGAGGCGACTCGGGATGACAGGGCACGCATTGCAAATCGCCCTAAAATAGTTGCCAATCTGTCAACTATTTTGTCAACCAATACACGTTAGAGCCCCATGGAAATGAGCGGCTACTCAAAGGTCGCAGCCCTGATCCTCAACGATTGGGCGGTCGAGCTCGCGGCACATCTCGGGCGCACGGAGCAACAGATACGTGCCGATGGTCTTAGCGCCACCGACTACCCAAACGAGATCGTTGAGGTTCAGTTCGCCGACGATTCAACGGCTACTTA
>DATAID010000010.1:0-40113 GCA_036262835.1 Burkholderiales bacterium | reverse complement strand
CCTCTTCGACGTCGTCGACGGCCCGGGCGGCGACGACGCCTCGATACGCCCCAACCAGCTCCTGGCCGTCTCGCTGCCCGGAGGCCCGCTGCCGGTCGAGGCTGGGCTGAGGGCCGTCGTCACCTGCCGCGAGGAGCTGCTCACGCCGCTCGGCCTCCGGTCGCTCTCGCCGCGCGATCCGGCCTACCAGGGCCGCTACGGCGGAAACGTCGTCGCCCGCGACCGCGCCTATCACAATGGATGCGTTTTCCCGTGGCTGATCGGTCCCTTTGTCACCGCACATCTAAAGGTGAACGGCCGCGGCGAAAAGACCCGCGCCGCCGCGATGAAATTCCTCGATGCTTCGATTGCGCATATCCGCGGCAATGGCCTGGGCCACTTGCGCGAGCTTTTCGAAGGCGACGCCCCGCACGCGGCCAAGGCCGGCATCGCGTCGCTGCGCAACACCGCGGAAATCCTGCGCGCGTACGTGGAAGAAATTCTCGATCTCGGCCCGCGGACGCCGCAACCGACGCCGCCAACGGAACTCACCGTCGCCGCCCCGCCGAAACTCGCGGCCAAGCGCTAGCCGCTTCTCACGATTTTTTCTTCGGCACCTTGGCGCCGCGCTTGCGGGCTTCGGAGAGACCGATCGCGATCGCCTGCTTGCGGCTCTTCACTTTCTTTCCGGAACGGCCGCTGCGCAGCGTGCCGCGCTTGCGCTCGTGCATCGCCCGTTTGACTTTGCGTTGCGCTTTCTTGCCGTAGCGTGCCATGGCCGAATTTTCGGCGCGCGGCAGCGCGCCGGGCAGCACCCTGGGCCTGAAAGATCTGTCCCGCGCCCGGGGACAGCACGTCGCGATGGCGCTACAGGGCGCGGCGAAGCCGCGCCGCTTAGAGGAAGATCAGTCCGGCGTACTGGATGACCAGCCAGGCGGCGAGCAAGCCCATGGCGATGATCGAAAGACGCTGGTGCTTTTCGTAGGCGCGCCTGGCCTCGTCGGTCGGAAGCTGCGCGGCAAACTTCGGCGAGTTGCGCAGGTACAGGAACATGAGCAGGGCGCCGCTGGTCACCGCGAACAGTCCGATGGCGTTGAGGATCCAGGACAGCGTCATGTGGATGAATACTAGCACCGAGGAATTTCGCCTGCTTAGCGCTCGAGCACCGCGGTCACGCCCATGCCGCCGGCCGTGCAGATCGAGACGAGGCCGCGCCCCGAGCCGCGCGCGGCAAGCTGCTTGGCGAGCGTGGCCACGATGCGCGTGCCGGTGGCGGCGAACGGATGCCCGAGAGCGACGCTCGAGCCTTTCGGGTTGAGCTTTGCGCGGTCGATGCTGCCGAGCGGCGCGTCGCGGCCGAGGCGGTCCTTGCAGTATTTTCCCGACTCCCAGGCCTTCAAAGTGCAGAGTACCTGCGCGGCGAAGGCTTCATGGATTTCATAGATATCGAAATCCTGCAGGCCGATCCCCATCCGGTCGAGCATCTCGGGCACGGCGTAGGTGGGCGCCATCAGGAGGCCTTCCCGGGGACCGGCGATGCCCGCAAAGTCCACCGCGGCGGTCGCAGAGCAGGTGAGATAGGCCTGAACCGGCAAGCCGCGCGAATGTGCAAAGGCCTCCGAGCCGAGCAGCACGCAGGAAGCGCCGTCGGTGAGCGGCGTGCTGTTTCCGGCCGTCAGCGTGCCCGCGCCGCTGCGATCGTAGGCGGGCTTGAGCTTCGCGAGCTTCTCGAGCGTCGAGTCGGCGCGCAGGTTGTTGTCGATCCTGAGGCCGCCGAAGGGAACCACCAGGTCGTCGTAGAAGCCCTCGTCCCATGCCTTCGCGGCCTTGTGATGGCTTTCGTTGGCGAGCTCGTCCTGCTCGCGCCGCCCGATGCCCCACTCCTTGGCCATCAGCTCGCAGTGCTCGCCCATCGACAGGCCGGTGCTCGGCTCCCGGATCGAGGGAACCGAAGGCCTGAGGTCGCGCGGGCGCAGCCGCAGCCACGGCTTGAGGCGCTCGCCCGCGCTGCGGCCGCGCGAGCTCGCGAGCACGACGCCTTGCAGCTTTCGTCCATAGGAAATCGGCACGTCGCTCACCGTGTCGACGCCGCCCGCGATGGCGCTTTCGATCTCGCCCGCGGCGATGCGATGGCCGAGCTGCACGAGCGCGGTGAGGCTCGTGCCGCAGGCGCGCTGCACGTCGTAGGCGGGCGTATGCGGGTCGAGGCCGCTCGAGAGCGTTGCTTCGCGCACGAGGCCCGCGTCGCGCGCGTGCTTGATGACGGCGCCGGCGGCGACCTCGCCCAGCCTCAAGCGGCGCAGGCCGAAGCGCTCGACGGCGGCTTTCAGGACCGCGCTCAGCATGTCGAGGTTGGAACATTCGTTGTACGTCGTATAGCTGCGCGCAAACGGGATGCGCACGCCGCCCAGCACGGCGACTTTGCGAAGGCCATTCATCGACTACTCCCTGACGCGGGAAAGCTTTTCGACCTCGGGCAGGCGCCGCAGCGCGCGCATGATGCGCGCAAGGTGAGAGCGGTTGCCGACTTCCAGCACGAAGAGCATGGTCGTGTAGACGGCGCGGTCTTCCTCCATGCTGATCGAGTCGATGTTGGAGCCGGCCTCCGCGATCTCGGAGGCGACCTTGGCGAGCACGCCGCGCTGGTTGGCGACGATGACGCGAATCGCAGCCTGGAAGAGCCGGCTCGGGCGGCGATCCCATTCGACGTCGATCCACTGCTCGGGCTCGACGCGGCGCGAGCGCTGCGCGTGCCGGCAGTCGGCGGCGTGCACGACCAGGCCCTGTCCCTTCTTGATCGAGCCGACGATCGGATCGCCCGGGATCGGCCGGCAGCAGCCGGCCAGCTGCACGGCCATGCCCTCGGTGCCGCGGATGACGACGCTCGCCCCCGCGCCGCGCGGTCCGGCGACCGACTTGGCCTCGTCGCGCTCGGCGTTGAGAAGCAGCCGGCGCGCCGCCACCGCGGGCAGGCGCCGGCCCAGGCCGATGTCGGCCAGGAGCTCGTGGCGCGAGCGCGCGCCCGAGTCGCGCACCGCGCGCTCCCAGGTGGCGGCGCTGATCGCGCCGCTGCTCGCCCCGGCGGCCTTGAGCGCCTGCTCGAGCAGGCGCTCGCCGAGAGCCGCGGATTCGTCGTACTGCATGGTCTTCAGGAAGTGGCGGATGTTGGAGCGCGCCTTGCCCGTGCGCACGTACTGGAGCCAGGCGGGATTGGGCTTGGCGTAGCCGGTCGTGATGATCTCCACGCGGTCGCCGTTGCGCAGCTCGGTGCGCAGCGCGACGAGCTCGCCGTTCACCTTGGCGGCGACGCAGCGGTTGCCGATGTCGGTGTGCACCGCGTAGGCGAAATCGACCGCGGTCGCGCCGCGCGGCAGGGAGAGGATCCGTCCTTTCGGCGTGAACACGTAGACCTCGTCCGGAAAGAGGTCGATCTTCACGTGCTCGAGGAACTCCTGCGAGTCGCCCGACTGGCTCTGGATCTCGAGCAGCGACTGCAGCCACTGGTGCGTTTTCTTCTGCAGGTCCGAGAGCGAGTCGACTTCGCTCTTGTACATCCAGTGCGAGGCGACACCGGCCTCCGCAAGGCGGTGCATCTGCTCGGTGCGGATCTGCACCTCGACCGGCACGCCGTAAGGGCCGATCAGCGCCGTGTGCAGCGACTGGTAGCCGTTCGCCTTGGGGATCGCGATGTAGTCCTTGAACTTGCCCGGCACCGGCTTGTACAGGCCGTGCAGCGCGCCGAGCGCGAGATAGCAGGTGGCCGCGTCCTTCACCACGACGCGAAACCCGTACATGTCGTGCACCTCGGAGAACGACAGGTGCTTCTCGATCATCTTGCGGTAGATCGAGTAGATGTGCTTCTCGCGTCCGGTGACGCTTGCCGCGATGCCCGCTTCGGCGAGCTTCGCCTTGACCGCGACCTCGATCTTGCCGACCACTTCGCGCCGGTTGCCGCGCGCCGCGCGCGTCGCCTTGACGAGCACGCGATAGCGCAGCGGATTCAGGTGCGAGAAGGCGAGGTCCTGCAGCTCGTGAAAGAGCGCGTTCAGCCCGAGGCGGTTGGCGATCGGCGCGTAGATCTCCATCGTCTCCTGCGCCACGCGCCGGCGCTTGGCGGGCGCCACCGCCGCGAGCGTGCGCATGTTGTGAAGGCGGTCGGCGAGCTTGATGAGGATGACGCGCACGTCGCGCGCCATCGCAAGGAGCATCTTGCGGAAGTTCTCGGCCTGCGCGTCCTCGGCCGACTGGAACTCGATCCGGTCGAGCTTGGAGACGCCGTCGACGAGCTCGGCCACCGGCTTGCCGAAGGATTGCGAGATCTCGTCCTTGGTGACCGAGGTGTCTTCCATGACGTCGTGCAGCAGCGCGGCGACGAGCGCCTGGCCGTCCAGGTGCCAGCCGGCGAGGATCTCGGCGACCGCGAGCGGGTGCGAGATGTACGGATCGCCCGACTGGCGCGTCTGGCCGGCGTGCGCGGCCTCGGAGAACCGGTAGGCATCCGAGAGGCGCGCGACATCGCTCGGCTTCAGGTAGCCGAAGCGGGCGTCAGTGAGGACGGGCACCGCGGCCATGGGGGAAGTGTAGTCCTCTCGCCTGCCGCCGGCCCCCCGGGCCGACAGC
The DNA here is from genome assembly GCA_036262835.1 of Burkholderiales bacterium. GTDB lineage: Bacteria > Pseudomonadota > Gammaproteobacteria > Burkholderiales > SG8-39 > RBG-16-66-20. Next base: position 35,514 of record DATAID010000010.1, on the reverse strand, counting down.
AGCGGGGGAAGGGTCCGCCGCGCTAGAGTCCGCGCGGCACCCCGGCCCGCTAGGCGCCGGGCGGCGTGGGGGCGGCCGGCGCGGCCACGCTCGGCGCGGCGGGGGCCGGATTGCGGCGCAGCACCTCGATGCCCACCTTGCCGACGGCGATTTCGCGCAGCGCGATCACCGTGTGCTTGTCGCGGTTGCCCTCGACGAGCGGCGTGGCGCCCGAGCCGAGCTGGCGCGCGCGGTAGGTCGCCGCCAGCGTGAGCTGGAAGCGGTTGGGGATTCTTTTCAGGCAATCGTCGACCGTAATGCGGGCCATGGCTCTCTCTTCAGGATTTTTTCAGACGCTCGGTTCGGATGATGGCCTGCAGATCGCGCTTGGCCTCATCGAAGTCTTTGTTAATTATAACGTAATTGAACTCCGGTGAGTGGGAAATTTCCTCCTCCGCGCTTGCCATGCGCCGCCGGATGACCGCGTCGGAGTCCTGTCCCCGGCTGCGCATGCGCCGCTCGAGCTCGGCCACCGAGGGCGGTAGGATGAAGATGCCGATCGCCTCGGGCAGAAGCCGCCTGACCTGCTGCGCGCCTTGCCAGTCGATCTCGAGCACCAAGTCCTGGCCGCGGGCGAGCGCCTCGCGGATCACCGACTGCGCGGTGCCATAGCGGTTGCCGTGCACCTCGGCGCTCTCGAAGAATTCGCCGCGCTCGAGCATGCCGAGGAAGGTCTTCTCGTCGACGAAGTGATACTCGCGCCCGTTCTGCTCGCCGGGCCGCGGCGCGCGCGTGGTGTAGGAGATCGAGAGCTTCAGCTTCGGATCTTCCTTGAGCAGCGCATCGATGAGCGAGCTCTTGCCCGCGCCCGAAGGCGCGGTGATCACGAAAAGCTGTCCCTTCATTCGATGTTCTGCACCTGCTCGCGCACCTGCTCGATGAGGAGCTTGAGCTCCAGCGCGCAATCCGAGAGTTTCAGCCCCGCCGCCTTGGAGGCGAGCGTGTTCGCCTCGCGGTTCAGTTCCTGCGCGAGGAAGTCGAGCCGCTTGCCCACCGGAGCGCCGGATCGCTTTTCCGCGCCCCCGAGCGTGCGCTCCACCTCCTGGATATGGGCCGCCAGGCGCGTGAGCTCCTCGTCCACGTCGGTGCGCGTGGCGAAAAGCGCGATCTCGGCGCGAATGCGCTCCTCGTTGCCCGCGCCGAGCGCCTCGCGCAGCCGCTCCTCGAGCTTTGCCTTGAAGGCGGCGATCGCCTCGGGAACAAGCGGCGCCGCCTCGGCGAGGCGCTTTTTCATGTCGGCGATGCGCCCGAGCACGATCGTCGCGAGCTTGGCGCCCTCTCTCGCGCGCGCGGCGCAGAGCTCGTCGAGCGCCGCGCGGCACAGCCGCTCGATCATGGCGCGCGTCGGCTCCTCGTCGGCGGGCGGCTCGGTGAGCACGCCGGGCCAGCGCAGCACGTCGGCCGCGCCGAGCGGCGCGGCGTCGGGAAATTTCTCCCTCACCACCTGCTGCAGCTGGCGCAGCCGCTCGAGCGTCTGCGGATCGAGCTTGTGCTGCGCGCGGCGCCCGGTATCGGTGAGCGAGAGCCGGCAATCGACCTTGCCGCGCGCGATGCGCGCGACGATCAGCTCGCGCAGCATCGGCTCGGCGCTTCGCAGCTCGTCGGCGATGCGCAGCTGCACGTCGAGGTAACGCGAGTTCACCGAGCGCAGCTCGAGTGCGAGCGCCCCGCGCGGAGATTCGCCGCTCGCGACCGCGTAGCCGGTCATGCTGTGGACCATGGGGGCGGGTATCATAAGGGCAGATGTCTTCCCAAGCCAATCAGCCGCTGCCGGAAGGCTTCCAGCTCGAAAATTACCGAATCCTCCGCTTGCTCGCCTCGGGCGGATTCTCGTTCGTTTATCTCGCGCACGACGAGAACGAGGTGCCGGTCGCGATCAAGGAGTACCTTCCCGCGACGCTCGCGCTGCGCAATGCGGACGGTCCCGCGCCCGTCGTGCCGGAGCAGAACATGGCGACCTTCCGCTACGGGCTGAAGTGCTTCTTCGAGGAAGGCCGCGCGCTCGCGACGCTGCAGCACTCGAACGTCGTGCGCGTGGTCAATTTCTTTCGCGCCAACGACACGGTGTACCTCGTCATGCGCTACGAGCGCGGCCGCACGCTGCAGGAGCACATCCACAAGAAGAGCGGGCCGATTAGGGAGGAGTGGATCCGCGGCACCTTCGCGCCGCTCCTGAACGGCTTGCGCGAAGTGCACACCCACAAGCTGCTGCACCTGGACATCAAGCCGGGCAACATCTACGTCCGCAACGACGGCGCGCCGGTGCTCATCGACTTCGGCGCGGCGCGCCAGACGCTCGATGCCGAAGGCATGAAGCTGCCGCCGATGTTCACGCCGGGCTTCGCCTCGCCCGAGCACCACCGCGAGCGCGAGAAGCTCGGTCCCTGGAGCGACATCTACTCGATCGGCGCCTCGATGTACGCCTGCCTGGCGGGCTACGGGCCGCCGCCCGCGCCGCAGCGCCTCGAGAAGGACAAAATGACAAGCGCGCGCAAGGGCTGGTCGGGCAAGTATTCCGCGGAGCTGCTGGACACCATAGACTGGTGCCTGCGCCTGAACCACCTCGAGCGCCCGCAGAGCGTGTTCGCGCTGCAAAAGGCGCTGCTCGGGGAAAAGCTGCCGGAGTTCCGCGGCGAGGCGCCGATGCTCGACCAGCTCAAGGATGCGATCTTCAAGTTCGCCAGGCGCTAGATGAAATTCTCGATTTTCCAGGACACCCGCGTCGGCAAGCGGCCCTACAACCAGGACCGCCTTGGCCACTGGAAGACGGCCGAGTCGCTCTTCCTCGCGGTCGCCGACGGCATGGGCGGTCACGCCCACGGCGAGGTCGCGGCGCAGATTGCGATCGATTGCCTGGGCGCCGCGTTCCGCGCCGAGGCGAGGCCGCGCGTCGCCGACCCCGACCTGTTCCTCACCCGCTCGATCGGCCGCGCGCACGCGATGATCCTGCACCAGACCCAGAAGATGGGCCTCTCCACCGATCCCTCCAACAGCCCTCGCACGACGATCGTCGCCTGCCTCGTGCAAGGCGGCTATGCATTCTGGTCCTTCGTCGGCGACTCGCGCCTGTATCTCATCCGCGAGGGGCGCATTGTCACGCGCACCCGCGATCACACCCCCGTGCAGATGCTGATCGATGCAGGGCGCATCCGCGAGGAGGCGGCGATGACGCATCCGGACAAGAACAAGCTGCTGCAATGCCTGGGCGGACCGCGCGCCCCGCGGGTCGAGCCGACCGCGCACGCGCGGCTCGCCAAGGACGACCTGGTGATGCTTTGCTCGGACGGCTTCTGGGGCCCGCTCACGCAGCGCCAGCTGCTCATGGGACTCATCGGCAAGCCGATCTCCAGGGCGCTGCCCGAGCTCATCGACCTCTCGGAGGCGCGCGCCGGGGCGCGCTGCGACAACATCACCGTGCTCGCGATCGAGTGGCACGAGAAGGCTGTGCCGCCGCCCGTCGAGCCGCTCACCGTGCCGATGGAGGAGTCGACCGAGTTCAAGGACTTCAGCGCGACCGAGCCCGATTTCATGCGAATGAGCGATGCCGACATCGAGCGCGCCATCGCCGACATCAAGAAGGCGCTGAAGAAAAACGAGATCGAGGGCAAGAAATGAAAGACACCGCATGAGGCCGAGCGGACGAAAGGCCGACCAGCTGCGCCCGGTGCGCATCCAGCGCGGCTACACCCGCCACGCCGAGGGCTCGGTGCTGGTCGAGTTCGGCGACACTAAGGTGCTCTGCACCGCGAGCGTGGAGGCGCGCGTTCCGCCGTTCCTGCGCGACAAGGGGCGCGGCTGGGTGACCGCCGAATACGGCATGCTGCCGCGCGCCACGCACACGCGCGGCGATCGCGAGGCGGTGCGCGGCAAGCAGTCGGGCCGCACGCAGGAAATCCAGCGCCTGATCGGGCGCGCGCTGCGCGCGGTCGTGGACCTGCCGGCGCTCGGCGAGCACACCGTGCAGATCGATTGCGACGTCGTGCAGGCCGACGGCGGCACGCGCACGGCGGCAATCACCGGCGCGTTCGTGGCGCTGCACGACGCGCTCGGCTGGATGAAGGGCAAGGGCATGATCGCCACGCTGCCGGTTCGCGACTTCGTCGCAGCGGTCTCGGTGGGCGTGTATGAGGGCACGCCCGTCGTCGACCTCGATTATCCCGAGGACTCGGCCTGTCAGACCGACATGAACGTGGTGATGACGGGCGGCGGCCGCTTCGTCGAGCTGCAGGGCACGGCCGAAGGCGAGCCCTTCGCGCGCGCCGAACTTGACCAGCTCCTCGATCTCGCCTCGCGCGGCATCGGCGAGCTCATCGCCCACCAGCGCCGCGCCCTGGGACCGTGAAAAGCCTGGTTCTTGCCTCGGGCAACCGGGGCAAGCGCGACGAGATCCAGGCGCTGCTCGAGCCCTTCGGCACGCGCGTCGTTACCCAGGCCGAGCTCGGCATCACCGAGGCGGAAGAACCCTACGAGACGTTTCTCGAGAACGCGCTCGCCAAGGCGCGCCACGTCTGCTTTGCGACGCGCTTGCCCTCGCTCGCGGACGATTCCGGCATCTGCGTCGACGCGCTCGGCGGCGCTCCCGGGGTGCACTCGGCGCGCTACGCGGGCGAGCCCAGGTCGGATGAAAGGAACAATCAGAAGCTGCTTTCAGAGCTGCTCCACGAGCAGAACCGCCGGGCGCACTACGTGTGCGTGCTGGTGCTCATGCGCGGCCCCGCGGACACCGACCCGCTGGTGGCCGCGGCCGAATGGCACGGCGAGATCGCGACCGCGCCGCGCGGCACGGGCGGCTTCGGCTACGACCCGCTTTTCTGGCTGCCTGCGCTCGGCCAGACGTCGGCCGAGCTGGAGCCTGCGCACAAGAATCGGATCAGCCACCGGGGCCAGGCGCTCGCCAAGCTGCTCGAGCTTCTCAAGGCGGCGCCATGAGCGCAGTGCTGCGCGACCTGCGCGGCGTGCACTTCGATGTGTTGCCGCCGCTTTCGCTCTACGTCCACATTCCCTGGTGCGTGCGCAAATGCCCGTATTGCGATTTCAACTCGCATGAGCGCTCGGGCAGCCTGCCCGAAGCGGAGTACGTGGCGGCGCTCTTTCGCGACCTCGAGGCGCTCCTGCCTTCGGTCTGGGGGCGGCGCCTCCAGTCGATCTTCATCGGCGGGGGCACGCCCAGCCTGTTTTCCGCCGAGAGCATCGACGCTTTGCTCGCCGGCGTGCGCGCTCGCCTGCTTGTCGAGCCCGAGGCGGAAATCACGCTCGAGGCCAACCCGGGAACGGCGGAAGCGGCGCGCTTTCGCGGCTACCGTCAGGCCGGCGTGAACCGGCTTTCGCTCGGCGTGCAAAGCCTGCAGGACGCAAAGCTGCGCGCGCTCGGGCGAATCCACTCGGCCGCCGAGGCGCGCCGCGCAGTCGAGATGGCGCTGGCTGTGTTCGACAACGTGAACCTCGACCTCATGTACGGGCTCCCCGGGCAGAGCGAGGACGAGGCGCGCGCCGATCTCGAAGCGGGCATCGCGCTCGGCACGCCGCACCTCTCGGCCTACCAGCTCACCCTCGAGCCGAATACGGTTTTCTATTCGAAGCCGCCGCAGCTTCCGGATCACGATGCCTGCGCCGACATGCAGCGCAGGGCCGAAGAGACGCTCGCGCGCGCGGGCTTTGAGCACTACGAGACCTCGGCCTTCGCCCGGCCGGGCCGGCGATCGCGCCACAACCTCAACTACTGGGAGTTCGGCGACTACCTCGGCATCGGCGCGGGCGCGCACGGAAAGATCTCTTTCCCCGAGCGGGTGACGCGGCATGAGCAGGCGAAGCAGCCGCGCGAGTATTTGAAAGGCGCTTCTTGTGCCGGGATTAAAACGATCGACGCGGCCGAGCTGCCGTTCGAATTCATGCTGAACGCGTTGCGCCTGGTTGAAGGATTTGCGCCCGCGCTGTTCACCGCGCGCACCGGGCTCGCCTCGACCGTCATCGAGGCGAAGCTGAGGCAGGCCGAGGACAAAGGCTTGATCGAGCGAAGCGCAGAACGGATCCGGCCCACCGAGCGCGGCCGGGCGTTCCTGAACGACCTGCAGCAGATCTTTCTGCCCTAGCGGCTACTGCGGCTGCAGGCCGATCTGGTGGAAGAGCTTGGCGTAGCGCTCGAGCTGGGTCTGGGTGTAGCGCGCGAGCTCCTCGGGCGAGGTCGCATTGACGGCGAACCCCTGCGCGACCAGCTTCTCGCGCACCTCAGGCGCCGCGGTGGCCTTGACGATCTCCGCGTTCAGCCGGGCCACGATGTCGGGCGGCGTGCCTTTGGGCACCACCACGCTGAAATTGGAGCTGAACTCGAAGCCCGGTAGCGATTCGGCGACGGTCGGCACCTCGGCGAAGAGCGGCGAGCGGCGCGGGCTCGCGACGCCGAGAATCCTGAGCTTGCCGCCCTTGACCATCGAAAACACGGTCGGCATGCCGGAGAAGCTCGCGTCGACCTGGCCGGCGGCGGCGTCCATCGCCGCGGCCGCGGCGCCGCGGTAGGGAATGTGCGTGATGAACACATGGGCGCGCGCCTTGAACAGCTCCATCGCGATGTGCTGCGGGCTGCCGTTGCCGCCCGAGGAGTAGTTGAGCGCGCCGGGCCGTGCTCTCGCCGCGTGCATCAGATCCGCGGCGGTGCGAAACGGCGAGTTCGGCGGCGCGACCAGCGCCCATTCCATCGTCGCGACGAGCGAAACCGGCGCGAAATCGCGCAGGATGTCCCACGGCATCTTCGCGTAGGTGTTCGGCACCATGGTCATGATGCTGTCGTTGAAACCGCCGATGACGTAGCCGTCGGGCGCCGCCTTCGCCACGCGCTCGGCGCCGATGAGGCCGGCGGCGCCGGGCTGGTTCTCCACGATCACCGTCTGGCCCATGTTCTGCGACATCTTCTGCGCCACGATGCGCGCGGCGTTGTCGACGGCGCTCGCGGCCTGAAGCGGCACGACCATCAGGATGGGCTTGCGCGGGTAATCCGATTGGGCCGGCGCGCAGGCGCAGAACGCGAGCGCGCCAACGAAAAGGAGGAGCCTCATGCGAAGGGAGGTTAGCGGTTCCCCCGGCGAAACACCACATCGCGCACCGGGTGCCCTCGGGCGAGGCCCCGCCGCTCGAACTTCGTCGCGGGCCGGCTTTTTTCTTCGGCGGACGCGGCAAACAGCGGGCTGGCGGCAAAGACCTCCTCGATCTGCAGCGCATACTCCGGCCAGTCGGTGGCGGCGTGGAAATAGCCGCCGGGCGCGAGCTTTCGCGCCGCCAGCGCGGCGAAGCCCGGCTGCACGAGCCGGCGCTTGTGATGGCGCTTCTTCGGCCAGGGATCCGGGAAGAAAAGGTGGATGCCGGCGAGCGCGCCGTCCGGGATCATGCGCTCGAGCACCTCGACCGCGTCGTGACGGACGACGCGGAGGTTGGCGATGTTGTGATCGACAATCCTGCGCAGCAGGCTGCCAACGCCGGGTCCGTGCACCTCCACCGCGATGAAATCGGTGTGCGGATTTCCCAACGCGATCTCGGCGGTCGTCTCGCCCATGCCGGAGCCGATTTCCAGCACGACCGGGGCGCTGCGGCCGAAAAGGCTTTTCAAATCCAGGGCGCGATCTGAAAAGGAGATTCCGTACTTCGGCAGCAGCTCTTCGAGCGCGCGCTGCTGTGCGGGCGTCGTCCTGCCCTGGCGCAGGACGAAGCTCCGGATCGTCCGGGGGTTCAAGCCGCCCTGGATTGGGAGGGAGAGATCGTGCCTTCGGTCGGCGAGGAGGGCGCGGCGCTGTAGAGCTTCTTCGGCATGCGCCCGGCGAGGAAGGCTTCGCGCCCGGCCTCGACCGCGATCCGCATCGCGCGCGCCATGCGCACGGGATCCTTCGCCGCCGCGATCGCCGTGTTCATGAGCACGCCGTCGCAGCCGAGCTCCATCGCGATCGCCGCGTCGGAGGCCGTGCCGACGCCGGCATCGACGAGCACCGGCACCTCGACCCGCTCGATGACGAGCTGAAGGTTCCACGGATTGAGGATGCCCATGCCCGAGCCGATGAGCGAAGCGAGCGGCATCACGGCGACGCAGCCGAGGTCGGCCAGCATCTTCGCCTGGATGGGATCGTCGGAGCAGTACACCATGACCTTGAAGCCGTCCTTGACGAGCTGTCCGGCCGCCTGCAGCGTCTCGGGCATGTTCGGGTAGAGCGTGTGCGCATCGCCGAGCACTTCGAGCTTGACGAGGTCGTGACCGTCGAGCAGCTCGCGCGCAAGGCGCAGCGTCCGCACGGCGTCCTGCGCGCTGTAGCAGCCTGCGGTATTGGGAAGGTAGGTGTACTGGGAGGGCGGCAGATACTCGAGGAGCGAGGGTTCGCCTTTCGTCTGCCCGATGTTGGTGCGGCGAATTGCGACCGTCACGATCTGCGCGCCCGAAGCTTCGATCGCGGCGCGCGTCTGCGCGAAGTCCTTGTACTTGCCGGTGCCGACGAGCAGGCGCGAGCCGAAGCGACGTTCGCCAATGACCAGCGGATCGTCTGCGGCGTTCAAGTTTTCAGCCCCCCCCCACCGCGACGACAATTTCCAGGCGATCGCCATCGGCGAGCAACGTCGCCGCATGGGCGGCTTTCGGCACGATCTCGCCGTTGCGCTCCACGGCGATCTTTTTCCCGCCCAGAGCCATTTGCTGGACCAGGTCCCGCACCGTGAGCGGTCCGGGGTGGCTCTGGCCGCTGCCATTGACAATAATCTGGATCATTTCAAACACAATCGATATGAATCAATAAGTTACGGTGTTGGAAGAATGTCACAGAATGTTAAAGTAAACTCTCGAAACGGGCATTTTTTCCTACACGCCACCGGACAGTCAGCGTACAGTTCGGACCACGTAGGAAACATTGTAGGAGAAGAACAATGAGACTGAACGCTCTGATCGTCACCGCCAGCCTGCTCGCGGGCGGCTGCTCTACCCTCACCGACCTCGGCGTGGTGCGCAAGGAAGGCCTGCGCAACGACAACGGGGACCTGATCGGCTACAAGCAGCTCGTGCGCAACGAGCGCACCGGCGAAGTGTTCGCGCAGATCCAGATGTTCACGCCCGTGCGGGATGGCAAGGGCGACCTGATCGGCTATGAAGAACAGGTGCGCGATGGCGCCATCATCCGCGATGCGAGCGGCCGGACGATCGGCAACCGCTTTTCGGATCTGCGTAGCCGCAAGGGGTTGACCATCGTGTTCCGCCCGGCGGACGCGCCGCAAGTCGCGGTGTCGGAGCCGAAGCTGCTCGATTTGATGGCTTCGCTTTCCAAGTCGGACCTGCGCCGCATCCAGTAATCGCAGCGCAGCCGCTGTATGCGACGGCCGCGGACCCCCGCGGCCGTTTTGTTTTCAGGGCCGAAACGGCCTGGCGCGCCAAGGGGATGAACTTCGCACGGCGGCTGTTAGCAATCTAGAATGACGGGATAGCCCCAAGCGGCCTTCGTATAGTGGCAATACCCGAGCTTCCCAAGCTCGTGCGGCGGGTTCGATTCCCGCAGGCCGCTCCACTTCCGCGTTACGACGGACGCTCGCGCGGCTCCTGCTTTGCCTTTTCCTGCTCCGAGGGCGTCCGAAGGATGGCGAACATGCGGTCGTTCGCCTTGCGAATGGCGTAGCGCAGGCGGCGCTCGGTGTCGTGGCGCCGGTCTTTCGGGTCTTTGTCGGGACTCATCGCCCAGAGCATAGCGGCGGCTCGCTTCTGTGGCTGTCGGACGATCCGTGACAGGGACTGTCGCTGGCGCTGGACAAAGCCGTAGAATTTGGCCGCCATGCCCTATTCGGTGGAAGGCAAGCTCGTGGTGGCGATTTCGTCGCGGGCGCTGTTCGACTTCGAGGAAGAAAACCGGATCTTCGACGCGCAGGGGGAGCAGGCCTACATCGACCTGCAATTCGCCCGCCTCGAGGTGCCGGCGAAGGAGGGCGTCGCCTTTCCGCTCGTGAAGAAGCTGCTCGCCTTCAACACCCGCGAGGCGCAGCGGGTCGAAGTGGTCATCCTTTCCAAGAACGACCCGGTTTCGGGATTGAGGATCTTTCGCTCGGCCAAGCACGCCGGGCTCGCGATCGAGCGCGGCGTCTTTACCCGCGGGCGCAGCCCCTACCGGTATCTCGATGCCCTGCGCGCGAACCTCTTCCTGTCCGCCAACGAGCAGGACGTGACCGGCGCGCTCGATGCGCGCTTCCCCGCCGCGCGCGTCGTGCCCGAGTCGGCGCAGGCCGCGGGCCGTCATGCCGACGAAGTGCGCATCGCCTTCGACGGCGATGCGGTCCTTTTTTCCGACGAGGCCGAGCGCGTCTTCCAGGCCGATGGCCTGGACGCCTTCACGCGCCATGAAACGCTGCATGCCCTGCGGCCGTTGCCGCCGGGACCGTTCAAGCCCCTTCTCGAGGCGCTGCACCGGTTGCAGGCCGCGGCGGGCACCGACACGCCGATGCGGCTTCGCACGGCGCTCGTCACGGCGCGCAGCGCGCCCGCGCACGAACGCGCCGTGCGCACTCTCGTCGACTGGAACATCGCCGTCGATGAAGCGCTCTTCCTCGGCGGCCTCGACAAGGGCGAATTCCTGCGCGCGTTCCAGCCGGACTTCTATTTCGACGATCAACGCGGCCATGTCGAGTCGGCGCGCCAGCACGTCGCCACAGGTCATGTCCCGTTCGGCATTGCCAACCTGGGAAGGAAGGCGTCATGAGAATTCTCAAGTACGCGCTTTTCGGTCTCGTCAGTCTCGTTCTCGTCGCGGTCGTGGCCGTTCTCGTGGTCGTTGACGGCGCTTTCGTCAAGTCGCGCCTCGAGCAGGCGATGAAGGCGAAGAACCGCACGCTTTCGATCGAGGGCACGCCGACGATCCGCCTTTATCCCGTGGCGGGCATCGCGCTCGGCAAGACCTCGCTCAGCGAGGCGGGCACTGACAGGGTCTTCGTCGCGCTCGATTCCGCCGAGGTGGCGGTTCGCACGATGCCGCTTCTTTCGGGCGAGGTCGCGGTCGAGACGCTGAAGATCGCGGGCCTGCGCGCCAACGTCGTGCGCCACAAGGACGGCAGCACCAACTATTCGGACCTCGCGGGCGGCAAGGAAACCTCCGCCAAGGGCGAAAAGCCGCCGGTATTGCGGATCGCTGAGGTGCAAATCGACAAGGCGCAGCTGTCCTATCGCGACGAAGCGAGCGGACAGGAACTGAACGTCGCCGATCTCAACGTGAAGACCGGCCGCCTCGATGGGCAGACCCCGGGTGACGTTTCGTTGGCCGCCCACGTCACCGGCAAGAAGCCCGAGGTCGATCTGCGCGCCCAGACCTCGGGGGCGCTCCGCTTCGATCTCGCCAAGGCCGAGTTCGCATTCGACAAGTTCAGCGCGCAGGCCAAAGGCCGCATCGACCGGGATGCGCTCGAGGTCGACTTCTCGGCGCCCAAGGTGGAAGTGACGCCCTCTCGCGCTGCAGGGTCCGAAGTGCGCGGCTCCGTGCTGATCAAGGGACCGCAGCGGAACCTGAACGCGAAGCTGCGGATCGCCGCGGTCGAAGGCACGGCCAAGGCGCTCACTGTGCCGAACATCGCGCTCGAGCTCGATGCCGCGATGGAGCATCTCAAGATGAAGGCGAGCCTGCAGGCCGCGCTCAAGGCGAACCTCGAGAAGCAGGACCTCGACGCCGAGGTGTCCGGCAAGCTCGATGAGGCCGCGGTGAAGGTGAAGCTTGCGCTCACGAACTTCGCGCCGCTCGCGGCCACCTTCGACGCGAGCTTCGACCGGCTGAACGTCGACCAGTACCTTCCGCCCGAGAAGAAGGAGGCAAAGGCGGACGATCGCGTCGACCTTGCGCCGCTCAAGGGCAGGCAGGTGAGCGGCAAGCTCGCGGTCGGCAATCTCGTCGTCAAGCACGTGAAGATGGAAAACGTGAAGGCCGAGATGAAGCTTGCCGACGGCAAGCTCGAGATCTCGCCGATGACGGCGAACCTCTATGGGGGAAGCACAACGGGCTCGCTCGTGGCCGACTCGAACGGCAACAAGGTGCACGTGAAGGAAGCAGCCCAGAATGTCGCGATCGGCGCGCTGCTCCGCGATGCCGCCAACAAGGACCTGCTGGAGGGCAAGGGCAGCGTGGCGCTGGATGTGCAGACGGCGGGAGCGACGGTGCCGGCGATGAAGAAAGCCCTCGCGGGAAGCGCGCATCTGGCGATGAAGGATGGCGCGATCAAGGGCTTCAACCTCGCCGATACGGCGCGCAACGTGAAATCGGCGGTCGGCATGAAAACGGCCAAGCCCGATCCCTCGCAGAAGACCGATTTCTCGGAGCTGTCGGCCAGCTTCAACATCAAGAACGGCGTCGCGCATAACGAGGACCTCAAGGCGCAATCGCCCTTCCTGCGCCTGGGCGGCGCGGGCAACATCGACATCGGCAACAGCACGATCGACTACACGGCCAAGGCGACGCTCGTCGCGACCTCGAAAGGCCAGGGCGGGCGCACGGTGAACGATGTCGCCGGCGTGACCGTGCCGGTAAAGCTCTCCGGCGCGCTCGACAGCCCGACCTGGAATGTGGACTACTCGGCGCTCGTAGGATCGATGGCGGGCGGCGCGCTCGGCAAGGCGGCGGGCTCCGTCACCGACTCGGCCAAGAAAGGTGCCGGAAGCGTCACGGACAAGGTGCGCGGCCTGTTCGGCCGCTAGAGCCTTTTTTCTTCCACCGCGTGGCAGGCGGCCTGCCGGCCGTCGTGCAGCTTTAGCTCGGGCCGTTCTTCCCTGCAGCGCGCGTTCGCATGCGGGCAGCGCGGATGAAACGCGCATCCCCTCGGCGGCGAGAGCGGATTGGGCACTTCGCCCGCCACCGGCGTGCGCGCGCGCCCGCTCATCTCCAGGTCCGGGACCGCGTCGAGCAGCATGCGCGTGTAGGGGTGCTTCGGGCGCGCGAAGAGCGCCTCGGCCTCGGCGAGCTCGACCAGTCGGCCGAGATACATGACGCCGACGCGGTCGGCGACGTGCGAAACCACGGCGAGGTTGTGCGAGATGAAGAGATAGGTGAGGCCGAGCTCGGACTGCAGCTGCGTCATGAGGTTGAGGATCTGCGCCTGCACCGAGACGTCGAGGGCCGACGTCGGCTCGTCGCAGACGAGGAACTCGGGCCGGCCCGAAAGCGCGCGCGCGATCGATATGCGCTGGCGCTGGCCGCCTGAGAACTCGTGGGGGTATTTTTCTCCATCCTCGGGCGAGAGGCCGACCTGCGTGAGCAGCTCGGCGACCCGGGCGGCGATCTGCTCCTCGCGCTGCAGCAGGTTCAGTACGCGAATCGGCTCGGCGACGATCTCGCGGACGCGCCAGCGCGGATTCAGGCTCGCGTACGGGTCCTGGAAGATCATCTGCATGCGCCGCCGGATCCGCTCGGTCTGCGCACCCGCCGACGAGCTCGAGATGTCCACGCCGTCGAAGGCGATGCGGCCGCGCGAGGGCGAATAAAGTCCCACGATCAGCCGCGCCACGGTGGATTTGCCGCAGCCGGATTCGCCCACGAGCGCCAGTGTCTCGCCTTTGCGCACCTCGAGCGACACATCGTCCACGGCGCGCAGGATGAGCCGCGGCGCGCGCTCGACCACGCGGTTCAGCCAGGGGCGCGAGACGTCGAAGTCCCGGCCGACCGACTCGAGCCGCAGCAACGCGTTTTCAGCCATACAACCAGCAGGCGGTGAGGTTCGACCCGGCCGCGAGCGGCTCGGGCCGCTCCACGCGGCAGCGCTCAAACGCCTTGGGGCAGCGCGGATTGAACGCACAGCCGCTCGGAATCGCGGTGAGGCGCGGCATCGACCCCTCGATCTGCACGAGGCGCGCGTGGCGCTCGCGCGTGGCGGCCCGGATCTTCGGTATGGAGCCCATCAGCCCCACGGTGTAGGGGTGGCGCGGCGCGCGCAGCAGCTCGCCCACCGGGCCGATCTCGGCGATGCGGCCCGCGTACATGACGGCGACACGGTCGGCGGTCTCGGCGATGACCCCCATGTCGTGGGTGATCAGCATGACGGCGGTGCCGTGCTCGCGCGCGAGCTTCTTCAGGAGCTGGATGATCTGCGCCTGGATCGAGACATCGAGCGCGGTGGTCGGCTCATCGGCGATGATGAGGCGCGGCTCGGCGCAGAGCGCAAGGGCGATCACCACGCGCTGGCGCATGCCGCCCGAGAACTGGTGCGGGTAGTGGTCGATGCGGGCTTCGGGCGCCGGGATGCCGACCTCGCGCAAAAGGCCGAGCGCGCGCTCGCGCCCGGTCTTGCGGTCCGTGCCCAGATGGGTGCAGATCGTCTCCACGAGCTGCTCGCCGATGGTGTACAGGGGATTCAGCGACGTGAGGGGATCCTGAAAGATCGCGCCGATGCGACGGCCGCGGATGCGTCGCATCGCGTCGTGCGGCAGCCGGTCGATGCGCTCGCCCTCGAGGCGGATCTCGCCCCCCGCAATGCGGCCGGGCGGCTCGAGGAGCCCGATGATGGCGGTGCCGGTGAGCGACTTGCCCGCGCCCGATTCGCCGACTACGCCGAGCACTTCGCCCGGCGCGATCGAAAAGGAAATGCCGTCCACGGCGACGAGCGTCCCGCGCCGCGTCGGGAATTCGATGCGCAGGTCTTTGACCTCCAGGATCATCGCAATTTGGGATTCAGCGCGTCGCGCAGCCAGTCGCCCAGAAGATTGACCGAGAGGACGAGCGTCACCAGGGCGATGCCGGGGAAGAGCACGATCCACCAGACCCCCGAGATCATGAATTCATTGCCGCGGCTGATCAGGGTGCCGAGCGAGGGATTGGTCGGCGGCACCCCCACGCCCAGAAAGGAGAGCGTCGCCTCGGTGATGATGGCCGTCGCGATGTGGATGGTGGCGATGACGAGCACCGGACCCATGACGTTCGGCAGCACATGCCGCAGCATGATGGCGAGCGGCCGCCGGCCGATGACGCGCGCCGCCTGCACGTATTCCTTGCCCTTCTCCACGAGCGTCGAGCCGCGCACGGTCCTCGCGTACTGCACCCAGCCGGAGATGCCGATGGAGAGGATCAGCACCGGGATGGCGATCTCGTCCAGGCGGTCGGTCGGCATGACCACGCGCGCCACGCCATCGACGAGGAGCGCGATCAGGATCGCGGGAAACGAGAGCTGGATGTCGGCGATGCGCATGATGAAAGCGTCGATGCGGCCGCCAAAGTAGCCCGCCGTGAGGCCGAGCGTGACGCCGAGCGCAAGCGCGAAGAGCACGGCGGCGACGCCCACGGCGAGCGAAATCCGGGCGCCGTACAGGATGGTGGAAAGGATGTCGCGGCCCTGATCGTCGGTGCCGAGCAGGTACGCGCGCGTCCCCTCGGGGATCCAGGCCGGCGGCGAGAGCGCCTTGTTCAGGTCGAGGGTGGCCGCGTCGAAGGGATTGTAGGGGGCGAGCCAGGGCGCGAGCAGAGCGCCGCCGATGCAGGTGAGCGCGAGCAGCGCGGCGGCGATGGTGACCGGCGACCGGCGAAAGCTGTACGCGAGGTCGTGGTTCCAGAGCGTCTGCAGGTCCACTCTCGCGGCCTACTTGAGCGGCAACGAATCCTCGACCAGCGCCGCGAGATAGCCGGCGCCGAGCGGAATCACGTCGTCGTTGAAGTCGTAGCCGGGGTTGTGCAGGAAGCAGTTGTTCGGGCCGCCGCCCTGGCCGAGGAAGATGTAGGCGCCGGGCTTCGCCTGCAGCATGAAGGAGAAATCCTCGCCGCCCATGGTCGGCTCGGCGTTGGTGAAGACGTTGTCCTTGCCGAACACGCTCTCGCCGACCCGCGCCGCAAACATGGCCTCGCGCTCGGCATTGATGGTGGACGGATAGCCGCGCTTGTACTCGATGTCGGCGCGCGCGCCCATCGCCTGCGCGACGCCTTGTGCGATCTCCCGCACGCGGCGCTCGGCGAGGTCGCGCGTCTCGGGGCGGAAGCTGCGCACCGTGCCGATGAGCTTCACGAAATCCGGGATCACGTTGAAGACGTTGGTCTGGCTCGTCTCCATGGAGGCGACGGTGACCACGATCGAGTCGAGCGGGCTCACGTTGCGGCTGGCGATCGTCTGCAGGGCCGAGATGATCTGCGCGGTGGCGACCACCGGGTCGATCGTGACCTGGGGAATGGCGGCATGGCCGCCGCGGCCGCGCACCGTGATCACGATCTCGTCGGTCGCCGCCATCACCGGGCCGGGCCGCACCGCCATCTGTCCGGGCGGCAGCCCGGGCCAGTTGTGCACGGCATAGATCTCGTTGGCGGGAAAGCGCTCGAAAAGGCCCTCGTCCACCATCACCTTGCCGCCGCCCCCGCCCTCCTCGGCGGGCTGGAAGATGAGGTAGGCGGTGCCATCGAACTCGCGCGTCTCCTGCAGGTAGCGCGCGGCGCCGAGCAGCATGGTGGTGTGGCCGTCGTGCCCGCAGGCATGCATGCGCCCGGCGTGCTTCGATTTGTGCGGAATGTCGGAGGTCTCGTGCATGGGCAGGCAGTCCATGTCGGCGCGCAGGCCGACGGCGCGCCCGCTGCCTTGGCGGCTGCCCTTGACGACGCCCACGACGCCCGTGCGGGCGAGCCCGCGGTGCACTTCGATGCCCCAGGCGCCGAGCTGGTCGGCGACGATTTGCGAGGTGCGATTTTCCTGGAAGGAGAGCTCCGGATGCGCGTGGATGTCGCGGCGGATGTCGCGCAGGTCGGCGTGGAATTTCCTGATGTGATCGACGGATTTCCTCATGAGGGCGGAGCTCTTTCAGTGCGCGGCGACTGCCCGGTCGATCCGCAGGCGCGGATCGACGGCGTAATAGAGCAGGTCGACGATCAGGTTGATGACGACGAAGAAAAGCGCGATCAGGCAGAGGTAGGCCGCCATCACCGGGATGTCGGCGAACCCGACTGCCTGGATGAAGAGCAGTCCCATGCCGGGCCACTGGAACACCGTCTCGGTGATGATCGAGAACGCGATGATCGCGCCGAGCTGCAGGCCGGTGATCGTGATCACCGGCACGAGCGTGTTCTTGAGCGCGTGCCCGAAATGCACCGCGCCGTCGGTGAGGCCGCGGGCGCGCGCGAACTTGATGTAGTCGGTGCGAAGCACCTCCAGCATCTCCGAGCGCACCAGGCGCTGGATGAGCGTCATCTGGAAGAGACCGAGCGTGATGGCGGGGAGGATGAGCGACTTCAGGCCGGAGGCGGTGAGAAAGCCGGTCGACCACCAGCCGAGCTGCACGGTCTCGCCGCGCCCGAAGGAAGGCAGCCAGCCGAGCAGCACCGCGAAGACGAGGATGAGCAGGATGCCGATGAGGAACGTGGGCAGCGAAACGCCGATGAGGGAAATGGCGAGCATGCACTGAGAGAGCCAGGATTGCCGCCGCAGCGCCGTGTACACGCCCATCGCGATGCCGCCGCAGAGCGCAAAGAGCGCGGCCACCAGCGAGAGCTCGAGCGTCGCGGGCAGGCGCTCGGCGATCAGCCGCGAGACCGGCTGCGCCTGGCGCAGCGACAGGCCGAAGTCGCCGTGCACGGCGCGCTCCACGAAGCTCGCGTACTGCACGTAGAACGGCCGGTCGAGCCCGAGCAGCTTGGTGATGCGCGCGACATCCTCGGGCGTCGCGTCCTGGCCGAGCATGAACTGCACCGGGTCGCCGACAAAGCGAAAGAGCGAGAACGCGATCAGGCCGACGGCGAGCATGACCAGAATCGCCTGGGCGAGACGGCGAAGGACGAAGGCGAGCATTTTGAGAGAATGGTACCGCATGTCTTTTGCCCGAAAGCTCATCGCCTGGCAGCGCCGCAACGGCCGGCGCGGCCTGCCCTGGCAGGGCACGCGCGATCCGTATCGCGTCTGGCTCTCGGAGGTGATGCTGCAGCAGACGCAGGTCGCCTCGGTGATTCCCTACTATGAGCGTTTCCTCGCGCGCTTTCCCGACGTACGCTCGCTCGCCGCGGCCTCCGAGGACGAAGTGCTGCGCCTCTGGAGCGGGCTCGGCTACTACGCGCGCGGGCGCAACCTGCATGCTGCGGCGAAGCAGATCGCGCGGTCAGGTTTTCCGAAGACGGCTGCCGGCATCGCCCAGCTTCCCGGCGTCGGCCGTTCCACCGCCGCGGCGATCGCGGCGTTCGCCTTCGGCGAGCGCGCGGCGATCCTTGACGGAAACGTCAGGCGCGTGCTGTCACGGTGCTATGGAATCACCGAAGAGAAAAAGCTCTGGGACAAAGCCGATGAGCTTGTCCCCGAAAAAAACATAGAACACTACACGCAAGGCCTGATGGATCTTGGCGCGACGCTTTGCACGCGCGCCAACCCCGCCTGCATTCGCTGTCCGATCCGCAGCGAGTGCGTCGCCCGCCGCGAAGGCCGCGTCGACGAGCTGCCGTCGCGGCGCAAGCGCAAGCCGCTGCGCACGCGTCGCGTGACGTGGTTCGTCGTCCTGCGCGGCGGCGAAGTCCTGCTCGAGCGGCGCCCGAGCCGCGGAATCTGGGGCGGGCTTTGGAGTTTTCCGGAGAAGTGTTCGGGAATAAAAAAGCGGCGCGATCTCCCCCTGCTTGATCACGGCTTCACGCATTTCAGGCTGAAAGTCCGGCCGGTGCTGTGCGGCGCCTCCGCGCGCCTCGAAGCCCCGGGACGGATCTGGCTGCCGCTGAAAGACGCCGTTGCGGCCGCCGTGCCCGCGCCCGTGAGGACGCTGCTCTCAGGCCTTCTGCACCAGTAGGCGCGCGAGCGCCTCGAGCCGCGCCAGCCCGTCCATCTCGAGCAGTGTTTGCCGGACGTTCGGCGCGAGCGGCAGCACTTCGGCGAGCCGCGCGCTCACCCACGCGCTCGAGTCCAGGCGAAAGGGCTTCGCGAAAAGACGCTCGCCGTGCTCGGCGAGGATGCGCTCAAGGAGCGTCCGGCAGGGCAGGAGCGGCTCGGGCACCGGCGCCTCGGCCTCCTCGGGCAGAAACTCCACTTCGCCCAGCACCAGGCCGTCGTCCTGCACGCTCGTGGCCTCGACCCGGAAGCGGTGCTCGCCTTGCGCCACGATCTTGAGCACACCGAGCTGCGCCATGTCCCACTGGACGATTTTCGCGCTGCAGCCGATCAGCTCGGGCGTCGCCGGCGCGCCGACCTCGGCGCCATGGCGGATCAAGCAGACGCCGAAGCCGCTCGAGTCGCGCAGGCAAGTCTTGGCCATCGTCATGTAGCGCTGCTCGAAGATCTGCAGCGGCAGCAGCCCGCCCGGAAAAAGAACCGTGCCGAGCGGGAAAAGCGGAATCCGGGCCGCGGCGGTGGCAGCGGCCATTCAGTCCGCGGACGCCGTCCCGGCGGCGAGCGCGCGATGACGCACAAGCACGCGCCACTCCGGCCGCAGCGTCTTCGCCAGGCGCTCGGCGAGATACACCGAGCGGTGCCGGCCGCCGGTGCAGCCGATCGCGACCGTGAGGTAGCTGCGGTTGTCGCGCACGACTTCCGGCAGCCAGCGGCCGAGAAACGCGCGCAGGTCCTCGAGAAACTCGCTTACTCGGGGTGCGCGGTCGAGGAACTCGATGACCGCCGGATCCTTGCCGGTGAGCGGTGCGAACCCGGGCTCGTAGTGCGGATTGGGCAGCATGCGGGCGTCCACCACCCAGTCGGCATCAAGCGGAATGCCATCGCGGAAGGCGAATGACTCCACCAGCAGCGTCAGTGCGCCGCCACCGAGGCCGAGCAGGTCCTTGATCCAGTGGCGCAGCACCTTGGGCTGCAGATCCGTCGTATCGATGCGGTGGCCGAGCTCGGAGACGCCGGCGAGCAGGGTGCGCTCGGCCTCGATCGCCTCGCTCAGGGTCAGCGCGCGCGCGGGCTCGGCGGCAGCGAGCGGGTGACTGCGGCGCGTCTCGGAAAAGCGCCTGAGGAGCGCGCCCGCGGAGGCCTCGAGAAAGAGCACGCGGGTCTCGACGCCGCGCTCCTTCAGCGCGGCGAGGCGCCCGGGCAGCGAGGCGAGCGCGACGCTGCGCGCGTCCACGCTGACCGCGACACGATCGTGGCCTGCGTCGTCGAGAAAGCCGGTGACGTCGAGCAGCAGGGTGGCAGGCAGGTTGTCGACGCAGTAGTAGCCCGCATCCTCCAGAACGTCGAGGGCGATGCTCTTGCCCGAGCCCGAAAGCCCGCTGACAAGGATCAACTGCACCTAGCCGCTGCCGTCCTTCATCGCGCGCTCCTGGCGCGCGAGGAACTCCGCCGCCGAGTCCTTGCCGCGCAGCTGCAGGATGTAATTTCGCACCGCCGCCTCGACCAGCACGGCGAGGTTGCGGCCGGCCGCGACTGGAATGACCACCTTGCGCACGGTGATGCCGAGGATTTCCTCGGCGAGCTCGGAGAGCGGCAGGCGCTCGGCCGGGTCGCGCGCGCCGCCGCGCACCGGACGCTCGAGGTGCGCGATCAGCTTGACCTTCATCTTGGGCCGCACCGCAGTCTCGCCGTAGATCGCGCGGATGTTGACGAGGCCGAGGCCGCGCACTTCCAGAAAGTCCTTGAGCAGCGGCGGGCAGCGGCCCTCGAGCGTCGAGGCGGCGATCTTGGAGATCTCGACCACGTCGTCGGCGACCAGGCCGTGGCCGCGCGTGATGAGCTCGAGCGCGAGCTCGCTCTTGCCCACGCCGGAGTCGCCCGTGATCAGCACGCCCACCCCGAGCACGTCCATCAGCACGCCGTGCCGCTCGGCGGTGTCGGCAAGACGCTTGGCGAGGTAGCGCGCAAGCTTCTCGATCACGCGCGCCGCGGGCAGCGGCGTGGCGAAGAGCGGCGTCTGCGTGCGCTCGGCGTTCTCGAGGAGCGCGGGCGGCGCGGCAACGCCGTCGGCGACGACGACGGCAGCGGGGCCGGGCGCGAACAGGCGCTCGGCGAGCGCGCTTAGCGAAGCCGCCTCGTGCGCGCCGATGACCTGGACGCTGTTGGGGTGGGTGAGGTTGAGGTGGCCGATCAGCGCCGCCGCGGCGGCGGACTCGCGACGCACGACCGTGCGCCCTTCGCGCCCGCCGACCCAGGCGAGCGAGAGCGCCTCGCGGTTGTCCTCATGCAGCTGCGCGACGCTGACCTGGAGCATCGGGCTGCCATGTGGCAATGAGCTGGTGCAGCGCCTGCGCGTCGGGCGCGGCCGCCATGGCTTCGCGCAGCGCGCGGTCGCTGAACATCTGCGCGAGCTCCGAGAGGATTTCGAGGTGCTTCTCGGTCGCGTGCTCGGGAACGAGCAGCGCGAACACGAGCGTGACGGGCTTGCCGTCGGGCGCGTCGAAGGGCACCGGCTGCGCGAGGCGCACGAATGCGCCGAGCGCGTCCTTCAGCCCCTTGATGCGCCCGTGCGGAATGGCGACGCCCTGGCCCAGGCCCGTCGAGCCCAGGCGCTCGCGCGCGAACAGGCTCTCGAACACGGCGCTGCTGGCGATGCCGTGCTGGTTCTCGAACAGCAGCCCGAGATGCTCGAACAGCCGCTTCTTGCTCGAGACGGCAAGGTCGGGCAGGACGTTGGCAACCGGGAGAAGCTTCGCGACCAGGCTCATTTCAGCGCGCGCGCATTATAGCCGACCGGTAGCCCACCGCAGCCTAGCGGTGCCGCAGGCTGTCGTGCGACTTGCCGTCGCGCTTTTCCTTGTGGCGCAGCACCTGGCGGTCGAGCTTGTCGACGAGCAGGTCGATCGCGGCATACAGGTCGCGATCCTCGCACTCGCAGTACAGGTCCTTGCCGCGCAGGTGCAGCGTCACCTCGGCTTTCTGCCCCACCTTAGTGCTGGAAATGATCACGTGCACGTCGAAAACATGGTCGAAATGCCGCTCGATGCGCGCGATCTTGCCGTTCACGTAGTCGCGGATCGCCGGCGTGACTTCGATCTGGTGACCGCTCACGCTCAGGTTCATGTCTAGAGGCTCTTCCTCTGGTTGACGGGGGGAATCTGCAGGGACTCACGGTACTTCGCGATCGTGCGCCGCGCCACCACGATGCCTTGCTCGCCGAGAATCTGCGAGATGCGCGAATCCGACAGGGGCGAGCGCGCATCCTCGGCCGCGACGAGCTGCTTGATGAGCGCGCGGATCGCGGTGGAGGAGGCCGAGCCGCCGGTGTCCGTGGAGACGTGGCTGCCGAAGAAGTACTTGAGCTCGAAGGTGCCGCGCGGCGTGGCCATGTACTTTTGCGTCGTGACGCGCGAGATTGTGCTCTCGTGCACGCTGAGCACTTCCGCGATCTCGCGCAGCACCATCGGCCGCATCGCGACTTCGCCATGCTCGAGGAAATTGCGCTGCCGGTCGACGATCGCCTGCGACACGCGCAGGATCGTCTCGAAGCGCTGCTGGACGTTCTTGATGAGCCAGCGCGCCTCCTGCAGCTGCGTGGAGAGCGCGTTGCCGCCGCCGCTGCGCGGCCGGGCGGCGAGCTCGGCGTAGAGGCGGTTGATGCGCAGGCGCGGCATGGCCTCCGGATTCAAGCTCGCTTTCCAGACGTTGCGCACCTTGCGCACCACCACGTCGGGCACGACGTAGCGCGCTTCCACGCGCGCGAAGGCCGCGCCGGGACGCGGGTTCAGGCTGCGGATGAGGGCTTGCGCCGCGCGCAGCGATCCGTCGTCGGCGCCGGTGAGCGTCTTCAGGCGCGCATAGTCGCGCGCCGCGAGCAGCTCGAGGTGCTGGCCCGCGATCGTGAGCGCGAGCTCGCGCACGGCATCCTGCTCGATCGCCTTGAGCTGCAGGCACAGGCATTCGCCGGGCGAGCGGGCGCCGACGCCCGCCGGCTCCAGGTTCTGCAGCTGGCGCAGCGCGATCGCAAGCTCCTCGCCGTCGACTTCGGCCTCGGGCGGCATGAGCGCAACGATCTCCTCGAGCGGCTGGGTGAGATAGCCGTCCTCGTCGAGCGCGTCGATGAGGAGCGCGACCAGCGCCCGGTCACGCGGCCCGAGGTTGGTGAGCGCGAGCTGGCCGTTCAGGTGGTCGCGCAGCGTCGGGTTGTCGGGCGCGACGTGCGTGCGATCGCCGTCCTCGCCGTCCTCGTCGTTGCCGCGCCAGGGCGCGGCGAAATCGGCGGGCAGCTCGCTGGAAGGGTGATCGCTGGCGGGCGCGCTTTCGATGCGCTCGCGCGGCTCCTCGCCCGTGCTGCGCGCCGCCGCTTCCTGGGCGGCCGCGCTCTGCGCCGCCGCGGCCTCGCTCTCGCCGTCCTCGCGCTCGAGGATCGGATTGTCCGCGAGCAGGCGCTCGATCTCCTGGTTCAGCTCCACGGTGGAGAGCTGCAGCAGCCGGATCGATTGCTGCAATTGCGGCGTCAGCGTGAGGTGCTGAGAGAGCCGGAACTGCAGAGTGGGTTTCATCGGAGCGTTCGGGGGTCCCCGCCGGGGCGGGCAGATCGACCTGCTACATCCGGAAGTTCTCGCCGAGATAGACGCGACGGACGTTGTCATTATAGACGATCTCGTCGGGCCGCCCGGAGGCGAGAACCTTGCCTTCGTTGATGATGTAGGCGCGATCGCAGATGCCGAGCGTCTCGCGCACGTTATGGTCCGTGATGAGCACGCCGATGCCGCGCTCCTTCAGGTAGCCGATGATGCGCTGGATGTCGAGCACCGCGATCGGGTCGACCCCGGCGAAAGGCTCATCGAGCAGGATGAACGCCGGCTTGGTGCCGAGCGCGCGCGCGATCTCGAGCCGCCGGCGCTCGCCGCCCGAGAGCGAGAGCGCGGCGTGCTTGCGCAGGTGCGCGATGTTGAGCTCCGCCAGCAGCTCGGCGAGCCGGGGCTGCACCTCCTCGGCGGCGAGACCCTGCAGCTCGAGCACGGCCTGGACATTCTCTTCAACAGACAGCTTGCGGAAGACCGAGTTCTCCTGCGGCAGGTAGGAGATGCCGAGGCGCGCCCGGCGGTGGATCGGCAGATGCGTGAGCTCGCGCCGGTCGAGGTGGATGCGCCCGGCGTCCGCCGGGACAAGCCCGACGATCATGTAGAAACAAGTGGTCTTGCCTGCCCCGTTCGGACCAAGGAGGCCGACCACTTCGCCGCTGGCGACCTCGAGCGACACGCCTTCGACGACGGCGCGCGACTTGAAGCGCTTGGTGAGGCTCTCCGAGCGAAGGACGCTCATTTCGCCGGCGGCTTCGATGCCGGCGCGGGCGCTTCGGGCTTGGTCTTGGGCTGGATGACGACCGTCACGCGGCCCTCCGGCGAGTTGGGCGGCGCGCCCTTGGCCGCGTTCACCGAGAAGAAATCCGAGCGCTGGTCGATGAAGATGTACTCGCCGTTCACCACGTCCTTGTCGCGCGTGACGCGCGCGCGCTCGAAGAGCTCGACGCGCTCGTTGCGGTCATCGAGCTCGATGCGCAGCGCCTCGCCGTCGGTCCACACGCCTTCCTTGCCGTCCTTCGGGTCGCCCTTCTGGCGAAAGCGCACCGGCTTGCCTGTCGCGGTGGCGAACTGGAAGCCGTCGGCGTCCTGGCGCACCACGATGCGGTCGGCGCGCACCACCTGCGTGCCTTTCGTGAGGACGACGTTGCCCTCGAAAATGCTGATGCGGCGCGTATCGTCCGAGCTCATCTTGTTCGCCTCGATGTGCGTCGGCTTTTCCTTGTCCGCCTTTTCGGCATTCGCCGCGGTCGCGGCGGCCAGTGCGGCGAAAAAAAGGAGCGTCCTCATGGCTTCGCGTCCGGGTCCTGCGGTCTGGGCTCGAAGCGCCCGCGCACGCGCTCGCGCAGAAACAGCTCCTTCGAGTCGTTGTGATATTCCATTCCGCGGCCCGAGAGCACGCGATTGTCCTCCGTGATCAGCACGTCGCGGTCGCTGCGCACGATCGAATGCGCCTGTTCCACGTGCATGAAGCTCGAGCGCATGCGCGTTTCCGGGCGTTGCGGCCCGCCATCGCGCACCAGCAGCACGTTGCCGTAGAGGAAGATCTCCTCGCCGTCCTGCGACAGCGCGCCGCGCTCGGCGGTGACGGTCACGCGCGGCTCGTTCGTCTTGGTCTGAACCATGCGCGGCGCGACGAGCTCCGTCGTGTCGTCGTCGGGGTAATGTACCATCTTCGCCGCTTCGAGCGTAGATTCGACCGCGCCGAGCGCGTTGTAGCGGGTGTAGAGCAGGCGCTCGACGATGTAGTCCGGGTCGTGCCGCCGCAGCGACGGATGCAGCGCGTCCTCCTCCCGCACCGTGCGCTCGAGCCACAGCGACAGTGCCGCAAGCGCGAGCATCAGCACCAGCGGAAACAGGCGGGTCGCCGACGCTCTCATGCGAGATAGCGCGCGAGCGCGGACTCGAGCTTGCCCTGCGCGCGCAGCAGGAAATCGCAGACCTCGCGCGCAGCGCCCTCTCCGGCGGGCGCTTGCGCGACGTAGTGCGCGTGCGCCAGCACGAGCGCGTGCGCCCTGCGAGGCGCGCAGGCGAAGCCGCAGGCGCGCAGCACCGCGAGGTCGACGACGTCATCACCCATGTAACCCGCCGCTTCGGCCGAAAGCCCGGCCCGCACGAGCAAGGCGTCGAAAGCCGCGCGCTTGTCGTCGATGCCCTGCAGCACTTCGGAGATGCCAAGCTCGGCGGCGCGCGCCGCCACGGCCGCCGACTTGCGGCCACTGAGAATGCCGACCGCCACGCCCGATTCGCGCAGCAGCTTCAGCCCGTGGCCGTCGAGCACACTGAAGACCTTCAACTCCTCGCCCGAAGGGCCATACCAGAGCCGGCCGTCGGTCAGCACGCCGTCCACGTCGAACAGCATGAGGCGCACGCGCCCGGCCCGTTGCAGCGCGTCGTCGTCCTGCATCCGCGTCAGACGATCTTGGCCCGAAACAGGTCGTGGATGTTGAGCGCGCCGACGAGCCGGCCCTTCGCGTCGACGACCGGGAGCTGGATCGTCTTGCGGCTCTCCATCGCTTCGAGGGCATCCACCGCCAGCTCCTCGGGCCGGACGGTGCGCGGCCGGGTCGTCATGACCGAGCGGATGCGGGTGCTCGCGGGGTCGGCCTTGCGTTGCAGGCTGCGGCGCAGGTCGCCGTCGGTGAACACGCCGAGCAGCCGCTGCTTCTTGTCGACGACCGCCGTCATGCCCATGCCGGTGCGCGTAATCTCGAGCAATGCATCGGCAAGCGTCGCCTCGGCCGGCACCCTGGGAACGCCCGGGCCGGTGCGCATGACATCGGCGACGAGCGTCACGAGCTTGCGGCCGAGCGAGCCGCCCGGGTGCGAGCGCGCGAACTGGTCGGCCGAGAACTGGCGCGCCTCGAGCAGCGCCACCGCGAGCGCGTCCCCCAGGGCGAGCGCGGCCGTGGTGCTCGCGGTCGGGGCGAGGTTGAGCGGACAGGCTTCCTTCGCGACGCCCGCATCGAGGAACACATGCGCCGCGCGCGCGAGCGACGAATCCTGGTTGCCGGCGATGACGATGAGCCGGGTGCCCTGGCGCTTGACCAGGCGCGCGACGAGCAGCAACTCGTCGCTCTCGCCCGAGTTCGAGATCGCGATGACGATGTCCTCGGCGCCGATCAAGCCCAGATCGCCATGGCTCGCCTCGGCCGCGTGCACGAAGTAGGCGGGGGTGCCGGTGCTCGCCAGGGTGGCGGCGATCTTGCGCGCCACATGCCCGGACTTGCCGATGCCGGTCACGATGACCCGCCCGTCCTTCTTGCAGCCGAGGATGAGGGAGACCGCCGCGAGAAAGCGCTCGTCGATGCGGCGGATGAGGGCGCGAACCGCGTCGGCTTCGATCTTCAGCACCTGGCGCGCCACATCCAGCGCCGATCCGGTGGCGTCCTTCGGTATCATCGAAGAAGTATAGCCCAATAAATTCAAGCGCTTCGCCATGGCAGCCGCGGAACTCGTGCCCATTCTCATCCTGCTCGCCGCAGCGGTGCTGGCGGTCGTCGTCTGTCGCTTCTACGCCCTGCCGCCGATTCTCGGCTACCTCGTGGCGGGGCTGGTGCTCGGTCCGCATGCGCTGGGGCTGGTGGCCAACAACGCGCAAACGCACGCGCTCGCCGAAGTCGGCGTGGTGTTTCTCATGTTCTCGATCGGCCTCGAGTTCAGCTTGTCGAAGCTGCGCGTGATGCGTCGCGAGGTCTTTGGCCTCGGCGGCGCGCAGGTCGTGATCATGATCGCGGCCTGCGTCGCGGCGGCCCTCGCGCTCGGCGCCAGCTGGCAAGCCGGCCTGGCGCTCGGCGGCGCGGCGGCGATGTCCTCGACCGCCGTGGTCTCCAAGCTCCTCTCCGAGCGGCTCGAGCTCGACACGGCGCACGGCCGCTCGATCATCGGCGTGCTGCTCTTTCAGGATCTCGCGGTGGTGCCGCTGCTCATCCTT
Source organism: Burkholderiales bacterium (assembly GCA_036262835.1). Taxonomy (GTDB): domain Bacteria; phylum Pseudomonadota; class Gammaproteobacteria; order Burkholderiales; family SG8-39; genus RBG-16-66-20. The sequence continues at coordinate 8,211 of DATAID010000010.1, read as the reverse complement.
GTGCCCGTGCTCGGCCAGTCGGGAGGCGCCATCGGCATGGCCATCGGCGTCGCGCTCGCCAAGGCGGCCTTCGTGCTCGCGGTGGTTCTCCTTGCCGGGCCGCGCGTGATGCGCGCCTGGTTCGGGGTCGTGGCGCGCCGGAAATCCACGGAGCTTTTTGTCCTCAACGTGCTGCTCGTGATTCTCGCGATGGCCTTCCTCACGGGCCTCGCGGGCCTGTCGCTGCCGCTCGGCGCGTTTCTCGCGGGGATGCTGCTCTCCGAGACCGAGTATCGCTATCAGGTCGACGAGGAAATCAAGCCCTTCCGCGACGTGCTGCTCGGGCTTTTCTTCATCACCGTCGGCATGATGCTCGACTTGCGCCTGGTGGGCGGCACGATTGCCCTTGTGCTCGCGCTGCTGGTGCTGCTGGTCGGGCTCAAGCTCGCGCTGATCGGCGTGCTCTCGCGCGCCTTCGGCGCGGCGCCCGGGACGGCGCTGCGCACGGGTCTCGCGCTCGCGCAGGGCGGCGAATTCGGCTTCGTCCTCCTCGCGCAGGCCGACCTCTCGGGCGTGCTCTCGGGCGGCATGGGCCAGGCGCTCATGGCCGCGATGATTTTCTCCATGATGACGACGCCGTTTCTCATCCGCGCGAGCGATCGGATCGTGCTGCGCTTTGCGACTTCGGAGTGGCTGCTGCGCTCTCTCGAGATGCACCGCGTGGCGGTGCGGTCCCTCGAGACCGAGGGCCATGTGATCATCCTCGGCTATGGCCGCAACGGGCAGCATGTGGCGCGCCTGCTCGATGCCGAGGGCGTGCGCTATGTCGCGCTCGACCTCGACCCCGAGCGCGTGCGCGAGGCCGCGCTCGCCGGCGATACGGTCGTATTCGCCGACTCCTCCCGGCGCGAAGCATTGATCGCCGCGGGCATCATGCGCGCGGCGGCGGTCGTGGTCACCTTCGCCGATTCGGCCGCCGCCGTGCGATTGCTGGCCCACATCCAGGCGCTCAATCCCATGGTGCCGGTCATCGCGCGCGCGCGCGAGGACGTGGACATCGCACGACTGGCGCAGGCGGGCGCCTCCGAGATCGTCCCGGAGGCCCTCGAATCCGGACTCATGCTCGCCTCGCACACGCTCGTCTGGGTGGGGGTGCCGCTCAACCGAGTGGTGCGGCGCATGCGCTCGGTGCGCGACCAGCAATACGGTTTATTGCGCGGGCTTTTCCACGGCGCGACCGACCAGCCCGAAGGACTGGAAGAGGCCCAGCCGCGCCTGCGCGCGGTGACGCTCGGCCTAAACGCCCACGCGATCGGAAAATCGCTCGCCGACCTGGGGCTCAAGGAGCTCGGCGTCCAGGTGAACGCCGTGCGTCGCACCGCTTCGGCGCGCCGCCTCGCCCCCGAGGAAGCCGGGGTTCTCGAGGCGGGCGACGTGGTCGTCCTGCTCGGTGCGCCCGAGCGGCTCTCGAGCGCGGAATCGCGCCTCTTGCGCGGCTAGAAACAAAAAGGCCGGCTCGCGCCGGCCTTTTTTCCCGCATTGGCTCGCCTTACAGCGAGCGGCAGAGCGTGTAGACGTTGGTGCCGGTTTCCGCGTAAGCCGCGGTGCCCGCCTGCTTGGCGACCGAGGGGTTGGGCGCCGCCTGGAGCTGCCCGCGCACCGTGCCGGTGGTGATCGTACCGTCGTCCATTTGCGTATCCACGGCGATGGAGATCTTGTCGGGCAGGTTCGCCGAGCAGATGATCAGTCCCGAGAAGCCGCCGGTGCCCGAAGAGTCCGAGCCGAGCGCCGGGCCGACCGTGGCGCCTGCATCGCCTGTCTGTACGCCGATCATGCCGGTGGCGGCATTGAAGGGTTGCGAGTAACCCGAGCCTGCCACGAATCCGGCGCGGCGCAGGTGATCCCACCATTTGCGCGATTCGTCCGTGTCCGTGGAGCTGTTGTAGGCGCCTTTGACGACACCGTCGCCGTCGCCCGCCACTGCCGCAGTGCCGCTCGACCAGCGCGTGTTGGCATTCTTATCGTCGCCGGGAATGGCGCGATAGCGGTCCTGATAGCCGTAGTAGGCGGCCGAGATGCCGGAGAAGTCGGCAACCACGTTCTTGATCTTCGCCTGCGTGATCATCTCCTGGCCTTTCAGGATGCCGCCCAGCAGCAGCCCGATGATGACCAGCACGATCGCGATCTCAACCAGCGTGAATCCGGTTTGCTTCTGCTTCATAGGTTCGCCCCCGAACGGATACAGAGTGGCGACTTCTACGCAAGCGCCATACCAAAGGTAGGTTTTTGAAAATTAAAAGTTTTTCTAAGAGGTCCCCTCAAAAACTGTCGAAAAATGGACAGTTCTGACGATTCCTCAACGTTTCAAAGGCTTGCGTTCCGTCTGGCGGTGCGCCTCCAGCTCCTTGAGCCGCTCCTCAAGGAACTGCCGTTCCTCAGGGTCGCGGATATGCCCCGTCGCGAGCATGCCGCCCAACACCACGCGCGCGGCGTCGAGCTCGTTCATGTCTTCCAGGATGAAAACCTGCATCTGTTTCGCCCAAAGGGGGACCGTCGGGTCGGTGACGAGCTGCTGCAGATCCGCGGCGTAGCGCCGGGCGAGCGGCAAATCGTGCAGGCGGTGCTTGGCGAGGAGGGCGGCGTGCGCGAGCGCCGGCCAGCGATGATTCGGGTCGGCAGCGAACTGCTCGTGGATGAATTCGAGCATGGCGCGCATCTTGGCCGGGTTGCTGTTCTCGGCATACACCCGCGCAGCGGCGAAAAGCGGATATTCGCTGCGCGGATCGAGCGCGAGGATCGAGGAAAGCCAGCCGATGAGGCGCGCGTAGTCGAGCTGCTGGTAAGGCAGGGCATTTTCCGCGCGCGCGTCGAAAGCGAGCAGCCACACCATCGCGAGCCGCGCGAGCGCGCCCGGCTCGCCCAGGCTCGCCAGCTGCAGGGCGCGAGCCGAAGGGGCCGGCGGCAAATCTTCTGCAGTCCGCGCTCGCGTGTGGCTCATCGATCGCCACGAGACTTGCGCAAGGACGGTCACGGCGAGGAGCACCGCGATCCAGGCCGGCACCGCCGAGAGCGGCCGCTCGCTCGCTCTCACAGGTTTCGCCGGCTGAAGTCGAAGAGTCCCGCAGCAGCGAGCAACACGACATAGACCGCCGTGCCCGCGAGGATAAGCGCGGTCTCCCCGGCGGCCGGGGCGCCATAGAGGAGCCAGTCGCTGCGCGTCACCGTATCGAGGCGTGGAAGAAGGAGCGCCAGCGCATTGACGATCTCGCGCGCGGCATCGCCGGCGGCCGATTCGGAAGCGAGCGGCCCGCTTGCGATCACCTGCACGGCCGTCATCGCGCGGCCGAGCACATAGAGGGCGACCGTGGTGGCAAGAGCCGCGAGCGTGTGGCCGAGCGCGGAGGCGAAGAGGAGCGCGGCCGCGGCGACCAGGGTCGCCTCGAGCGCGAGCGAAAGTCCCCACGCCGCCACGTCGGCCGGCTTGGCGAGGGCGAGGAGCGGCAGCGCGAACGCGACCGCGAGAAGGAACGCGACCCCGGCAAAGCCGAGGAGCTTCCCGAGGTAATACGAGGGCCGGGCGACCGGCAGGGCGAGCGCGAGCTCCAGGCCCTTGTCCGCCGCTTCCCGCGCCGTGCTCGCGACGACGTGCGTCGCGAGGAGAAACACGGCAAGGACGCGCAGCAGCGAAGCTGCGACCGAAGCCTGCAGCGCCGTCGTTTCCGTGATGGCGACGCGGGAAAGAAAGAGCGAAAGCACGGCGACCGCCAGGAGGCCCGCGAGCGCCGCCCACGGAAGGCCGCTGCGCAGGGCCTCGATCGCGGCAAAACGGGCGACGACCAGAGCGGGGCGGAAGGAGCGCAGCATCGACGCGGGTGGCCTTGACGGGTGCGCTAGACTAGTCACCGCCCACCGCACATGCAAGCACCGAGCCTGTCGGTTCCCGCGTTTTCCCGTCTGGCGAACGCCACCTGGGCGCTCAGCCAGCGCCATTGGCGCTTCGTGGTCGTCGCCATGCTCGCGCTTCTGCACGTCGCGGTCCTGCGCGGCAGCGCCGACATCTGGGCGCGCTCGCTCATGCTCGCGCACTTGGGCCTGCTGCTGCTCTGGCAGCCGTTTCTGCGCGGCGAGCAGCGGATCAGCCCCACGCAGGCCGTTTTCATCGCGCTTGGCGCCATCGCGGTCATGCTATGGCTGGGCTGGTGGCTGCTCGCCTTCTGGGTGGTGGTGCTGGCGGGCCTGGTCGGCGGCAAGGTGTTCCTGCACCAGGCACGGTGGCAGCGGCGTTTCTACCTCGTGGTGCTCGTTTACCTGCTCTCGCTCCTCGCGGTCGTCATCCTCCCCGAGATCGCGCCGCGCCGGGAAGTCACGCGGGAGATCCGCAGCCTCGCCGAATATGCGCTGCCCGTGCTGCTCGCCGCGCTCGCGCTCATGCCGGCCGAGCAGGAGGCGCCGGAAGCGCCGCAGGTGATCGACTTCTTCTACAGCGTGTTCCTCATGTTGCTCCTGGGGATCGTGATCCTCGGCAGCTTCACGTTCATGACGCTCGGGCGCATCCCTTACCTCGAGGCGCTGACCGACACGGTGTTCCTGATCGCCGGTGCGATCTTCGTCGTCGGCCTCGCCTGGGGCTATGCCGGACTGAACGTCTTCTTCTCGCGCTATCTCTTCTCGATCGGCCTGCCGGTGGAGAAATGGCTCTATTTCCTCGCCGAGCTCTCGCAGCTCGAGGCACGCCCCGAGCGCTTCGTCGCCGAAGGCGTGGCGGGACTCGCGCGCCTGCCGTGGATCGCGGGTGCCGCATGGCAGGCAGGGGGCTCCCACGGCGAGACCGGCGGACGCACCGAGCACGCCGTGGTGTACGAAAGCAAAGACCTCGTGCTCACCATCTTCTCGCGCTACCGCACCAGCCCCGCGCTGCAATGGCACATGCACCTGCTCGGTCAGCTGCTGGCGGAGTTCTTCGCCGCCAAGCTGCGCGAGCAGAAGCTGCGCGAGGCGAGCTACCTGCAGGCGGTCCACGAGACGGGCGCGCGTCTCACGCACGACGTGAAGAACCTCCTCCAGTCGCTCAACGTGCTCTGCTCGGTCGCCACGCAGGAGGACTCGCCGGGCCTGCAGGCGCTCATGCGCCGGCAGCTTCCGGCCATCACGCAGCGCCTGCAGGCGACGCTGGAGAAGCTGCAGCGGCCCGGCGACGAGGAGGCCCAGCAGGTACCGGTGCGCGAGTGGTGGGAGGCGCTCGGGCGGCAATACCAGAATCAGAACGTGCAGTTCGCCGCGGCCGGCCTGGATCCGGAGATGCGCGTGCCCAAGGCGCTCTTCGACAGCGTCGCCGACAATCTGCTGCAAAACGCGCTCGCCAAGCGCGCGGGCGGGCACGAGGTCGACATACGTGTGACCATCCTCACAGGAAAGGATGCGCCCGAGCTGCGTGTGTCGGATAGCGGCCGCGCGGTGCCCGCCGACATGGCGCAGGAGCTTCTCCGTGCGCCCGTGCGCTCAGGCGGCGGCCTCGGCATCGGCCTTTATCAGGCGGCGCGCCATGCCGAAGCGAGCGGCTACGCGCTCAAGCTCTCGGAGAACAGGGACGGCGCGGTGTGCTTCGCGCTCGCTCGCGCGGGCTAGCGAAAATTCAGGGCAGGACGCCGGCCGCGATCAGCTTCTGATAGAAAACGCCGACTGGCACGATCACCATCACGTCGTCGTAAATCCCGAGAGCCGAGTCGGTGGTACTGCGAAAGCGGTTGACGAAGTTGGCATTGCCGTCGGTGTTCGCGAGGTCATCGGCGCCCTGTCCGCTGCCGCTTACAGCGCCATTCTTGCCGGTGCTGAAAACGATAAAAGCGATGGTGTTTTGATCCGCGACCCGGATGCCGCTATTGCAAGTGCTGCTGGTACCCGAGGCAGCCGTGCTGCAAAAGACATCGATGTCGTTCGGCTTGCAGCTGACGCCGTTCGCCTTGAGGTTCGCCTGGTTCGTGAAGTGAGGCACGGTCGAGCTTCCCGAGCAGCCTGTGACCGTCGCAGCGACGGCATAGCGGAGCCGGTTGCCCCAGGAATCGACGCCGTATCCGGAACTGTCGACGGGCGTAAAGCCGATCGTCTGGGCCGGCAGGAATCCCCCATAAGGATTGGTGCAGGCGGTGGCGCCGCCGGCAGGCGCCTCCACCCCGGTCGCGCCGCTCACCGCAGGGCAGGGCAGCCGCTTGTTGACGACTGCATAACCGATGAGCGCGTCGACCGCCGCGTTCAGCCGCCGGGTCGTCTCCTCGTTGTCGCGTTGCTCGGCGATGCTGGCGAGGGTCGCCATCGCTCCGCCGATGAGAAGGGTGATGATCGCGAGGACCACCGCCATCTCGGTGAGCGTAAATCCGAGCAGGGGGCGCTTTAGTTGCATAGGACGGAGGTGGTGCTGTCCGTGAAAGTGACCTTGAACGGGCAGGTCGCCTGGCGATCGTTGTAGGCGCTCGTGACAACCGAGCTCGTGAAGCTCGTTGTGCCCTGCGCATGGGATTCGAGATAGTCCGTAACCGACGCGCTCGGTTGCGCCTGCGATCCTACGGCCCGGCCCATCAGGGTGAGGACGAAACGCTTGTCGTCCGTATTGCCGTTGGCGACGGGTAATCCGCTCACCGTCAGGCAATCCGGATCGCCGCTGCCCGAGCACGCTGATGCCGCGCCGGCTTTTGCCCCGGGCGCAATCGTGTAATACGCATACCTTGACCAGTCGTTGCCGGTGAACCAGGTCATGCGCGAATCGGAAAGCATCGCCGCATTTCCCAGGTCGGGAATCGTGACCGTCACGAGGGAGAGAAATCCGAGCAACCCGAAAGAAAGGTCCACGCTCAGCGTGGCGCTTCCCGTCACGGGCGAAAATGTCAGCGAGAAATTCGAGTTCGTTCCGCCGCTGTCGTTCGTGACGCTGGCGGAGGTGATCGGTGCACGAAATGCGCCCGACACGTTCGAGACCGTCGCAGTCACTCGGGTGGTCAAGGCACCGAAGCCGGTGTTGAAGAAAAAGCACTGATAGTTGCTGCCCGACTGGGCGCAGCCCAGAAAGAGCAGGGACCCCAGAAGCCCCGAGACGTTGCCGCCGCCCCAGGCCGTGCATGTCGAGCCGACCGCGCTCACGACGGGGATCGTTCCTTCGACCACACCGGAGTTCCCGCACAGGTCATTGCTCGCCGGCTGGGTGAAGGTCGAAGCGTATGGCAGGAACGACGCGCCCCAATTCGCGAGCGACTGGGTACTGCGCCACTCCTCCAGCGCCGGCGCGACCTGGCGTTGCATACGGTCGGCGACGGCTCCGGCGATGGCATCCATGACTTCGGCCGCGGTAATCGAAATGGTCCGGTCATTGCTCCAAGGAGAAGTGCCGATCGTCGTGTAGTTGGCGCCCGTCGCATCACCGCATTCGAGGAAGTTGGCGGCGATAAGCGGAACCGCGTTGCGGGTCGAGATCAACTGGTTGACCTTGGCAAATCCACTGCAGGTCCCGGACGGGGTCCCCGGCTCGCCGGTCGTGTTCAGGCCCGCGCCGGGAGCGATGATCACCGCTACTACAGCGCTCGCCGTCCCGTCGTAGGTCATTTGATTGGCCAGCCCCGGATTGATCGTCAATGCAGTAGCGGTGGTGGTTTTCGCCCACGTTCCGAGCGGAACGGCATACCAGAGCGGCTCACCGTAACCGTCACGAATCTGATCCACGCCGAGACTTTTCCAAGGCAATCGCCCGACAGCGCCGCACGTATAGCCGGGAAGAAGGTCCGCAGCCTTGCCTTCGTTGACCGTTCCCGGATGGCTGAGCGATTCCGGACAGGGCAGCCTCCCGGGATTGGCCTGACGCGAATCGACCGTGTCAGTCGTCATCGCTGCGGTGGTCACGAGGTACGCAAGCAGCGCTTCCTTCGCTTGTTTCAGGGCGGCTGCGGTGACTCGGTCGCGCTCATACCCTTGCATCGCCGCCTTACCGAGGGCGCCCAATCCATACCAGGTCACCCCGATGATAAAGACCATAACCATCAGGATGAGGGCGAAACCCTGTTGCTTCGAACGTCCTGATTCTGTCCGGCGAGCTTTCACGGCAGCACGCCGGCGCTGATCAGCCGCCCGTAGAAGACGCCCGAGGGAATCCAGACCAGCATATCGTCGAAGGCGCCGCTGGAGGCGTCCGAGGCCGAAGGCGGGCGGCTGACGAAAACGGCGTCGCCGTTCAGGTTTGCGTTTTCATCG
>DATAID010000009.1:0-11042 GCA_036262835.1 Burkholderiales bacterium | reverse complement strand
CTAACGTTCCGGTTTTGGCGCACGCGCATAGGCGCGCAGCGCCGGGCAAGTGTCGATCAACAACCGGCGGTTAGGGCGCATGCCTTGGAACATTCACAAATGTTAGCGCCCCCTCGCTTTCAAGCTCTCGCAGCTGAAGAGTGAGCACGTGATATTCGTGAGGGGTCGGATGCAACACCAGAATATGAGGGCTGGCCCCAGCGCTGGTAGCTGCACAAAGACCTAGGAATCCCTCTTGAAGGGTCGTCACCAAGTGAAGCGGGAAGTGGTCTTTGAAGGTGACCTCAATACTTGGCGTGGTTCTTTCCATGCGGCCTAACGTGAATTAGGTGTGGAAAAGGCGGTTTGCATTCCGCCTATTTGTAACAGGCGCATACCCGACATCATAGGCCGCAACTCGCCGAACGCTCGGATGAGAGCGTTCAGTGGGTCAGTAAGGAAATCCTGACAAGCAAAACCCGGTTTCCCGCGTTCGCGGGAACGACGAAGCTATGGCGGGCCTGCCTATTTGTGCTTCACCGACTGCGGATGGGCGCGGCGCATGCTGGGCGAGAGGACTTTGTCCGAGACGTGAAAGTCCCAGACCGCGGGGGCGTTGCTTGAGCCGAGCGCCGAGATTGCATTCGGCAGGTCGTCGAGCGTCTTGAAGGTCTTGCCCGCGACGCCGAAGCCGCGAGCGATGCCGGCAAAGTCGCAGTAGCCGAAGACGGAGCCATCCTCCGGCAATCCTTCGGAGCGGAGCTTGTGGATTTCGGAGCCGTAGGCGCCGTCGTTCATGACGACGACCAGGATGTTGAGGTTGTGGCGCTTGATGGTTTCCAGCTCCTGCACGTGCATCATGATGCTGCCGTCGCCGTCGAAGAGCACGACCCGGTCTTTCGGCCGCGCGGCGGCGACGCCCATGGCGAAGGAAAGGCCGTTGCCGATCGCGCCGAAGTCGCGGATGGTGAGGAACCGCTCGTTCGGGCGCGAGGGCATCTGGGCGAACCACCAGGAGCAGTGGCCGCTGGAATTCACCATTTCCCAGTCGAGGGGCAGGTTCTTCTCCAGCGCCTCGACCACGTCGCGCGGGTCGAGGAGGCCCGGCTCGATGTCGAACTTCATGCTGTCGGGCTTGCCGTCGCGGATGCGCGCGGCGATCGCATCGCTGCGCCACGGTTTCTTTTGCGCCGGAATCGCAGCGGTCAGTGCCTCGACGCCGAGGCGCGCGTCGGCGCGCAGGTGGTGCTTCGCCACTTCCTGGCCCTGGCTGGTCGCCACCGGATCGATGTCGATCTGCAGCATCTGCGCTTTGGGCCAGAGCTGGCCGCCGCCGCCCGCGTAGTAGGCGAGCGAGCTGCCGACGGCGACCACGAGGTCGGCTTCCTTGAGGAGCTCCAGGCCGGCCTCGGGCGTGTAGCTGCCGGAGATGCCGATGCAGAACGGATCGTCGCGAAAGAGTCCGCGCGCAAGGAGCGTCGTCATCAGGAGGCCGCCCGTCTTCGCGGCGAGCGCGCGGCACGCGGGACCGGCACCCGCTTCGACCGCGCCGAGGCCCGCCATCACGACGACCTTTTCGGCGTTCGCGATCAGCTGCGCGGCCTTCGCGACGTCGTCGGGATGCGGCGGAAGGGGGGAGGGGCGCGGCAGCAGCTCGTGCGAGGGCTTGGGCAGGTTGGCCGGACCTTCCCAGGGCCGGTCCTGCAGGTCGAACGGAATGCCGAGCACCACCGGCCGGCGCTCGCGCCGCGCCTGCAGGAACGCGTCGCGGATCGCGACCGGCATGCGCTCGGGCAGGTGCAGGCGTTGGTAGGCGGCGCCGGTCGCGGTGATGATCGGGGCCTGGTCGAGCTCCTGGTTGTACCAGCCGCTCTTCAGCGGTGCTTCGCCCGCGAACACCACCATCGGCAGTCGCGCGCGCACGGCGGCGGGCAGGGCGGTGATCAGCTGCGTCACGCCGGGGCCGCAGGTGACGGTCGCCACGCCGACATCGCCCTGCTTGCGGGCGAAGGCCATCGCCGCGGCGAGGGCGCAGTGCTCGTGGCGCACATAGATCATGCGGCAGCCCTGCTGGGCGAGCCGGGCCGCCCAATTCATGTTGGCGTCGCCGAGAAGCGCGAAGCAGGTCTTCACGTTCTCGCGGATAAAGGCCTCGGCGAGGACATCGTAGACATGGACCTTCACATCGTTTTTCATCTCTGGGTCACCCAAAAAGTTCGTCGACGCCGTAGCGGCGCGGAATCATGCCCTGGCGGTAGACGTAATCGACCGCGACTTCGAGGTTGCGGCGGTTGGCTTCCAGGCCGAAGGGGCTGGTGTCGTCTTCCGGTTTTTGTTTCATGGCTTTTTTGCTGCGGGAAAGCAGATCAAAGACTTCCTCACCAACCCCCAGTCCCTTTCGGACGACGACCATGTGATTGATCTGCAGCGCGCCCTTGCGCTTCTTCCAGTCGGCGGCGGCCGCCTGCGGATTTTCGATCACGGGCTTCAAGCGCGGATCCTCCGGCAGCGGGTCGGAAAGCACCGCCGCGTCGACCTCGCCGGCGAGGAGCAAGTCGAGCGGCGTCCTGCCTGCGGGCGCGCGCACGGCGTTCGGCGGATCCTTGCACTCGGCGACGTGGGCGTCCTCGAAAGTGACCCAGTTCACCTGGCCCAGATCGACGCCGTAGTCGTCGGCGAGGATGCCGCGGATCCAGGCGACCGTCGTGACGGACACGGAGCGGATGGCGACTCGCTTTCCTTCCAGTTCCTTCGGTTTCAATGCTTTAGTGGAAACGAGATACCGATGCTGGTAGCGCCCGAACATCACGGCGGGCAGCAGGACGAGCGGCTTGCCGTGCGCCTTGGCGAGCAAATAGGTGACGATGGAGAGCTCGGCGACGTCGAATTCCAGCTCGCGCACGACGCGCTTGAAAGCGGTATGCGGCACCTTCACATCGGCAAAGTCGAGCTCGACCGCGCCGCGCACGCTGCCGTCCTTGAGCGCTTGGGTTACCGGGTAGTCGCCCAGCAGTGTCTTTAGTCGCATAACTCGCGTAGAATGCGCGGTCTTTTTTGCAATCGAATCAGGATCATGCCTCGCGCCTTGCGGAACATCGCCATTATCGCCCACGTCGACCACGGCAAGACGACGCTGGTCGACAAGCTGCTGCAGCAGTCGGGGACCTTCGCCGCCCACGAGCACGTGGAAGAGCGGGTGATGGACTCGAACGACCTGGAGCGCGAGCGCGGCATCACGATCCTCGCCAAGAACTGCGCGATCCGCTACCAGGGCACGCACATCAACATCGTCGATACGCCCGGCCACGCCGACTTCGGCGGCGAGGTCGAGCGCGTGCTCTCGATGGTCGACGGCGTGCTGCTTCTCGTCGACGCAGTCGAGGGGCCGATGCCGCAGACGCGTTTCGTCACGCGCAAGGCGCTCGCCCTGGGCCTGAAGCCGATCGTGGTGGTCAACAAGGTCGACCGCCCCGGCGCGCGACCGGACTGGGTCGTCAACCAGACCTTCGACCTTTTCGACAAGCTCGGCGCGACCGAAGAGCAGCTCGATTTTCCGGTGGTGTATGCCTCGGCGCTGCTGGGCTGGGCAAAAAACAGCCTCGAGGAGAAGGAGCAGAACCTCGCGCCCCTCTTCGAAGCGATTCTCAAGCATGTCCCGGTGCGCGACGAGAACCCGGACGAGCCGCTGCAGCTGCAGATCTGCTCGCTCGATTATTCGAGCTATGTCGGCAAGATCGGCATCGGCCGCATCCGCCGCGGCCGCGTGCGCGCCGCGCAGGAGGTGCTGCTCGTGCACGGGAATGCCGCGCCCGTGAAAGCGAAGATCAACCAGATCCTCATGTTCGAGGGCCTCGAGAGAAAGCCGGTGGAGGAGGCCGAGGCGGGCGATATCGTGCTCGTCAACGGCATCGAGGAGATCGGCGTCGGCAGCACGCTGTGCGACCTGGAGCACCCCGAGGCGCTGCCGCTCCTCAAGGTGGACGAGCCGACGCTCACCATGAATTTCCTGGTCAACGCCTCGCCGCTCGCCGGCCGGGAAGGCAAGTTCCTGACCAGCCGCCAGATCCGCGAGCGCCTGGAGCGCGAGACCAAGAGCAACGTGGCGATGCGGGTCGAGTACCCGGACGACACCGACACCTTCATCGTGCACGGCCGCGGCGAGCTGCACCTCACGATTCTTCTGGAGAACATGCGCCGCGAAGGCTACGAGATCGCCGTGTCGCGGCCGCGCGTGATCTACAAGGACATCGACGGCGTGCGCTGCGAGCCCTTCGAGGTGCTGACGGTCGATGTCGAGGACGCGAACCAGGGCGCGGTCATGGAAGAGCTCGGCCGGCGCCGCGGCGAGCTGCTCGAGATGCTGCCCGACGGCAAGGGCCGCGTGCGGCTCGATTACCGCATCCCGGCGCGCGGCCTGATCGGCTTTCAGGGCGAGTTCATGACGCTTACGCGCGGCACCGGCATCATGAGCCACGTGTTCGACGAATACGCGCCGGCGAAGGCCGAGCAGGTGGCCGAGCGCCGCAACGGCGTGCTCGTCTCGCAGGATGACGGCGTGGCCGTGGCCTACGCGCTCTGGAAGCTGCAGGAGCGCGGCCGCATGTTCGTGAGCCCGGGCGAGCCGGTTTACGAGGGGATGATCGTCGGCATCCACAGCCGCGACAACGACCTTACCGTGAACCCGATCCGCACCAAGCAGCTCACCAACATCCGCGCCTCGGGCAAGGACGAGGCGATCGACCTGACCCCGCCGATCAGCGTGACTCTCGAGTACGCCGTCGAGTTCATCGCCGACGACGAGCTGGTCGAGATCACGCCGCGCTCGATCCGGCTGCGCAAGCGCTTCCTGAAGGAGCACGAGCGCCGCCGCGCAGACCGCGCCGCGGCCTAGCGCCGCGCGGGAGGCCGCCGGATGCACATCCTCGTCCTTCCGGGTGACGGCATCGGCAAGGAAGTCACCGCGCAGGCCTTGCGGGTGCTCAAGCTCGTGCTCGGCAGGGATGCCGAATACACCGAGGCGCCGATCGGCGGCGAGGGCGTGAAGGCCGCAGGCAAGCCGCTCCCGGACGAGACCCTGGCGCTTGCCAAGAAGGCCGACGCGATCCTTTTTGGCGCGGCGGGCCTCCCGGGCGATGAGCTCGGTCCGCGCAAGCTGCGGCCCGGCGGCGGCCTGCTCAGGCTCCGGCGCGAGCTCGCGCTCTTCGCCAATTTCCGCCCCGCGATCCTGTATCCCGAGCTCGTCGGCGCCTCCTCGCTCAAGCCCGAGCTGGTCGAGGGCCTGGACCTCGTCGTGCTGCGCGAGCTGAACGGCGACATCTACTACGGCGAGCCGCGCGGGGTCAGCGTGAATGCGAGCGGGGTGAGGGAAGGCGTCAACACGATGCGCTACACCGAGCCCGAGATCGAGCGCATCGCGCACGTCGGCTTCAAGGCGGCGCGCGGCCGGCGCCGCAAGCTCTGCTCGGTGGACAAAGCGAACGTGCTGGAGACGATGGTGCTGTGGCGCGAGACGGTGGCGCGGGTGGCGAAGCAGTACCCCGACGTCGACTTCCGCAATCTGTACGTCGACGCCGCCTCGATGGAGCTCCTGCGCGCGCCGAAGCAGTTCGACCTGATTCTCGCGCCCAACATGTTCGGCGACATCCTGTCGGACGCGGCGGCCATGCTGACCGGCTCGATCGGGATGCTGCCTTCGGCTTCGATCGGGGAGGGCAACAGGGGACTCTACGAGCCCGTGCACGGCTCCGCGCCCGATATCGCCGGAAAGGACATCGCCAATCCGCTCGCCGCCATCCTCTCCGCGGCGATGCTGCTGCGCCACAGCTTCGGCCGCGAGAAGGACGCCGCGCGCATCGAGAGCGCCGTGCGCAAGGTGCTCGCCTCGGGCTACCGCACCGCGGACATTCGCCAGCCCGGGACCCGTCAGGTCGGCACCACGGAGATGGGCGACGCGGTCGTGGCCGCGCTTGAGCACTAGTTCCTGCGCGGGGCGCCGCGCCCTGCGATAATTCACGCCATGGGAGGGGCTGCCCCGGACGTCAAGCGCATCGGGCGCTATGACATCGTCAACGTGCTCGGCGAGGGCGCGATGGGCGTCGTCTATGAAGGCCTCGACACGCGCCTGCATCGCAAGGTCGCGATCAAGCGGATCCTGAAGAGCGCGCTCGACTCCGACGCCGCCAGGGAGTACTCGACCCGCTTCGCGCGCGAGGCGCAGGCGGTGGCGCGGCTCAACCACCCCAACATCGTGCAGGTGTTCGACTTCGCCGAGGAAGGCGACATCGCCTACATCGTGATGGAGTTCGTGCGCGGCAAGGAATTGAAGACCTTCTTCGACGCGAGGGAGCGCTTCGCCCTGAAGGAGGTCGTGCACATCATGGGCGAACTGTGCGAGGCGCTCAATTTCGCGCACGGCGCCGGGGTCGTGCACCGCGACATCAAGCCCGCCAACGTGATGATCGACCACGAAGGCCGGGTCAAGCTGACCGACTTCGGCGTGGCGCGCTTCACCGACCCGGATCGCACGCAGTCGGACAAGACGCAGGCCGGCGCGATCGTCGGCACGCCCGCCTACATGTCGCCCGAGCAGATCCAGGGCGAGACGCTCGACCGGCGTACCGACATCTTTTCGGCGGGCATCATCCTGTACGAGTTCCTGACCGGCGCGAAGCCGTTCCAGGGCACGGGCGCCTGGACGATCGCCAAGAAAATACTCCAGGACGAGCCGCCTGCGCCCTCGTCGATCGACGCGACCATCGCCCCCGTCTACGACGCGATCGTCGCCAAGGCGCTCTCCAAGAAAATCGACGCGCGCTACCAGACCGCGCGCGACCTCGGCATGGCGCTAAAGCGCGCCCTCGAAGGCCTGCCCGAGATCGACGAGACCGAGAAGACCGTCATCCTCGCGCCGGGGGCGCTCGGCTTCGCGAAAGCGCCTTCGGCCGCCGAGGCGACCGTGCCGCTGACCCAGCCCAAGGCGGTCGAGCTCGAGTTCTGGCGCTCGATCAAGGACAACAACGACCCGGCCGATTTCGAGCTCTACCTGCAGCAGTTCCCGAGCGGCATCTACGCCGCGCTTGCGAAGCGCAAGATCTCCAAGCTGAAGGGCGGCGACGAGACCGTCGTCTCCACCGAGATCGAGAAGAAGGAGGCGGAGGATGCAGCGCGGGCCGAGACCGAGGCGCGCAACAAGCTCGCGGCCGAAAAAGCCGAGCTGGAGGCGCGGCTCGCCAAGCGCGAAGCCGAGATGGCCGAGCGCGAGGCCGAGCTGAAGAAAAAGGCCGAGGATGCAGTGAAAGCGGCCGCCGAAGCGCCTAAAAAAACGCCGCTCGCCGCCGTTCTCGCGACGCTTTTTGCCGCCGGCGCGATCGCCTACGCCTGGTACTCGCTCAGGCCGCCCGATCAGCTCGAGCAGCGCGTCGCCGAGCTGACCCGGCTCCTCGAGGAATCCAAGCAGCGCGAAGCCGAGCTCAAGCAGTCGCGCCAGCGCGAGGAGGAGCTGCAGAAGGAGCTGGTGGCGATGCGCGAGCAGGCCGCCGAGGCCGCAAAGGCGGGCGACGTGGCCAAGCAGCGCGAGCTCGGCGAGCAGCTGAAGCGCCAGGAGGCCGAGGCTGCCAAGCAGGCGGAGCTGACGCGGCAGCGCGAGGCGGAGCAGAAGAAGCTCGAGCAGCGCAGGGCCGAGCTCGCCCGGCTCTCCGAGGGCGGGCAAAAGCGAGGCGCCAAGGCGCCCGAGCCGGCGCCGAGCGAGCCGGCGACGAAGGCGCCGGAACCGGCCAAGCCCGAGCCGGTCAAGAGCGTGGAGGCGTCCAAGGCCCCTGAGCCCAAGGCCGCCGAGCCGACCAAGCTTGCCGCGGTTACGCCGCCGCCCCCCGCGCCCGTGCCCGCCGCGCCGGATGTGGATGCGCTTCTTCAGCGCGGCATCGCCCTTGAAAACGACGGCAAGTTCGCCGAGGCGGCCAAGGCGTTCCGCCAGGCGGTGCGCGCCGGCAAGGGGCGGCCTTCCGGACAGGCCGCCAAGCGCTTGGGCGACATTCTGCAATCGGGTAAACCCGGCGTTTCCAAGGATTACGCGGAAGCGCTGCGCTATTACGAAATCGCGCGCTCAAACGGCGTCGAAGTGACCTTCGTCAAGGCGCGCTGAGCGCCTCGCGTAGAATGCTGTAGGGAATTCCTTACAGCGCGCGAAAAGTGCACTCCAGCCACGGGGGACTGGCGCACGGCCTGAGCCGCATACCGCTCGCCGCGATCGTGCTCGTCGCCGGCGCGACGCTCTCGCTTCTGGGCTGGCACCTGGTCGACCAGCAGGTCGAGCGCGAGGCGCGCGGGCGCTTCGAGACGCTCGTGGCCGAGGCGCGCGCGCAGCTGCAGGCGCGCATGCAGTCCTATTACGGAATCCTGAACGGGCTGCGCGGCCTCTTCCAGGCCGATCCCGACCTCGATCGCGCCGCTTTTCACCGCTACATCGCGAGCCTCGGCACGGCGACCAACTTCTCGGAAATCCGCGCCATCAGCTTCGTGCGGCGCGTGCCGCAGGGCGAGAAGGCCGCGTTCGAGGCGCGCATGCGTCGCGACGCCCGGCTTGCGCCTCCCGGCGATACGGCATTCGGCATTCGTCCTGCGGGCGAGCGCGCCGAGTATCTCGTGGTCACCTACGTCGATCCGCCGGAGGCCACGGCCGCGATCGGGCTCGATATCGCCGCCGATCCGCAGCGCGCCGTCTCGACCGCGATCGCCCGGGACAGCGGAGGAGTGACGGCGACGGGCAAAACCGTGATGCCGTCGGTGCCGGTGCCGAGCGAGTCGGCCGTGAGCCTGCGCCTCGCGGTCTATCGCGACGAGGCGCCTCTCACGGTGGCGGACCGGCGCCGGGCGTTTACCGGCTTCGTCGCGCTCACCTTCCTCGTGCGCGAAATGATGAGCGACGTGGTCTGGAAAGTGCCCTCCCGGCCGCTCGAAATGCGCGTCATCGACGCAGGGCCGCGCGCGGGCGAGGCCGCGGCTCCGGACAGCGAGGACAACCTGCTTTACCGCACCGGCGCGGTCGCCGGCGGCCGTGGAGCGCTGCGCGATACGGTGCTGCTCGAGGCCGGCGATCGCCAATGGCAGGTGCACTTTCGCGCGCCGCGCCGCCATTTCATCGGCGCGCGCGACGAGATGCTGCCGTGGATCGCGCTCGCCGGCGGCCTGGTGATCAGCGCGCTGCTCGCGGGGCTCATCCATGCGCTCGCGGGCACCGGGAGGCGCGCGACCGAGCTCGCCGGCCGCATGACCGAGGACCTGCGCAGCACGATGGCAGACCGGGAGCGCGCCGAGAAGCGCCGCCAGATGGAGCACGCGGTGACGCGCGTGCTCGCGGAAGCCGACACGCTCGCCTCCGCGGTGCCGCGCATCATCCAGACCATCTGCGACGCGATGGGCTGGCATTGCGGGGCGCGCTGGAAGTGGGACAAGGACACCGGCCTGCTGCGCTGCCGGGATTGCTGGGGCATCGACGCGCCCGAGATCCAGGAATACCTCGCCACCTGCCTCGAGCATCGCCTCAAGCCCGAAGGCGGCCGCAAGGGCCTGGTGCGCCAGGCGTTCACCACCGGCAAGCCCGTCTCGATCGCCGACATCACGAGCGAGGCGAGCTTCGAGCGCATGGGCGCCGCGGCGCGCGCCGGCCTGCACGGCGGATTCGCCTTCCCGCTCCTGCTCGGCAACGAGGTGCACGGCGTCATGGAGTTCTTCCACCGCGACGTGCGCGCGCCCGACGAGACGCTCGAGCAGATCGCGCAGTCGATCGGCAGCCAGATCGGGCAGTACATCGTGAGGAAGCAGGCCGAGGAGGCGGTGCAGTTCGTGGCCACCCACGACGCGCTCACGAGCCTGCCCAATCGCGTGCTCTTCAACCAGAGCCTGGATCGCGCGCTCGCGCTCGCGCGGCGCCACGGCCGGCGGCTGGCCGTGCTCTTCATCGACCTCGACCGCTTCAAGCTGATCAACGACACGCTCGGCCACGACGCGGGCGACACGCTGCTGACCGAAGTCGCGCGCCGGCTCACCGGCAGCCTGCGCGCGAGCGACACCGTGGCGCGCCTGGGTGGCGACGAGTTCGTGGTGCTGATCGAGGAGATCCCGGACCCGGCCTACCTCATCGACGTGGCGCAGAAGCTCATCCAGGCGCTCGGCGAGCCGCTCACGCTCGCCGGCCACGAATACCGCATGACGGCGAGCATCGGCATCAGCTCCTTTCCGGACGATGCCCAGGACATGCAGGGCCTGCTCAAGAACGCCGATATCGCGATGTACCGGGCGAAGGAGCAGGGGCGCAACAACTTCCAGTTCTACTCGGCGCGCATGAACGTGCATTCGGTCGAGCGTCTGTCGATGGAGACGGGATTGCGCCGGGCGCTCGAGCGCGAGGAGCTCGTGCTGCACTACCAGCCCAAGATCGACCTGCGCTCGGGCGCGGTCACCGGCGTCGAGGCGCTCGTGCGCTGGCAGCATCCCGAGCTCGGCCTGGTGCCGCCGGTCAAGTTCATCGGCATCGCCGAGGAGACCGGGCTCATCGTGCCGATCGGGCAGTGGGTGCTGCGCGAGGCCTGCCGGGCGCACCGGGCCTGGGGCGAGGCGGGCCTGCCGCACCTGCGCATGGCGGTGAACCTGTCGGCGCGCCAGTTGCTGCACGCGGATCTCGTCCAGGAGACCGGGCGCGTGCTCGAGCGCACCGGCTGCGAGCCGGGGTGCCTCGAGTTCGAGATCACCGAGAGCATGGTGATGCAGAACCCGGCGCGCGCCGTCGAGCTCATCCGCGAATTGAAGGGGCTGGGCATCGCCATCTCGATCGACGACTTCGGCACCGGCTATTCGTCGCTCGCGTATCTCAAGCGCTTCCCGATCGACAGCCTGAAGATCGACCGCTCCTTCATCCACGACCTGCCGCGCGACGCGGGCAACATGGCGATCACGCAGGCGGTGATCGGCATGGCGCACAGCCTCAAGCTCACGGTGATCGCCGAGGGCGTGGAGACGCGCGAGCAGCTCGACTTCCTGCGCGGCCATGACTGCGACGAGATGCAGGG
>DATAID010000008.1:0-45698 GCA_036262835.1 Burkholderiales bacterium | reverse complement strand
TGACAACCTGATCAAGCTTGAACGGATTCCAGTGCCTAGGGGGTATCAGAACCTCGAGGCGTTCAATCGCGTGT
This sequence comes from Burkholderiales bacterium, assembly GCA_036262835.1. Taxonomy (GTDB): domain Bacteria; phylum Pseudomonadota; class Gammaproteobacteria; order Burkholderiales; family SG8-39; genus RBG-16-66-20. Next base: position 45,624 of record DATAID010000008.1, on the reverse strand, counting down.
TGGGGGAAGCGCTCAAGCACGACCGATCGCTCGTATTTGAGCCGGAAGGTCACACAACGAGGTACGGCCAGCAAACGTCCAACCTTGCCATGAACGGCGCACTGCCCATCCAGCAGTTGAACGCGTTCTTTGTAGCCGCCGCGGAGCGCCGCAAGGAGGAGGTGCGGAAGCGGTCAACGCATCCTTTCGACGCACATCCGCCGCGCGTCTTCAGGCTGTACTCGTGGGCCGTGATAATGCATGAAAACGGTCACCAGACGCCTCATATCCATGCCCGGGGCTGGCTGAGCGGCGTGTACTACGTAGAGGTGCCTGACGAAGTGAGTCGCGATGATCCAGAGCGCAACGGCTGGATCGAATTCGGTCGTAGCGAAGAGCGCTGGTACAGGCCCAAGACGGTTGTACCGGTACGTCAGATCTTTCCAGAGCCCGGGCTGCTTGTGACCTTCCCGTCATATTTCTGGCACAACACGCGACCGCTGCGCTCCAAAGGGCGTCGGATCTCTTTCGCTTTCGACATCATCCCCGTTTGACCGGGGTATCCGTGCGCATGGCGATGCGATTAAGCAGGCTTTTCGCGACCTCGGGTCGATCAGCCTGGATCGCCATGTTAGCCAGCATGCGCTCGACGTCTGGACTTTTGACCTTGTTCAGCACCCATGGAGACAGAAGGACGCTCGCGACCATGCGCAGCAGAATGCCGGGCTTCTGAGCTGGCGGCCCAACCTGTGGAGGCACCTGCGGTGCTTGGCTGTGACCACGTCGTTTGGCTTTCGCACCCCTTCGCCGCTGTTCGCGGTTCATCGTCAGGACCGTGCGAGCTACAGCCCCGGCATCGAGAAGCCGGCGCCCTTCAGCTCCGTGATGACCTGCTTTTCCTGATCCGGCGTCAGCTCGACGAGCGGCGGTCGCACGGTGCGCCATTGAGGATCGTTGCCGAAGTGGGCTGTGACGGCCTTCAGCGCCGGGATCATCGGCACTTTCTGCATGATCTTGCGCGTCGCGGTGATGCCGGCCTGAAGCTTGTCGGACTCGGTCGAGCGCCAGTTGCGGAAGACTTCCGAGATCGGGCCGGGATTGACGTTGCCGGTCGCGGTGATGCAGCCCTTGCCGCCCGCGCGCAGGCCGTCGAGCAGGAACACTTCGCTTCCCGGGAAGACGTCGAAGCCGCGGTCCTTGAAGCGATCGAGCATCGCTTTCGTGTTGTTCCAGTCGCCCGAGGAGTCCTTCGCGCCGGCGACGATGCCGGGATAGCGCGTGAGGAGCTTCTCGATGAGCTCGAGCGTGATCGCGACGTTCGACACCGGCGGGATGTGATAGAGGTACAGGCGCAGGCGCTCGTCGCCGACGCGCTCGATCACTTCCGCAAAATTCCGGAAGAGCCCTTCGTCCGAGACCCCTTTGTAATAGAAGGGCGGCAGCATCAGCACGCCGCCGCAGCCCATGCGCACGGCTTCGCGCGTCATCTTCACCGAGTCGGTGAGGGCGCAGTGGCCGGTGCCCGGCATGAGCGCGTTCGCCGGCACGCCGCCTTTCACGAGCGCGTCCAGGAGCTCGAGCTTCTCCTCGACCGACATCGAGTTCGCCTCGCTGTTGGTGCCGAACACGGCGAGCCCGGCGCAGCCGCTCTTCATGAGCCAGCGGCAATGCTTGACGAAGCGACCGGGATCGGGCGAAAGGTCGCGCTTGAACGGGGTGATGACGGGGGCGAGCACGCCCTCGATGCGCTTCTGAGCGGTGGCCGGCTTCATGCGGAGTCCGTGAGAAAATCGAAAAGAAACAATTATGCCCGACGTTTCCCGCGCCTGGTCGATCGAGGAGCTGCGCCGCATGGCGAGGCGCCGCCTGCCGGCCGCGATCTTCGACTTTTTCGACGGCGGCGCGGAAGACGAGGTGACGCTGCGCGACAACCGCGCGGCCTTCGAGCGCGCGCGCTTCCTGCCGCGCGTTCTCGTCGACGTCGCCAAGCCCGATCCCTCTTGCGAGATCCTCGGCCTGCCCGCGAAGCAGCCGTTCTTCGTCGCCCCGACCGGCGCCGCCGGCATCGCCTGGCCGGGCGTCGATGTCGGCATCGCGCGTGCGGCCGCAGCGCTAGGCGTTCCGTTCACGCTGTCGACAAACGCGACGGCCGGCATCGAGGAGATCGCGGAGAAGGCGCCCGGGCGCCTGTGGTTCCAGCTCTACGTGCTGCGCGATCGCAGCTTCGTCGAAAAGCTGATCGCGCGCGCGGAGGCCGCGGGCTACGAGGCGCTCGTGCCCACGGTCGACCTCGCCGTCGGCGGCAAGCGCGAGCGCGACCAGAAAAACGGCTTTTCGGTGCCGCCACGCCTCACGCTGCGGCATCTCGTCTCGGGCGCGCTCAAGCCCGGTTGGGCGCTGCAGATCGCGCTGAACGGCGGGCTGCCCGATTTCGTCAACGTGCGCGGCTACGGCGGCACCACCGAGCAGGGGCTCGCGCTCGCCTCTTCGGTCGGGCGGCATACCGACCCGGCCTTCGACTGGGACGACCTCGCGCGCTTTCGCGATCGCTGGAAAAGGAAGCTCCTCGTGAAGGGCGTCTCGCGGGTGGATGACGCCGAGCGCATGGCGAAGATGGGCGTGGACGGCATCTGGGTATCGAACCACGGCGGGCGGCAGCTTGACGGCGCCGTGGCCTCGCTCGATGCGATGCAGGCGATCGCGCGCGCGGTCGGCGGAAAGGCCGCCGTCATCATGGACGGCGGCGTGCGCCGCGGCTCGGACGTGCTGAAGGCGCGCGCGCTCGGCGCGCAGGCCGTCGCGGTGGGGCGGGCGACGCTCTACGGGGCGGCGGCGGGGGGCGAGGCGGGCGCCCGTCAGGCGCTCGCGATTCTCGCGAGCGAGCTAGAGCGCGCGATGCAGCTTTGCGGCGTCGCGCGCGTGCAGGACATTAAACCGGATCTGATCGCGCTCGAGCTCGAGCACCGAGCCTAGCGGCGCGCCGTCCTCCACCAGGCGCACGACGGCGCTCGCCAGGTCCTCGGCATGCATGAGCGAAGCGCGCACGATCGTCCAGTCGAGGTCGAGGCCGGCGAGCGCGCGCTCGGCGCGGAGCTTGGTCGCCGCATAGCCGCGCGGGTCGCGCTCGCAGTCGGGCGCCGAGAGCTGGATGACGCGGCGCGGGCCGCGCTCGGCGCAGGCGCGAAAGAGCGCGAGCGGCGCCTCGAAATTCACCGCCTCGAAGCTCTGTCCGGGGCGCTCGCGCACGATGCCGGCCGTGTTGATCACCGCCTGGAAGCCGGTCAGCCTCGGGCGCCATGCGTCGGCGCTCAGGTCGGCGGTGAAATCGGCCTTGATCCAGCCGAAGTCGGGCCAGCGGTGCAGCGCCTCGTTGCGATGGCGCGAGCAGCCGACCACCTCGTGCCCGGCGCTCGCGAGCGCCTGCGCCACGTGATGGCCGACGAAGCCGGTCGCGCCCGTCAGCAGGATTCTCATCAGGCCGCCTTCTTGAGGAAGCGCTGCACGCGCCCGCCCATGCGCAGGAGCGCCATGAGCAGCGGATAGGGAAGGCCCTTCATCTCCTCGTACCACTTGTTCAGCATCTCGAGGAATGCCAGGGTCGAGGAGATGCGCTCGCGCGCATGCGCGCCGGTTTTGGAGTCGGACTCGGCCGCGCATTCGCGCAGCAGCGCGAGCGTGGGGTCGATCTCGCGGCGCTTGCGTTCCTCGACGATGACGCGGAAAAGATTGGTGATGTCCTGGATCGCCTCGTAATGGTCGCGCCGGTCGCCGATGACATGCGTGACTTTGATCAGATTCCAGGCCTGCAGTTCCTTGAGGCTGGTGCTCACATTCGACCGGGCGACTTCGAGCGTCTCGGAAATATCCTCGGCATGGAGCGGCCGCTCGGCGAGGTAGAGGAGCGCGTGGATCTGCGCCACCGTGCGGGAGACGCCCCAGCGCGTGCCCATCTCGCCCCAATGCAGCACGAACTTGCGCGTGACGGGGGAGAGCTCCATGAGGGTTGAAGGCCTGTCCGGCCTGTTTTCTATTATTTCCGAGATTTCAGTCTTTTCAGAAATAACATAAACAGTAAGACACGTCAATCGCAGCCGTGGTCCTGGCGGATCACAGGTCAGTTTTCGACGCTGATCTTTCGCTCGCGCGCGAGCCGGGTCCAGCGCGCGATTTCCGACTGGATGAAGGCGCCGAACTGTTCCGGCTTCATCGGCATCGGCTCAATCGCCTCGCCGGAGAGCCGCTCGCGTAATGCCGGCGCCGCGATCGCCTTGTTGATCTCTGCGTTCAGCCTGCTCGTGACCTCCGCCGGCAGGCGCGCGGGGCCGACGATGCCGTACCACTGCACCGAGTCGTAACCCTTGAAGCCCGACTCCTCGAAGGTGGGCACCTCGGGAATGAGCGGATGGCGCGCGCGGCCCGTGACCGCCATCGGCTTCATCGTCCCCGCGCGCAAGTGCGGCAGGGCGGCGGCGAGCCCCGGATCGAGAACCTGCACCCGCCCGCCGCGCAAATCGTTAATCGCCGGGCCGATGCCGCGATAGTGGACGACGACGAGGTCGAAGCCGGCCTCGGCCTTGAACTGCTCCATGACGAGGTGGTTGAGCGTGCCCAGGCCGCCCGAGCCGTAGCTGAGGTTGCCCGCGCTTTTCTTGGCGAGCTCGACGAACGACTTCAGGTCGGTGACGGCAAGTGAAGGCGCGACCACCAGAACATTGGGCGTGCCGCCGACCATGGCGATCGGCGTGAAGTCCTTCACCGCGTCATAGGGCACCTTGCGCACCGCCGGATTGGTCGCGTGCGTGGCCACGTACCCGACCATGAGGGTGTAGCCGTCGGGCGCGGCGCGCGCCACCGTTTGCGCCGCGATCAGGCCGCCGCCGCCCGAGACGTTTTCTACGAAGAAGGACTGGCCGAGCGCGCGGCTCAGCTGGTCGGCGATGGTGCGGCCGATGAGATCGAGCCCGCCGCCCGGCTGCGCGGGGACGAGGATCTTGACGGGCTTGTCGGGGTAAGCCTGCGCCTGGAGCGCGCTAAGCGCGAAAAGGAGCCAGAGCCACTTTTTCATCGAAAGCTTTCCCGGAGTATTTCAGGAACGTCTCGGCGAGGTCGGCCGGCCAGCCCCCGTGGTCGGCATTGCTCCTGAATTTGCCTTGTATTTCCTGTCGGGTCAGCGGCTCGCTTGCGCCGCCTCGAATATGAGGTTGCCGCTCCTCGAACACGCGCCCGTCCTTCAGCGTCATGCGCACGTGGCCGGTATAGCCGCGCGGGTAGGCGTTCGCCGGGTCGACCGCATAGCGGATCTTCGCCGCGAGCGCGAGCACGCGCGGATCGCGCACCGTCTCCGCGGTGAACGCGCCGAGTCCCGCGCCGCCGGTGACGAAGGCGACCGCGATGTTGAAGGGCACGCTGAATTTCGCCGCGTAGGCGTTCGGCGGCGCGTGCTTGGCAGCGAGCGGCTCCCAGAGGCGCTGCACGTACCCTTCGGCGGTTTCGCAGAGCACTTCAGCGACATCTTCGGCGGCAAAGCCGCGCTTCGAGAGCCGCAGCGCGCAATCGATGTAGGGCTGGTTCATCGTGCCGGTCGCGTAGGGCTTGAAGGCGAGGTCCTTCATGCGCCAGGTCTTGCCGAAATCCTCGAGGAGTTCCTGGAAATGAAAAGCGGTTTGGTGAGTGAAGGCGGCAAACACCCCGCGCTTGCCCTCGAGCACGGTGCGCGGTCCGGTGAAGCCCTCGCGCGCGAGGCGCGCCGCGTGCAGCCCGCAATGCGCAGCCCAGCCTGCATGAAGCCGCTTGGTCCAGGTGCCGTCGGCGAGGTATTCGCCGAGGCCACCCGCCATGCTGCCCGCGATGCCCAAGGCGTTGACGGCTTGTTCTTTCGTCAGCTGCAACGACGCACAAACACCCAGGGTCGAACCCAGAACCCCCAGAACGGCGGTCGGATGAAATCCCGCGTCGTGGATCAGTTTCGGCGCGACAAGGCTCAGCCGGCAAAGCGTTTCCACGCCGGTGGCGATGCCGAGCAGCGCGTCGCGGCCGCTGCGGCCGAAGCGCTCGCCGGCGGCAAGCACTGCGGGCACCACCACGGCGCCCGAATGCACCGGCCCGCCCTCGAACGTGTCGTCGAAATCCTCGCCGTGCGCGGCGGTGCCGTTCAGCATCGCGGCGTCCTCGGCGTTGAAGGTCTCGGCATGGCCGAGCGCGGTGCAGCCGCCGCCGGTGTCCAGGCTTCTCTTCAATGAATTCACATAGTCGCTTCTGCGCGCAGCGATGCAGAGTCCGGCGACATCGACGAGCAGGTCCCGGCAGCGGTCTTCGACTTCCGCGGGGATCTCCGGAAGCGAAAAGACGCTACCGGCCAGAATCTCGGCGACGCTCCTCATGCCATGAACCCGCCGCCGTTGACGTGCACCGATTGCCCCGTGATGTAGCGCGCGCCCGGCCCGCAGAGAAAGCGCACCGTCTCGGCGACCTCGGCCGGCTCGCCGCGCCGGCCGAGCACCGGCAGCCCCTGGCGATGCGCGGGTCGCTCAGGCGCGCCCGGCAGCCCGCGCACCGTCTCGATCGTGCCGGGCACCACGCAGTTGACGGTGATGTTCTGCGGCGCGAGCTCGAGCGCGAGCGCGCGCGTGAGGCCGGAAAGGCCCGCTTTCGCCGCGACGACGTGAGCGCGGCCGCGGGCGCCCTTGTAGGCGGTCATGCCGCCCATGTTGACGATCGAGCCGCCGCCCGCACGCGCAAGGTGCGGAAGGCAGGCCTGCGCGCAGACGAACGCGCCGTCGAGGATCACGCCGAGCACGCGCTTCCATTCCGCGAGCCCGAGCTCGGCGAAGGGCGTCTCCTCGCGCAAGGCGGCGTTGTTGACGAGGATGTCGAGCCGGCCGAAGCGGCCGACGGCCGCCTCCACCATCTTGCCGACTGCGTCGGGGTCGCTGACATCGGCCATGTGGACCGCGCCGTCGCCGCCCGCCGACTTGATCGATGCAAGGGTGTCGTCAGCATCGGCTCGTGAGCTGCGGGCATTGACGACAACGGCGGCGCCCGCGCCCGCGAGCGCGAGCGAAATCGCGCGGCCGATGTTGCGCGCGCCGCCCGTGACGAGCGCGACTTTTCCGGAAAGCTCTCGTGTCATCGTCAGGGTGCTATCGTATCGAAGTCACACCCCTTTCACGGAGACACCGATGCTCGCGACCGAAAACAGGGTCAGGGTGTTCTGGCAGCCCGGCTGCACGAGCTGCCTGAGAACCAAGGAATTCCTCACCAAGCAGGGCGTCGACTACGAGTCGATCAACGTGCACGGCAACGAGGCGGGCATGGAAGAGCTGCGCAAGCTCGGCGCGCGCAGCGTCCCGATCGTCGCGCGCGGCGACAAGTTCGTGTTCGCGCAGACGCTCACCGACGTCATCAGATTTCTCGACCTGAAGATCAAGCAGCAGGACGAGCTCAGCCCCGCGCAGCTCATGCAGAAGATGGACCTCGTGCTCACGGCGGCGGCGCGCTACATCCGCCAGATCCCCGAGGCGGAGATGGAGAAGCCGTTCCGCAACCGCAACCGCCCCAAGCGGGTGCTGTCGCACCACATCTTCCGCATCGTCGAGGGGTTCCTCGAGTCGATGGCCGACGGCAAGCTCCTCACCTACGACCGGATCATGGAGGACCACTCGGGCGACCTGCGCACGCCGGAGAACATCGCGCGCTACGGCGAGGGCGTGCTCGCGCGCGCCAAGGAATGGTGGCGCAACTATCCCGACAAGTCCTGCAGCCAGCCGATGGAGACGTATTTCGGCAGCCATCCGGTGCACGTCGTGCTCGAGCGCACCGTCTGGCATCCGGCGCAGCACACGCGCCAGCTCATGCTCATCCTCGAGGAGCTCGGCATCAAGCCCGACCGGCCGCTGACGGCGCAGGATCTGGCCGGCTTGCCGCTCCCGGAGAAGGCGTGGGATGAAGACTAAGTCCGCCGCGCAGGCGTCCTCTACTGTCAGCGACCTTCGCAGGTTTTACCCGGACATGGAGCGGGCGGATCCTGACTATCCGCCGCTCAAGTTCCGATCGGTAAAAGGAAAGGTGAGCGCCGCCGAATGGCAGGCGCGCGTCGATTGCGCCTGCGCCTATCGGCTGGTGCGCCTCTTCAAAATGGATGACTTGGTCTACAACCACATCTCGGTGCGCATCCCGGGCACCGACGAGTACCTGCTGAACGCGATGGGGTTGATGTATGACGAGATCTGCGCCTCGTCGCTGCTCAAGGTGGACCTGAAGGGCAAGGTGCTGTGGGAGCCCGAGTGGCCGAAGGGCCTCGAGTACACCTTCAACTATGCGGGCTTCGTGATCCACGGCGCGATCCACGAGGCGAAGCACGAGCTGCATTGCGTGATGCACACGCACTCGCCGGCGTCGATGGCGGTCTCGTCGCTTAAAAAAGGCCTGCTGCCGATGACGCAGATGGCGATGCGCTTCGACCGCGTCGCCTATCACGACTACCAAGGGGTCGCGCTCGATCTCGAGGAAAGAAAGTCCCTCGTCGAAGACCTGGGCGACGCCGACGTGATGCTCCTGCGTAACCACGGAGCGCTCGCCGTCGGGCGAACGGTGGGCGAGGCGTTCAATTCCCTGTATCGGCTCGAGAAGGCCTGCGTTGCGCAGCTCCTCGCGCAGGGCGCGAACGACGACATCGTCTTGCCTTCGCCGCAAGTGCAGGAGAAAACCCGCCACATGTACCGCCGCGGCGTGCGCCGGGTCGTGGGCCTGCTCGAATGGCCCGCGATGCGGCGTCTCGCCGACAGAGTCGATCCCTCGTATAAGATTTGAGGATGTCGCGGGTTCTCGGGCTTTTCCTCGGGTGTCTTTTTGTCCTTTCCGTTGCGGGACAAACCTACCCCAATAAAGCCCTGAGGATCATCGTCCCGTTCGCGCCGGGCGGCTCGACGGACATCTTCGCGCGCCTCGTCGGCGAGCGGCTCGCGCAATCGCTCGGGCAATCCGCCGTCATCGAGAACCGCGCCGGCGCCTCGGGCAACATCGGCGCGGACGCGGTCGCGAAAGCGGCGCCGGACGGCTACACGCTCCTCATGGCGACCACGGGCGTCATGGCCATCAATAACGCCCTTTTCAAGAACATGCCGTACGACGCGGCGAAGGATTTCGAGCCGGTCGTCTTCATCGCCTCGATCACCAACGTCCTCTCGGTGCCGAACGACCTGCCGGCGAAGAATGTGGCGGAGCTCGTCGCGCTCGCGAAGAAGGACCCCGGCAAGCTCAGCTTCGCCTCCTCGGGCGCGGGCAGCTCGACGCATCTTTCCGCCGAGCTCTTCAAGAGCATGGCCGGCGTCGATGTCGTGCACATTCCGTTCAAGGGGAGCGGCCAGGCGCTGATCGACGTCGTCGCCGGCCGCGTCTCGATGATCTTCGACAACATGCCCTCGGCGTTGCCGCACATCAGGGCAGGGAAGCTCCGCGCGCTCGCCGTCACAGGCAGCAGGCGCTCGGGCGCGCTGCCGGAGGTTCCGACGATCGCGGAGGCAGGCGTGCCGGGCTACGAGTCGCTCTCCTGGAGCGGCTTCGCGGCACCCGCCGGCACGCCGCGCGAGATCGTGCAGCGCCTCAACCGGGAGACCGGCACCATCCTCGCCAGCGCCGACATGAAGCAGAAGCTCGCCGACCAGGGCGCCGAGGCGGTCGGCGGCGCGCCCGAGGCGTTCGCCGCCCACATCCGCGCCGAGCGCGAGAAGTGGAGCAAGCTCGTGCGCGAGCGAAATATCGTGGTGAACTGAGCCTCGGTGAACTGACATGGGCCAGAACGACCGGCTGCTGCTCTCCTCGCGCGTCGCACGCACGCGCATCTCGGCCTCCGCGCTCGCGGCGCAGCGCTCGCGCGAGCTGCGCGCGCAGGGCGTCGACGTCATCGAGCTCGCGCAGGGCGAGCCTGACTTCAACACGCCCGAGCACGTGATCGAGGCGGCCACGCGCGCGATGCGCGAGGGGCAGACCCATTACACGCAGGTCGACGGCACCCCCGCCCTCAAGGCGGCGATCATCGCCAAGTTCAAGCGCGAGAACGGCCTCGAATTCAAGCCCGAGAACGTCTCGGCGGGCGCCGGCGGCAAGCAGATCCTGCACAACGTGCTGATGGCGACGCTCGACCCGGGCGACGAGGTGGTGATTCCGGCGCCCTCGTGGGTGGCCTACGCCGACATCGCGCACTATGCCGGCGGCACGGCGGTGTGGGTGCCGACGAGTCCCGAGAACGGCTTCAAGCTCCGCCCGGAGCAGCTCGAGGCGGCGATCACGCCGCGCACCAAGTGGCTGATGCTCAATTCCCCTTCCAATCCGAGCGGCGCGGTCTACGGCGCGGAGGAGCTCGCGGCGCTCGTTCCCGTGCTCGAGCGCCACCCGCATGTCTGGACGGTCTCGGACGACATTTACGAGCACGTGCTCTTCGATGGGCGCAAGTTCGCGACGCTCGCCGCGGTGGCGCCGCAGCTCGCCGGCCGCGTGTTCACGGTGAACGGCGTCTCCAAGACGTACGCCATGACGGGCTGGCGGCTGGGCTACGGCGCCGGGCCCGCGGAGCTGGTTCGCGCGATGGCGCGCTTGCAGGCGCAAAGCTCGCTCAACCCGTCCTCGGTCAGCCAGGCGGCTGCCGTGGCCGCGCTGAACGGGCCACAGGCCATCGTCCACGAGCGCCGCGACATCTTCCAGAAGCGGCGCGATGCGCTGGTCGCCCGGCTGCAAGCGGTGCCCGGCCTCTCCTGCAAGGCCCCGGAAGGAGCGTTCTACGTCTACGTCTCCTGCGCCGGCTGGCTTGGGCGCAAGACACCGCAGGGAAAGCTGCTCGAGTCCGACGCCGACGTGACGGCCTGGCTGCTCGAGGCGGCCCACCTCGCGCTGCCCAATGGCGCCGGCTACGGCCTCTCGCCGTATTTCCGCGTCTCGTTCGCCGCCGAGCAGGCGCAGCTCGAGCGCGCCTGCGAGCGCCTGGCCGCCGCGGCGGCGACGCTTTCCCGGTGACGCAGGTCGTCGAACGATTCGCGGCGTGGGCGGAGGAATTCCGCGGCCAGCCGATGCGTCCGGAGGTCGTTCATCACGCCAAGCGCGCGGTGATCGATTGGTACGCGGCCGTGCTCCCCGGCGCCGTGGTTGCGCCGGCGATTCTGCTGGAGAAGGCGTTTGCCGACGAACTGGGTCACGGAAAATCCCTTCTGATGATGGGAACGAAGGCAAACCCTCGCATCGCCGCCCTCATCAACGGCGCGGCGGCCCATACGGTCGAGGTCGACGACATCTTCCGCGACGGCATCTACCACCCGGGCGCTCCCACCATTCCGGCGGCGCTCGCCCTCGCGCAGGCGCACCGCGTCTCGGGCGAGCGGTTCCTGCGCGCGGTCGTGGTCGGCTACGAGATCTCGACGCGCATCGGCGCGGCGATGGGCCGCGCGCACTACAAGTACTGGCACAACACCGGCACGATCGGCGTCTTCGGCGCCTGCGCGGCCGCGGCCGAGATTCTCCAGCTCGACGCGAAGCGCTTCGCGCATGCGCTCGCCACGGTGACGACCTTCGCGGCCGGCCTGCAGCAGGCGTTCCGCCACGAGTCGATGTCCAAGCCCCTGCACGCGGGGCACGCCGCGGAAGCCGGCGTCACCGCGGCGCTCGCTGCGCGCGAGGGCGTGACCGGGTCGCTCGACGTCATCGAAGGCGAGGCAGGCTTCGGCAAGGCGATGGCCGACGGCCCGGACTGGGACAAGGCGCTCGCGACGCTCGGAAAAGAATTCCATATTTGCCGCATGACGTTCAAGAACCACACCTGCTGCGGCCATACCTTCGCCGCGATCGACGGCGCGCTCGCGCTCAAAGAGCAGATGAAGGTCGCGGCGGGCGACATCGAGCAGGTGAAGGTCGGCACCTACAAGGCGGCGCTCGAGGTTGCCGGCTACGAGAATCCGAAAAGCGCGGCCGAGGGGCGCTTCTCGCTCAAGTATGTGGTGGCGAGCGCGCTGACGCACGGCAGCGTGCGCCTGGCGGCCTTCGAGCGCCCGCGCCTGGAAGACGAGGCGACGAAAAGCCTGATGAAGAAGATCTCGGTGGCGATCGACCCGGAGCTCGACGCCACATTTCCAAAGCAGCGCGCCGCGCGCGTCTCGATCCTCGCCAAGGGAAAGACCGCGGAGCACCTGCAGCCCACCCGCATCGGCGACCCCGAGGCGCCGCTCTCGGACTCTCAGCTCGAGGCGAAGTACCTCGAGCTTGCGGCCCCGGTGCTGGGCGAAGCAAAAGCGCGCGCGCTGCTCGGCCGGCTCTGGAAGCTCGACTCCGAAAAAACGCTCGCGGCATGAGCCTCGCCAAGGCTCTGTTTGCGCCGCGCTCGATCGCGCTCGTCGGCGCCTCGGGCGACCCCTCGAAAGCCACCGCGCGCCCGCAGCGCTTCCTCAAGATGCATGGGTTTACGGGAGAAGTGTTCCCGGTGAATCCTGGCCGCTCCATGGTTTTCGATCTGCCCTGCTTCAAAAGCGTTTCAGAGATAAAAAAATCCATCGATCACGCCTTCATCATGGTGGAGGAGGTGGAAAGCGCGCTCGAGGACTGCGGCAAGGCGGGCGTGCCGGTCGCGACCATCTTCAGCGACGGCTTCGCCGACCGCGGGCCCGAGGGCGCGGCGCGCCAGGCGAAGCTCGCGGCCCGCGCCAAAGCGCTGGGCGTGCGTCTCATCGGCCCGAACAGCATGGGCGTCATCAACCTGCCCGCGGGCGTCACCGTGTCGGTGAACGCGGTGCTGGAAGCGCCGGCGCCGCCCGCGGGCGGCGCGAGCGTCATCTCGCAGAGCGGCACGATGCTCGGCACGCTGCTCACCCGCGGCAGCGCGCGCGGGCTCGGTTTCGCCAAGCTCGTCTCGGTCGGGAACGAGATCGACATCGGCGTGGGGGAGCTTCTCGAGATGCTCGTCGCCGATCCGGAAACGAAGCAGGTGCTGCTCTTTCTGGAAACCGTTCGCGATGCCGAGCGCCTCGCTTCGGCGGCGCGCGCGGCGCACGCGGCCGGCAAGCCCGTGGTCGCCTACAAGCTCGGGCGCTCGCGCCTGGGCGAGCGCCTCGCGCGCACGCACACGGGCGCAATCGCCGGAGAGGATGCAGCGCTCGACGCGTACTTTCGCGATTGCGGCATCGTCCGGGTCGACATGCTTGAAACATTGATCGAAATTGGGCCGCTGCTTTCGAATAAGAAACCTTTGGAAATAAAACGCCCACCCAAAGTGGCCGTGCTGACCAACACGGGCGGCGGCGCCGCGGTGGTGGTCGATCGCCTCGGCGAGAAGGGCATCGAGACGGCGGTCCCCGAGGGGGATGCGCCGATCATCGACACCACCATGGGCAAGGCGCTCGCCGCCTACGGGCAGACCCTGAACGAGCTTCTCGCCTGGCGCGGCTGCGACGCAGTGCTCGCCGTCACCGGCTCCTCGGCCTTCTCGCGCCCGAAGGAGGCGATCGAGCCGATCGTCGCCGCCAAGCGCGGCGGGAAGCCCCTGGCGGTGTTCCTCACGCCGCAGGCCGACGAGGCGCTCGCGCTTCTCGGCAAGGCGGGCATCGCGGCGTTTCGCACGCCCGAGGCCTGCGCCGATGCGCTGCACGCGTATTTCAGATGGAGCTCCCCGCGGAAGTCTGCGGGCAAGCGGAAGCTGAAATGGCCCAGAGGGTTTCCCCGGCAAGGCAAGCTCGACGAAGCTCGCGCGCTCGCGCTCTTCGAGTCGCTCGGCATGACGGTGGTCGAGCACGCGCTCGCCCGGGCGCCGCGCTACGGCCACAAGCTCGCCTATCCGGTGGCGGTGAAAATCTTCGATCCCTCGATCGAGCACAAAACCGAGGCCGGCGGGGTCGCCCTCGACGTGGCAGCCGAGGAATTTGCCGCAAAGGCGCGCGCCCTCGGAAGACGCGGCAAACCGGTTCTGGTACAAAAGATGGAAGCGGGGCTGGGCGAAGCGATCGTCGGCTATCGGGATGACCCGGTCGCCGGGCCGATCGTGGTCGTGGGCGCGGGCGGGACGCTCGCCGAACTCTACAATGACGTGGTCTTGCGCCTCGCTCCGGTGTCGGAGGCGGAGGCGCTGCAGATGATCGGCGAGGTGAAGGGGCTCGCGCCGCTTGCGGGCTATCGGGGAATGGCGCCGGGCGACCTGAAGGCGCTCGCGCGCGCGGTGGCCGCGCTGTCGCGGCTCGCCCTGGTGGACGGACGGCCGGTGCGCGAGGCGGAGGCGAACCCGGTCATCGTGAAAAAGAGGGGCGCCGTCGCGGTGGACGCGCTGGTGGTGCTGAAGGAGGGCTGAGGCATGCCGTTGGGCTTCATCGGGCTCGGCGTGATGGGCGCGCCGATGTGCCGCAACCTCGCGGCCAAGTCGCGCGACGAGGTGCGCGCCTTCGACGCGGACCTCGATGCGCTCGCGCAGATGGACGAGCCGGGCGTCATCCCGGCCGAGTCGATCCGCGAGGTGGCCGAGCACGCCGACATCGTCTTTCTCTGCCTGCCCGGCGGACCCCAGGTGCAGGCGGTGTGCCTCGGCGGCGGCAGCCTGCTCACTCACCTGCGTCCCGGGTCGTGCGTGGTGGATTGCAGCACCATTCCGGTGAACGTCGCGCGCGACCTGGAAGCGCGCTTCAAGGCGCGCGGCATCCATTTCGCCGACGCGCCCGTCGCCCGCACGCGCGAGGCGGCGAAGGCGGGAACGCTCCTCACGATGGTGGGCGCGGCCGATCCGGTGTTCGCGCGCGTGAAGCCGCTCCTCGCGCACATGGCGAGCGACGTCGTGCACTGCGGCCGCGCGGGAACGGGCCAGGCGATGAAGCTCATCAACAACCTGGTGTTGTTTCAGAATGTGGTCGCGCTCGCCGAGGCGATGGCGCTCATCCGGCACGCGGGCGTCGAGCCGGCGCGCGCCTTCGCGATCCTCTCCAAGGGCTCGGCCGACAGCTTCGCGCTGCGCAACCACGGCATGAAGTCGATCCTGCCCGGCCAGTTTCCCGAGCGCGCGTTCTCCTCGGAGTACGCGCTGAAGGACATCCGCTATGCGCTGCGGCTGGGCGAGGAGGCCGGCCTCTTCCTCACCGGCGCGGACAACGCCAAGGAGCTGATCAAGCGCGCGATCCGCGCCGGCTTCGGCAAGGAATATTTCCCGGCGCTCGCCAAGGTGATCGCGCCTGTGAAGGGGACGCCTTCGACCCCGGCTTCCACGCCGCCCGCCACGCCGGCGGCGCGCAAAAAAGACAGGGGATGAGCGCACGCGCCTGGTCGCGCTGGCAGGCCTCGGGCAGCCATTTCCTCCTCTGCGTGGCCATCGCGGCGGCGGTGGTCACGCTCATGCTCACGCTGTGGTATCCGCGGCCGCTCTTCGAGGCGGCCGGCGGCAACGATCTTCTTTTCATCCTCGTCGGCGTCGACGTGACGCTCGGCCCGCTCCTCACCCTCGTCGTGTTCAAGGCCGGCAAGCCCGGCATGAAATTCGACCTCGCGGTGATCGCGCTCGTGCAGCTCGCCGCGCTCGCTTACGGCGGCTACGTCGTCTTCCTCGCGCGGCCGGCCTTCATCGTGTTCGTGAAGGATCGCTTCGAATTGGTGGCGGCGGCGGACCTCGCGCCCGAGGACCTGGCGGCCGCGAAGTACCCGCAATTCCGCCGTGCGCCGATCACTGGTCCCAAGCTGGCCGCAGCCGACCTGCCCGCCGATCCCCAGGAGCGCACCAAGGCGATCGAGGCGGCCCTCGCCGGCCGCGACCTGCAGCAGCAGCCGCGGCTGTGGGTGCCATACGAGGAGCGCCGCGCGCAGGTACTCGCCAGAGCGCAGCCGCTCGAGCGCCTGCGCAAGGACCCGGATGTCGGGAGCGCGATCGCGGAATACCTGGCCGGCGCGGGCGGCGGCGCAAGCCAGATCCCATCGCTGCTTTTGCGCACGCGCTTCGCCTGGCTCGTCGTGCTGCTCGATCCGAAGACCGCGCTGCCGATGAAAATGCTCCTGGGAAGGAAGATTTAAAGCGACGCGGAAAGCAGGGTTTTTACGCTGTCGCGCGCCGTATAATTTCCATCCCCCGAACACCCCAAACCCACGGAGACACCCCATGGCGATCCGCATTGGCGACGAAGCCCCCAATTTCACCGCCGACACCACCGAAGGCAAGATCGACTTTCACCAGTGGATCGGCGACAAGTGGGCGGTTCTGTTTTCGCATCCGAAGGATTTCACCCCCGTGTGCACCACCGAGCTCGGCACCATGGCGGGCCTGAAGCCCGAGTTCGACAAGAGAAACACCAAGATCATCGGCCTTTCGAACGATCCGGTGAGCGACCACAGCAAGTGGTCGGGCGACATCAAGGAGACGCAGGGTCACGCGGTCAACTACCCGATCATCGGCGGCGAGGACCTCAAGGTGGCCAAGCTCTACGACATGATCCATCCCAACGCGAACCCGGGCCCGCGCACTGCGAACGACAACGCCACCATCCGCTCGGTGTTCATCATCGGGCCGGACAAGAAGGTGAAGGCGATGCTGACCTACCCGATGAGCGCCGGGCGCAACTTCGACGAGGTGCTGCGTCTGCTCGACGCGCTGCAGATGAATGCGAAGCACGGCGTCGCGACGCCGGCCAACTGGAAGCCGGGGCAGGACGTGATCATTCCCACCTCGGTGTCGGACGAAGACGCGAAGAAGAAGTATCCGCAGGGCTTCAAGACGCTGAAGCCCTACCTGCGGGTCGTGTCGCTTACGAAGTAGCCTTCTTCAGCGCCTCGGGCGGAACGCGCACGGAAACGCCGGCGCGTTCCTCCTGCAGGATCATCGAGGCGCGGCAGTCGCGCTCGGCCCAGCCGCGGCGCATCGCCTCGCTCAGCTCGGCGAGCGCGTGCTCTCCGGCTTTCATGGGCACGCCGAGCGACTTGGCGAGCTCGAGCGCGAGCGTCACATCCTTGTGCGCGAGCTTCAGCGCGAAGCCGGCGGGATCGTAAGTCCCGGGCAGGAATTTTTCCGCGAGCCGGTCGAACGTGCGCGCGCGCCCTGAGGCGCCATGGCGGATCGCCTGGAAAAGGGCGAGCGGGTCGACGCCCGCCTTCACGCCGAGCGTGAACGTTTCCGCGAGCGCCGTCTGCACCGTGAAGGTGGAAGCGTTGTGCACAAGCTTGGCGACCGAGCCCGCGCCGATCGGCCCGACGTAGAACGGCTGGTCGCCGAGCGCCTTCAGCACCGGCAGGCAGCGCTCGTAGGCGTCGCGGTCGCCGCCCACCCAGATCGCGAGCTTGCCGGAAGCCGCGCCGCCCGGCCCGCCGCTCACGGGCGCATCGAGGAGCGCGATGCCTTTCTCCTTGCATCTTGCGTAGATCCGCCGCACGACCTCGGGCGAGTTGGTCGAGAGATCGAGCCACGCCGTTCCGGGTTTCGCGCTCTCGAGGATCTTCTTCGACACCGCTTCGACTTCGGGCGGCCCGGGCAGCGAAGTGAGGACGATGTCGCTTTCCCGGGCCGGGTCTTCCGACCAGACCGTTCCCTCGGGTTTGATCGAAGGGCCCCGCAAGTCAAAAGCATTCACGGTGAAGCCTGCCTTCGACAGATTTGCCGCCATGGGCTTGCCCATGAGGCCCAGTCCGATGAAGCCGATTTTCATGGTCTCGTTAGCCCCTGACTGGCTCGTAAGGAATAGGGCGGAATACTCCCGCGGGGACGCTGCCCACAAGTGCAGTGGCGGCCAAAATACATCGGTTTGCAATCATCGTCCGGAGGATAATAGCCGCAGCCAGGCAGCAGACCATCATTGCAACTTCCGGGGAGAGAGCATGGCTCGTCTGAACATCAACGGCAAGACCCATAACGTCGACGTCGACCCGAGCACGCCGCTGCTCTGGGCAATTCGCGACACGGTCGGCATGACCGGCACCAAGTTCGGCTGCGGCGCGCAGCTGTGCGGCGCGTGCACTGTGCACCTCGATGGCAAGCCGGTGCGCTCCTGCGGCACGCCCGTCTCCGCCGCCGAAGGCAAGAAGATCACCACGATCGAGGGCATCGGCGCGACACCCGTCGGCAAGCGCGTGCAGGCCGCGTGGGCGGCGCTCGATGTGCCGCAATGCGGCTACTGCCAGTCGGGCCAGATCATGTCGGCGACGGCGCTCCTCGCCGAGAAGCCCAGGCCGACCGACGCGGACATCGACAACGCCATGGCGGGCAACCTCTGCCGCTGCGGCACCTATCCGCGCATCCGCGCGGCCATCCACAAAGCCGCGAAGGGGGCCTAGCCATGACTCAGCTCAAGAATCCCTCGCGCCGCAAGTTCCTTCAGACCAGCGCGGCCACCGGCGGGGCGCTGGTGATCGGCGTTTCGCTCGGCGGCGTGATGGGCGAGGCGAAAGCTGCGACCGACTCGCCGATGAACGCCTGGGTGCGCGTCGGCAGCGACAACACGGTGACAATCCTCGTCGACCGCTCCGAAATGGGCCAGGGCGTGGTGATGGCGCTGCCGATGCTCGTCGCCGAAGAGCTCGAAGTGGATCTCAACAAGGTGAAGGTGGAGTTCGCGCCTCCGGGCGAGATGTACATCAACGCGATGCTCGGCGGCCAGATCACCGGCGGCTCGACCTCGGTGCGCGACGGCTGGGAGAAGCTGCGCGTCGCGGGCGCCAAGGCGCGCGTGATGCTCACCGAAGCCGCGGCGCAGAAGTGGGGCGTTTCCGCCTCCGACTGCAAGGCCGCGAACGGCATGGTGACCTGCAAGGGCAAGAAGGCGACCTACGGCTCGCTCGCGGAAGCCGCCTCCAGGCTCACCCCGCCGAAGGAAGTGAAGCTGAAGGATCCGTCGCAGTGGCGCTATATCGGCAAGCCGCTGCACCGCCTGGACACGCCCGGCAAGATCACGGGCAAGACGCAGTTCGGCATCGACACCAAGCTGCCCGGCATGCTCTACGCCGCGCTCGCCCAGTGCCCGGTGATCGGCGGCAAGGCGACGGCGGTTGACGACGCGAAAGCGAAGTCGATGCCCGGCGTGAAGCACGTCGTCAAGATCACCGACGGCGTCGCCGTGGTCGCCGACAGCTGGTGGCAGGCGAAGCAGGCGCGCGACGCGCTCAATATCACCTGGGACGAGGGCCCGATGAAGGGCCTGGACTCGGCGGGCGTGTTCAAGCAGCTCGGCGACGCCATGGGCAAGCCGGGCGCCTCGATCAAGCAGGTAGGCAACGTCGCGGACGGCATGAAAGGCGCCGCCAAGACGGTGGAAGCGACCTACCAGATGCCGTTCCTTTCGCACTCGCCGATGGAGCCGATGAACTTCACCGCAGACGTGAAGAAGGATTCGGCGCTGCTGATCGGCTCGATCCAGTTCCAGCAGGCGGCGCTCGGCATCGCCTCGGCGATGACCAAGCTCAAGCCCGAGCAGATCACCATCAAGACGACCTTTCTCGGCGGTGGCTTCGGCCGCCGGATCGACCTCGACTACATGATGCAGGCGGTCGAGATCTCGATGGCGGTCGGCGCGCCGGTGAAGCTGGTGTGGACCCGCGAAGACGACATGACGCACGACTTCTACCGCCCGGCGAGCCTGCACAAGCTCACGGCCGGCCTGGACGGGAGCGGGAAGCCGGTCGCGATCAGCCACAAGATGAGCTCGCCTTCGATCACCTCGCGGCTCTTCCCGCCCGTGGTGAAGGACGGCGTCGACCCGTTCATGGCCGAGGCGATCGTCGTGCCCTATGACATCGCCAACCAGTCGGTCCACACGGTGATCCACGAGCCCGGGCTGCGCGTGGGGTACCTGCGCTCCGTGTCGCACGCGCTCAACATCTTCGCCAACGAGTCCTTCGTCGACGAGATGGCGGCGGCGGCGGGCAAGGACCCGGTCGAGTTCCGCATGGGCCTGCTTTCCAAGCAGCCGCGCTACGCCAACGTGCTCAAGATCGCGGCCGACAAATCCGGCTGGGGCAAGCCGCTGCCGAAAGGCCGCGCGCGCGGCGTCGCGCTCATGGAGGGCTACCAGACCTACATGGCGCAGGTGGCCGAGGTTTCGGTGCAGAACGGCGACATCAAGGTGCACAAGGTGACCGTGGCGGTCGACCTCGGGCGGATGGTGAACCCGAACATCGTCCAGCAGCAGCTCGAGTCGAACATCGTGTTCGGCCTCACCGCGCTTCTCTACGGCGACATCACGCTGAAGGGCGGCCAGGTGGAGCAGAAGAACTTCGACACCTACAAGCTGCTGCGCATCAACGAGATGCCGAAGATCGACATGCACATCGTCAAGAGCACCGAGAACCCGGGCGGCATCGGCGAGCCGGGCATGGCGCTCATCTCGCCGGCGGTGGCGAACGCGGTGTTCACGCTCACCGGCAAGCGGCTGCGCTCCATGCCGCTGCGCCTTGCGTAGCCTCGCGGCAAAGCTCGCACAAAAAGCCCGCCTCGGCGGGCTTTTTGTTTCGCTGCTCGTTTTTGCGGGCGCGGCGGCGGCGCAGGACTACGAGCGCGAGAAGCGCTGGGCCGACGACATCCTGAAGACGCTCATGGTCGGGGATGCGGTGTGGCTCGAGCAGAAGAACGGCCATAAATTCCTGGGTCTTTTCATAGATCACAAGGCGACAGCCAAAGGCGCCGTCATCATCGCGCACGGCCGCGGCTGGAGCCCGGACTTCGAGCTCTATGGCGCGCTGCGCACGCTGATTGCCGAGCAGGGTTATTCGACCCTTTCGATCCAGATGCCGGTGCTGCCGAGCACGGCGATCCTCGGCCTGTACGTGCCGCTCTATCCGGATGCGCGCGAGCGCTTCCAGCTCGCCGTCGATTTCCTCAAGAGCAAGGGCTACAGGAACATCGCCATCGTCTCGCACAGCCTGGGCGCGACGATGGCGAACCAGTACCTGATCCGGACCGAGGACACCTCGGTGGGCGCGTGGGTGTCGATCAGCATCCTGCAGGGGCTGCAGGAGATGTTCCGCATCAAGATCCCGGTGCTCGATGTCTTCGCGAGCAACGACTGGTCGACCAACGTCTACGGCGCGCCCGAGCGCGAGAAGGAGATCCGCAGCGTGCCCGGCTCGCGCCAGGTCATGATCCCGAACGCGAAGCACTTCTTCGAGGGGCACGAGGAAGAGCTCGCCCGCCTCATCGTGTCCTTCCTCGATTCCTCCTTCAGGAACCCGAAGAACTAGTCGGCTTTCGCGCCGGAGACCCTCACCACCTCGGCCCAGCGCGCGACCTCCTCGCGCATGAGCTTCGCAAAATCCTCGGGCGAGTTGCCCACGGGCTCGGCGCCCTGCTCGAGCAGGCGCTTGCGCATGCCCGGATCGCGCGCCGCGCGCTGCACGCCCGCGGCGAGGGTGTGCACGACGTCGCGAGGCGTGGCTGCCGGCGCGAACACGCCGTACCAGACCACGACCTCGACGCCCTCCACGCCGGCCTCCTTCATGGTGGGAACCTCGGGCAGCTGCGGGTCGCGCTTGGCGGCGGCCACGGCGAGCGCGCGCAGCCGGCCCGCCTGCACGTGGGAGTGGATCGCCGGCACGTTGGCGAACGACAGGTCGACTTCGCCCGCGATCAGCGCGGTGAGCGAGGGCGCCGAGCCGCGGTAAGGGATGTGCACCATGAACGTCTTCGTGCGCAGCTTGAGCAGCTCGGCGGCGAGGTGCTGCGTAGTGCCGACGCCCGCCGAGGAGTAGTTGAGCCGGCCGGGCGCCGACCGGGCCTGCGCGATCAGCTCGCGCACGCTCTTCACCGGATGGATGGAGGGCACGACGAGCACGTTCGGGCTTTCCGAGAACACGGACACCGGCGCGAAGTCGCGCAGCGCGTCGAACGGCAGCCTGGCGTAGAGCGACATGTTGATCGCGAGCGCCGCGGTATTGACGAGCAGCGTGTAGCCGTCGGCGGGCGACTTGGCGACGTATTCGTTCGCGATGTTGGTGCCGGCGCCCGGTCGGTTCTCGACCACGAACGGCTGGCCGAAATACTCGGCGAGCTTGGGCGCGAGCAGGCGCGCGTTGATGTCCACGCCGCCGCCGGGCGTGAAGCCGACCACCAGCTTCACGGGTTTGGCCGGGTAGCTTTGCGCTCCCACGCCGAAAGCAATAAAAAGTACCGCAAGAACGAAACTCGTTCTGAGGATCATCAGTCGATCTTGATTCCGGCTTTGGCGACGATCTTCGCGTTGGCGTCGTACTCTTTGCGGAGCACGTGCGCGAACTGCTCGATCGTCATCGGCGCGACCACGTTGTCGAGCCGGGTGAGCCGCTCGGCGACCTCGGGCATCGCCAGCACCTTGTTGATCTCGGCATTCAACCGCGTGAGCGTCGCTTCCGGGGTTTTCGCGGGCGCGTAGATGCCGAAGTGCGAGCTGTAGTTGGCCTCCGCATAGCCGAGCTCGGTCATCGTCGGCACCTCAGGCAGCGCGGCGAGGCGTTTGGGCGCGGCGACGGCGAGGATGCGGAACTTGCCCTGCTGGAGGAAATTGTTCACCGCCGGGCTCGGGTTCGCGGTGAAAAGCTCGAACTGGCCGCCGGCGGCATCGGTGATCACCTGGCCGCCGCCGCGGTAGGGCACGTGCACGAGATCGAGCCCCGCGACGCGCAGCTGCTCGATCATGAGGTGGCCGAGCGTCGCGATGCCCGAGGTGCCGGCGCGCAGCGACCCCGGCTTCGCCTTCGCCTGCTGCACGACGTCGGCGAAGGTCTTGCCGGCGAAGGCGGGCGTGGCAAGCAGGTACACGGGCGAGATCATCACGCTCGCCACCGGCGTCACGTCCTTGATCGGGTCGTAGGGGACCTTGCCGACGTGCGGCAGGAGCGTGAGCGGGCTGATCGCGCCAAAGGCAAGCGTGTGCCCGTCGGGCGCCGACTTCGCCATCGCGTCCATGCCGAGCGCGCCGCCGGCGCCGCCCTTGTTCTCGACCACGACCTGCTGGCCGAGCGCGCTCGAGAGCTTCTCGGCGATGAAGCGCGTCACCGCGTCGCTCGTGCCCCCGGGCGGGTAGACGACGATGATGCGCACCGGCTTGGAGGGAAACGTCTGCGCCGCCGCGGGGAGCGCGAGCGCGGCAAGCAGCAGCAGGAAGATGCGTCTGGAAATCACCGGCCGAGCATAGCAATCTGGCAGAATCAGCCAAGGGGGAGGAGCGAAATGCGGGCATGGCTGAGCGGGATGGCGGCACTCGTGCTCGCCGCGGGCGCGCAGGCCGAGGGGCGGCCGCGTCTCGCGGGCGCCTCGGCGGTGCGCATCGCCAACTACAACTCGCCCTCCGTCCTGCTCGAGAAGCGCGACGACGTGCGCTCGATCGTGGAGGACCTGAACCAGCTGCGCAAGCGGGGCTGGAGCCGCAGCGAGGCGAAGCTGTCCTGCTATTCGACCATCGTGCTGACGAGCGGCAAGAAGCGCGTGGCCGAGTTCCGCGTCGGGGCGGACGCGATCGTCGAGCGGCCGGTCGAGAAGGGCGCAGGGACCTACAGCCTCGCGCTCGAGGCCTCCGACCTGGCGGCGCTGCGCCGCCATCTGTCTGAAATCGCGTCGGCCAAGGACTGCAACTGAAACCGCTGAAAATCGCGCGCGAACGCAGCCGCGCCCGCGCGGTGTCGCACTTTCTGTGGAACGGCCTCATCCGCTACAACCGCTCGAAGACCGGCCTGTCGAACTACGAGCGCGCGGTGTTTTCCGCCCGCGATTCGCGCGGGCGCATCGTGGGCGGGGTCATCGTCGAGTCCTATTACCGCGAGACCTATGTGGAGCTGCTCTGGGTCGACGACGCCTCGCGCCATGCCGGGCTCGGCAGCCGGCTGATCGAAGCCGCTGAGCGGCGCGCGCGCAAGCGCGGCAGCCGGCTTCTCCATCTGAATACGTATTCGTTCCAGGCGCCGCGCTTCTACGAGAAGCTCGGCTTTCGCCGCTTCGGCGGCATGCGCGGCTCGCCGCCCGGCGCGAGCCGCCATTTCTACGTCAAGCGGCTTGGCAAATAGCGTCCGCGGCATTCTCCTCGCCGCGCTGCTGGGCGCGGCGCTCCTCGCGCGCGCTGAGGAGGAGCCCGCGGTCGGCGGCTACAAGCTCTCGGAGTTTCCGGCGCCCGGCGCGGCGCCCGTGTTCAAGCTGCTCGAGGCGGGTGAGGCGCCGCTCCGCGCGCTGCGCTACCGGCTCGCGGCCGGCTCGACGCACCAGCTCGTCATGACGCTGCGCATGTCGCTCGGCGTGGAGATCGACGGCCGCGGCGCGCCGGTGCAGCGCGCGCCGGCGATGCGCATGGTCTTCGACTGCAAGGTGACGGAGGCGGACCCGGCCGGGGCGCGCTTCGACTTCGGCCTCGCCGACCCGCCCGAGCTCTTCGAGACCGAGGGCATCCCGCCGGCCGTGCTCGAGCCCATGAAGAAGAGCCTCGCCTCGCTCTCGGCGATCCGCGGCCATGTGGCGATGACGAGCCGCGGCGTGGTGAAGGAGGCGAACATCCAGGTGGGACCAGGCCTCGACAAGAGCGCCGAGCAGATGGTGCAGTCGATGCGCCAGTCGATGGAGCAGACCTCGGTGCCGCTGCCCGAGGAGGCCGTGGGCGTCGGCGCGCGCTGGACGATGCTGCACCGGGTGCAAGGTGGCGGGGTGACGCTCTACCAGGTCGCCGAATTCCGGCTCATGCGCTTCGAAGGACTGATCGCCACGCTCGCCGTCTCGCTCGAGCAGTTTGCGCCCCGGCAGGAGATGGCGCTCCCGGGCGCCGCCGGCGCGCGCGCCGAGCTCACCTCGATGCAGGGCCATGGCGAAGGCCACATGGCGGTCGACCTGACCTCGCCCGTCCCGCGCTCGAATGCCGACTTCGACACGACCCTGCGCATGAACATCCAGCAGCAGGACCGCACCCTGCAGATGGGCATGCGTAACCGCATGCGGGTGCAGGTCGAGCCGGGAACGCCTTAGGAATCTAGACCCAGACCTGGAGCACGTAGTCGTAGGCGGCCTGCGCGTTCGTCATGTCGACGCGCTGCAGCTGGATGGCATAGCCGCCCTTCGTTTTCTTCAGGTGGTGGGTATAGCTGCCGGCGAAGTGCCGCACGTCGTCGCGCCTGAGCTCCATCATGTGGAAGCGCGAGCGGACTTCCACGTTGCCCTTCTTGTCCATTTTTCCTATCTGGACATTGGAAACGACGTGGTTCGTCCCCCAGAGCGGGCGCTGAGACCACGCATCCGGGTGCAGCACCCGGTTCATGCGCACCGTCATCAGGTTCTTGTCCTCCGCGAAGATGGCGGGCTGGCCATCCCACGTCTTGTAGCTCGCGTCCGGCGGCATCCAGTAGATGCCGTCGGGCGTGAAGAGGTCGATCCACGCCTGCCACTTCTTCGAGTCGAGGAGCTCGGACTGGCGGTAGAGGAACTGCTCGATCTCGTGCTGGTCCTTCATGCGGCTTGTTCCGACATGTATTTCGCCCAGGCCTTCATCTGGTTGCGCATTGGCGCTTCCGACGTGCCCTGGTTGGGCGCCGAGGACACCTCGCCCGGCTTTTCGATGTCGTGCCCGTGGTGGCGCGCGAAATTCACCCAGTCGCCGCCGTCCGACGCCAGGCCCTGGTGGCATTTCCAGAAGTTCTCCAGGTCGTCGGCGTTGATCAGCGTCGCGGGCGAGTTGACGAGGTTGTAGTAGGCGAGGGATCGCCGGTAGATCGCCTCGGGCGCGCCTTTCAGCCGGAAATGCCAGATCTCGGTGAGCGTGCGGTCCACCCCGAGCGGGCGCACCGCGCGCAGCTGCTGCAGCGGCGATTGCACCGAAAGGCCCGGGTAGACGAGCACGTGGTGGATATTGACCCCGATGATCTCGTCGAAGCGCTTCTGCCCGTACTTCTTGATCATGATCTTGTCGTAGGCGAGCGTGTCGGGATCCTGCGGGCGCAGGCCCATGTAGCCGGTGAGGATGCAGTGGCCGTACGGGTAGTTGATCGTCTGGAAGTTGTCCCATTTGTCGATCGTCACCGTCGCGAAGGCCGAAAGCATGTGGTACGAGAGCGGCGCCTCGCCCTTTTTCGTCTTCTTCGCGATCTGCTTTTCCACCTCGTGCGCCGCGCGCCCCGTCGACTGGTGCGTGACGGAGGGGTGGAGCGCGTCGATCTGGTTCTCCATGAAGAGCTTCCAGTTCGAGTGCTGGATGACGCGGAAGCAGTTGGGCACGACCTCGACCTCGCCTTCGGGCGCGCGGTCGCACATGTCGTCGAAAGCGACGATGCTTTTGCCCAGGAAGGTTTTCAAGTCGGGCCCATCTTTGGCCAGGCTTGCAAACACGAACCCCCGGTAGCTCTCCACCCGCGCGGCGGGCTTCATGCTGAGCTCGGGGCTGTCCTTGTTCAGGCGCGTGCCGGCGTAGCCCGATTCCATCATCGGGATCGAGCGCAGCTTGCCGCTGTGCTGGAAGGTCCAGGCGTGGTACGAGCAGCGGAAGAATTCGCCCGTGTTGCCGTGCCGGTCGCCGCACATCATGTTGCCGCGATGCGGGCAGCGGTTGTAGAGCACGTGCACTCTTCCGTCCTTGCCGCGGACCATCAGCATCGGCTGGCGGCCGATCTGCACCTGGTAGTAGTCGCCGGGCTTCGGCACCTGCGTCTCGTGGCCGCAGTAGATCCAGTGCTTCTCGTGGATGCGCTCCATTTCGAGCTCGAAGATGCCCGCGTCGGTGTACACCTCGCGCCGGACGCGGTCGGGCTCGACGAACTTGGAAAGATCCGGGATGTTTTCGCGCCGCATTGGGCTTGCCTCCAGCCGTGATTCTAGAGCAGGCCCGTATCGTACTAGTCCGTCCAGCACGGTGGGAATAAATGTCGCCGCTGCAATACAGCCGTAGCCTTGCGGAACTTTCAAAAGGGAATTAGCGGCGATGCAGCTCAAGGTGCAGTCCGCGACACTCTCGGCGACCGCCGCCGTCGTGCACGAGCGTCGCCGCATCTCCCGCGACCTGCACGACAGCACGATCCAGCCGTATCTTGGACTGAAGCTCGGCCTGGAGGCCCTGCGACTGCGCCTGGCCGCCACGGATCCGGTTGCCCGGGAGGTGGATGAGCTCATCCATATGGCGGGCGAGGGAATCACCGAGCTGCGCCGGTACGTGGGCAAGCTGAGACGCTCGTACGATGCAGCCCCGCGGCAGTCGGTGGTCCAGGGCGTGCGCTGGCAGGCGCGCGCCTTCAGCGAGGTCTACGGGCTGAAAATCGAGGTGCTCGCCGAGCGCGACGTGATCGTGCCGGGACGGCTCTTCGAGGAGCTGCTCCACATCGCCCGCGAGGCGCTCTCGAACATCCGCCGGCATACCGACGCGCGGCACGCGGTCGTCACGCTTAGGGTCGAGCGGCGCGTCCTGATCCTCGAATTCGAGAACGAGGGCGGGGCGCCCGAGTTCCGGCCCCGCTCGATCGAGGAGCGCGCGAGAGAGCTGTGCGGCCGAGTCCGAGTCTGGCAGAACGCCGCCGGCAACACCGTGGTGGGCGTGCAGGTCCCGCTCTAGCCGTGGCGCGCATCCTCCTCGTCGACGACCATCGCAGCATCCTCTGGGGCTACGCGAAGCTGATCGAAAGCGCCGGGCCGCCCCTTGAGCTGGTGGGCACCGCGAGCACGCCGGCGCAGGCGCTTGCCGCCGTGCAGCAGCACCGTCCCGACGTCGTGCTGCTCGATCTCATGCTGGGCGCCGATCACGGCGCCGATCTCGTCGGCGCGCTGCGCCGCGCGGGCGCGAGCGTGATCATCCTCTCCGGGGTCGACGACCGCGCCCTGCAGGAGCGCGCCATCATGGAAGGCGCGAGCGGCTTCGTGCACAAGTCCGAGCCCGCCGAGGTGGTCCTCTCGGCGATCGCGCGCGTGCGCGCCGGCGGCGTCTGGCTCGACGGCGCGAGCGTGGCGCGGATGTTCTCGGCGATGTGCGCCGCGCGCGGCGACGGGCGCGCGCCCGACCCGATGGATGCGCTCACGCCCGCCGAGCGCAAGGTGATCGCCGAGGTCGTGCGGCTCAAGAGCAAGCCGAACAAGGTGATCGCCGGCGAGCTCGGCATCAGCGCGCACACCCTGCGCAATCATCTCGCCTCGATCTACGACAAGCTCGCCCTCAACCGCAGGGTGGAGCTCGTGCTCTTCGCGATGGAGCGCAAGATCGGCAGCGCGCCGTCCGCTCCCGCGCCGCGGCGCTAGTAGCGCCGTACCAGGCGCGCTAGTCCCAAAAAGCCTCCTCCGCATCCGCCCGCCGTCTCATGCGGCGCGCGCCGCCGCCGCCTATCGTGGCGGCATGGAACTTCAATTGATCCGCCGCCAGGAACCGCCCCGTCCCATCCGCGTGATGGTGATCGAGGACCACGATCACGTGCGCTGGGGGCTGATGAAGCTGATCGTGGCCGAATGGCCGCGCATGACGCTCACCGGCGCCGTGCGCTCCGTCGAGGACGCCGAGTCGGCGCTGCGCGTGCGCGGCGTCGACGTGGTGGTGCTCGACCTCTTTCTCGAGGACGTCAACGCGCTCGACCGGTTGCCGCGCGCGGTGTCGCAAAGCGGCGCCGCCTTCGTGGTCCTGACCGGATCGCACGACCACGAGCTGTACCGCCGCGCCTTCGACTGCGGCGCCGCCGCCGTGGTCCTGAAGGACGAGCCCGCCGATGTGCTGCTGCGCCGGATCGAGCGCGCCCACGGCGATCGCGCCAGAACATTGCGCCCGTGAGGCGCCACTAGAACTGCCGGGTCGGCAGTAGGCGACGCGATTGCCGCGGCGCCTCCAATCCAAGGAGAGCAAATGAAATCCTTTATCAAGCGCTTCATGCAGGACGAGTCGGGCGCGAACGGCGTGGAATACGCGCTGCTCGCCGGTCTCATCGCGGTCGCCTTCATCATCGGCGCCGGCGCGCTGGGCACCAACCTCAACACGTTCTTCACCCAGATCGCCGCCTGCGTGGCCAACCCGCAGCAAGCGTGCAATCCGTTCGGCGGCGCGTAAGCCTGCAAACGGCCGGGACCCTCAGCCCATGCATCTCCATCTCCTCAAGCTCCAGGTTCTCGGCCTGCTCGCGGGCCTGCTCGCCCTAGCGGTGTGGCGGGATCTCGCGAGCTTCCGAATTCCCAATCGCGTCGTCTTCGGCGGCATGGCCGCCGGCCTCGGCCTGCACGCGGTGCAGGGCGGCTTCGACGGCGCGCTTCTGTCGCTCGGCGGCCTCGCCACGGGCCTCGCCCTGATGCTGCCGCTGTATCTCGTGCGCGCAGCGGGCGCCGGCGACGCAAAACTGATGGCCATGGTCGGCGCGTTTCTCGGGCCGACCGACGCCGTGGCGGCCGCGATCGCGACTTTCCTGGCGGGGATGATCCTCGCCCTGGTCGCGATGGCCCGGCCCGCGGTCTTCGCCACGGCGGGCCGGAACCTGCGCCTCCTTTTCTGGGGCGCGTTCGCGCGCCTCGCGGGAGCGCAGGGTCCGCGCTTCGACTCGCAGACGCAGACCGCGGCGCGCCTGCCCTACAGCGTCGCGATCGCCGCCGGCACGCTCGGCTGGATGACCTGCAAGGCCTGGCTCTTAACCCTTTGACGGAGTGAACCGATGAGAAACCGCAAGGCAGTGGTGATGATCGTCTTCTCGGGGCTGATGGGCCTTATCGCGATGTTCATCGCGGCCAAGTGGCTCGGCCAGCGCGCGATGCTCGCGACCAGCCAGGTCGTGGTGGCCTCGCGCGAAGTGCAGCTCGGCACTGCGCTGATGCCGGACATGATGAAGACGATCGATTGGCCCTCGGGCGCGCTGCCCGATGGCGCCGTCACGGACCCCAAAACCCTCGAAAGCCGCGTCGTGCGCAGCGCCTTGCAGCGCGGCGAGCCCATCCTCGAGAACCGGCTCGCGCCGGTCGGCACGAAGGGCGGCCTTTCCTCCGTCATCAGCGAAGGCAAGCGCGCCGTGACGGTGAAGGTCAACGAAGTCATCGGCGTGGCGGGCTTCGCCCTGCCCGGCAACCTCGTCGACGTGATGGTGAACGCCAAGGACGGCAACGACCGGCCGGTTTCCAAGATCGTGCTGGAGCAGATCCTCGTGCTCGCGGTGGCGCAGGAAGCCAACCGCGACGAGACCAAGCCCAAGGTGGTGAGCGCGGTGACGCTCGAGCTCACGCCCGTGCAGGCCGAGCAGCTCGACCTCGCGCGCTCGGTCGGCAACCTCTCGCTCGTGCTGCGCAACCAGCTCGACAAGCTGCCGGTGCAGACCGCCGGCGCCCGCACGAACGACCTGCTGCATACGCAGGCAAAGGAGCAGCCCAAGGCGGCCCCGGTCGCCGCGCCGAGCGCGCCGCGCCGCCCCGCGAAGCCGGTCGCCACGGCCGACGCCCGGCCCAAGCTCGAAGTGATTCGCGGCACCCACAAAACGACGCAGGAGTTCTAGCGCCATGAAACGAATTGCCCTGGCCGTACTGATTCTGCTTCTCGTCCTGCCGGCGCTCGCGCTGGCCCAAGCGAAGCCCGCGCCGCAGAAGCGCGCGCCGCAGGCCTCGCCGGCCGCGCCCGCCGCGACGCAGGCGTCCTCCGCGCCCGCCCGCAAGGGGCCCGAGATGAAGCTCCTCGTCGGCAAGTCGACCTTGCTGCGCCTGCCCGAGGCCATCGAGCGCGTCTCGGTCGGCAATCCGGCGGTGGCCGATGTCACGGTGATCAGCCGCAACGAGCTCTACCTCCTTGGCAAGGACCTCGGCTCGACCAATGTCATCGTCTGGTCGAAAGGCGGCCAGGCGACCGTCATCGACATCTCGGTCTCGGGCGAGCCAAAGCTGCTCGAGGGCGAGCTTGCGACGCTCCTCGGGCCCGAGAACGACGTGCACGTCCACACCACCGCCGATTCCATCGTGCTTACCGGCCTGGTGCAGGACGCCGAGCGCGCCGCGCAAGCCGTGGATCTCGCGCGCGCCTGGGTGCGCAAGCTCACGCGCGGCATCATCCTGCCCATCCAGGGGGGCGGCAGCGGCACCGGCACCGGCACGAACATCACCGTGGGCGAGACGCGCAACCTCGCGCAGGCCGCGCAAGTCGCCGGCCCGACGGTGATCAACCTGCTGCGCGTGCGCGCGCCCTCGCAGGTGATGCTGGAGGTGAAGGTCGCCGAAGTCTCCAAGACGCTGCTCAGCCGCCTGGGCTTCAGCATCCGCTCGATCAACACGGGCGGCGGGGCGACCTTCGACCTGCTCTCGCGCTCGAACTTCCTCGATCAGCTGCTCGGCGCGGCCTCGCTCGTCAGCCGCAGCGGCCACCACGCGCTCGCGGTCGACGCGCAGACCAACGACGGCCTGGTGCGCATCCTCGCCGAGCCCAACATCATGGCGATCAGCGGCCAGGAGGCGAGCTTCCGCTCCGGCGGCAAGATCTTCATTCCGGTCGCTCGCCGCAACGACACCACCGGCGGCAGCACGATCACGCTGGAGGAAAAGGAGTTCGGCGTGGGCGTGCAGTTCAAGCCGACCGTGCTCGGAGGCGGGCGCATCAACCTGCGCGTCGCGCCCGAAGTCTCCGAGTTGCAGCAGACCGGCAGCCCGTTCACCTCGGTGGACGGCGCGGTCGCGGTGCTGCCGTCCTTCACCCTGCGGCGCGCCGAGACCACGGTGCAGCTGCACGACGGCCAGAGCTTCATGATCGCCGGGCTTATCCAGTCGAAGACCGCCTCGACCATGAACCGCTTCCCGGGCCTGGGCGACATTCCGGTGCTCGGCGCGCTTTTCCGCTCGACCGAGTTCCAGAACGACCAGACCGAGCTCATGTTCATCGTCACACCGCGGCTGGTGAAGCCGCTCACGCCCGAGCAGCCGCTGCCGACCGACGGCTACACCAACCCGACGCTCGAGGGCGTGCACCTGCGCGGCCAGCTCGAGGGCACCGCCCCGGCCAAGGGCGGATTCGCAACCCAATAGATATGGAGAGCCCCATGCGACACGCGACAGCTTTTCTCCTCGTCCTCGTTCTCGCCGGCTGCGTGAACAGCCGAACGCCGCAATTCGACGCGCGCTTCGGCCAGGCGGTAAACGCCGCGAAGGCGGCCCAGACCCTCGACCCGCAGGCGGGTGCGAAAGCACCGCGGCCCGACGGCCTGGACGGCCCGGCGGCCAACGAGTCGATCCAGCGCTACCGCGATTCCTTCAAGGCGCCGCCGCCGACCTTCGTCATCATCAACGGCGCGCAGGCCACGGGATCGGCGCGATGAGGCAGGGCTGTGCGCCCTTGCGGCAGCGCGGCGCGATCGCGTTGATGGTCGTGCTGAGCCTGGTGGCGCTGCTCGCCTTTCTTGGCGTGGTGCTCGACCTCGGCCGGCTTCTCATCGTGAAGACCGAGCTGCAGAACGCGGCCGATGCCTGCGCCCTTTCGGCCGCCTACGAGCTCGACGGCAACGCGAGCGCGCTCACGCGCGCCGAGAACGCCGGCATCACGATCGGCACGCGCAACTCGATGGTGTTCCAGAGCACCCCGGTCAGCATCACCGCGGCCGACATCAGCTTCAGCCCGGTGCTGTCCGGCCCCGGCGGCAGCAACTCGGTGTACCTGACCCAGGCGGCCGGCGCGGTCGCCGCAACCGCCAAGTACGCGATGTGCACGCTCACGCGCGCCGGCCTGCCGATGACGCTCATGGCGATGATGGGCAGCGGGCCGCAGAACGTATCGGCGCAGGCCGTGGCGACGATGGCGCCCTCGCAGTCGAGCTGCGCGATTCCGCTCGGCGTGTGCTCGCAGGGTTCCGGCCCGAGCTTCGGCCTGACGCCCGGCCAGTGGATCAGCGGCCGCTTCGACGCGGGCGGGGGCTTGACCGGCAGCTTCAACTGGATCGATTTCACTCCGCCGGGAGGCGGCTCGAGCGAGCTTGCAGCGCTGCTGACAGGGCAAGGCTCGTGCGCAATCCAGAGCGGCCAGAACGTGGGCGAAACCGGGCTCCTGGGCAACGCCGCCGCGAGGGCCTGGAATTCGCGCTTCGGTCTCTACCAGGGACCCACCAGCATCACCAACGCCCCGCCCGATTTCACGGGGTACGCCTACACCCCGAGCACCTGGGTGGCGCAGGCAAACGCGCTTCCGGACTTTCTCGACATCGAGCGCGTCGCCCACGCCACCTACCAGGGCGACGCGGCCACGGGACTCACCCTTGGCGGCTACAGCTCGGCCTCGTCGGCGCAGCTCGCCGCTTCGGGCGCAAGCCGCCGCCTGTCGGTCGCGCCGATCATCGACTGCAGCGGCTTCGCCACCTCGCAGACGGTGCCGATTACCGGATATGCGTGCGTCCTGATGCTGCACCCGATCGCCTCGCCTTCGGACGTCGTGCGCATGGAGTACGTCGGCCGCGCCGACGAGCCGGGCAGCCCGTGTCTCACCAACGGCCTGGCGGGCGGCTCCTTCGGCCCGAAGGTCCCGGTGCTGGTCCAATGAACGCGGCCATGAAACGCGCCGGCAGGCAGAAGGGTGCGCTCGCGGTCGAATTCGCGATCCTCGCCATTCCGCTGCTCGTGATCCTCACCGGCATCACCGAATACGGGCGCGCGCTCTACTACTACAACTCGCTCGCCAAGGCGGTGCGCGACGGCGCGCGGCTTCTGTCGACGCAGACGCCGACCGATCCCGGCTATGCCACGCTCGTGAGCGGCGTCACCTGCACGGTGGTGTACGGCAATAACGCCTGCACTGGCGATCCCCTCATCCCCGGCCTGACGACGGCGATGGTCAGCATCTGCGATCCCGTGTCCTGTCCGGCGACGCACGCCGCGGTGCCGACGGGAACCGGCGTTGCCAACCTCGTCACCGTCCAGGTCGGCGGCCAGGCGGGCTATACCTTCGGCTCGATGGCGCCCTTCATGCCGGCGGCCTTCGGCGTGCCCTCGCTCAACTTCGCGCCCATCGCCGCCACGATGCGCCAGGTGCTCTGAATGAAGACGCGCCAACAGGGCTCGGTGGCCGTCGAATTCGCGCTGGTGGGCACGGTCCTCATCAGCCTGCTGCTCGGCATCACGTCATTCGGGCACTGGATGTACACGCTCGAGATGGTGACCGACGCGACGCGCGCCGGGGCGCGCATCGCGGTGGTCTGCGATCTCTCGGATACGGCCATCCGCACCGCGATCCAGAACCGCGTGCCGCAGCTTTCGCTCACCAACGCGCAGATCACGCTTCAGTACGTGCCCTCCGGCTGCACCAAGAACACCTGCCAGTCCGTGAGCATCGGGCTCTCCGGGGCCACCTATTCGCCGTGGTTTCCCGCCGCCGCCGCTTTTCCGATTCCGCCTTTCACCACCTCGCTTCCGCGCGAAAGCCTGGAGAGCGTCAACGCCGCCGGAGAGACAAACCCCACATGCAACTGAACTCGCCTCCCATGACCTCTTCCCTCAAGCTCGCCCTGCTCGCGCCGCAAAGCGCGATGCTGCAACACCTGCGCGGCCTGCTGCCCGCCGACGCCTCGCTCGCCGTGAGCGTGCACACCGGCGATGCCGGGAGCGCGGCGCGCATCGCCGACCGGGACCAGGCGGACATCCTGGTCATCGCCGGCGACCGGCATGATCTGACCGAGCTGCGGGCGCTCGAGCAGGTCACGGCGCGCCATCCCGCGCTTGCCGTCATGCTGGCTTCGGCGAACCATTCCGCCGAGTTCCTGCGCGATGCCATGCGCATCGGGCTGCGCGAGGTGCTGCCGCATCCTGTCACGCGCGAGGCGCTGCTCGAGGCGATCGGGCGCGTGCGCCTGCGCGCCACCGCCCAGCCGCGCCGGCGCCGCGGCAAGCTGATCGCGCTGATCGGCTGCAAGGGCGGCATCGGCGTCACCTTCCTCGCCGGCAACCTCGCCTATGCGCTCGCCGACACCGAGGGCAAGAAGGTCGCCCTCATCGATCTGAACCTGCAGTTCGGCGACGCGGCGCTCTACCTTACCCAGCGCCGCGCCCAGTGCTCGGTGGCCGACGTGGCGCGCGAGGTGCACCGCCTGGACGGCGCGCTCCTCGGCTCCTCGATGGTGCAGGTGACACCCTCGCTGCACGTGCTGCCGGCGCCCGAGTCGCCCGAGCAGGCGGCGCAGGTGAACCCGGAGTCCATCACGCCGCTCCTGCAGGTGGCGACCGCCGAGTATGACCACGTGATCGTGGACGCCGGGCGCTCGCTCGAGCCCGTGACGCTGCGCGCGCTCGACTACGCCGACCTCGTCTACGCGGTGCTCGAGCTCGATGTGCCCTCGCTGCACGACGCGAAGCGCATGCTGCAGGCGCTCTCGGGCCTGGGCTACGGCAAGGACAAGCTGCGCCTCGTGGTCAACCGCTACGAGCGGGGAGGCCGCGTGACGCTCGACGACGCAGCCGCGGCGCTGCGCTGGCAGGTCGCGCACACGCTGCCGAACAGCTTCCGCGCGGTGGCCGCCTCGATCAACGAGGGCGTGCCGATCCTGCAGCTCGCCGCCCGCGACCCGGTCGCGAGCGGCCTGCGCGAGATCGCGCGCTCGCTCGTCGGCGCGCCCAAGTCGGAGCCCGCGCGCGGCTGGCTGCGCACGGTGCTGTCGGGTACCTGAACCCGGATTCAACGGAGGCATTCATGTCGATTCGAGAGCAGCTGGAGCGATTCCGTCCCGCGGCCGGGTTTGTGCCCGCCGCAAGCGGCACGGTGCAGGACGATGACGCGTATTTCGCGCTGCGCACCCGCGTGCACAAGCGCCTGCTCGAGCGCGTCGACCTGGTCGCGCTCGAGGCGCTGCCGGCCGAGCGCGTGAAGAGCGACATCGGCCAGCTGGTGCAGCGCCTGCTGGAAGAAGAGCCGGTGGCGATCAACGCCGCCGAGCGAAAGCAGGTCATCGTCGACATCCAGCACGAGGTGCTGGGCCTCGGGCCGCTCGAGCCGCTGCTCGCCGACCCCACGGTGTCGGAAATCATGGTGAACGGCCCCAAGCAGGTCTATATCGAGCGGCTGGGCAAGCTCCATCTCACCAACGTGCGCTTTGGCAGCAACGCGCACCTGATGAAGATCATCGACCGGATCGTCTCGGCGGTCGGCCGGCGCATCGACGAGTCCACACCGATGGTGGATGCGCGCCTCGCCGACGGCTCGCGCGTGAACGCCATCATCCCGCCGCTCGCGCTGGATGGGCCCACGCTTTCCATCCGCCGCTTCGCGGTGGTGCCGCTCAAGATGGACGACCTGGTCAAGCTGAAGACGCTCACCCCGCAGCTCGCCGAGCTGCTCGACGGCATGGTCAAGGCGAAGCTCAATCTCCTCATCTCGGGCGGCACGGGCTCGGGCAAGACGACCTTCCTCAACATCCTCTCGGGCTACATCCCGGCGACCGAGCGCATCGTGACCATCGAGGACGCGGCCGAGCTGCAGCTGCAGCAGCCGCACGTGGTGCGCCTCGAGACGCGGCCGCCCAACGTCGAGGGCAAGGGCGAGGTCACGCAGCGCGCGCTCATGCGCAACAGCCTGCGCATGCGCCCCGACCGCATCATCGTGGGCGAGGTGCGCGGCGGCGAGGTGCTCGACATGCTGCAGGCGATGAACACCGGCCACGAGGGCTCCATGACGACGGTGCACGCCAACTCGGCTCGCGACGCGCTCACGCGCCTGGAGAGCATGGTCGGCATGTCCGGCATCTCCCTCGCCACCAAGGCGATGCGCTACCAGATCAGCGCGGCGCTCACCGCCGTGGTGCAGATCGCGCGCATGGGCGACGGCAGCCGGCGCCTCGTGAGCGTGCAGGAGCTCACCGGCATGGAAGGCGAGATCATCACCATGCAGGAGATCTTCACCTACGAGCGCACCGGCGTGGACGTGGACGGACGGGTGCTCGGGCGCTTTCGCGCCACCGGCGTGCGGCCCAAGTTCGTGAGCCGGCTGAAGACCTTCGGCGTGAAGGTGCGCGAGCAGATGTTCGACCCGTCCTGGATCTTCGAATAGGAGGCGGCCATGGACCTGTTCATGCTCGGCTTCGCCTTCGCCGGCTTCCTCGCCGTAGTGCTCATGCTCGAAGGCGCCTATCTCCTCTGGAACTCGCATCGCAGCGCCGAGGCGAAGCGCCTGCAGGCGCGCCTGCGCCTGCTCTCGGCCGGCGAGCGCCTGTCGGTCGAGTCCGAGCTCCTGAAGGACGACATGAAGAGCCGCCTGCCGAAGGTCTACCGCTGGCTCCTCGGCCTGCCGCGCCTGCAGCGTCTCGATCGCATGCTGCTGCAGTCCGGCCTCGAGCGCAGCCTGCCCGGCCTCTTCGCCTGGAGCGTGACCTTCGGCATCGTCGGCCTCCTGCTCGGCGCGCTCCTGCCGCTGGCGTGGTGGGCGGCCCCCGTTTGCGGGGTGGCGCTCGGCTGCCTGCCGTTCGCGCGCATCCTCTGGGCGCGCGACCGGCGCCTGGCCGCGATCGAGCAGCAGCTTCCCGATGCGCTCGACCTCATGGGCCGCGCGATGCGCGCCGGCCACGCCTTCCCGACCGCGGTGCAGATGGTCGCCAACGAGGGCCCCGAGCCGATCGCCCAGGAGTTCCGCGTCACCTTCGACGAGGTGAACTACGGCGTGCCGATGCAGGACGCGCTCGGCAACCTCGCCACGCGCGTGCCGGTCGCGGACCTGCGCTTTTTCGTGGTCGCGGTCGCCATCCAGCGCGAGACGGGCGGCAACCTGACAGAGCTCCTCGACAAGCTCGCGCGCCTGGTGCGCGAGCGCTTTCGCCTCATGGGCCTGCTGCGCGTGCTCTCGGCCGAAGGGCGCCTGTCGGCCTGGATCCTCAGCGTGCTGCCCTTCGGGTTGATCGCGGTCATCCACCTCGTCAACCCGAAGTTCATCGCGCTGCTGTGGACCGACCGGGCGGGCTTGTACGCGCTGCAAGGCAGCGTCCTGCTCATGGTGATCGGCATTTTCTGGATGTGGCGCACGATCAAGATCAAGTTCTAGGAGGCGAACGATGACACTGATGCAAATGATGGTGCTGGGCCTCGTGTTCGCGGCGACCACGGGCCTGTGCGCGGCGCTCGCCGGCATGTTTTTCGGCGACCCGTTGAAGGAGCGCCTGCAATCCGGAGCCGACGTGCTCGGCGCCGATGAGGCGGCGCCGAGCGCCTGGAAGGCGAAGCTCGCCGCGGCGCTCGCCCCCGCCAGCCGGCTCACCCTCCCCGAGGAGGGTTGGCAGAATTCGCCGCTGCGCCAGCGCTTCCTGCACGCCGGAATGCGCGGCGAGCACGCGGTGCTGCTCTTTTTTGCGGGCAAGACGCTGCTCAGCTTCGCGCTGCCGGCGCTTTTCGTGATCGCGACGGCGCTGGCGGGTCCCGGCATGGCGGGCGACCGGATGCTGATGTGCGTCGTGTTCCTCGCCGCGCTCGGCTACTACGCCCCGAACGTCTACCTCGCGCGGCGCATCGCCGCGCGCCAGCTCGAGCTCTTCGAGGGCCTGCCCGACGCGATCGACCTGATGACGGTGATGGTGGAGGCGGGCCTCGGCCTCGATGCCGCGATCGCGCGCATCGCCGATGAGATGGGCTCGCGCAGCAAGGTGGTGGGCGAGGAGTTCAAGCTCGTCGGCCTCGAGCTGCGCGCCGGCGCCTCGCGCAACCAGGCACTGCGCAACCTCGCGCTGCGCACCGGGGTCGAGGAGGTCGAGTTCTTCGTCGCGATGCTCGTGCAGACCGACCGCTTCGGCACCAGCATGGCCGATTCGCTCCGCGTGCACTCGGACACGCTGCGCCAGAAGCGCATGCTCAAGGCCGAGGAGGCGGCGGCGAAGATCGGCCTGAAGCTGCTCTTCCCGCTCGTGTTCTGCATCTTCCCCGCGATCATGGTGGTGCTGATCGGCCCCGCCGCGATCACGATCTACCGCAACTTCTTCCCCGTCGCCGCCGCCGGCGTCGGGGGCTGACCGGAGAACGCCATGAACTGGAAACTGCTCGCGCTCGTCGCTTCAATCCTCCTCGCCGGTTGCGGCGGCCTTGCGCCGCGCGAGGACGCCGCGCCCGAGGCCAAGGCCAGGGCGAAGGCCGCGCTCGCGGAGCGTGAAAACGCGCTCGGCCTCTCGCGCGCGGCCTCGGGCCGCTACGGCGAGGCGGTCTCCTACTTCGAGGCGGCCGTCACGCTCCAGCCGGATGCCGCCTACCTGCACAACAATCTAGGCTTCGCGCACCTGCGCCGCGGCGCGCTCGAGCAAGCGGTCGCGGAGCTCGAGGAAGCCACGCGCCTCGATCCGGCGCATCCGCAGGCGGTCGCGAATCTCGCCGCCGCGCGCGACGCACTTGAGCGGCAGCGGAGGTCCGAGCGCGCGGCAGCCGCCCGCGTCCCTGCCGCGCCGAGCGCGCCGCACCCGCAGCCCGCGGCGCTGAACGAAACGACGGGCGAGGCGCTGCGTCTCG
Source organism: Burkholderiales bacterium (assembly GCA_036262835.1). Taxonomy (GTDB): domain Bacteria; phylum Pseudomonadota; class Gammaproteobacteria; order Burkholderiales; family SG8-39; genus RBG-16-66-20. Next base: position 6,365 of record DATAID010000008.1, on the reverse strand, counting down.
TGGAGCTCGCGCCGAGCGTCTACGAGCTCGCCGCCGTCGCGCCGCCGCGTCCGGCGCCGGTTCCGGCCGCCGTCGCCCCGGTCGCCGCCGCGCCGGCGCCGACACGGCCCTACAAGCTCGAGGTCTCGAACGGCAATGGCGTGCGCGGCATGGCGCATCGGGTCGCGACCCGGCTCGCCGGGCTCGGCCTCGGCCGTGCGCGCACCACGAACGACAAGCCGTTCAACAAGCGCCTGACCGAAGTGAGCTATCGCCCGGGCTTCGAGCGCGAGGCGCGCCGCATCGCGGCCCTCCTCGGCGCCGACGTGCGCATCGAGCAGGGGAGCAGCGCCGGCGTCGATGTGCGCGTGGTGCTCGGCGCCGACCGACGCCCGGTCACCTTCGCCCAGTACATCCTCTGATCCCGGGCGGGGCGCGTGGATTACCTGCTCACGCGCCTCGTCGATCCGCTGTTCATGCCGCTGCATCCCGGCGAGCGGGTCTATTGGCTTTATCTCGTCTCCGGCCTCGCGCTCGCGGGGTTCATCTATGCGCTGCGGGCCGGAAAGCTCGCCTCGCTCCGCGGCTTGCTGCGCTATTGCCTGCCGCGCGCCGTGCTATTGCACCGATCGGCGCTGCTCGACTACCGCTATTTCGTCGTCAACCGCATCGTCTTCGGGCTGCTTCTCCTGCCCGCGCTGCCCGCCGCCGCCTTGGGCGCGGCGGCCGTGACGCGAGGCGCGCTGGATTTCCTTTTCCCCGGATTGCGCCTGGCCTGCGGCGGGACGGAAATGCTTCTTTTGCAAACCGCGCTTTCCGCGCTGGCGCTCGACTTCGGGCTCTTCTTCGCCCACCGGCTCCTGCACGAAGTGCCGATGCTGTGGGAATTCCACAAGATCCACCACTCGGCCGAAGTGCTGACGCCGGTCACGGCGTATCGCATGCACCCGGTCGACGATCTTCTTTCGATGGCGCTCTCGGGCGCGTTCGGCGGCGTGGTCAGCGGCGCTTTTCAGTTCCTCGATCCGGGCAACCCGGGGCCGCTCACCGTGCTCGGGCTGCAGGCGGCGATCTTCGTCTACTACCTCGCCGGCTTCAGCCTGCGCCACTCGCACGTCTGGCTCGACTATCCGGGCTGGCTCGGCCGCATCCTCATCAGCCCGGCGCAGCATCAGATCCATCACAGCAAGGCGCCCGAGCACGCGGGAAAGAACCTCGGCTTCATCTTTTCGTTCTGGGACGCCGCCTGCGGAACGCTCTGGCGCCCGGCAAGGCAGGAGCGCCTCGCCTTCGGCCTTTCCGGCGAGGCAGCGGCGTACACGAGCATTCGCCGCCTCTACGCGGTGCCTTTCCTGCGCGCCTTCGCCTTCGTTGACCGCAAGCCGCAGATGGCTGCGCTGCTGGCCTGTCTCGCGCTCGGCGTGCTCGTCAGCCTCGGCGTGCTACTGCGCGAGACGATGGCGTGAGAAAAAGCGCCACATCTCCTCGTTCGCGTCGATCACGCGCGTTCCCGGGCCGAGGAGCCAGGTGAGATAGTCCAGCACGCCGCCAGGCCAGACATGGCCCGCGCCCGTGAGCTTCCAGAGCACGGTTTCGGATTTGCAGCCTGGCCAGGCAAGGAGCGTCGCGGTGTGCAGCGCACCGGAGGCGGCTTTCCATTCGCGCCGTTCCTTCGCTTCGGGCGCCGGGCCGCAGCCGTTCACACGCGCCCATTCGACGAGCCGCTCCTCGACGGGCGGGTGCAGCACTTTCGAGCCCGTGACCGGGAAAGGCGCGCCCAGGCCGCCGTCGTAGAGCGCGCGCCCGTCGTCCACGCTGTGGATATGCATGACCGGCACGCCGCGCGTCGCGGAGAAGCGCGCGAGCGCCATCGAGCCCGCGACCGGCGCGATCGCCGCGATGCGCCCGGGCAGCTCGGCGGCGAGCCGGTAGCTCATCATGGCGCCGTTGGAAAGGCCGGTCGCGTAGACGCGCGTCGGGTCGTAGTGGAGGCGGCCGGCCAGATCGTCGAGCAGCGCGCGCACGAAGGCGACGTCGTCCACCTGGCCGCCCGCGGCCGCGCCGCAGCAGGTGCCCGCGTTCCAGGTGAGAAAGCGCTCGCGCACGGGCCCCGTGCCGTCGGGGTACACGACGATGAAGTTCTCGCGGTCGGCGAGCGCGTCCATGCGGGTATAGCGCTGCTCCTCGCGCGCGTTCGCGCCGCCGCCGTGGAAGTTGAGGACGACCGCGGCGTTCGGCGCCGCGCCGGGCGGAACATGGACGACGTAATGGCGCTCGAGCTTGCCGACGCGAAGGTGGACATCATGGTTGCCCGCTCCGAGCCCGAGCGCGCTCGTGGCGAAGAGCAGGGCGACAAGAGCAAGGACGCTATTGCGCAAGCTTGGCCGCGCGCTCCTTGAATTCCTTGGCGGCGAGGAAGAGCCCGCCGTCGGCCCCGTCGATGAAGTGCAGGTGCCGGCCCGAATAGCTGAAGACGAGGCAGGTCATGTGCGCGCGGTCGGTCACGTGCATGCCGTAGCAGAGCTCGCCCTTGCGGTAGCGCACTTCGAGCCAGCCGGTGAGCGCCTCGCGCTGGCTTTCGGTGCCCGAGAGGATCTGGCGGTAGATGTCGTTGAACTTGCGCACATCGGTGTTGCGCACCATCGTTTCCTTGTACGTGCTCCAGTCGGTCCGCTCGGTCTTCAGGCCGAACCTCATCAGGAACCAGCCCAGGACCACGAACCCGCGCGTTCTCATGAGGTAAACCCATTTGCCGAGCACGCTCTGCTCGGCCGCGCGCACGCCGACTTCGTTATAGAGCCTTTTTGCTCCCAAGGCGGGCGCGAGCCCGGGAAGCGTGATCGGGTGGCAGGCGTCGTCCGCGCCGTAGCTGTCCTGGACCTTGGCGATGAGCGCGCGGTAGAGCGCGGCCGCCGCGGCGGGGTCCTTCGCGGTCGCGCGCACCATGAGACTGACGGTCTCGCCATGGCGGCTCGGGATGTCCTGCCAGCGGCACTCCAGCCCCTCGAGGCTGCCGCGCGGCGCGGTGATCTTCGGGTCGACGGCGTACTGCGAAGCGGTCGCGGCGTCCTTCATCGCGCGGTCGGCCCACGCCATGCCGCCGCCGGCGAAAACGGCCTGGATGTAGTTCTCGGACACGCGCACGCGCGCGACGCGGATGTCGAGCCCGGCCTGCCGCACCTTTTCCAGCGGCACGGCGGCGACGCGCAGCTCCAGGCCGAAGGACTTCGCCGCCATCTCCTGCGTTTTCATCAGCGCCGCCTTCGTGTCCTCCAGCAGCGAGGGCGGCACGCAGAACGCGCTGCCGTCGCCCTCGAAGATGAACGGGATCTCGACGCTGCCCGCGGCGTTCAGCACCGCGGTGACGGCGGCCGCGCCCACGGTATTCACGTGCTTGTAGTTGCCCGCCTGGACCGCAAGCGTGGAATTCTTGACGTCGCAGGTCGCCACGTGCCAGTCGGCCGGCAGCGGCGCGAAATTCTCCGGCTGCGTCACGATGCTGAAATTGCCGAGCACCGGCAGGCCGGCGTAAAAGGTCGCGCTCTCCATGATCCCCGGGGATTTTACGCGGCGATGCTATCCTCGGATTCATGGCGGAAGAGTCCGGCCGCACGCTCGTCTGCAGCGTGCTCTTCATCGACATCGTCGCCTATTCCAAGAAGGCGGTGAGCGAGCAGTTCGAGGTGAAGCGCCGCTTCAACGGGCTGCTCGCGGCGGCGCTCGAGGTGCTGCAGCGCCGCGACCGCGTCGTCATCGACACCGGCGACGGCGCCGCGGTCGTCTTTCTCGGCGATCCGGAGGACGCGCTCGTCGTCGGCGTCTCGATGCGCGGCCATTCGGACGCCGTGCCGGTGCGCATGGGCATCAACCTCGGGCCGGTGAAGCTGATGACCGACCTGAACGACCAGGTCAACGTGATCGGCGACGGCATCAACGTCGCCCAGCGCGTGATGAGCTTCGCCGAGCCGGGGCAGCTGCTCATCTCGGCGACCTATCACGACGTGATCTCGCGGCTCTCCGAGCACTACAAGTCGCTCTTCACGCGCGAGGGGCGGCGCCAGGACAAGCACGTGCGCGAGTACGAGGTGTGGTCGGTCTCCGAGCACCTGAAGATCGGCGGCGAGGACCTGCTGCCGCTCACCGACGAGGAGCATCCCGAGCTGAAGGCGACCGGCGTCTATCGCGCATCGGGCGGCCCGGCCGAGACCGCCCGGCTGCCGGCGCACGAGCCCGCCAAGGTGATCGACGCGGGACAGAACCTCATGCTCTCGGGCACGAGCCGCGCGAGCGTGCAGATGGCGCTCGACGGGCTGCTCGCCCAAGGCGCCAGGCTCGTCTCGCCGGTGAGCATGATGGGCAACAAGTGGATCGCGTCCTGCACGCACGTGGATGCGGCCGCGGGGCTGAAGATCGAGGAGTTCGGCCTGACGCGCATCATCTCGAGCGGCAACCGCCAGGCGGTGGCCGACAAGGTCGAGGAGATCGTCTCCTTCGGCGGCAAGCTGCGCGGCGAGATCGAGCGCATCGACGGCCGCTGGACCGCGGTCTGCGATACCCCGTCCTGACCTACTTCATCGCCTCGCGGCGCACGCTTTCGTAAATCGGCAGCACCTTCGGCATCGCGGCGTTGATATCGTGGATGCGCGTCTCATGAGAAGGGTGCGTGGAAAGGAACTGCGGCGGCTGGCCGCGGCCGCCGCCCTGCGATCCCTGCAGCGCGAGCTTCTGCATCTTCTGCCAGACCGCGAGCGCGGCGCGCGGGTCGCGCCCGGCGCGCGCGGCGAGCTCCATGCCGACGAGATCCGCGTCCGACTCCTGCCCGCGCGCGTAGGGCAGGCTCACGGCGAGGTGCGCGGCCTGCGCGAGCACTTCTGAAGAGAGCTGGCCGAGGTTGAAGACCGCGGCGGCGATCGAGATGCCGACGTTCTTCAGCACCTGCTCGCTCATGCGCGCTCGGCCGTGCTCGAGGAGCGCGTGGCCGATCTCGTGGCCCATGATCACGGCGACCTCGTCGTCGGTGAGCTGCAGCTGCTCGAGGATGCCGGTGAAGAAGACGATCTTGCCGCCCGGCATGCAGAACGCGTTCACGGTCTTCGAGCTGATGACGTTCACCTCCCAGCGCCAGCGCTCGGCGTCCTTGTTGAAGCGGATCGCGTGCGGGATGAGCGCGCGCGCGATGTTCCTCAGGCGCTCGACCTGGACGCGGTCGACGTTGAGGACGCCCTTCTGGGCCGCCGCGCGCATGAGCTGCGAGTACTGCTGCGCGGCGCTGCGCTCGACGGTGGAAGCCGGCAGGAGCAGCAGCCGGCTTCGTTTGACATCGACTCCTTCGGGATTGGCCTGTCCTGAAACGCCCGAAGAGAAAAGAAGAACTAGAACGAAGCCCCAAACCCTCATAGCGAATCGAAGTACTCCGCCATTTTCGTTCTTGCTCTTGAATCCGGAAGCACCCCAAAGCCCGCGCCCACGTTGTCGGCCATGTGCTCGGGCTTGCCGGTGCCGGGAATCGTGCAGGTGATCGCCGGATGGCCGACGATCCACTTGAGGAAGTACTGCGCCCAGGTTCCGATGCCGAGCTCCGCCGCCCAAGGCGGCAGCGGCTGGCCGCGCACGCGCCGGAACATCGCGCCCTCCGCGAAGGGGCGGTTCGCGATGACGGCGATGCCCTTCGTTTTGCATATTTCCAAAAGTCTTTTTTCCGCTTCCCGTTCCGCCAGCGAATAGTTGATTTGCAGAAAATCGTATTTTTGTTTCGCCAACTGCCGCTCCACGTCCCCGTGCGCCGAGGCCGTGTAATGCGTGACGCCGATATAGCGGACGCGCCCTTTCGCCTTCCAGTCGAGTAGCGTTTTGGTGTGCGTGTCCACGTCGAGCAGGTTGTGGACCTGCATGAGGTCGAGCGTCTTCACGCGCAAGCGCTTGAAGGAGGTCTCCATCTGCGCGATGCCGTCCTCGCGCCCGCTCGTCCAGACCTTGGTCGCGATGAAGAGCTTTTCGCGCAGCCCCAGTTCGGCAATGAGATCGCCCGCCACCGACTCGGCCGCGCCGTACATGGGCGACGAATCGACGACCTTGCCGCCGGCTTCCGAGAACGCGGCGATCACCTTCCGCAACGGCGCGCGCGCCGCTTCGCCCGAGCCGACGTTGAACACCTGCCAGGTGCCCAGGCCGACGGCGGGCAGATCTTCGCCCGTCGAGGGAATTTTCCGAGTCATGATCTTCTTTTCCTCGCCATGTCCGGCGCGCGTCGCCACGAGCGCGCCGACAGCGGCCAGCGTTCGCAGCGTCGCGCGGCGGCCATCATCCATGCCGCAATTCTAGGGGCGATTTGCCGGCTTACTCGATCACCCGGTCGGCGCGCAGGAGGACGTTGCGCGGCAACGTGA
>DATAID010000007.1:0-8799 GCA_036262835.1 Burkholderiales bacterium | reverse complement strand
GCCCCAGTGGGCGGTGACGCCCGGACAATCCGTCGTTCTTTACGACGGGCCGGTTTGTCTTGGCGGGGCGGTAATTAGCTAAACAACAGGAACGGAGTCGGCGAAAGCCGGCCGTTCCATCAGCTTGGCGAAGTGGCGCTCGAGGTTCGGATATTCGCCGCGCCAATCGACGCCGCCGGGCTTGCGGAATTCGACCCAGCCGAGGCAGCAGCCGAGCGCGATGTCGGCGAGCGTATACCGGTCGCCGTGGCACCAGTTGCGCTCGCCCAGCTCGCTCGAGAGCATGGCGAGGCCGCGCTGGAGCTTGCCCACCTGCTTGGCGGTCCAGGCCGCGCTCTGCTCCTTCTTCGGGCGCAGCGACTCGTAGCGCACGAGCAGGCCCGCATCGAGCGCTCCGTCGGCGAGCGCCTCCCAGCGGCGCACCGCGACGCGCTCGCGGTTGTCGTCGGGGATGAGGCGCGCGAGCGGCGAGACGCCATCGAGGAATTCGACGATGACGCGCGAATCGAAGAGCGCCGTGCCGTCATCGAGCATGAGGGTGGGCACCTTGCCAAGCGGATTGTGCGCGTTGACGGGGTTTTCCGGCGGATTGACGTCCACTTTCTCGAACTCGCATTCGATCTTCTTTTCGGCGAGAACGACGCGCACTTTGCGTGTGTAGGGACTGGCGAGAGAGCCGAGGAGCTTCATGGCGGGCGCGAATTATAGCGGTTTGAGAACCGCTTTAACGCGCCTGCGCAGGGCCGGGATGACAGATCGGGAGAACCACGCGTTTCGCCTGAGCCACAGCCGGTTGCGCGGGCTGGGGTGCGGCAGCGGAAAGAATTCGGGCTGGTAGTCGCGCCAGGCGCGCACCGTTTCGGTGAGGTTCTCTTTCAAACTTTCACCAAGGTAGTAGGACTGCGCGTATTGGCCGATAAGGAGGACCAGCTCGACCCGGGGCAGGGCGGCGCGAAAGCGGGGATGCCAGAGCGGGGCGCATTCGCGCCGCGGCGGCAGGTCGCCGTTCGGGCCGGTGCCGGGGAAGCAAAGGCCCGCCGGCACGATGGCGACGCGCGCGGTGTCGTAGAACCCGGCGCGATCCATGTCGAGCCAGGCGCGCAGGGTCTCGCCCGAGGGATCGTTCCAGGGAATCTTGGTCTCGTGCACGCGCCGGCCTGGCGCCTGCCCGACGATGAGCAGGCGCGCGCGCGCTCCAACCAGAAAGACGGGACGCGGCGTGTGCGGGAGGTGCGGCGCGCATCGAGCGCAGGCTTTCGCCTCCCTGACGAGGGCTCTCAGCACGGCCCTCTATAATACGGCCATGGCCTCTCCGCTCACCGCGCTGTCGCCCCTCGACGGCAGGTACGCAGGCGGCGCGGATCCGCTCAGGCCTTATTTCAGCGAGCACGCGCTCATCCGCTACCGGGTGCGGGTCGAGCTCGCCTGGCTGCGCGCGCTGGCCGCGGAAACCCGGATCCCGGAATTGAGGCCGTTTTCCGCGAAGGTGCTGAAGGGCTTCTCCGACCTGGAAAGCAAATTCTCCGAAAGCGATTCGCAGCAGATCAAAAACCTCGAGGCCGAGACCAACCACGACGTCAAGGCGATCGAGTACTGGCTGCGCGCGAAGCTCGGCAAGAGCCGGGAAGTGCAGGGCGCGCTCGAATTCATCCATTTCGCCGCGACCTCCGAAGACATCAACAATCTGTCCTACTCCCTCATGCTCGAGGAGTCGCGCAAGCGCGTGCTCCTGCCGAAGCTCGACCAGCTCGTCGCGACATTGCGCGACGCGGCCCGCAAGCACGCCGGGCGCGCGATGCTCTCGCGCACCCACGGCCAGGCCGCCTCGCCGACCACGCTCGGCAAGGAGCTTGCCAACTTCGTGCATCGCCTGCGGCGCGCGCACGCGCGGATCGCCGCAGTCGTGCTGCCGGGCAAGATGAACGGCGCGACCGGCAACTACCATGCGCACACGATTTCCTACCCGACATTCGACTGGGAGCGCTTCTGCGCCCGGTTTGTCGAGGGCCTGGGGCTGGAAGCGAATCCCTACACGACGCAGATCGAGCCGCACGACGGCCTCGCCGAGCTCTTCGACGCCTACGCGCACGCGAACACGGTGCTGCTCGATCTGGACCGCGACCTCTGGGGCTACATCTCGCTCGGCTACTTCCGGCAAAAGCCGAAGAAGGGCGAGGTCGGCTCCTCCACCATGCCCCACAAGGTGAATCCGATCGACTTCGAGAATTCCGAGGGCAACATCGGCCTCGCCAACGCGATCCTGCGCCATCTGTCGGAGAAGCTGCCGGTGTCGCGCTGGCAGCGCGACCTCTCGGACTCGACGGCGCTCCGCAACGCGGGCGCGGCGCTCGGCCACACGCTGATTGCCTGGAACGCCTGCCTGAGGGGCCTCGCCAAGCTCGAGGCCGATCCGCAGCGCATGGCGGCCGATCTGGAGGCGAACTGGGAAGTACTCACCGAGGCCGTACAGCAGGTGATGCGCCGCCATGGCGACGCGGGCGGGTACGAGAAGCTGAAGAAGCTCTCGCGCGGCCGGCGCCTCGGCGCGAAGGACCTCGCCGCCTTCATCCGCGGCCTCGCGCTGCCGGCCGAGGCGAAGAAGCGCCTGCTTGCGCTCACGCCGGGTACGTACACCGGCCTGGCCGCCAAGCTCGCGAAGCGCATCTAGAGCCGCACCCTTCGAGCAGCCCCGCCATGGCCTACGGCGCGACCATTTTTCTCTCGTCGTTCCTGCTCTTCCTCGTGCAGCCGCTCATCGCGCGCGAAATCCTGCCCTGGTTTGGCGGAACCGCCGCCGTGTGGACCACCTGCATGCTGTTTTTCCAGATGGTGCTTCTCGCCGGCTACGGCTACGCGCACGCCACCAATGCGAAGCTCGCGCCGCGCGCGCAGGCGCTGCTGCACACGGTGCTTCTCGGCGCCTCGCTCCTGATCCTGCCGATCATCCCGGCGGAGATGTGGAAGCCGGCCGGAAGCGAGGAGCCGATCAGCCGCATTCTTTTGCTCCTCGCGCTAACCGTCGGGCTTCCCTATCTGCTCCTCTCGGCGACGAGCCCGCTGCTGCAGGCCTGGTTCGCGCGCGTGCGGCCGGGGGTCGACCCGTATCGCCTCTTCGCGGTGTCGAATCTTGCTTCGCTGCTCGCGCTGGTCGGCTATCCGTTCGTGGTCGAGCCTTTCTTCGGCAGCACCGCGCAGGCGGTCGGCTGGTCCTGGCTTTACGCGATCTTCGCGGTGCTGTGCGCGCTGCTCGCCTGGACCTCGGCGCGGCCCGCGGCCGAAAAGCCGGTCGAGGCCCAGGAACGATTCGCGGGCCCGAGCCGGGGCGATTACGTGCTCTGGCTTGTCCTCTCGGCCACGGGCTCGGTGATGCTGCTCGCGGTCACGAACCACGTCACGCAGAACGTGGCGTCCTTCCCCTTGCTGTGGCTCGTGCCGCTGACGCTTTACCTGCTGACCTTCATCGTCGCCTTCGAGGGCGGGAACCTTTATCGGACGGAGTACCTGTGGCCCGTCGTGCTGGCCGGGCTCGTCGGCATGGCGTGGCTGCTGGGCGACGGGCGCTTCCAGCTCGACCTGGCGATCCAGCTCTCCGTGTACCTGGTGGGCCTCTTCATTGGCTGCCTCTTCTGCCACGGCGAGCTGTACCGCTCAAGGCCCGCGCCGCGGCACCTCACCGCCTTCTACCTGACCATCTCCGCGGGCGGCGCGATCGGGGGCTTGCTCGTCGCGGTGGTTGCGCCGCTCCTCTTCAATGCCTACTACGAGCTCGCCATCGGCGTGGTCGTCCTGGCGCTGCTCGCGGCCATGCGATTTGCGAGTCTCAACGTCTGGGCGCGGGTGCTCAGCCTCGTCGTCCTCTTTGGCTCGGCCGGCTGCGCGGCCTACAGCGTGTTCAGCTTCCAGAAGAACGTCCGCCTGTCCGAACGAAGCTTCTACGGCGTGCTGCGCGTGAAGGAATACGGCGTCGAGGGAACGAGCTATCACCTGCGGCGGCTTGTGCACGGGGTCATCATGCACGGCGAGCAGAACATGGTCGAAAGCGAGCGCCGCAAGCCGACCACGTACTACATGCCGAGCTCGGGCATCGGCGCCGCCATCGCCGCCAAGCAGGCGACCGGACCCATCCGCGTCGGCGTCATCGGCCTGGGCGCCGGGACGCTCGCCGCCTACGGGCGCAAGGGCGACGTCTACCGCTTCTACGACATCAACCCCCAGGTGATCGCGGTCGCTCGCCGCGAGTTCACCTTCCTCAACGACAGCGCCGCCAAGGTCGAGGTGGCGCTGGGCGACGCGCGCCTCACGCTCGAGCGCGAGGCCCCGGAGGGCTTCGACGTGCTCGCGATTGACGCCTTCTCGAGCGATGCGATCCCGGTGCACCTCATCACGAAGGAGGCGCTAGGCGTGTACCTGAAGCACATGAAGCCCGACGGCATCGTCGCCTTCCACGTGTCCAACCGCTTCCTCAACCTCGTTCCCGTGGTCGAACGCCTTGCGAGTGAGCTGGGCGTGCACGCGGTGCTCGTCGCCGACAAGGACGACGAGGACCAGGAGGACAAGACCACGAGCGACTGGGTCCTCGTCTCGCGCAGCCAGGCCGCGCTCGAGTCAAAAGCCATCCAGGAGCGCTCCCCCGAGGCGCCGGAGCGGCGGCCCGACTGGCGTACCTGGACCGACGACTACTCCAACCTGGTGCAGATCCTCAAGTAGCCGGCGGTCTCAGGCGAGAAAGCGACTATTTGTTGTCGTGCTTCTTGTCGTAATACTTTCCGGCCTCGTACCCGACCACGCCGCCCGCGACTGTACCCACCGTGCCGCCGCCGGAGATGGCATGGCCTGCCGCAGCACCGCCCACTGTGCCGATCGTTTCGGCTTTCGAAGCGCAGCCGCTGGCTCCCAGGACCGCGGTCAAGAACGCAATTCCCATCGCTGACTTGAACATGAGTTAGGCCTCCTTTCAGGAATGCTGGAGGCCGTGCAAGGTTCGTACCCGGGCAATCCGCAGGCTCCTTCGCCTGCGGCCGAGTTGCCCTGTAGCAGCGGGGCGACAGGTTTTACCGGATCGCGCGCTCTTTGGGCTTGAGGGCGGAGAGGCGCCTGGCGAGCGCGTCCTGCTCCTCGGGCTTCATGCCGTAGGAGTGCTCGGCGTCCGGGAATTTCCCGCCGCGCACTTCATCGGCATAGGTCCTCAGCGCGGAGACGGCGACTTCGGAGATCTGCGCGTAGCGCTTGGTGAACTTAGGCTTGAACTGGTCGAAGACGCCGAGCAGATCGAAAGCAAGAAGCAGCTGCCCCGTGCAGGCGCTACCCGCACCGATGCCGAAGGTGAAGATGTCGACCGCGTCGTCGACCGCTTTTGCGACCGGCGCGGGGACCGCTTCGACCTCGAAGCCGACCGCGCCCGCTTCCTGGATGGCGATGCCGTCCTCGACGATTTTCATCGCCTCGTCTGCCGTGCGCCCCTGCAGCTTGAACCCGCCGTACTGGTGCACGAAGTGCGGGCACATGCCCACGTGGCTCATGACGGGCACGCCGGCATCCGCGATCGCGCGAATGATGTGCGCCTTGTCCTTGCCGCCCTGCATCTTGACGACGTCCGCGCCGCCTTCCTTCATGAGGCGGAGCGCGTTGGCGACGCCGCTCTCGGGCGTGGCGTAGCTGCCGTAGGTCATCGCGACGAGGATCATGCAGTTGGGCGCGCCGCGGCGCACGGCCTGGGCGTGCGCGATCATCATGTCGATCGTCACCGGCAGCGTGTTGGCGAAGCCGTAGCTCACCATGCCGAGGCTGTCGCCGACCGCGGCGATGTCGATGCCCGCGCGCTCCGCCCAGACCGCCGACGGATAGTCGGGGATGGAGGCCATGACCACCTTCTCGCCCGCTTTCTTCTTCGCGGCGAGATCGGGGACGGTCAGCTTCTTGCGCTCCGGCTTCTTTTCTTCAGCCATCAGGCGCGGAACTCGGTCTTCGCGGTGCCCGAGTAGAGCGCCTTCACCTGCCGGCCGACCGCGTCGGCGTGCGCGGCGAGCGCGGCTTCGTCGAGATCCGCCTTGGGGCGCGGCTCCTCGTCGAAGTGGTGGTACTTGTCGACCCCGCGCACGAGCATCGCCGAGTCGCGCACCTTGGTCTGGCGCACGTAGGTCGGGATGTAGCGGATGGAAAGCCCGATGCGCCGGTCGTTGGTATGGTTCGCGTCCGACCCGTGCACGAGCTTGATGTGGTGCAGCGACATCTCGCCCGCGCCCATCGCGAGGCCGACGGCCTTTGACTTGTCGACGCTGACCGAGATCTCCTGGCCGCGCGAGAGGAGGTTGTCCTTGTGGAAGGTGTCGACGTGCGGCAGCTGGTCGATCTTGTGGCTGCCGGGGATGACCTGCATGTAGCCGTTTTCGGGCGTCACGTCGGTGAACGCGACCCACGCGGTGATCACATGATCCGGGTCGAGGCCCCAATAGGTCGAGTCCTGGTGCCAGGAGACGAAGCCCGGGCTGTTGGCCTCCTTGATGAAAAAGTTCGTGGTCCAGCACAGGATGTCCGGCCCGATGCAGTCTTCGACCGCGTCGAGCACCTTCGGATGGTGGACGAGCTCGTCCGCCCAGGTGAAGAGCAGGTGCATCTTGTGGCGCCAGTTGCCCTGGATCGGCTTGCCGGTTTTCGCCTCATGCGTCTCGAGCGCGTTGCGGAAGCGGCGCGCCTCTTCGCGCGGCATGACGCGGACGGGCGAATAAAAGCCGTCCCGGTGGTACTGGTCGACGGCGGCTTGCGAGAGAAGTTTCGGCATGGCGTCAGGAGGCGGGTTGCTCGACCGGTCCGTCGATCGAGACGGGCGCATCGGCCCGGCGGAAGCGCTCGATAGTGGGTTTCAGTTCCGGCCGCACGTGGTCCTCGTTGTAGCCGTTGAAGATCGTGCCGACCAGGCCGCGATCGAGGTCGCTCGTGCCCATCACCCAGTCGGCGATGGGGAAGGTGAGGTTCATGTTGCGGTTCATCATGATGCCGTAGTTGTGGTGCGCGGTGTGGTGGCGCCGGATCGTGTTGATGAAGGGCGTGTAGCGCACGAACCAGTTGTCGCGCACATGGCAGCAATAGTGGAAGGTCTCGTAGATCAGGTACTGGCCGACGATCGTCACCATGAGGATGTAGCCGGCGTTCGGGTTGAGGAGCCAGCCGAGCGCGAGGGCGAAGGGCGTGCCGAGGCCCATGAAGGTGAAGAGCGCGCGCCAGGGGAAAAAGATGATGCGCCACTCGCGCGTCGAGGAGACGCACATCTCGTTGTCGGTGAAGTACTGGTGGTGCTGGCGCGTGTGCCGGTCGTAGATCGCGCGCAGCGCCCAGACGTCGACGAGCCGGTGCATCACGAACTTGTGGATCCACCATTCGAAGAGGTTGGAGAAGAAGAACACCGGAACGATCAGCAGCCATTCCCAGCTCGCGTTTTGCAGCCTCGAGACGCACCAGGCGATCACCGAAAGCCCGACGACGTAGATCAGCCCGATGTGCACCGGGCCGCTGTAGAGCGGGTGGATCTGCGCCTGGTAGTTCTTGCGGAATTCGAGCTGGCGCGGCGAGGGGTTGTGGGTGTCGACGAGCTCGGCCATGGGAAACCTCCCGCTAATATATCAGCAACATACGACGGAGACGCAGCGCCGGTCAAGCATCCGAAGCGACCGTGGCGCGCGTGAAGGAGCGGATCTGGTCGAGCAGGCGGTCGGTCGCCCCGGCCGCGGCGTCTTCATCGCCCCGGGCGATGGCACGGGCGATATCGGCGTGCAGCTTCGCGGTCTCCGGGAGGTCGGCCGCCTCCTTGTAGTGCTGGTACCAGAAGCGGCGCGAGAGCGACTGCATGAGGCGCATCGCCCCGGCCGCGAATTCGTTTTTCGCCGCGGCGAGGCAGAGCTCGTTGAACTCGCGGTCGGCGCGCATGAAGGTCTTGTCGTCGTTGTTCTTCACGGTCGAAAGGAACCGGCGCGCGAGCTCCGCCATCTGCTGGCGCTCGCGCGGGGTGGCGCGCCGCGCCGCCGAGCGGGCGACGAGGCGCTCGATCTCGCGCCGCGTCTCGAGCAGGCGCAGCTGCGTGCGCACGTTGATCTCGGACACCATGACCCCGCGCCGCGGCAGGATGACGACGAGGCTCTCCCGCGCGAGGCGCTGCAGCGCCTCGCGGATCGGCGTGCGCCCGATGCCGAGCTTGCGCGAGAGCATGCCCTCCGACACCGCGCTCCCCGGCGGAAGCTCGAGCGTGACGATCAGCTCTTCCAGGTAGGTGTAGGCGCGGTCAGTGAGGGTCTGGCTCGCTAGGCGTGCTTCCTTTTTTCGACCAGGCCGAGGAATTTTTCGTACTCCTTGTCGTCGACGGCGTAGCTGTGATCGTCGTCGGGGAAGGTGCCCGCGCGCACGTCGGCCGCGTAGGCTTTCAACCCCTTGACCGCGACCTCCGTCAGATTGGCGTAGCGCTTGGTGAACTTGGGCTTGAAGTCGGTGAAGACGCCGAGCAGGTCGTAGGAAAGCAGGATCTGCCCGTCGGTGCCGCTGCCCGCGCCGATGCCGATCGTGGGAATCTCGAGTTGCTTCGAGATCACGGCCGCGATCTTCGCCGGCACCGCCTCGAACTCGAGCATGAAGCAGCCCGCGTCCTGGATGGCGAGCGCATCCTCGAGGACCTTCATCGCCGCCTCCGCAGTGCGCCCCTGGATGCGAAAGCCGCCGAACATGGCGATCGTGTGCGGCGTGAGGCCGATGTGCGAGGCGGTCGGAATGCCCGCGTCCACCAGCGCCTTGAGGATGTGCGCCTGCGACCTGCCG
>DATAID010000006.1:0-18387 GCA_036262835.1 Burkholderiales bacterium | reverse complement strand
AGGGCGGCGCGCGCAAAATCCGCCGCCTCCATCACGATCGCATCCTGGCGGGCTTCGCTGGCGGCACGGCCGATGCATTCACGCTCTTCGAGCGCTTCGAGTCCAAGCTCGACAAGCACCAGGGCAACCTCATGCGCTCGGCGGTGGAGCTCGCCAAGGACTGGCGCACCGACCGCATCCTGCGCCGCCTGGAGGCGATGCTCGCCGTCGCCGACCGGCAGCACTCGCTCATCATCACCGGCCTGGGCGACGTGCTGGAGCCGGAGTACGGCATCGTCGCCATCGGCTCCGGCGGCCCGTATGCGCAATCCGCGGCGCGTGCCCTGCTCGAGAACACGGACTTGTCCGTGCGGGACATCGTCGACAAGTCGCTCGCGGTGGCGGCGGACTTGTGCATCTACACCAATCACCAGCGGACCCTCGAGGTGCTGGAGTGAGCGGCGCGATTTCCGTCATGACGCCGCAGGAAATCGTCCACGAGCTCGACAAGTACATCGTCGGCCAGGCCCGGGCGAAGCGGGCGGTGGCGATCGCGCTGCGCAACCGCTGGCGCCGCATGCAGGTGGGCGAGCCGCTGCGCCAGGAGATCACGCCGAAGAACATCCTCATGATCGGCCCCACCGGCGTGGGCAAGACCGAGATCGCGCGCCGCCTGGCGCGCCTCGCCGACGCGCCGTTCATCAAGGTGGAGGCGACCAAGTTCACGGAAGTGGGCTACGTCGGCCGCGACGTCGACACCATCGTGCGCGACCTGGTGGAGATCAGCGTCAAGCAGACGCGCGAGCAGGCGATGCGCCGCGTGCGCGCGCGCGCTCAGGAGGCGGCGGAAGAGCGCATCCTCGATGTCCTGGTGGGATCGCAGGATCCCGCATCCGGTACGCGCCAGACCTTCCGCAAGAAGCTGCGCGAGGGCGAGCTGGACGACAAGGAGATCGACATCGAGGTGGCGCTCACGCAACCGCAGATGGAGATCCTGGCGCCGCCCGGCATGGAGGACCTCACCTCGCAGATCCAGGGCATGCTTTCCAACCTCGGCGGCGGGCGCCGCCGCCTGCGGCGGATGAAGATCCGCGAGGCGGCGCAGATCCTCGGCGACGAGGAGGCGGCGCGCCTGGTGAACGAAGACGACCTCAAGGCGCGCGCCGTGGCAAACGCCGAGCAGAACGGCATCGTCTTCCTCGACGAGATCGACAAGATCACCAGCCGCTCGGAGATGCAGGGCGCGGACGTCTCGCGCCAGGGCGTGCAGCGCGACCTCCTGCCGCTCGTCGAGGGCACGACGGTGACCACGAAGTACGGCATGGTGCGAACCGACCACATCCTCTTCATCGCCTCGGGGGCGTTTCACCTCGCCAAGCCCTCCGACCTCATCCCCGAGCTGCAGGGGCGCTTCCCGATCCGGGTCGAGCTCGACTCGCTCTCCGTCGAGGACTTCGAGCGCATCCTCGTCGGCACCGACGCAAGCCAGGTGAAGCAGTACCAGGCGCTGCTTGGCACCGAGGGCGTCGCGGTCGATTTCCAGGCCGACGCCATCCGGCGCCTCGCCGAGATCGCCTTCCAGGTGAACGAGCGCACCGAGAACATCGGCGCGCGGCGCCTTTCCACGGTGCTGGAGAAGCTGCTGGAGGAGATTTCCTTCGACGCGGGCACGCGCGGCCCGAAGGACGTGGCGATCGATGCCGCGTATGTCGACCGAAAGCTCGGCGAGCTGGCAGCGAACGAGGACCTGTCGCGCTACGTGCTCTAGTCCGCGCAGCGCAAAGCGATAGCGTCGAGATGCAAGCCGTCTTGCTCGAGCGGCACCGGGTGATCGCGACGGTCATCGTCCTCGCCCTTTTCGTCGGTGCGGTCGCGGCGGCCGTCTTTCGCGTTTCCGCGATCGAAGAGGGCGAAGCCTCGGCAAGGCAGCAGGCAGCGGTGCGAGACGCCGCGCAGCTGAAGGCGGACTTCGAAGCCAACAAAGCCTCGATCGTCGCCGCGATTCAAGCGGCTCTTGCGCGCGGTCGCGTCGATGAGGCGGAGGCGCTGCTGAAGAAATACCGTCCCGTCGCCGGCGGCGCGCTCGAAGACCTCAACGCCCGATGGGAGCGTGAGAAGCTTGCCCCAACGCTTTTTCGAGGCAACTCCGGCAAAGGCAGCCCTGTCCGGGGATAGGTTCGAGTGGGGGCAGGCTTTCGCACCAGCAGTGCTCATCCCGCGATACGGCGCCGCAGTGCAGGGCGGCGCCGCAGCGCGAGCAGGCGCGGTTGAGCCGCGGGTCAGTGGTCGTGATCGGCAAGCTGGCGGAGCGCCTTGCGCAGGAAAGGAAGCTGGCGCGCGACGCGCGAGCAGCCGTCGCAGACGAGGAGGTGCAGGCGCAGGCTCACGCGCTCGAGAACGCCGAGGCGGCGGTCGAGGCCTTGCGACACGAGGCTCGTCGCCTCCTTGCACGTGAGCAGCTTCATGAAGCGGACTTCCCGAACCAGTTGATCTCGAGGCAGCGGCGCAGCGCCATGCGCGCGCGATAGAGCAGCACCCAGCAGTGGGTCGAGGTAATGCCGAGCTCCTTACAGATCTCGTCAGTTTCCAGCCCCATGTGCTCCCGCATCAGGAACGCCCGGGCCGTCTTCGCGGGCAGCCCCTCGAGGCACATCTCCAGGGCGGCGAAGAACTGCTTCTGCTCGAGCGAGCGGTCGGGGTCGTCCCACTCCGCCGGGAAGGCGCGCCAGTGGTCGTTGCCGTCGAACGCGGCCTCCCAGGCCTCGTCGGAGTCGACCGTCTGCTCGCGGCTGGCCTTGCGGATGAGGTCGATGATCTTGTGCTTGAGGATGCCGGTGAGCCAGGTGCGCAGGTTCGAGCGCCCGGCAAAGCCCGAGGCGCCCGCGAGCGCGGCGACGAGCGCCTCCTGGACCGCGTCCTCGGCCGCCTCGGCGCTGCGCAGCTGCAGCTGGGCGTAGCGCAGCAGGTACGGGCGGAGCTTCTCGACCTGGGTCTTGAAATCCTCGGCCATGGTCCCATCTTAGCTTCAGGACAATTTTCAGGAGGCTGACATGGCCAACATCGCACGTATTGATCCGTTCAACGACATCGTCGACGACTTTTTCAAGGGCTTTTTCGTGCGCCCGGTGGTCGCCGGCACCCAGGACGCCCTGCCGCGCATGCGCGTGGAAGTCGCCGAGAAAAACGGCGCCTACGCCGTCACGGCCGAGCTTCCGGGAGTGAAAAAGGAAGACATCCAGGTCGATATCGACGGGGCACAGGTCACCCTCTCGGCGGAAGTGAAGCGCGAGAAGGAAGCGACCGAGGCCGACCGCCTGCTCCATACCGAGCGCGTGTACGGCAAGGTGTCGCGCAGCTTCGCGCTGCCGCAGGAGCTCGACGAGGAGAAGGTCGAGGCGAAGTTCAAGGACGGCGTGCTTCAGCTGACGCTGCCCAAGAAGGCCGCGCCGACGCGCAAGGCGATCACGATTCAGTAATTTTTTCTGTAGTATGGGGGGCGTCCATGAACGCCCCCCTTCACAACGCGCAGGCAGCCGAGAAGGCGAGGATCCTCGCCGAGGCGCTGCCCTACATCCAGCGCTTCCACGGCAAGACGATCGTGGTCAAGTTCGGGGGCAACGCCATGACCGACGCGCTGCTCAAGTCCTCGTTCGCGCGCGACGTGACGCTGCTCAAGCTCGTCGGCATGAGCCCGGTGGTGGTGCACGGCGGCGGACCGCAGATCGAGTCGGTGCTCGCGCGCCTGGGCAAGAAGGGCGAGTTCGTGCAGGGCATGCGCGTGACCGACGCCGAGACGATGGACGTGGTCGAGATGGTGCTCGGCGGCCAGGTCAACAAGGAAGTGGTCGAGCTCATCAACCAGGCGGGCGGCAAGGCGGTCGGCCTCACGGGGCAGGACGGCGCGTTCATCCGCGCGAAGAAAATGCTCCTGCCCGCCGACAAGGGCAACGGCAAGGTCGATCTGGGCCAGGTGGGCGAGATCGAGAGAATCGATCCGACCGTCATCTCCGCGCTCGAGGCCTCCGGCTTCATCCCGGTGGTGGCGCCGATCGGCACGGGCGCGGACGGCGTGACCTACAACATCAACGCGGATCTCGTCGCGGGCAAGCTCGCCGAGGTGCTGGGCGCCGAGAAGCTCGTCATGATGACGAACACGCCCGGCGTGCTCGACAACAAGGGCAAGCTCCTCACCGGGCTCACGCCGCGCAAGATCGACGAGCTGGTCTCGAAGGGCGTGATCTCGGGCGGCATGCTGCCCAAGATCGGCTCGGTGCTCGACGCGGCGCGCGCCGGCGTCAAGTCCTGCCACATCATCGACGGGCGGGTGCCGCACGCGCTGCTGCTGGAAGTTCTGACCGACGAAGGCGTCGGAACCCTGATAAAAAGCAAATAGTCCGTGCGCATCGCGGCGCTGCCGCCGTCGCGGCGGGTCTGGATTTTCGACCTCGACAACACTCTGCACGACGCCCGGCCGGAGATCTTTCCGGCCATGCACGGCCAGATGAACGCCTACCTGCGGCGGAATTTCGGATTGGACGAGGCGGGGGCGGGCGAGATGCGGCAATTTTTCTGGGAGCGCTACGGCACGACCCTGAAGGGACTCGTGCGCCACTACGGGCACGATCCGGCGCGCTTCATCCGCGAGACGCACGTCTTCCCCGAGCTCGCCTCGATGGTGGTCGGCGAGAACGCGCTCCATCACGCGCTCGCGCGCCTCGGCGGCCGCAAGCTCGTCTTCTCCAACGCGCCGCGCCACTACGTCGAGGAGGTGCTGCGCGCGCTCGGCGTGGGGCGGTTTTTCGACGCGGTGTACACGATCGAGAGCACGCGCTACCGGCCCAAGCCCGCCTTCCAGGGCTTCCGGGTGCTCCTGCGCAAGCACGACCTGGAGGCGCATCGCTGCGCCCTCATCGACGACCAGCCGGAGAATTTGCGCGCTGCGAAAAGGCTCGGCATGTCGACGGTCTGGGTGAGCCCCGAGCGCCGGCGCATGCCTTTCGTCGACCTGCGCGTCAAATCCGTCACGCAATTGCCGCGTCTGGTGTTCCGTTACGCCCCGTAGGGCGCCCCGGGCGTAGAATTTCCTTATGCCGCGCGTCAAAGGGGAGCGGCGGCTCGAGATTCTCAAGGCCCTGGCCGAGATGCTCGAGCAGCCGAAGTGGGGAAAGATCACGACGGCCGCGCTCGCCGAGAAACTCGGGGTCTCGGAAGCCGCGCTGTACCGCCATTTCGCCTCCAAGGCCCAGATGTACGAGGGGCTGATCGAGTTCATCGAGGGCTCCGTGTTCACGCTCGCCAACAAGATCGCCGCCGACGAGTCCGACGGCCGCAAGCAGGCGGCGAAGCTGGTGGAGATGCTGCTCGCGTTCGCCGAGAAGAATCCGGGCATGGTGCGCGTCATGACGGGCGATGCGCTCGTCGGCGAGCACGAGCGGCTGCAGGCGCGCATGAACCAGTTCTACGAGCGCTTCGAGGCGACGCTCAAGCAGGCGCTGCGCTCTCCCGGCGCCGAGGGCGGCAAGAAGCTCGCCGAAGCCGAAGTGTCGGCGCAGGCGGGCTCGCTCATGCGTTATCTCCTCGGCTGCCTGCACCAGTTCGCAAAGTCGGGCTTTGCCCGCAAGCCGACCGACGGCTACGCCGCGCAGCGGCAATACCTCGCCGTCTAGAGCTCGCGCTCCCGGGGGCGTCGCTCCGGGGCGTCGCCCGAGCCCATCCCCGTGCGGGAACGCGCGGACCGCTCACGCTGTCCACGGTCTTTCGCAAGCCGAAAGGAGATCGTCATGTTCGTCATGACCGAGGCCGCGGGCGGGTTCCTGACGCGGGTGCTGGAGGAGGCTCACGCGACCGAGGACACCGCGGTGCGCTTTGTGATCGAGGGCGAGCACCTCACGCCCAAGCTCGACACGGTGCAGCCGGGCGACGACGTCTTCGCTCACGCCGGACGCAAGGTGCTGATCGTGGACAAGACGGTCTCGCGCGCGCTGGGCTCGAGCATTCTCGACGTCGAGAAGACGATGAGCGGCGCCAAGCTGATCCTGATGCACTGACTCAGGCGCGCGCGCACACCGCGCAGGCGGGATCCTTCCTGACTCGCACGGTGCGCCACTCGGCGCGCTTCGCGTCGAGGAGCAGGAGCCGCCCGGCGAGCGGCTCGCCCGCGCCCGAGAGGAGCTTCACCGCCTCCATCGCCTGCAGCGCGCCGACCACGCCGGTCATCGGCGCGAACACGCCGAGCTGCGAGCACTGCACTTCCTCGACTTCGCCGTCCTCGGCGTAGAGGCACGCGTAGCAGGGCGCTTCCTTCTTTCTCAGGTCGAAGACCGTCACCTGCGCATCGAACCGGATGGCCGCGCCCGAGACGAGCGGCTTTCGGTGCGCCACGCAGGCGCGATTCAAGGCATGGCGCGTCGCGAAGTTGTCGGAGCAGTCGAGAACGATATCGACGTCCTGAAGAATTGCTTTCAGCTCCTGTTCTCCGATTTTCTTCTGTAGCGGGACAAGCGTTACATCCGGATTCAAGGCGGAAAGCGCGGCAGCTGCTGCCTCGACCTTCACGCTGCCGACACTGTCGGTGCGATAGAGGATTTGCCGCTGGAGATTGGTAAGGTCGACCTTGTCGGGATCCGCGAGCGTGAGCCTGCCCACGCCGCTCGCGGCGAGATACAGCGCCGCCGGGCAGCCCAGGCCGCCCGCGCCGACGATCAGCGCGTGCGCCGCGCGCAGCCGCTCCTGCCCCTCCACCCCGATCTCATCGAGCAGGATGTGGCGGCTGTAGCGGAGGAGCTGCTGGTCGTTCACCGGAAAACCGGATCCCCGCTTCTAGGCGAGGATGAGAAGCGGGATGACGAACGCCGCCTCAGGCGTTCGTCAGTTCGCTTTCGCGGCCGGCTTGTTGGCGGCGACCGAGGGGGCGAGGCCCTTGACCGGCTCGCCCTTCAGGAACGAGATCGCCTGCTGGAGCTGGAAGTCTTCCTTCGAGCCGAGCTCGATCGGGCGCTGCGGCTCGCCGGTCGGCACCGGCGCGGGCTTGGGACGCATGTTCTTCTCGGCGTCCTTGTCCTGGCCGTTCAGCAGGTGGCGCGTAAGATCCGCCTCGCGCAGCCGCGCGAGCGTCGCGCCCGGCTCCTCCACCACGAGATCCGGCGTGATGCCCTTTGCCTGGATCGAGCGGCCGCTCGGCGTGTAGTAGCGCGCCGTGGTCAGCTTGATCGCGGTGTTGTTGCCGAGCGGCATGATGGTCTGCACCGAGCCCTTGCCGAAGGTCTGCGTGCCGATCACCGTGGCGCGCTTGTGGTCCTGCAGCGCGCCGGCGACGATCTCGGAGGCCGACGCCGAGCCGCCGTTGACGAGCACCACCATCGGCACGGTCTTCACCGCCGCCGGCAGCGTCTTCAGCACGTCGTCCTTCAGGCCGCGCAGGTAGTCCTCGTTCACGGCGTAGAACTTCTTGCGCGCATCCTCGGTCCGGCCATCGGTCGACACGACGAGCGCCTTGGTGGGCAGGAACGCCGCGGAGATCGCCACGGCGCCATAAAGCAGACCGCCCGGGTCGTTCCTCAGGTCGAGCACGAGCCCTTTCAGCTGCCCCTGCTTGAAGAGATTCTCGAGGTGGCGCGCCATGCTGTCGGCGGTCGACTCCTGGAACTGCGACACGCGGATCCACGCGAAGCCGGGCTCGATCACCTTCGACTTCACGCTCTGCACCTTGATCTCCGCGCGCGTGAGCGTGACCACGATGGGCGCGGACTCGCCTTTCCTCACCAGGGTGAGCGTGATCTGCGTGCCGGCGCGGCCGCGCATGCGCTTGACCGCATCGTTCAGCGACATGCCCTTCACCGGCGCATCGTCGAGCTTGACGATCAGGTCGCCGGGCTTGATGCCCGCGCGGTAGGCCGGCGTGTCCTCGATCGGCGAGATCACCTTGACGAGGCCTTCTTCCATGCCGACTTCGATGCCCAGGCCGCCGAAGCGCCCCTCGGTGCCGACCTTGAGCTCCTTGAACGCGTCGGCATCCAGGTAGGCCGAATGCGGATCGAGCCCCGAGAGCATGCCGTTGATCGCCTCGGTGATCAGCTTCTTGTCCTCGACCGGCTCGACGTAGTTGCGCTTGATCGCGTCGAACACGTCGCTGAAGGCGCGCAGTTCCTCGACCGGCAGCGGCAGCCGCACGCTGCGGTCCGCAATGGCCTGGAAGTTGAGGCTGACGAGTATTCCGGCGATCGCGCCGAGCGCGATCAGACCGGCGCTGCGAAGTCTGCTTTTCATTTCAGTTTTACCCATCCCAGTGGGTCGAAGGGCTTGCCTTCGTGACGAAGCTCGAAGTATAGCCCGGTTTCCTCGTTTCCTCCGCTTGTTCCCACCGTCGCAAGCGCATCGCCCAGCGTAACGACATCGCCCGTCTGCTTCAGCAAGGATTCGTTATTTCCGTAGATCGTTAAAAAGTTCTCACCGTGATCGACGATGAGCAGGTTACCGAAGCCGCGCATCCAGTCGGCGTAGACGACTCTGCCCGGCGCGACCGCGCGCACCGTCTCGCCCTCGGTGGCGCGAATGAAGACGCCCTTCGACGAAGTGGCGCCCGAGTCGCCCACGCCGCGCGGCGCGCCGAATCTGCTCACCAGCTCGCCGCGCACCGGCAGGCGCAGGCGGCCCTTGAGACGCGAGAACGGTCCGCTGTCGTCCTGGCCCGACTGCGCCGCGCGCTCGACCCGCAGGTAGCCCGCGCCCGGGCGCGCCGTCAGCACTTTTCCGATTTCCTCGACGAGGCGTGCGAGGCGCGATTCGTCGGCGAGCAGCACCTGGATGCGCTTGCGCGCCGCGCGCACCTCGCCCGCGATGCGCTCGAACAGGCGCCGCCGCTCGCGCCGCTCCTTGAGCAGCGTCTCGCGGTCGGCGCGCGCGCGGGACTCGAGCGCGGCGAGCTCGCGCGCCTTGTCCTCGGAGGCGAGCCTCAGCCGCGCGAGCGCCTCGAGGCTCGCGCGATGCTCGCCGATCATCTGCGCGGAGGCGCGCGACACGTAGCCGAGGTAATAGAGGCGCCGCGCAGCGTCGGCGAGGCTTTCCCCCGAGAGCGCGACCCTGATCACGTCGGGGGCGCCCGCACCGCCCGAAACCCCGCCCGAGAGCGCCCGCGCGGCGAGCAGACGCCCGAGCGCGGCGCGCTCGGACTCGAGCGACTTTTCCAGGGCGGCGCGCTCGGCCGCGATGCCCTCAAGCGCCGTGCGGGCGGCGCGCGCCTGCGACTCGAGCGCGACGAGCGCGCGGTTTGCGTCGGAGATGGCCACTTCGGAGGCGCGCAGCGCGTCGCGCGCCTCGCGCGCATCGGACTTGCGGCCCTCGAGGTCGGCGCGCAGCGACTCGATCCGCGCGCGTAGCGCAGCGAGATCCTCCGCCCGAGTTGCCTGCGCCGACGGAGCGGCCAGCAGCGCAAGCGCGACCAGGAACGCGCGGATCAGGCTTTCGCCTTGCCTTGCGCGGATACCGCCGCCGTGCGCTTCGCCACCTCGGCCGGATCGCCAAGGTAATAGTGCTTGAGCGGCCGCAGCTTCGCGTCGAGCTCGTAGACGAGCGGCACGCCGGTCGGAATGTTGAGCGCCACGATCTCCGCGTCGGAGACGTCGTCCAGATGCTTGACGAGCGCGCGCAGCGAGTTGCCGTGCGCAGCGACGAGCACGCGCTTGCCCGCGCCCACCGCCGGGCCGAGGGTGTCCTGCCAGCAGGGCACCACGCGCGCCACGGTGTCCTTCAGGCATTCGGTGAGCGGCACCGCGACGCCCGCGTAGCGCGGGTCGCGCGCCGCGTTGCGAGGGTCGGAGGCTTCGAGCGCGGGCGGGGGCGTGTCGTAGCTGCGCCGCCAGGCGAGCACCTGGGACTCGCCGAACCTGGCCGCCATCTCCGATTTGTTCAATCCCTGCAGCGCCCCGTAGTGCCGCTCGTTCAGGCGCCAGTCCTTGTGCACCGGGATCCAGAGCTGATCGAGCGCCTCGAGCGCGAGGTTGAGCGTGCGGATCGCGCGCTTGAGCACCGAGGTGAAGGCGAGATCGAACGCGTAGCCCGCCTCGGCCAGCACGCGGCCGGCGGCGCGCGCCTCCTCGACACCCTGCGCCGACAGATCGACGTCGGTCCAGCCGGTGAAGCGGTTCTCGCGGTTCCAGTCCGACTCGCCGTGCCTGAGAAGCACGAGCCTGTGCATGCGCTGAATTATAATGACGGCTCCCCGTGCCGAACACCTTCCCGTGAGCTTGAGCTTCGTCCAGAACAACTGGCATCTGTTCGCGCTCGCGATCGTCTCGGGCGCCATGCTGCTGTGGCCGCTCGTGCGCCGCGGCGCGGCCGGCCCGACGGTGAACACGCTGGAAGCCACGCAGATGATGAACCGCAACGACGCCCTGGTCATCGACCTGCGCGCGCCCGACGAGTTCGCGAAGGGCCATGTGCTGGGGGCCCGCAACATCCCGATTGCCGATCTCGAGCGCCGCGCCGCGGACTTGGACAAGCACAAGGCCAAACCGGTGATCGTCTACAGCGCCGACGCGAACCGGGCGGCGAACGCAGTCGCAACGCTGCGCAAGGCGGGTTTCGCCAGCGTGCACAATCTCGCGGGCGGCTTCGGCGCCTGGCAGCAGGCCGGCCTGCCGGTGGAGAAGAAGTAACCGTGGCGAAGTAGCGGATGGCGCGCGTGCTCATGTACCTGACGGCCTACTGCCCCTATTGCCAGGCGGCCGAACGGCTGCTCGCCAGGAAGGGCGTGAGCGACATCGAGCGGGTGCGCGTCGACCTCGAGCCCGCGCGGCGCGACGAGATGGTCGCGAAGAGCGGCCGGCGCACGGTTCCCCAGATCTGGATCGGCGCCGAGCATGTCGGCGGCAGCGACGAGCTGCATGCGCTGGAGCGCTGCGGCCAGCTTGACTCACTCCTTGCGAAGGCCTCATGAGCGAACCCGCCGAACCGCAGTTCCAGATCGAGAAGCTCTACATCAAGGATCTTTCGCTCGAGGTGCCGAATGCGCCGGAAGTGTTCCTGCAGCTGGAGAATCCCCAGCTCGAGGTGCAGTTGAGGAACGAATCGAAGCGCTTCGGCGACGGGATGCACGAAGTCGTGGTCACGGCCACGGTGACGGCGAAGGCGGGCGAGAAGACCGTTTTCCTCGCCGAAGCCGCCCAGGCGGGCATCTTCGTCATCCGCGGCGTTCCCGAGGCGGACCTCGAGCCGCTCCTTGGCATCGGCTGCCCGACGATCCTCTATCCCTATGTGCGCGAGGCGATTTCGGACCTGGTGACGCGGGCCGGCTTTCCGCCCGTGGTGCTCGCCCCGGTCTCTTTCGAGCACCTCTATATGGAGAAGCAGCAGCGCCAGGGCGCGAGCGGCTCCAGAATCCAGGCGCCCTGATGAAGGGTTTTCCCGCCCTTTGGCTTTTTTTCGCCGCGACGGCGAGCGCCGCGGACTTCCGCAGCGTCCAGGAGAGCGCGGCGGTGCTCTACGACGCGCCCTCGCGCGCGGCGACGCCGCTTTTCGTGGTGCAGAAGAACTATCCGCTCGAAATCATCGTGAGCCTGGAGGCCTGGGTGAAGGTGCGCGATGCGGCGGGCGCGCTCACCTGGATCGAGCGCAAGTCGCTCGGCGACAAGCGCATGGTGCTCGTCACCGCGCCCGTCGCCGACGTGCGCAGCAAGCCCGAGGAAGGCGCGCCGCTCGCCTTCAGCGTGGCGCAGAACGTCGTCCTGGAGCTCCTCGAGCCGGCGCAAAGCGGGTGGCTGCGCGTGCGCTACGTCGACGGCACGACCGGATTCGTGCGCGCCTCGCTCGTCTGGGGCGGCTAAAGACGCCCGCATGACGGCGCTCGCCGTGCTGGGTGCGGGCGCCTGGGGAACCGCGCTTGCCGCGGTGCTGAGCGCGCGGCACGAGGTCCGTCTCTGGGCGCGCGACTCCGCGCAGGCGAAAAGCATCGCCGCGGCGCGACGCAACGAGCGCTACCTTCCCGAGATCGGGCTGCCGGCGGCGGTCGTGGTCACGGGCGACTGGCGGGCGGCCACCGCCGGGGCGGAGCTTGCCCTCGTCGCGACGCCCGTTGCAGGCCTGCGCGAAGTGCTCGGGCGCATGGACCGGCCGCTGCCCTTCCTGTGGCTTTGCAAGGGCTTCGAGGAAAAAACCTCGCTCCTGCCGCACGAGATCGTCGCGGCGAGCGCCGTGAGATCGCCCTGCGGCGCGCTTTCGGGGCCGTCCTTTGCGCTCGAAGTGGCGCGCGGCCTGCCCTGCGCGCTCACGCTCGCCTCCGCCGACTCGGCCTTCGCGTCCCGGGCAAGCGCCCAGCTGCACGGCGCGCGCCTGCGCATCTATACGTCCGATGACGTGCTCGGCGTCGAGATCGGCGGGGCGGTCAAGAACGTCCTGGCGATCGCGGTCGGCATCTGCGACGGGCTCAAGCTCGGCGAGAACGCGCGCGCGGCACTCGTCACCCGCGGCCTGGCCGAGCTCGCGCGTCTCGGCGTCGCACTCGGCGCGCGCGCCGAGACGGTGATGGGACTCACCGGCGCGGGCGATCTCGTCCTCACCGCGACCGGCGGGCTCTCGCGCAACCGGCGCGTGGGACTCGAGCTCGCGCGCGGCCGGCCGCTCGCCGAAATCGTCGCCTCGCTCGGGCACGTCGCCGAAGGCGTGCGCTCGGCGCGGGCGACCCTGGAACGCGCGCGCGCTTCCGGCATCGAGCTGCCGATCACCACGGCGGTGGCCGCCGTGCTGGAGGGCCGGCTCACGCCGCCGCAGGCGGTCGAGCTGCTGCTTTCGCGGGATCCGCGCAGCGAGTAGCTAGGTTCCGCGGAAACCGAGCTGGCGCCAGGCCTCGAAGACCGTGACCGCCACGGCATTTGACAGGTTGAGGCTGCGATTGCCGGGAACCATGGGCAGGCGCAGCCGCGCTTGCGGCTGGAATCGCTCAAGGATGCTCTCGGGAAGCCCCGCGGTTTCCGAGCCAAAGACGAACACGTCGTCCTCGCGGAATTTCTCGTCGTAGAGGTTGCGCGTGGCGCGGGTCGTCAGCGCAAAAATTCTTTTTCCGGAAAAGCTTTCGAAGCAGGCCGGCCAGTCTGCGTGCACCCGCACGCTCGCGTACTCGTGATAGTCGAGCCCGGCGCGCTTGAGTTGCCGGTCATCCATCGAGAAGCCGAGCGGCTCGACCAGGTGCAGCCGGGCACCGGTGTTCGCGGCGAGGCGGATCACATTACCGGCATTCGGCGGAATTTCCGGATGAACGAGGACGATGTCGAACATCAGTCGGGCGGCGGCGTCCGGGCAACGACCCAGTTGACCACGCGCGCGGCGCCGGCGCGTTTGAGCGTCGCCGCGACTTCGTCGAGCGTCGAGCCGGTGGTCATCACGTCGTCGACGAGCGCGATCGACGCGCCGGCGACGAGCGCCGGGCAGCGGAAGGCGCCCGCGACGTTCCTGCGCCGCTCCTCGAGCGGCAGCCCGAGCTGCGCCGGCGTGTCGCGAATCCGCTCGCAAAGCTCGGGCGCGAGGCGCGCTCCGCTCGCGCGCGCGAGCGGGCGCGCGATCTCCATCGCCTGGTTGAAGCCGCGCTCCTTGAGCCGCCGGGCGAAAAGCGGCACCGGGACGATGTGATCGACGCGCTCCGACCTCGCCACGCGTTCTTCCAGCAATCTCCCGAAAAGCGCGGCGAGCGACAGCTCGGAATGAAATTTGAGCGCCTGCACCAGCACATCGGCCGGGAACCGGTAGGCGAGCGCCGCAGCAGTGGCGTCGAACGCCGGGGGTCGCGCAAGGCAGCGGCCGCAGACCTCGCCCGACGGGGATTCGAGCGCGCAGCGCGGACAACATCGCGCCCCGAGCCGCGGCAGCTCGGCGTCGCAACGCGCGCACAGGAGCTCTTCGGCCGCGCCGCGGCAAAGGAAGCAACTGCCGCCGAAGAGGAGGCCGGCGAGCCGCCGGGCCGGGCGCGCGAGCATGGAAATATTGTGCGCTAGACTGCAACCATGTGGACCGTCGAAGCGCTCGGCGCCGATCTCGCAAGCGGCCGCACGACGAGCCGCGCGCTCACCGAGGAGGCGCTCGCGCGCATCCAGGACCCGGCGGGCGAGGGCGCTCGCGCCTTCATGCAGGTCAATGCCGAGAGCGCGAGAGCCCAGGCCGATCACGCCGACCGGCTGCGCAAATCCGGCGTGGTGCGCTCCCCCGTCGACGGACTACCCGTGTCTCTCAAGGACCTGTTCGACGTCGGCGGCGAAGTGACGCGCGCCGGCTCGAAGGTGCTCGCCGGGGCAGCGCCCGCCAAGGCCGATGCGCCCGCCGTCGCGCGCCTGCGCGCCGCCGGGGCCGTCTTCGTCGGGCGCACCAACATGGTCGAGTTCGCGTTCGGCGCGGTCGGCACCAATCCGCACTACGGCACGCCGAAGAACCCGTGGGATCGCAAGAGCGGCGGCCGCGTTCCCGGGGGATCGTCCTCGGGAGCCGCGGTTTCCGTCGCCGACGGCATGTGCCTGATGGGCCTCGGGTCCGACACGCGCGGCTCGATCCGCCAGCCGGCGGCGCTTTGCGGCGTCGCGGGCTTCAAGCCCACGATGCGGCGCGTGCCGCGCGAAGGCGCCTTTCCGCTCTCGTACACGCTCGATTCGATCGGACCGCTCGCGAATAGCGTCGCCTGCTGCGCGGCCTACGATGCGGTGCTCGCCGGAGAAACGAATCCGCGGCTGGCGGCGCTCCCCGCGAAAGGGCTGCGGCTGCTTGTTCCTCGCTCGAGCGCCCTCGAGGATCTCGATCCCGAGGTGGCGAAGGCCTTCGAGGCGGCGCTCGCCGCGCTCGGACGCGCCGGCGCGCAGCTGGAAGAGCGCAAAGTCGCGGCCTTCGACCGCCAGGGCGAGTACTTCAAGAGCGGCGGCTTCGCCGCGGCCGAGGCCTTCCAGATCCACCGGCGCTACGCCGATCGCCTCGCCGACTACGATCCCCGTGTCGCCAAGCGCGTCGGCTTCGGCAAGGACATCGCCGGCTGGGAGCTGGTCGAGCTCGGGCTGATGCGCCAGGCGTATATCGAGGAGGTCGGACGGCTTGCCGCGCCCTTCGATGCCTTTCTCATGCCGAGCTCGCCCTGCGTCGCGCCGACGATCGCGGAGGCGAGCGCGAGCGACGAGGCCTACTTCAAGTGGAACGGCCGGATTCTGCGCAACACCGGCCTCATCAACTTCCTCGACGGCTGCGCGGCGAGCGTTCCCTGCCACGCGCCGGGCAGCGCACCCGTCGGCCTCATGGTGTGCGGCGTCGCCATGACCGACCGGCACGTGCTCGCGGCCGCGCGCGCGATCGAAGCAGTGCTCTCGAAAAGCCGTGCCTGACGAGGGTCCGCCGCGCCAGATTCCGCGCGGCACGGCGTCTGGCATCGATGCGCGCGCCGCCCGGCGCCGCTTCGAACGCGCCGCCCGAACCTATACGCAAGCCGCGCGCCTAGAATCCGAGGTGGGCGCGCGCATGCTCGAGCGCCTCGACTACGTGAAGCTCGTGCCGCGGCGCGTGCTCGACGCGGGCAGCGGGCCGCCGCAGCGCGCGCTCAGGCACCGCTATCGCAAGGCCGAGCTCATTGCGGTCGATTTCGCGCTGCCGATGCTTCGGCTGGGGAAGAAAAGGCTTTTTGAAAGAAATCCGCCCAAAGCGGTGGCCGGCGACCTCGCCCGCCTCCCCGTCGCCGGCGGGGCGATCGACCTCGTCTGGTCGAACATGGCGCTGCACTGGGCCGCCGATCCCCTCGCGGTGCTGAAGGAGTTCCACCGCGTGCTCGCGGTGGGCGGCCTTGCCATGTTCAGCACGCTCGGGCCCGACACGCTCGCCGAATTGCGCGAGGCCGCGGGTGCCGGGCGCGTCCACCGTTTCGCCGACATGCACGACATCGGCGACATGCTCGTCGCCGCCGGCTTTGCCGACCCGGTCATGGACATGGAGCGGCTGCGAATCGAGTATCCAGACGGCGAGGCGTTGATCGCGGACCTGCGTGCAAGCGGCCAGACTCACGCGGGCGCGGACAGGGCACGCGGCCTGGCGGGCGCAGGCTTTCGCGCCGGGCTGGAGGCGCGCCTCGACGCGTTGCGCGAGCGCTCGAGCGGCAAGCTCGCAGTCAGCTTCGAAGTGGTTTATGGCCATGCGTGGAAGGCCGCGCCCAAGCGCGCGGCGAACGGCCGCAGCATCGTGCAGTTTTACGAGTGATTTCATGATCTTCTTCTTGAGCCGGGGGCGGCGGCTATGGTAAGGTTGCGCGGCGTTTTTCACGCGCGGGACGCCCAGATTCCAGCCAACTTTTCGATCTCACCCAAGGCTTTAGCGACGGCGTTCGCGCTGCTCGCCGCCGTGACGGTCGCGATCGGAATCGGCTTCGCGGTGCTGGGCGCCTGGATGGTGCTGCCGTTCGCGGGACTGGAGACGATCGCGCTCGCGGTCGCCTTCTTCGTCATGGCGCGGCGCGCCGGGGACTACGGGGGAAAGGAACGATGATGGCAAGCAAGCCCGCCCGCAGGGGCGCGACCTGGGCGCTCGTCGCGATTCTCGGAATCGCCGGCGCCGCCTTCTCGAGCCTCGCGCTCGGGCTGGAGTGGAACCTGCGGCCCGCGGGCTCGAAGCTCGCCGCCGACATCCACGAGCTGCACGAGTACGTGATGATCCTGTGCACGATCATCTTCGTCGGCGTGTTCGGCTTCATGTTCTACGCCTGCTGGGCGCACCGAAAGTCGGTGGGCCACAAGGCCGAGCAGTTCCACGAGAACACCATGGTGGAAATCGCCTGGACGGTGATTCCGGCGATCATCCTGGTGGTGATCGCGTTGCCGACCACGCGCGTGGTCGTGGCGCAGAAGGACACCTCCAATCCGGACCTCACGATCAAGGTCACCGGCTACCAGTGGAAGTGGGGCTACGACTACGTGAAGGGCGAGGGCGAGGGCATCAGCTTCGTCTCCACGCTCGCCACGCCGCGCGCGCAGATCGAGAACCAGGAGAAGAAAGGCGAGCACTACCTGCTCGAGGTGGACAACGAGCTCGTCGTGCCGGTGGGCAAGAAGGTGCGCATCCTCACCACCGCCGCCGACGTCGTGCACTCCTGGTGGGTGCCTTCCTTCGGCGCGAAGCAGGACGCGATTCCCGGCTTCATCCGCGATCTGTGGTTCCGTCCGGACGCGACCGGCACCTTTCGCAGCCAGTGCGTCGAGCTCTGCGGCAAGGAGCACGGCTTCATGCCGATCGTCGTGAAGGTGGTGTCGCAGGACGAATACAAGGCCTGGGTGGGCGAGAAGATGAAGCTGATCGCCGCCGCCCAGCAGGACGTGAGCAAGGTGTGGTCGGAAGCCGACCTGGTCGCTCGCGGCGAGAAGGTCTACGCGAGCACCTGCGCGGCCTGCCACCAGGCGAACGGCATGGGCGTGCCGAACGCCTTCCCGCCGCTTGCCGGCTCGAAAGTCGTGCTCGGGCCCAAGGAGGAGCAGATCGACATCGTGCTGCACGGCCGCAAGGGCGGCTACCGCCCCAACACCGAGATGCCGCCGCAGGCCGCGCTCTCGGACGTCGACCTCGCCGCCGCCATCACGTTCACCCGCCACTCGTTCGGCAACAAGGCGCAGGAAGGCGTCGTGCAGCCGTCCGAGGTCAAGGCGAAGAGAAAGTAAGCCTCAAGGAGAAGCATCATGAGCTCAGTCATCGACAGCCACGGTCACGCCCACGACGGCCACGGCCACGGGCACGACGAGCACGGCCATCACGGCCCCTACGGCGGCCTCATGCGCTGGGTCACCACCACCAACCACAAGGACATCGGCACGCTCTACCTGTGGTTCAGCTTCATGATGTTCATGACCGGCGGGGCGATGGCGATGGCAATTCGCCTGGAGCTATTCCAGCCCGGCATCCAGTTCTTCAACCCGGACCTTTTCAACCAGTTCACCACGATGCACGGCCTCATCATGGTGTTCGGCGCGATCATGCCGGCCTTCGTCGGGTTCGCTAACTGGCAGGTGCCGCTCATGATCGGGGCACCCGACATGGCATTCGCCCGGATGAATAACTGGAGCTTCTGGCTGCTCCCGGTGGGCGGGATTCTTTTCCTGACGTCGTTCTTCGTGCCGGGTGGTGCCCCCGCGGCGGGCTGGACAATCTACACGCCGCTCTCGACGCAGATGGGTCCCGGCATGGACCTCGGGATCTTCGGTCTGCACGTGATGGGCGCCTCGTCGATCATGGGCTCGATCAACATCATCACGACGATCCTGAACATGCGCGCGCCCGGCATGACGCTCATGAAGATGCCGCTGTTCGTGTGGACGTGGCTGATCACCGCCTACCTGCTGATCGCAGTCATGCCCGTTCTCGCAGGCGCGGTCACGATGGTTCTCACCGATCGTCACTTCGGAACGAGCTTCTTCAATG
>DATAID010000005.1:0-19508 GCA_036262835.1 Burkholderiales bacterium | reverse complement strand
ACGGTGGAAGTCGTCGTCGACCGGCTGAGAGCGCGCCCGGACGCCAAGCAGCGCATCGCCGAGTCGCTCGAGACGGCCTTGCGCCACGCCGACGGCCGCGCCGTGGTGGTGGAAGGAGAGTCGGGCAAGGAGCATCTCTTCTCCGCGAAGTTCTCCTGCCCGCTCTGCGATTACGCGCTGCCGGAGCTCGAGCCGCGCTTGTTCTCCTTCAACAATCCCATGGGCGCCTGCCCGCGCTGCGACGGCCTGGGCGAGATCGAGTTCTTCGACCCGCGGCGCGTGGTCGCGCACCCCAACCTGTCGCTCGCGAGCGGCGCGATCCGCGGCTGGGACCGGCGCAACCACTTCTACTACTCGATGCTGACCTCGCTCGCCGGGCATTTCGGCTTCGACATCGAGGCGCCCTGGGAGGTGCTGGACGATGCGACGCAAAAGCGCATCCTCTACGGCTCGGGCGCCGAGAAGATCGCCTTCCGCTACCTGACCGACCGCGGCCGCACGCAGGTGCGCGAGCACGCCTTCGAGGGCGTGATCCCCAATCTCGAGCGCCGCCATCGCGAAACGGATTCCACGGTGGTGCGCGAGGAGCTCGCCAAATTCCGCAACACGCGGCCCTGCCCGGAGTGCGGCGGCGCGCGCCTGCGGCGCGAGGCGCGGCACGTCAAGGTCGCCGGGCGGACGATTTTCGAGCTTTCGGCGCTGCCCCTGGGCCCCTGCCGCGCTTTCTTTTCTTCGCTCGAGCTGGACGGCGCGAAGCAGCAGATCGCCGAGCGCATCGTGCGCGAGATCTCGAATCGCCTCGAATTCCTCGTCAACGTCGGGCTCGACTACCTCGCACTCGAGCGCACCGCGGGCTCGCTCTCCGGCGGCGAAGCCCAGCGCATCCGCCTTGCCTCGCAGATCGGCTCCGGGCTGACCGGCGTCATGTACGTGCTCGACGAGCCCTCGATCGGCCTGCACCAGCGCGACAACGGGCGGCTCATCGAGACGCTCAAGCGCCTGCGCGACCTCGGCAACAGCGTGATCGTGGTCGAGCACGACGAGGAAACGATCCTCGCCGCCGACCACGTCGTCGACATGGGCCCGGGCGCCGGCCAGGCGGGCGGCCGCGTCGTGGCTGAAGGCGCGCCCGGGGCGATCGTCGCCGCGCCCGACTCGCTCACCGGCAAGTACCTCTCGCGCGCCATGCGCATCGACGTGCCGCGCCTTCGCCATCGGCCGGGCGCGAAAAGCCTCGTCTTGCGCGGCGCCAGCGGCAACAACCTGAAAGGCGTGACGGTCGAGCTGCCCGTCGGCCTCTTCGTCTGCGTGACCGGCGTCTCCGGCTCGGGCAAGTCCACGCTCGTCAACGACACGCTCTACGCGGCGCTGGCGCGGCATCTCTATGGATCGGCGGCCGAGCCGGCGCCCCACGAATCGATCTCGGGGCTCGAGCATTTCGACAAGGTGGTGAGCGTGGACCAGAGCCCGATCGGCCGCACGCCGCGCTCGAATCCCGCCACCTACACCGGCCTTTTCGCGCCGATCCGCGAGCTCTTCGCCGGCGTGCCCGAAGCGCGCGCGCGCGGCTACGACGCCGGGCGCTTCTCGTTCAACGTGAAGGGCGGGCGCTGCGAGGCCTGCCAGGGCGACGGCGTGACGCGCGTGGAGATGCATTTCCTCCCCGACGTCTACGTCGCCTGCGACGTCTGCCAGGGCCGGCGCTACAACCGCGAAACGCTCGAGATCCGCTACAAGGGCCGCAGCATCCACGAGGTGCTGCAGATGACGGTGACCGAGGCGGGCGGCTTTTTCTCCGCCGTGCCGGCGATCGCGCGCAAGCTGGAGACGCTCGCCGAAGTGGGGCTGGGCTACATCCAGCTCGGCCAGTCGGCCACGACGCTCTCGGGCGGCGAGGCGCAGCGCGTGAAGCTGTCCCTTGAGCTCTCCAAGCGCGAGACCGGGCGCACGCTCTACATATTGGACGAGCCGACCACCGGGCTTCACTTCCACGATATCGGCATGCTGCTGCATGTGCTGCACCGCCTGCGCGACGCAGGCAACACCGTGCTCGTGATCGAGCACAACCTCGATGTGATCAAGACCGCCGACTGGGTGATCGATCTTGGGCCCGAAGGCGGCGATCGCGGCGGCACCCTCATTGCCGCGGGCACGCCCGAAAAGATCGCCGCGACCCCGGGCAGCCCGACCGGGACGGCGCTCGAGCGGGCCTTGACAAATACGAACGTTCGTACTATTTTCCAGGCACATGACCCCGCCCAGCCCACTGAGCAAGGGCGAGCGCACCCGCGCCGCGATTCTCGAAGCCGGGTTCCACATCGTCAGCAAGGCCGGTCTTGAAGGCCTGACCATCGGCACGCTGGCGGAGGCGACCGGCATGTCGAAGTCGGGACTCTTCGCCCACTTCGGCTCCCGCGAGGAGCTGCTCATCGCCGTGCTCGAGCGCGGCCAGCAGGAGTTCGTCGAAGTCGTCGTCAATCCAGCGCTTGCCAAGCCGCGCGGCCTGCCGCGCCTCAAGGCGCTCTTCGTCAACTGGCTCGACTGGACCGAGATGGCGAACCTCCCCGGCGGCTGCCCCATGATCGGCGGGGCCACCGAGTTCGACGACAAGCCCGGCCCCGTGCGCGACACGCTCGCGAGCGGCCAGCGCGCCTGGATCGACACGCTCACGCGCGCGACGCGCCAGGCGATCGAGCAGAAGCAGCTCGCCGCCGGCACCGACCCTGAGCAGGTCGCGTTCGAGCTTTTCGGCATCGCGCTCGTGGTGCACCACCACCGGCGCCTGCTCGGCTACTCGAAGGCGCGCCAGCGCGCGCTCGACGCCCTCGAGGCGCTCATCGCGCGCTTCGCCCCCCGAAAACAACACGTCGCATAAGGAGTCGCCCGTGCGCCTCGCCCCGGCTTGGCAGCAAATAAGCACGAACGTTCGGTTTTTGACGGGCTCGCTGCTCCTGCCCGAGTTCACTGCCGCGCTCGCCGAGCGCCTTTTCCTCACCCCGCCTCGCTATCAGGGGCGCTCGCCGCTCTTCGATTTTCTCGAGGCGCGCTCGAGCTACGTGACGCATCGCGGCCGCCACCTCGCGACCTGGCGCTGGGGCCCGGTGGAGGCGCCCGCCGTGCTGCTCGTGCACGGCTGGGGCGGCCTCGCCGGGCAGATGCGCGCCTTCGTCCCGCGACTGCTCGCCGCGGGCTACCGCGTGCTTGCCTACGATCAGCCTGCGCACGGCCTCTCCGAGGGCCGCCTTACGGGCCTGCCGGATTTCGCCGATGCGCTCGCGACGGTGGCGCGCCATCACGGCAATGTGCGCGGCCTCATCGCGCATTCGCTCGGCGCCGCCGGCGCCGCCGTTGCGCTCTCGCGCGGGCTGCCGGTCGAGCGCGCGGTGCTGATCGGGGCGCCTTCGGACTTCGTCGGCTACACGCGCCGCTTTGCGCGCTGGCACTGGATGCCGGAGCGCGCGCGCCGCGCCATGCAGGCGGCGATCGAGGAGCGCTTCGGCGTGCCCATGGCCGAGCTCGAAGTCGCGCGCCTCGCCCCGCGCCTGCGCGCGCAGGCGCTGCTCATTCACGACCGGCGCGATCCGATCTCGCCCTGGCGGCAGGGCGCGCAGATCGCGCGCGCCTGGCCCGGCGCGCGCCTGCTCTCCACCGAAGGGCTCGGCCACGGCCGCATCCTGGAGGCCGAGATCGCGACGCGCGCGGCGGCCGACTTCATTGCGGGAAAATCCGGCGTCGCGAGCATGGCCGCGCCGAGCCTTCCCGCGCCCGCGCCCCTTTACTAAGAAGAGAGGACTTCATGCCACGCATGGCTATTCCCGGATCGGCCGCCGAATGGAACAAGGTCGGCGCCGACTACCTGCCCGGCACGATCGGCATGGAGATTCTCTCGGTCGAAGCCGACGCCTTGCGCGCGCGCATGCGGGTCGAGAAGCGCCTGTGCGCCTCGAACGGCTACCTGCACGCGGGCGCCGTGGTCAGCTTCGCCGATACCTGCTGCGGCTACGCCACCGTGCACAACCTGCCCGAGGGCGCCGACGGGTTCACGACGCTCGAGCTGAAGTGCAATTTCCTCGGCACCGAGCTCGAAGGCGACATCACCTGCCTCGCCACGCCCGTGCACAAGGGCCGCACGACGCAGGTGTGGGACGCGGAGGTCAAGTCGGAGCGATCGGGCAAGACGATCGCGCGCTTCCGCTGCACGCAGATGATTCTGCGGGGAAGGGACAAGAAATGAATCGGGCACTGACCGTCACGTGGGACGATCCGCAGGCCGCCTTCGCCGCCGGGGTCAAGCTCTCGGGCATCGACTACATGCAGC
The DNA here is from genome assembly GCA_036262835.1 of Burkholderiales bacterium. Classification (GTDB taxonomy): domain Bacteria; phylum Pseudomonadota; class Gammaproteobacteria; order Burkholderiales; family SG8-39; genus RBG-16-66-20. Next base: position 15,190 of record DATAID010000005.1, on the reverse strand, counting down.
AGATGATCGCGGGCCGGATCGCCGCACCGCCGATCATGAAGCTGATGGGCTTTCGCCTCGCCAGGGTCGAGGAAGGCCTCGCGCAATTCGAGTGCGAGCCGGGCGAGCACCACTACAACCCGATCGGGGTGGTGCACGGCGGGCTCGGGATGACACTGCTCGATTCGGCGATGAGCTGCGCGGTGCACACGCGCCTGCCGCTCGGCAAGGGCTACACGACGCTCGAAGTGAAGGTGAATCTCGTGCGCGCGATCACGATCCAGACAGGCACGCTGCGCGCGATCGGCCGGGTCCTGCACTTCGGCGGCAAGACCGCCACCGCCGAAGGACGGCTCGAGGATGCCGAGGGGAAGCTCTATGCCCACGGCACCACGACGTGCATCATCCTGGGCTGAGGCTCGTGCCCTTCCAGGCAAGCGCTCGCTCGTGAAAGCCCGCCAGCTCGGCGCGATGACCGATCGAGACGAACGTCGTCGCGGGGAGCTTCTTCTTCAGTAGCTCGTAGAGCTGGGCCTGCGACTCGTCGGGGAGCGAGGCGGTCGGCTCGTCCATGAAGAGCCAGTCGGGCTTGACGAGGAGCGCACGCGCGATCGCGAGGCGCTGCTGCTCGCCGCCCGAGAGCCGCTGCGCCCAGACCTCTTCGCGCTCGAGCTCATCCTGCAGGTGGCCGAGCCCGACTTGCGCCAGCGCCGCGCGCGCCTCGTCGTCGCTGACCGCGCTGTCCTCGGCGGGATAGCTCACCGCGTGCTTGAGCGTGCCGAGCGGAAGGTAGGGCCGCTGCGGCAGGAAAAGCAGCTTCGCGCCCTTCGGGAGCGAGATTTTCCCTTTCCAGTAGGGCCAGATGCCGGCGAGCGCGCGAAAGAGCGTCGACTTGCCCGAGCCCGAGGGCCCGGTGATGAGCACCGGCTCGCCCGCCTTGAGCTCGAGCGTGGTCCCGGTGAGGAGCGGCTTGCCCTGCGGCAGGGCGAGCTCGAGATTCTCCAGCGCAAGCGCGGGCTTCTCGCCCTGCACCCGCTCGCCGTCCCGGTTCGACGCCTCCGCCTGGGCGCGCTCGAGCGCCTCGCTGAAGGTGGTCAGCCGGTCGACCGTGGCGCGCCAGTTCGCGTACGTCGTATAGATGCTGATGAACCAGGAAAGCGCGTTCTGCACCTGGCCGAACGCGGAAGCGATCTGGAAAATCGCGCCGAGCGGAATCGCCTTGGCGAAAAAGCGCGGCCCCGCGACCAGGAACGGAAAGATGATCGCGAGCTGCATGTAGAACGACTGGAACCAGCCGAGCTGCTTGGTCTTGACCATCTTCGTCCACCACACCGCGATCACGCTCTGGTAGCGCAGCCGGAAGTTCGCGCCCTCCTCGCCTTCGCCCCGGTAAAGGGCCACCGCCTCGGCGTTCTCACGCAGGCGCACGAGCGCATAGCGGAAATTGGCCTCCTGCCTTTGCAGGTCGAAATTGATGCCGATGAGCGGCTTGCCGATCCAGTGCGCGATCAGCGTCGCGGGAATCGCATAGAGAATCGCCACCCACACGAGCCATCCCTGGATTTCGACGCCGAAGACCGTCACCGGCCAGGAAAGCGCCCACAGGATGCCGATGAAAGAAACGAGCGTCACCACCGCGGACAGAAGGCCGAGTGAAAGCGTCAGCGTGAGGTCGACGAAGCCGTTCAGGTCCTCCGAGATCCGCTGGTCCGGGTTGTCCGTTCCCCGGTCCTTGAGCTGCAGCAGGTAGTAGGCGCGGTCCTTCAGCCAGTCGTCGAGGAAGCGCCCGGTCAGCCAGGCGCGCCACTCGATCATCAGCATCTGCTGGAAGTAGATCCGGTAGACCGCGTTGATGATGTAGAGAATGGCGAGCATGGTGAAAAGGCCGATCTGGCGGTAAAACTCCTCCAGGTCGCGCGCCTCGAAGGTGTTGTAGAAGTCGCGATTCCAGGTGTTGAACTGCACTTCGAGCCAGACGCCGAGCAGGGTGAGCCCGACCACGGTCGCGAGCAGCGTGAGGCCCGCGCCTCGCTTGTCCGACACCCAGTAGGGTTTCGTCAACGCCCAGAGAACGGAAAAGAAACTCTTCTTCTGCATGGAGTTACCTCGGGATGCGCATCGGCTGTCCGGACCAGTTTACAGAACGGCTGTTACGGCGCGAGAATGGCCCGATGCAGCAGGTCTACCGCTTCGGGCCCACTCCGGAGCAGCCCGCCCGACATCTCTTCGTATTCCTGCACGCAAGCGGCACCGACGCGCGCTCGATGATCCCCGCGGCCTTCAAGTACCAGGGCCGCTTCCCGTCCGCCGCCCTGGTGGTGCCGAGCGGCTTTTTCCTCTACGGGCAGGCGCCTGAGGCGAAGCAATGGTTCTCGACGAAGAACCTGTCGCCGGAGAACCGCATGGCGCGCGTCAAGGCGATCCTGCCGAGGATCGAGCAGCTCGTGCGTCGCGAGCAGACCAACTACGGCGTGGCGCGCGAGCACACGGTGCTGATCGGCTACTCGCAGGGCGGCACGGTCGCGCTCGAGGCCATCAAGGAAATGCCCGAGCTCGCCGGCACGGTGGTCGCCTATTCGGCTCGCTTCGCGCAGCTGCCGCAGCACGGCATGCGCGTGCCCTCCCGCATCCACCTGGTTCACGGCGGCTACGACTCGGTCGTCTCGCGCGTGCACGCCGAGCGCGCCGCGCGCGTGCTGACGGGCCTGCATATTCCGGTCACGCTCGATGTCATCGAGCACGACGGCCACGCGCTCTCGCAGGAAGCCATTTGCCGCGGCTCGTTGCGGCTCCTGCAGGGCATCTACGAAGGCCGCCGGGCGACCCTGCACTAAGGTCCTAGCTCGCGAGCTCGCGCAAGTCCCTGAAGAGCTCGAGCGCCTCGGGATTCGAGAGCGCGTCGGTGTTGCCGACGTCCATCCCGTGCACGATGGAGCGCACGGCGAGCTCGACCACCTTGTTGTTCTTGGTGCGCGGAATATCGGCCACCTGGACGATTTTCGCGGGCACGTGGCGCGGCGTGGTGTTGTCCCGGACTCTCTTTCGAATTTTCTCCTCGAGGCCTGAATCCAGGGAAAACCCGGGCCTCAACCGCACGAACAGGATGACTCGCGTATCGGTCGGCTTGTCGGGCGGCCAGAGCTGGCCGATCGCGACCGATTCCTCCACCTCGTCGATCTTCTCGACCTGGCGGTAGATCTCGGCGGTGCCGATGCGGATGCCGCCGGGGTTGAGCGTCGCGTCCGAGCGCCCGTAGACGATCATCGTGCCGCGCTCGGTGAGCTCGCACCAGTCGCCGTGGCACCAGACGTTCGGATACTTCTCGAAATAGGCCGCGTGGTAGCGCTCGCCGCCGCGATCGCCCCAGAAACCGAGCGGCATCGAGGGAAAGGGCCTGGTGCAGACGAGCTCGCCCTTCTTGCCCACGATCGAGTTGCCTTCGTCGTCGAATACCTCCACTGCCATGCCGAGCGAGCGGCATTGCAGCTCGCCGCGATAGACCGGCAGCACGGGATTGGCGTCGGCGAACGCGGCCATGATGTCGGTGCCGCCGGAGATGGAGGAAAGGCACACGTCCTTTTTCACCTTGGCGTACACGTAGTCGTAGCTCTCGGCGACGAGCGGCGAGCCCGTCGAAATGAGCATGCGCATGTCCTTCAGGTCGTGCGTCTCCGCCGGCGCAAGGCCGCGCTTCTCGATCGCGTCGATGAACTTGGCGGAAGTGCCGAAGTGGGTGAAGCGCTCTTTTTCGGCGTAGTCGAAGAGGATCCTGCCGCCGCGCTCGAAGGGCGAGCCGTCGTAGAGCATGAGCGTCGCCTCGGCGCACAGGCCGGCGAAAAGGATGTTCCAAACGACCCAGTTGCAGGTCGTGTAGTAGAAGAACCGGTCGCCCGGCCGCACGTCCATCTGCAGCTTGTACATCTTGAGGCAGGCGAGCAGGGAGCCGCCGGCCGAGTGCACGATGCACTTGGGCTTGCCGGTCGTTCCGGAGGTGAAAAGGATGTAGGCCGGATGGTCGAACGGCATCTGCGCGTAGTCGATCGACTCGGCCGAGAACTTGCGCAGCCACTCTTCGAGCAGCACCGCCTTGGGGATGCCGGAAACGTCGGGCCGCGCGCGCAGGTTGGGCACCACCACGACGCGGCGCAGGCTCGGCAGCTTTCCGGCGATCTCGGCCACGCGCTCGAGCACGTCGTGCTCGCGGCCCGCGTAGCGATAGCCGTCGGCGACAAAGAGGATCTTGGGCTCGATCTGGCCGAAGCGATCGAGCACGCCGTCGCTGCCGAAGTCCGGCGAGCACGAGGACCAGACGAGGCCCTGCGAGAGCGCCGCGAGCGCGAGCATGGCGGTCTCCGGCATGTTCGGGATGAAGGCGGCCGCGCGGTCGCCCGGGCGAAGCCCGATCTGCTTCATCGCCTGCGCCGCGCGCGACACGTCGCTCGTCAGGTCGGAGTAGCTGACGCGCCGCTGCAAGCCGCGCTCGTCCCAGAAGACGAGCGCATCGCCGCGATCGCCGCGCCTGAGCAGGTTCTCGGCGAGGTTGAGGCGCGCCTCGGGAAACCACTTCGCGCCGGGCATCCTGTCGCCGTCGACGAGCACGGTCGAGCCCTTCTTCGAGGCGATGACGCCGCAGCCTTCCCAGACCTCGTTCCAGAAAAGCTCCGGGTTCTCGACGCTCCAGGCGTAGAACGCCGGATAGGTGTTGAAGTCGAGGTGATGCTTGCGCACGACCTGGCGGGCGAATTGCGTGACCTGCGCGCTCTCGACGGCCTGCTCGGAGGGTTCCCAGAGCGGTTTCATTGCGAGATTATAGGGCGGCCGCTCATGCCCCCCGCGCTTGCCGACCTGCGCGCCGCGATCCGGCGCGATCACCGGCTGGACGAGCCGCTCGCCCTGGAGCAGCTGCTCGCCCTGCAGCCGGCGCAATCGAGCGCAGCCCGCATCACCGCAAAAGCGCGCGAGCTCGCCCGCCGCGTGCGCTCGGCGCCGCCGGCGCCGCTTTCGGCCGAGTCTTTCCTGCGCCAGTACGGCCTGTCGACGCCCGAAGGCGTCTCGCTCATGTGCGTGGCCGAGGCGCTGCTGCGCATTCCGGACGCCGAGACGCAGGACGCGCTCCTGCGCGAAAAGCTCGCCTCGGGGCACTGGAGCTCGGCCTCCGCGGCCGATTGGGCCTTGCTCCTCACGGGCACGCTCATGCAGTGGCACGACGATCCCTCCACGCTCAAGCACCTGCTCGCCCGCCTCGGCGAGCCGGTCGTGCGCGGCGCCGTGCGCCAGGCGATGCGCATCCTCGCGGGCCAGTTCGTCGTCGCCCAGGCCGCGACCGAGGCGTCGGCGCGCGCGGAGACGCTGCGTCCGCTCACCTTTTCCTTCGACATGCTCGGCGAGGCGGCGCGCACCCGCGCCGATGCGGTCAAATACCTCGACTCGTACCTGACCATGATCGGCGAGGCGCGCGCGCCCGATGCGGTTTCGATCAAGCTCTCGGCGCTGCATCCGCGCTTCGAGGAGGCGAAGCGCGCCCGCGTTTTCGAGGAGCTCCTCCCGCTGCTCCGCATCCTCGCCGAGACCGCCGCGCGAAAGGGCATCGGGCTGACGATCGACGCCGAGGAATCGGAGCGGCTCGAGCTCACGCTCGATCTCTTCGAGGCGCTCGCCGGCGCATTCCCGGTCGGGCTCGCCGTGCAGGCCTACCAGAAGCGCGCGCTCGCGGTCTGCGATTTCCTGGTTTCGCTCGCGAGGGGGAAAAAAGCGCGCGTTGCGGTCCGCCTGGTGAAGGGCGCGTACTGGGACAGCGAGGTGAAGCGCGCTCAGCAGCTCGGCATGCCCGGCTATCCGGTATTCACGCAAAAAGCGGCCACTGACCTGTCCTACCTCGCCTGCGCCGAGCGGCTGCTCGCCGCGCCCGAGGCGATCTTTCCCGCCTTCGCCACGCACAACTGCCGCACGGTCGCGGCCCTCCTCGAGCTGGCCGGGGGGGCGGAGTTCGAGTTCCAGAAGCTCTTCGGCATGGGCGATGCGCTGTATCAGACGCTGCTCGCAGAGCGCCCGGCAGCGCGCGTGCGGGTGTACGCCCCGGTCGGGCGCTTCAGCGACCTCCTTCCCTATCTGGTGCGCCGGCTGCTCGAGAACGGCGCCAACACCTCGTTCGTGCACCAGATCGCCGACCCGAACGTGCCCATCGACGAGCTCGTCGCCGATCCGGCGCAGTGCCTGGCCGGCAAATCGAAAATTCCGCTGCCGGTCGATCTCTATCCCGACCGCCGGAACTCGCTCGGCCTGGATCTTTCGCGCAGGGATGTTTTGGATTTTCTTCAGGAAAACACTTTGGCCGACCGAGCAGCGGCCGCGACGGTACCCGCGGTGGACGAGCCTCTTGAAAAAGCAATTTCAAAAGCGACGCAGGCTTTCGAATCCTGGTCGCGCACGCCGGCCGCGGAGCGCGCCGCGGCCCTGGAGCGCGCGGCGGACGCCTTCGAAGCGTCGATGGCGGACTTTGTCTCGCTCATCGTGCGCGAAGGCGGGCGCACCTATGCCGACGCCGTGTCCGAGGTGCGCGAGGCGATCGATTTCTGCCGCTATTACGCGCTCGAGGCGCGCAGGCGCTTCGGCGCGCCGCTCCTCCTGCCCGGGCCCGCGGGCGAGCGCAACCAGCTTTCCCTGCACGGACGCGGCGTCTTCGCCTGCATCAGTCCGTGGAACTTCCCGCTCTCGATCTTCTCCGGCCAGGTCGCCGCCGCGCTCGCTGCCGGCAACGCAGTGGTGGCCAAGCCGGCCGAGCAGACGCCGCGCATCGGGCTTGTCGCGACCGAGCTCATGCGCCGCTCGGGCGTCCCCGCCGACGTTCTTCGCTGCGTCGCGGGCGACGGCGAGGTCGGCGCGGCGCTCGTCGCCGACCTGCGCATCGCCGGCATCGCGTTCACGGGCTCGACCGAGACCGCCGAACGCATCCAGCGCGCGCTCGCCGGGCGCGGCGGGCCGATCGCGCCCTTCATCGCCGAGACGGGCGGCCTGAACGCGCTGCTCGCCGATTCGTCCGCGCTCCCCGAGCAGGTGGTCGACGACACGGTCGTCTCGGCGTTCAACAGCGCCGGCCAGCGCTGCTCGGCGCAGCGCATTCTTTTCCTCGAGGCCGGTAGCGCCCCGCGCGCGCTCGAGCTGCTCGCGGGCGCGATCGCCGAGCTCAAGGTGGGCGATCCGGCGCTCCCGGACACGGACATCGGACCGGTGATCGACGCTCAGTCCCGAGAGGCCCTGCTAGGGCATATCGGCCGCTTGCGGGCCTCGGCGAGCTTGATCGGGGAAGCTCCCCTGGAGCAGCACCTGGACGGACACTTCGTGGCGCCCATCGCTTTCGAGCTTGCCTTGGATGACCTGCCGAGAACGGAAGTCTTCGGCCCGGTCCTGCACGTCTGCCGCTACCAGCGCCTGGAGGACGTGCTCGGCTGGCTGCGCGCGACCGGATACGGGCTCACGCTCGGCATTCACAGCCGCCTGCAGACGTTCGTCGACCGCGTCGTGCGCGAAGCGCGCGTGGGCAATGTCTACGTGAACCGCAACATGATCGGCGCGGTGGTCGGCACGCAGCCCTTCGGCGGCGAAGGCCTCTCAGGCACGGGCCCCAAGGCCGGCGGCCCCCACTACCTGCTGCGCTTTGCGGCCGAGCGCACGCTCACCGTGAACACGGCGGCGATCGGCGGCGTCACGGACCTTCTCGCCTAGCCGGCCGCGCCGCAACGATTGCCGGAGCGCGGCGGCGAGCGACGGCGCGCGCCGCGGCTTCTGCGCGAGCAAGGCGCTCAGCGCCGCCTGGTCGGAGCGCGCGGCGAGCTGGCCGAGGCGGCCCTCGAGAAAGCCCTGCACCACTGCGGGGTGGATGTAGCACTTGCGGCAGACCGCGGGCGTGTTGCGCAGCTCGCGCGCCACCGCCTCCACCGCGCGCGTCACCTCGCGCCGCCCGGCGCCCGGCGACTCGGGCGCGGGCAGCCGGCGCAGCGCGCGCAGGCAAAGGAGCGTCCCCGCCCAGGTGCGGAAATCCTTGCTCGTGAACTCGGCGCCCGCGATCGACCTCAGATACTCGTTCACGTCGTTCGATTCGATGGCGCGCGGCGCGCCGCCCTCGTCGGCGTACTGGAAGAGCTCCTCGCCGGGCAGCTCCTGCATGCGCTGCACGATGTGCGCAAGGCGGCGATCGGCGAGCGCGACCTCGTGCGGCACGCCGCTCTTGCCGCGAAAGCGCAAGCGCAGCTTCGCGCCGTCGACTTGCACCTGCCGGTCGCGCAGCGTGGTAAGGCCGAACGACGCGTTGGCGCGCGCGTACTCCTCGTTGCCGATGCGGATGAACGTCGTCTCGAGGAGCCGCACGATCGTGGCGAGCGCTTTCTCGCGCGGCAGCCCGGGGAGCGCCAGATCGCGCGCCACCCGGCGCCGGATGCGCGGCAGCGCGCGCGCGAAGGCGGCCAGGCGGCCGTATTTCTCCGCGTCGCGCACGTCGCGCCAGCGCTCGTGATACCGGTACTGCTTGCGCCTGCGGGCGTCCCGGCCGGTCGCCTGGATGTGGCCGTCCTCGCGCGGGCAGATCCAGACGTCGGTCCACGCCGGCGGAATGGCGAGCGCCCGGATGCGCTTTAGCGTCGCCGCATCGCGAACCGGCGCGCCGCCGGGCTTGAAATAGCGAAAACCGCCCGCGTTGCGGCGGCGCGAGACGCCCGGCGTGGAATCGGCGACATACCGCAGGCCGGCGGCCCGGGCGGCGCGGGAATTTTCCATGGCTTCGCTATAGGCACCGCGAAGCCTGTCCGGGTTCCCCCCCCGGGCGGAGCATCAGGGATCGCTGATGGGCCGGTGCAGCGTGGAGAAATGCGGCTGCGTGAGCACTTCGGGCCGGAGGATCGAGTCGAGGTCTTCCTTGCTCATCAATTTTTTTTCCAGCACGAGGTCGTAGACGCGCCGTCCGGTGGCGAGCGCTTCGCGCGCGATCTCGCTCGCGCGCGCATAGCCGATGAACGGATTGAGCGCGGTCACGAGCGCGGTGGACTCGTCCACGAAGCGCCGGGCGCGCTCGCGGTCGGCGATGATGCCCGCGACGCAGCGCTCCGCGAGCGTGCGGCAGGCGGCGGCGAGGTGCTGCAGGCTCTTGAAGAGGCTGTGCGCGATGATCGGCTCGAAGGCGTTCAGCTGCAGCTGCCCCGCCTCCGCCGCCATGGTCACCGTGATGTCGTTGCCGATCACTTCGAAGGCGACCTGGTTCACCATTTCCGGAATCACCGGATTCACCTTGCCCGGCATGATGGAGGAGCCGGCCTGCACGGCGGGCAGGATGATCTCGCCCAGGCCCGCGCGGGGGCCCGAGGACAGCAGGCGCAGGTCGTTGCAGGTTTTGGAAAGCTTGACCGCGATGCGCTTGAGCACTCCGGAGAGCTGCACGAAGGCGCCCGCGTCCTGCGTCGCCTCGATCAGGTTGGGCGAGACGACGAGCTCGAGGCCCGCGATCTCCGAGAGGCGCCGCGTCACGCGCGCCGCATATTCGGGATGCGCGTTGATGCCGGTGCCAATCGCGGTCGCGCCGAGGTTGATCTCGCGCGCCAGGCCGGCGGCCTCGGCGAGCCGGCTCTCGTCTTCCTGCAGCATCACCGCGTAGGTCGAGAATTCCTGGCCGAGCGTCATCGGCACCGCGTCCTGGAGCTGGGTGCGGCCGATCTTCAGCACTTCCGAAAATTCGGCGGATTTTTGCTCGAAGGCCTTTCTCAACGAGGTCATTTCGACCAGCAATCGCCGGATGCCGAACTGCAGGGCGACCTTGACCGCCGTCGGGTAGACGTCGTTCGTGCTCTGCGAGAGGTTGACGTGGTCGAGCGGATGGAGCTTGTCGTACTCGCCCTTGGCGTGGCCGAGGATCTCGAGCGCGCGGTTGGCGATCACCTCGTTCGCGTTCATGTTGGTCGAGGTGCCGGCCCCGCCCTGGATCACGTCGACCACGAACTCCTCCAGCAGCCGGCCTTCGCGGACTTCCTCGCAGGCAAGGCGGATCGCCGTGGCGCGGCGCTCATCGAGCAGGCCGAGCTCGCTGTTGGCGATCGCCGCGGCCTGCTTCACGCAGGCGAGCGCGGCGACGAGGTCGGGATAGATGGCGATGGAAGTGCCCGTGACCGCGAAGTTCTCGAGCGCGCGCAGTGTGTGAACGCCGTAGTAGGCCTGCGCGGGCACCGCGCGCTCGCCGATCAGGTCGTGCTCGATGCGGACGGGGGCGCTCATCGCGGTACTCCTTGACACGACTAAGGGGGTTACTGAGAATGGTCTTTCTTTCAGGGGAGGAAATCAATCAAATGAAGCCCATTCGCATACTGCTCGCCCTTGCCGTCGGCGCCTCGCTCGCCGGCACCGCGGCGGCGCAGGACGGCACGCTCAAGAAGATCAAGGACAGCGGCGCGATCACGCTCGGCCACCGCGACGCCTCGGTGCCGCTTTCGTACTACGACGACAAGCAGCAGCCGATCGGCTATGCCATGGACCTGTGCATGAAGATCGTCGACGCGGTCAAGGCCGACCTGAAGATGCCGAGCCTGAAGGTGAACTACCAGCTCGTCACCTCCGCCAACCGCATCCCGCTCATGGCGAACGGCACGATCGACCTCGAGTGCGGCTCGACCACCAACAACATCGCGCGGCAGAAGGAAGTGTCCTTCACCATCACGCACTTCGTCACCGCAAACCGCTGGGTCGCGAAGAAATCCTCGAAGATCAAGTCGCTCGCGGACCTGAAAGGCAAGACGATCGTCTCCACCGCGGGCACGACCAACATCAAGCAGATCACCGAGATCAACGCGGCGCAGAACCTGAACATGAACATCATCTCGGCCAACGGCCATCCGGAAGCCTTCCAGATGGTGGAGACGGGCCGCGCGGTCGCCTTCATCATGGACGACATCATCGAGGCGGGCCTGGTCGCGCAATCGCGCGCTCCGCAGGAGTACGAGATCGGCAGCGTCGCGCTGTCGGTGGAGCCCTACGGCATCATGATGCGCAAGGACGACCCCTCGTTCAAGAAGGTGGTCGACGCCGCGATGGTCAACATCTACAAGTCGGGGCAGATCAACGCCATCTGGGAAAAGTGGTTCCAGAAGCCGATTCCGCCCAAGGGCGTCAACATGCACCTGCCGATGACGGCGGCGTTCAAGAAGGTGGTCGCCAAGCCCACCGACTCGGGCGATCCCAAGGACTACGAGTAGCGAGGGCGCGAGCCTGAAACGGGGAACTTCGGTTCCCCGTTTTCTTTTGGTGGAACGCGCATAGCGCGTCGGGGGGCCAGGTGCACTACAACTGGAGCTGGGCGGTCTACCTGCAGCCGGAGCCCGGCGGCACGGGAACCTACCTCCATTACCTGATCGTCGGCCTGGGCTGGACGCTCGCGACCGCGGCCGCCGCCTGGGTCCTCGCGCTCGCGATCGGCTCGGTCATCGGCACGCTGCGCACGACGCCGTATCCGTGGATCGTGCGCCTGGGCAACGGCTACGTCGAGATCTTCCGCAACGTCCCGCTGATCGTGCAGATGTTCCTCTGGTTCTTCGTCATGCCCGAGCTCGTGCCGAAGGCGCTGGGCGACTGGATCAAGCAGATGCCGCCGCCCTGGGGCTCCTACATTCCCGCGGTGGTGTGCCTGGGCCTGTACACCTCGGTGCGCGTCGCGGAACAGGTGCGTGCCGGCATCAACTCGCTGCCGCGCGGCCAGAGCATGGCGGGCACCGCCCTCGGGCTCTCGCTCGCGCAAACCTACCGCTACGTGCTCCTGCCGATGGCCTTCCGCATCGTGCTGCCGCCGCTCACCTCCGAGACGATGAACATCATCAAGAACTCCTCGGTGGCGCTGACGATCGGCCTTCTCGAGCTCACCGGCCGCGCGCGCGCCATGCAGGAGTTCAGCTTCAAGGTGTTCGAGGCGTTCGCCGCGGCGACCGTCATCTACCTCATCACCAACCTGATCGTCGTGCTTCTCATGCGCGGGCTGGAGAAACGGGTGCGCGTGCCCGGCTTCATCGGCGCGGCGCCCGGCGGCGGAGGGCACTAGCGATGGGCGGGTTCGACTGGGACGTCATCGAGCGCTCGCTCCCCTACCTTTTCAAGGAGGGGATGGTCTTCACCGTCACGCTGACCCTGATCGCGATGGCGGGCGGCGTCTTTTTCGGCACGCTGCTCGCGATGATGCGCCTGGGCTCCTTCAAGCCGCTGTCGATGCTCGCCGGCGGCTATGTGAACCTGATGCGCTCGCTGCCGCTCGTGCTCGTCATCTTCTGGTTCTTCTTCCTCGTGCCCTACATCGGCGCGTGGCTGATCGGGGAGTCGAGGCCCGTCAAGGTCGGCTCGTGGACCTCGTGCGTCATCACCTTCATCATGTTCGAGGCCGCCTACTACTGCGAGATCATGCGCGCGGGGATCCAGTCGATCCCGCGCGGCCAGGTCTGGGCGGGCTACGCGCTCGGCCTCAACTACTGGCTGACGATGGGCAAGATCGTGCTGCCGCAGGCCTTCCGCAACATGCTGCCGGTGCTGCTCACGCAGACGATCATCCTCTTCCAGGACACTTCGCTCGTCTACGTCATCTCGGCCACCGACTTTCTCGGCGCCGCCGCCAAGATCGCCAACCGCGACTATCGCCTGGTCGAGATGTACAGCTTCGTCGCGGTGGTCTACTTCATCATCTCCTTCGGCCTCTCCAGCCTCGTCAAGGGGCTGCAGGAGCGCATCGCCATCATCCGATAGAGTAAAAACCATGGCCATGATCTCGATCCAGAACGTCAGCAAGTGGTACGGCACCTTCCAGGTGCTCACCGACTGCTCCACCGAAGTCGCCAAGGGCGAGGTGGTCGTCGTCTGCGGCCCCTCGGGCAGCGGCAAGTCGACGCTCATCAAGTGCGTGAACGCGCTCGAGCCGTTCCAGAAAGGCGCGATCCACGTCGACGGCATCTCGGTCGGCGACTCGAAGACGAACCTGCCAAGGCTGCGCTCGCGTATCGGCATGGTGTTCCAGAACTTCGAGCTCTTTCCTCACCTCTCGGTGACGGAGAACCTGACGCTCGCGCAGATCAAGGTGCTCAACCGCTCGCCCGAGGCGGCGCGCGACAAGGGCTTGAAGCTCCTCGACCGGGTCGGCCTCATCGCGCACAAGGACAAGTTTCCGGGCCAGCTCTCGGGCGGCCAGCAGCAGCGCGTGGCGATCGCGCGCGCGCTCTCGATGGATCCGATCGCGATGCTCTTCGACGAGCCGACCTCGGCGCTCGACCCGGAAATGATCAACGAGGTGCTCGACGTCATGGTCGAGCTGGCGCGCGAAGGCATGACCATGATGGTCGTCACCCACGAGATGGGATTTGCGAACAAGGTCGCCCATCGCGTCATCTTCATGGACGCGGGCAAGATCGTCGAGGACGCCACCAAGGCGGACTTCTTCGGCACGCCGCGCTCCGAGCGCGCCCAGCTCTTTCTCTCCAAGATCCTGCAGCACTGACTCCTGCGGGCGGAACCGGGCGTTTGTTCCCGGTTCTAACCCCCGTGGAGTTGCTGGAAAAGCTCAGGAAAGAAGCGAAAGCTTGCCGCGCCTGCCCGCTCTGGGAGAACGCGACCCAGACGGTGTTCGGCGAAGGCGACAGCCACGCGGAGGCGATGCTGGTGGGCGAGCAGCCTGGCGACGCCGAGGACATCGCCGGCCGCCCTTTCGTCGGCCCCGCCGGGCGGCTGCTCAACCTGGCGCTCGTCGCCGCTGGCGTGGCTCGCGAGAGCGTCTACATCACCAACGCAGTCAAGCATTTCAAGTGGCAGCTGCGCGGCAAGCGGCGGTTGCACAAGACGCCGGCGCAGCGCGAGATCGAAGCCTGCCGGCAGTGGATCGACCGGGAAATCAGCGTCGTGAAGCCGCGCGTCATCGTCTGCCTGGGCGCCACCGCCGCGCGCGCCCTGCTCGGCCCGGAGTTTCGTGTCTCGACGATGCGCGGCCGCTTCGTCGAGAGCCCGCTCGCCGAGCGCGTCTTCGCCACGTTTCACCCCTCCGCGCTGCTGAGGCTACGCGACGAGAAGGAAAAAGAGGCGGGGTTTCGCCAGTTCGTCGCCGACCTGAGCCTCATCCGCGAGGCGCTCCCCGTGCAAGAATAGGCACGACAACATCAACGGAGGATGAATGAGCACGGTGGCCTTTATTGGCGTGGGCGCGATGGGCTCGCGCATGGCGATGAATCTTCACTCAGCCGGACACGAATTGAGGGTATTCAATAGAAGTAAAGAAAAAACAAAACAATTCACGGACAAAGGCATCAGGATCTTCGATTCGCCGGCCGAGGCGGCGAAAGGCGCGGAGTTCGTCTGCTCGATCGTCTCGGACGACGTGGCGACGCGCGAAGTGATGCTCGGCGCAAGCGGCGTGCTCGCTGGCGCGGCCAAGGGCACGATCATCCTCGATTCGTCCACCAACACGCCCGCGATGGCGCGCGAGGTGGCGAAAGCGGCCGCGGCGAAGGGCGTCGTCTACCTCGATTGCCCGGTGTCGGGCTCGCTCGCGCAGGCGCAAGGAAAAGAGCTCGTCATCCTCGTGGGGGGCGACAAGGCCGCCTTCGACAAGGCGCAAGGCGTGCTCTCGGCGATGGGTCGCATGGTGCGCCGGATCGGCGACTCGGGCGCTGGCGCGACCTTGAAGCTCATCAACAACATGATCTCCGCCTCGCTCACCGCGACGCTCGGCGAGGCGGCGCTCGCGGCCGAGGCCGCGAACCTCGACAAGGACGCGGCGCTCGAGATCCTCGCCGAGGGCGCGGCCGGCTGCCGCCTCACCAAGACGAAGCTGCCCAAGATCTTCAAGCGCGATTTCGCGCCGCAGTTCCAGCTCGAGCTGATGGACAAGGACCTGCGCTACTTCCTCGCGCTCGCGCAGGAGCTCGACCGGCCGGCGCCGATCGCCTCGCTCATCCGCAGCCAGTACCAGGCGGCGAAGCGCGCTGATCTGGGCAAGCTCGACTCCTGCGCCGTGTTCCTCCAGGCCGCCGGGGAAAGGCCCAAGGCCTAGCGCCGCTCGATCTTCGCTTTCATCTCGTCGGAGATCCTGAAGTCCGGATAGCGCTTGCGGAATTCGGCGAGCGCCCTGTCCGCCTCGTCGTCCTTGCCGGCCTTGCGCAATTCGGCGATGCGCTCGAGCGCTTTCTCGGGCGTTTCCTCGATCGCCATCGAGCGC
>DATAID010000004.1:0-3435 GCA_036262835.1 Burkholderiales bacterium | reverse complement strand
AGCAGGCATCGGCCGCTGAATCCGCTGATCGCGAGCAAAAGAAAGCCGACAAAAGCGGCATAGCTGGCGGGCGGCTTCAGCAGGAAGCCCGCAAACATGAGGCCGAAGGCGAGGCCGATGCGGATCGTCGAGTCGAGTGCTCCGACATTCTGCTGCATGACGCGCTCCTTTCATGGGGCTGATACGACCGCTCCAGAATGGACGCTGGGCGCAGAAGCGTCTTGATTTGGATCAAAAGGCGTGCAGTCGGCGTAACATGCCAATACCCCATGCGGCCCTCGAACGATTCGTCCCGGCGTGCCGACCAGTCCACGCGCATCCTGCTCATCGAGGATGTGGCCTCCACGGCCGAAATCGTCCGCGCTTACCTGAGCGCCGCGGGCGGCGAGATCGTGGTCGAGACGGCGGTGACGCTCGCCGCCGCGCAGGACCGGATCGCGAACAGCGCCTTCGATCTCATCATCGCCGATCTCAACCTGCCCGATTCGACGGGCCTGGACACGCTCGAGCGGCTGATGCAGGCGACCAAGTGCCTGATCGTCGTCCTCACCGTCGAGGAAAGCCCCGGCATTCGCGAGGCGGCGATCGCGCGCGGCGCCTACGATTTCCTGCACAAGAACCAGCTTAGCCAGGCGGCGCTGGGGCAGATCGTGCGCCTTGCCACCATCCAGGCCGGCACGTTTCGCGCGCTGCGCGACAGCGAGGCGCGCTTTCGCAGCCTGACCGAGCTCTCCTCGGACTGGTACTGGGAGCAGGACGGCGACCTGCGCTTCGTCAGCACCGCGGGCGTCACCGAGGCGCGCGGCGGCATCTCGCCGGAAGTGCACATCGGCAAGTGCCGCTGGGAGCTGCCCGGCACCGAGATCATGAACCAGACCTGGGACGAGCACCGCGCGGTCCTCGCGGCGCGCAATCCTTTTCGCAACGTGATGCTGCGGCGCACGGGCGCCGACGGCAAGGTCCGCTACGTGCAGGTCGCCGGCAAGGCGATTTTCGACCGGCTGGGCACCTTCTGCGGCTACCAGGGAGTGGCGAGCGACGTGACCGGCCGGGTGCGCGCCGAGGAAGCGCTGCAGCGCGCCAACGAGCAGCTCGAGAAGCTCGCGCTGCACGATCCGCTCACGGGCCTCGCCAACCGCCGCAAGTTCGCCGAGCGCTTCGACTACGACATGGCACGCGCAACCCGTGCCGGAACGCCGCTCTCGCTGCTCATGGTCGACATCGATCACTTCAAGGACATCAACGATCGCTACGGACACCTTGCCGGCGACGCCTGCCTGAAGGCGCTCGCCGCGCTGCTGCTCTCGAGCGTGCGCGCGGTGGACATGGTTGCGCGCTTTGGCGGCGAGGAGTTCCTCGTGCTGCAGCCGGAAATGCCCGCCGACCAGTCGCTCGTCGCGGCCGAGCGCATCCGCTCGCAGGTGCAGGCCCATCCCATCGACATCGGCAAGGGCGCAGCGCCCGCCAGGGTGACGGTCAGCGTCGGCGCCGCCACCTCGAGCGGCGCGGAGCAGACGCTGGAGGGACTCATCGCCCGGGCCGACGAAGCGGTCTATCGCGCCAAGCGCGACGGGCGCAACCGGATCGTGGCCGCCGGATAAGGCTTTGCCCCGGGAAGATTGCCCAGGCAATCATCGCCTTGACAATGATTGCCTAGGCAACAATAATGCCGGGCGATGTCCGGCTACTACGACGTTCGCGGCTTCGATCCCCACGAAGGCCTCGGCTACCTCGTCGGCCATGTGCGCAGCCGGCTCCTGCAGGCGCTCGAGGCCGAGCTCGCGCCGCTCGAGCTGAGCGGCCCGCAGGCGATCGTGATCCTGAAGATCGCGATCGGCGAGGGCGCGCATGCGGCGGAGTTCTGCCGCGACCTCCAGTACGACCCGGGCGCGATGACGCGCATGCTCGACCGGCTGGAGAAGCGCGGCTATCTGCGCCGCGTGCGCTCGCCGCGCGACCGGCGCGCGATCCACCTCGAGCTCACCGACAAGAGCCGCGCGGCGCTTCCGCGGATGAAAACGGCCGCGGTCACGGTGTTCAACCGCTTCCTGCGCGGCTTCTCGCAAGCCGAAGCGAAGCAGCTGATCGGCTACCTGAAGCGGCTCATGGCGAACGCGAATCCATGAGGCACCGTCTTCTTTCCTTTGTCGTATCCCTGCTGGTGCTCGCCGGCTGCGCGAGCACGCAAGGTCTCCATACGAAATCCAGTCCTGCGGACCCGGCGCAGCTGCAGGCCGCGCGCAGCCTCGAGGGCGTGAAATCCGATGCGGCCGCGTGGCCGGCCGAAGACTGGTGGCGCGCGCTCGGCGACCCGCAGCTCAACAAGCTCATGCAGGAGGCGCTCGCCGGGAGCCCGAGCCTGCGCCTCGCGCGCGCGCGCGTCGACCGGGCGCTCGCGTTCGCGGAGGCCGCCGGCGCGCCGCTCATGCCGCAACTGAACGGCAGCCTGGATGCGACGCGCCAGCGCTTCTCGAAGAACGGCCTCATTCCGCCGCCCTTCGCCGGTCAATGGCGCTGGCAAAACCAGGCGCAGCTCAACTTTTCCTACGAGTTCGATTTCTGGGGCAAGAACGCCGCCGCCTACGCCGCCGCGCTCGGCCAGGCGAAGGCCGCCCAGGTGGACGCCTACGCGGCGCGCCTTGTGCTCGCCTCGGCGCTCGCGCGGGCCTACGTGCAGCTCGCGCGCGGCTACGACCAGCTCGAGCTCGCGCGCGAGATCGTCGCGCAGCGCGAAAAGGCGCGCTCGCTCGTCGCCGAGCGGCTGAACGCGGGCCTCGATTCCCGCATCGAGTTGAAGCAGGCCGAAGCCTCGCTGCCCGAAGCGCGCGAGCGCGTCATCCAGTACGAGGAGACGATCGCGCTCACCCGCAACCAGCTGGCCGCGCTCGCCGGGCAGGGGCCCGACCGGGGCCTCGCGCTCGAGCGGCCGAAGCTCGCGGCTTCGAGCGCGCCGGCCTTGCCCTCGCTTCTTCCGGTGGACTTGCTCGGGCGCCGGCCCGACGTGCTCGCCGGGCGCTGGCGCGTCGAAGCGGCGGCGAAGGACATCGACAACGCGCGCGCGCAGTTCTATCCGAACGTGAACCTCGTCGCCTTCGCCGGCCTGCAGGCGCTCGGCTGGTCGAAGCTCCTCGATCTGGGCAGCCGCACGATCGGCGTCGGCCCGGCGCTGCGCCTGCCGATCTTCGACGGCGGCCGCCTGCGCGGCAACCTGGGCGAGAAGAACGCCGACTACGACGCCGCGGTCGAGCAGTACAACCAGACGCTCGTCGATGCATTGCGCGAAGTCGCCGACCAGCTCGCCGCGTTCCGCTCCATCGAGCAGCAGGCGCCCGAGACGCGCGCGGGGCTCTCCACTTCGCGCGAAGCCTACGAGCTCGCGCTCGAGCGCTATCGCGCGGGGCTCGCCAACTACCTGACGGTGGTGCAGGCCGAGGC
>DATAID010000003.1:0-130432 GCA_036262835.1 Burkholderiales bacterium | reverse complement strand
CCCGCGTTGTCGAGGTAGCCGAGCTTGACGCCAAGGTTGCGGCTGAACGTTTCGTTCGCTTCGACGATGCGTGCCTCGATCATCACCTGGCGCACGGCGACGTCGATCTTGGCGAGGAGCTTGCGCACTTCCTCCAGGCGGCTCGGCGTGTCCTGCACGAAGAGCGTGTTCGTGCGCGCATCGACCACCGCGCTGCCGCGCTTCGACAGGATGCGCTGGTTCGGGTCGGAGAGCAGCTTCTGCACGTCGGACGCCTTCTGATAATTCATCTGGAACGACTCGGTGCGCGTCTGCTCCAGGTCGGAAATCTGCTGCTGCGCCTCGAGCGCCAGCTTCTCGCGCGTGGCGAGCTCGTCGCGGGGCGCGATCCAGATTACGTTGCCGCTGCGGCGGCTGTCGAGGCCGCGCGTCTGCAGGATGATCTCGAGCGCCTGGTCCCACGGCACGTCCTTCAGCCGCAGCGTGATGCTGCCGCCGACGGTGTCGCTCGTGATGATGTTCAGATCGGTGAAGTCGGCGATGACGTTCAGCACCGCGCGCACTTCGACGTTCTGGAAGTTGAGCGACAGCTTCTCGCCCGTGTAGCGCCCGCGCTGCGAGAGCTTGGTCGGATCCACCGCCGCAGGCTTCACCTCGACCACGAACTGCGAGTCCGACTGGTAGGCGTTGTGCTCCCACTGGCCCTTCGCCTCGATGACCATGCGCACGTTCTCGCCCTGCTGGAACGCGCTGACCGTCTGCACGGGCGTGGCGAAGTCGACCACGTCGAGGCGCCGGCGCAGGTTCTCGGGCAGCGAGGTCTTGAGGAACTCGACCACGATGTTCTGTCCCTGCTGGCGGATGTCGATGCCGGTGGAGGAGTCGGTGAGGTCGATCAGGATGCGGCCTTCGCCCGCGCTGCCGCGGCGGAAATCGACATCCCGGATGGCGTGCCTGCTGTCGGCCTTGCCCTCGGCGAAGTTGGACGGCTGCGCCGAGGCGGCCCCGGTCGGTGCCGCGGCGGCCGCGGAAAGCGTCACGACGATCGTCTTGCCGTCGACCGTGACCTCATGTCCGACCGAGCGCCGCAGGTTGAGCACGAGGCGGGTGCGGTCCGAGCCCTGCACGACGTTCATGCTGCGCAGCTCGCCCTGGCCGATCTCCTGCGCGTTGCGGCCAAGCCCGTTGGCGGTATTCGCGAAGTCGAAGACGATGCGCGCCGGATTGGCGACCGTGAAGCTCGGCGGCGGAGACTTGAGCGGCTCCTTGGTCGTGATGCGCACGACGACGTTGCCTCCCGTCTGCGTGGCGTCGAACGATTCGATGGCGTTGGCCTGCGCGAGCGCGAGGCCCGTGCCCGCAAACCAGGTCACGGCCAGGCCGCACAGGATGCGAAGTGTCTTTAGATTATTCATTTTTTGCCCTCCTGCATTTGCAACGAGGTGCTCCTCTCCACCCAGTCGCCGCCGCTGTCCTGCACCACCTCCTTCAGGCTGATCTGGTTCTCGTCGATGGAGGTGATCTGCCCGAAGTTCTGGCCCATGTAGTTGCCCTTCTTGACGCGAAAGAGGTTCGATCCCGCTTTCACGAGCGCGTACATGTCCTTGTTCTGCTCCAGCGTCCCGACCATGGAGATCGCCTCGAGCGGAAAGGCCTCGAGCGGCTCCTTGGGCCGGTTCAGGTCCGGCTGCACGCCGCCGCCGCCGCTGCCGCCGGTACCGGCGGCCTGCGCGACCACGATGCGCCCCGGCACGAACGGATCGAGCATGCTCTCGCCCTTGTAGGGCACCGGCTCGTAGGACTTCACCTGCGGCAGCGGATCGACCTTGCCGCGCAGGTCCTTGGCCATCGCATCGAGCTCCTTGCGGACCTCGGTCGAGCGCTCCTCGCCGCAGGCGGCGAGGAGGAGCAGGGCCGCGGCCAGCGCGGCGCGGGTAGCGAGCGCGCTCATTTCTTGCCCGGGCCTTTCTTGGAGCTTGCCTTGCGCTGCGCCGCCACTTCATCCTCGTCCAGGTAGCGGAAGGTGCGCGCCGTCACATCCATGGTGAGATTGCCATCCTTGCTCGCCTCGATGCTCACGTCGTTCAGCGTCACGATGCGCGGCAGCTGGCCGACGTCGGCGGCAAACGCGCCCATGTCGTGGTACGTGCCCACCACCTTCAGCGTGATCGGCAGCTCGGAGTAGAACTCGCGCGCCGACTCGGAGGGCGCCGGCCGGAACAGCTCGAACTGCAGCCCGCGTGAGAGCCCGGCCTGGTTGATGTCGACGAGCAGCGCGTCCATCTGCGCCTTGTTGGGAAGCTGCTTGAGCAGCGCGCCGAATTGCGTGTCGATCTCGCGCAGCTGCTGCTTGTGCAAGTCGAGATTCACCGCCTGCGTCTTCTTGGCGAGATAGTCCTTTTTGAGGTTTTGCTCGTCGCCGCGCAGCTTGGTGAGGTCGGTGTACTGCGGATCCCAGAGCGCGAAGTAGCCGCCGACCGGAATGGCGACGAGGATGGCCACGAGCACCATGAGGATCGGCAGGAACGACCAGGTGCCCGGATCCTTCCAGTTGGTGCGCCGGAAATCGTCGGCAATCTGGTTGAAGTTGATCGCCATGCGCTAGCCCTTTTTCGCCGGCGCCGCGGGCGCCGCCTTGGGCGCTTCCTTGGCCGGCGCCGTCGGGCGCTTCATGGAAAGGTTCATGTTGAACTCGGAGATGCGCATCTTGCCGAGGGTCACCGCCTTGATCTCGACCAGCTTGGGGTTGGTCAGCCAGGGCGAGGATTCGATGTTGCGCATGAGCGTGGAAACGCGCGCGTTCGACTGCGCATAGCCCACGAGCGAAATGCCCGGGCCCTTCTGCTTGACCGAGCGCAGGAACACGCCCTCGGGCACCTGGCGCACGAGCTCGTCCAGCAGGTGCACGGTCTGCACGCGGTCGGTCTGCAGCGTCTCGATCACCTGCTTGCGCGCAAGCAGCGCCGCGATCTTGTCCTTCACTTCCTTGATCTCGTCGATCTGTTTGTCGAGCTTGGCGATCTCGGACTTGATGATCTTGTTGCGCTCTTCCTGGTCGTTGATCTGGTTCTGCAGAACGAACCAGCCGGCGGCGACGATCGCCACGCCGAGCGCCGCGGTGACCCCGGCCATCACGGCGAAGTGGGTGCGGGCGCGCTTGCGGCGCTCCTCGCGGTGCGGCAGCAGGTTGACTCTGACGCTCACGGATCGAATCTCCGCATCGCCAGTCCGCAGGCGACGATGAGCGAGGGCGCATCCTGCATGAGTTTTTTCAGCTGGATGCGCGGCGAAGCCTGCATGGCGCCGAACGGATTGGCCACCACCGTCGGCACCTGGGTTTGCGTGTTGACCACCTCGTCGAGCCCCGGGATCACCGCCGAGCCGCCCGCGAGCAGGATGTGATCGACCGTGTTGTACGAGGTCGAGGTGAAGAAGAACTGCAGCGCGCGCTGCACTTCCTGCGAAAGGTTCTGCATGTAGGGGCGCAGCACCTCGGCTTCGAAATCATCCGGCAAGCCGCCCGAGCGCTTGGCGTTCTCCGCCTCCTCGGGGCTCATGCCGTAGCGCGACACGATGTCGTTGGTGAGCTGGTTGCCGCCGAACGCCTGCTCGCGTGTGTAGACCGACTGGTCGTTGCGCATCACGCTCACCTGCATGACGTTTGCGCCCACGTCGACGATCGCGACATTCTGGTCCTTGCCGCCTCCAGGCAGCGCGTGGATGACGAGATTCAGGGCCGACATCTGCGCGAAGGACTCGACATCGATCACGAGCGGCTTCAGCCCTGCGTTCTCCGCGACGGCATAGCGATCGGACACTTTTTCCTTGCGCGTCGCCGCGATCAGCACTTCCTGCTCTTCGGGGTTGGTGGGCGAAGGACCCACGACCTGGAAGTCGAGGTTGACTTCCTCGAGCGCGAACGGAATGTACTGGTTGGCCTCGCCCTGAACCTGCGTCTCGAGCTCCTCCTCGCGCAGGCCGGCGGCGACGATGATCTTCTTGGTGATGACGGCGCCCGAGGGCACGGCCATGGCGACGTGCTTGGTGCGCGTAGCCAGGCGCTTGTAGCCGCGCGCTACCGCGTCGGCAACCGCCTCGAGGATGTTGATGTTGCCGTCGACCACTGCGTCCTTGGGCAGCGCCTCGATCACGTAGCGCTCTACCCGATACGCGCCTCGGCCAGCGTCCACGATCTCTAACATCTTGACGGAGGACGAACTGATGTCCAGCCCGAACAAGGGCGGCGCCTTCGGCTTGAAGAAGTCTAGATTCATCCCCTTTTTTCCTTGCGTATCGGCCTGTTAGGCGCGATACATAGAATTTGCGTGAGATGCTAACAACAACCCCCCCGAGTGTCTAGTGAATCTTCCACACCGGGGAAGGTCTTATAATGCGCCGTGTCCCGGCCCGCGTGCAAACGGCGTCCCGCCGCAGCCATAACTCATTGATGTGGCTCCGTTTATTGGCTTTTCCGCTGGTGCTCCTGGCGGGCGCGGCTGCCGCTGGCCTGTGCCTGCTCGGACTCGTCCTCGCGCTCGCTTACCCCAACCTGCCGCCCCTCGATGTCCTGACCGACTACCAGCCCAAGATTCCGCTTCGGGTCTATACGGCCGAGGGGTCCCTGATCGGTGAATTCGGCGAGGAGCGCCGCTCGCTCATCTCCATCCGCGAGGTCCCGGACCAGTTGAAGCAGGCCATCATTTCGGCCGAAGACGAGCGCTTCTATCAGCACACGGGCGTCGATTACGTCGGGGTGGCGCGCGCGGCCTGGGCAAACCTTGCGCAGGGCGGCCGGCGCCAGGGCGCGAGCACCATCACGATGCAGGTGGCGCGCAACTTCTTTCTGTCTTCGGAAAAGACCCTCACGCGCAAGCTCTACGAAGCGCTGCTCGCCTTCAAGATTGAACACAATCTCTCCAAGGACCAGATCCTCGAGCTCTACATCAATCAGATCTATCTCGGGCAGCGCGCTTACGGCTTTGCCGCCGCCTCGCAAATCTATTTCGGCAAGTCGCTCGACCGGCTGACGCTCGGCGAGATTGCGATCCTCGCAGGGCTGCCCAAAGCCCCCTCGGCGTACAACCCTGTTGCAAATCCGCAACGCTCGCAGCAGCGCCAGCAGTATGTGCTGCGCAGGATGAGAGAGCTCGGCTACATCAATGACCGGCAATATGCCGACGCCACGAAGGCGCCCTTGCATGTGCGCCGCGAGGCGGACGACTTCACCGGCGTTCATGGCGAGTACCTCGCCGAGATGGTGCGCCAGGCCGTCTACGAGCAGTACCCGGATGACACTTACACGAAGGGTTTTCGGGTCTACACCACGATCCGCAAAGCCGACCAGGAAGCCGCCTACGAAGCCGTTCGCCGCGGACTCATGGCCTATGACCGGTCGCAGGGCTATCGGGGCCCGGAAGCCTTCGTCGAGCTCGCGCCGGCAGCGGGCGAAGACGAGTTTGAGGAAGCGCTCGCAGAGCATCCCGACGTCGATGATCTGAAAGCCGCGCTCGTCGTCGCGGCAAGCACGCGTGAAGTCAAAGCCGTCCTGAGAAGCGGGGAGGCGATCACTCTTGCGGGCGAGGGCCTCAAGTTCGCCGCCCGCGCACTGGAGGACAAGGCTTCCGCGCAGCGCCGCATCCGCCGTGGCGCGGTGATCCGGGTGCACCGGGACGACAAGAAGAACTGGCAGATCACGCAGCTGCCGGAGGCCGAGGCCGCGTTCGTCTCGCTCGATCCGAGCGACGGCGCGGTGCGCGCGCTGGTCGGCGGGTTCGACTTCCACCGCAGCAAGTTCAATCACATCACGCAGGCTTGGCGCCAGCCGGGCTCCTCGTTCAAACCGTTCATCTACTCCGCGTCGCTCGAAAAGGGCTTCACGCCGGCCACCGTGATCCCGGATGAGCCGATCGTGATCGAAGCGGAAGTCACCGGCAGCCAGCGCTGGGAGCCCAAGAACTATGACGGCAAGTTCGAAGGCCCGATGCGCATGCGCACCGCGCTCGCCAAATCGAAGAACATGGTCTCGATCCGCATCCTGCAGGGCATCGACCCGAAATACGCGCAGGATTACGTGACCCGGTTCGGTTTCGACGCGGACAAGCACCCGCCTTATCTCACCATGGCGCTCGGCGCCGGGTCAGTCACGCCGATGCAGATGGCGCGCGCCTATGCGGTACTCGCGAACGGCGGCTACCTGCTGCAGCCGTACTTCATTGCCAAGATCGTCGACGACCGCGGCAACGTGCTCGGCACGGCCAAGCCCGCGCACGCGGGCGAAGAGGGCCTGCGCGTGATCGACGGCCGCAACGCCTTCATCATGGATTCCATGCTGCAGGACGTCACGCGCTACGGCACCGCGGCGAGCGTCGCCAAGCTCGGCCGGCGCGACCTCGCCGGCAAGACCGGCACCACCAACGATTTCGTCGATGCCTGGTTCTGCGGCTACCACCCGCAGCTGGTCGGCGTCGCCTGGGTGGGATTCGACCAGCCGAAGTCGCTCGGCAAGAACCAGACGGGCGGCCGCGTCGCGCTGCCGATCTGGATCGACTACATGGGCAAGGTGCTCAAGGGCTACGCCGAATCGCCGCGTTCTGTCCCTCAGGGCGTCGTTTCGGTGCGGCTCGAAGCCGACCCAGCCGGCGAAGTGAAAGGCGGCTCCGAATACTTCTACCGCGAGTTCGTGCCGAAGAACGAGCCGCCCCCTGCGCCCGGCGCGCCCTCGCCGGTTGCGCCCACCGGCCGCAGCGCCCAGGAGCCCGCGCCCTCGGCTTACTAGGGCGCTCTGAGCTCCAGCGCGACGCCCGCCTGCTCGGAGGCGAGCCGCGATACCGCGGCAAAGAGCTCGCTGCCGTCACGCGTGTCACGCCAGCAGGCGCCGTCATGGCGGAAATGATGTCCGCCCGAGCGCGCCGCGACCCAGATCTCGCGTGCGGCGGCGTGCCGGTTGACGATCATTTTCGAGCCGTCCTCGAACTCGATCTCGAGCACGCCTTCGCCTTTGCTCTGCACGTCGAGATCCGGCGCCCCCTCCTCGAAAGCTCGCTCGAGCGCCACCAGCGTAGCTTCGGCGAGCGCCGTGAATTCGCCCTCGGTCATCAGAATATTCCTGTTAAGATCAGCATTTTAGCTCTCTCATGCGCTTCATCCTCTTGCTTCTGGCGGCGCTGCTCACCGCGGGGTGCGGGCAGAAGGGTCCGCTCTACTTCCGCGACCAGCCGCCGCCCGGCGTGAAGCCGCCCCGGCCCGAGCCCTACAAGCCGGTTCCTTACCCGCAGGACGCCGGCGAGGACGAAGACGCCGCCAAGAAGAAGTAGCGCGATGGGCTTCGCCTACCGCGACGGTGCGCTCTGCGCCGAGCAGGTTTCGCTCGAGGAGATCGCGCGCCGATACGGCACGCCCTGCTACGTCTACTCGCGCGCCGCCATCGAAAGCCGCTATGCGCAATTCGTGAGCGCGCTGGCCGGCCGGCCGGCGCTCATTGCCTATTCGGTCAAGGCAAACGGCAACCTGTCCCTGCTCTCGCTGCTCGCGCGCC
The DNA here is from genome assembly GCA_036262835.1 of Burkholderiales bacterium. GTDB lineage: Bacteria > Pseudomonadota > Gammaproteobacteria > Burkholderiales > SG8-39 > RBG-16-66-20. The sequence goes on along the minus strand of DATAID010000003.1, from coordinate 122,919 downwards.
TGGGCGCGGGCTTCGATATCGTTTCGGGCGGCGAGCTCGCGCGCGCGCTCGCGGCGGGCGGCGATGCGGGCAAAGTGGTGTTCTCGGGCGTCGGCAAGAGCGAGGCCGAAATCGCCCAGGCGCTCACCGCGAAGGTGCTCTGCCTCAATCTGGAATCCGAGGCCGAGCTGGCGCGCGTCGCGGCGGTGGCCGCGCGTCTCGGAGTAAAAGCGCCCATCGCCTTCCGCGTCAACCCGGATGTGGACGCGAAGACCCATCCGCACATCTCGACCGGGCTAAAGCAGAACAAGTTCGGCATTGCCTATGCGGACGCCGAGCGGCTTTATCGGCAGGCGGCCGCACATTCGCACCTCCGCCTCGTCGGCATCGGTTGCCACATCGGCTCGATGATGTCCGGCGCGGCCCCCTTCATCGACGCGGCCACCCGGATCGCCGCGCTCGCCGAGCGCCTTGAGCGCATCGGAATCTCGCTCTCGCATATCGATCTCGGCGGAGGATTCGGCATCCGCTACCGCCGGGAGGCGCCGCAGGCCCCGGTCGGCGAATTCCTCGACGGGGCGCTGGGCGTGCTGGCCGGTCGCAAGCAGACGCTGATCGTGGATCCCGGCCGCGCGATCGTGGGGGAGGCGGGCCTGCTGCTGACTCGTGTGGAGTACCTGAAGCCGGGCGAGGCGAAGAACTTCGCGGTGGTCGACGCCGCCATGAACGACCTCATCCGACCTGCGCTCTACGACGCCTGGCACGAGGTGCAACCGGTGCGCGAAGTCGCGGAATCCGGAGCAGCGCCCCGTGTTTACGACGTCGTCGGGCCCGTGTGCGAAAGCGCCGATTGCCTCGCCCGCGACCGGCGCCTTGCGCTGCAGGGCGGCGAGCTGCTCGCGATCATGTGCGCCGGCGCCTATGGCATGGCAATGAGCTCCAACTACAACTCCCGGCCACGGCCGGCCGAGGTGCTGGTCGAAGGCGCAAACGCGCGGCTTGTGCGCGAGCGTGAAACGGTCGAACAGCTCTTTGCCGCCGAGCGCATTTTGCTTTAGCGTCAACCCTCTCATGAGCTCCAGGACTCGCTTCGCCGTCGCCGCTGGAATCGCGCTCGTCGTCACCCTGGGCGCGGTACTCGCGTACTTCAGCGTCGATTCGGGCGCGAAGGAAAAGAAGCGCCCCAAAGGGGAGGCGGAAGTGCCGGTGTCGGTCATCGCCGCGGCGCAACAAAGCGTTCCCGTGACGGTGCAGGCGATCGGCAACGTCGAGCCGCTCGCGAGCGTCGCCGTCAAGGCGCGCGTCGACGGTCAGATCGTCGCGGTGAATTTCAAGGAAGGCCAGGAGGTCCGCAAGGGCGAGGTGCTGTTCAGGCTCGATTCGCGTCCGTTCGAGGCCGCGCTCAAGCAGGCCGAGGCAAACGTGCTGCGCGACGCCGCGGCGCGCGACCAGGCGCGATCGCAGGAACGGCGCTACAAGGAGCTGCTCGAGAAGAACTTCGTGTCGAAGGAGGCTTACGCGCAGATCGCCACCAACGCGCAGACGGCCGAGGCGACCGCGAAAGCGAGCCAGGCCGCCCTCGAGAGCGCGCGCGTCAGCCTCGATTACTGCACGATCGCCTCGCCGATCGACGGGTTCGTCGGCAAGGTGCTGCTGCAGATCGGCAACATGGTGAAGGCCAACGACACGATATCGCTGGTCGTCATCAACCAGGTGCGTCCGATCTATGTGAGCTTCTCCGTTCCCGAGCAGCAGCTCACCGAAGTCCGGCGCCTGCAGCAGTCCGGGCCGCTCGAAGTCGCCGTCAGCACCTCCGACAACCGCCACGCGCCGCTCGCGAAAGGCCAGCTCGCGTTCATCGATAACGCGGTCGACCCGAGTACCGGAACGATCAAGCTGCGCGCCACGTTCGACAATCGCGACCTCGCGCTCTGGCCCGGCCAGTACGTCACCACGGAGCTGAAGCTCTACGAGCAGAAGGATGCGATCGTCGTCCCCGCGGCGGCCGTGCAGACGGGCCCGCAAGGCGAGTACGTGTTCGTGATGAAGCCGGACGCGACGGCCGAAGTGCGCAAGATCGAGGTCGCGCGCACCAACGGCGATCAGGTGGTGATCGGCAAAGGCCTCGCGACCGGCGAGAAGGTCGTGACGCGCGGGCAGCTGCGCATCAGCCCGGGTGCGAAGCTGCGCGTGCAGGCAGGCGCGTGAACCTTTCCGAGATTTTCGTCCGGCGCCCGGTGATGACGGTGCTGGTGATGGCCGGCATCCTCATCTTCGGCATCGTCGGCTACCGGCTGCTGCCGGTGAGTTCGCTTCCGAACGTGGACTACCCCACCATCCAGGTGACCGCGGAGCTGCCCGGGGCGAGCCCGGAGACCATGGCTTCGGCCGTGGCCACGCCGCTCGAGAAGCAGTTCTCCACCATCGCCGGCATCGATTCGATGTACTCGGTGAGCGGGCTGGGGACGACGCAGATCACGCTGCAATTCTCGCTTGACCGCGACATCGACGCCGCGGCGCAGGATGTCAATTCCTCCATCGCCGCAACCGCGCGCCAGCTGCCCGCCTCGATGCCCGCGCCGCCTTCGTTCCGCAAGATCAACCCCGGCGACTTCGCGGTGTTCTATCTCGCGCTCACCTCCGACACGCTGCCCCTTTCCACGGTCGACGAGTACGCCGAGACCTTCCTCGCCCAGCGCATCTCGACCATCAACGGCGTCGCCCAGGTGCAGGTCTTCGGCCAGCAGAAATACGCCGTGCGCGTGCAGGTCGACCCGAACCGGCTCGCCGCGCGCGGGGTCGGCATCAATGAAGTGCAGCAAGCCGTCTCGCAGGCCAACGTCAACCTGCCCACGGGGAGCTTGTACGGCAGGGACCGGCTCTTCGCGGTCCAGGCGAACGGACAGCTCTTCGACGCCGCGGCGTTCCGGCCGGTGATCGTAACCTACCGCAACGGCGCGCCCATCCAGCTGGGCGAGCTCGGCCGCGTCATCGACAGCGTGCAGAGCGACAAGGTCGCCGCCTGGTACCGGGGCAAGCGCGGCATCGTGCTCGCAATCTACCGTCAGCCGGGCACCAACACGGTCGAAGTCGTCGATGCGGTGAAGCGCCTCATGCCCACCTTCCGCGCCGAGGTGCCCGCCGGCATCAGCATGGAAGTGCTGTACGACCGCACCGTCGTCATCCGGCAGTCGGTCGAGGAAGTCGAGGAGGCGCTGCTGCTCGCGCTCGGGCTGGTGGTCATGGTGATCTTTCTCTTTTTGCGGAACGTTCCCGCCACCATCATTCCGAGCGTCGCGCTGCCGATGTCGATCGTGGGCACCTTCGCGCTGATGTACGTGCTCGGCTACAGCCTGGACAATATTTCGCTCATGGCGTTGACCCTGTGCGTCGGCTTCGTGGTCGACGACGCGATCGTGATGCTGGAGAACATCTCGCGCCACATGGAGATGGGCAAAAGCCGGCTGCAGGCGACGCTCGACGGCTCCAAGGAGATTTCCTTCACGATTCTCTCGATGACGATCTCGCTCGCCGCCGTGTTCATCCCGGTCTTTTTCATGGGCGGCATCGTCGGGCGGCTGCTACACGAGTTCGCCGTCACCATCATCGCCGCGGTGCTCATTTCCGGTTTCGTCTCTCTCACGCTCACGCCGATGATGTGCTCGCGCATCCTCAAGCCCGAGCACGAGGCCGCGCACGGCCGGTTCTACCAGCTCATCGAGCGTGCCTTCGACGCCGTACGCGACGCCTACCGCTGGACGCTGGAATGGTCGCTCGCGCACCAGCGCAAAGTGCTGGTCGCCTTCCTTGCCATCACGGTGGCGACCGGGTTCCTGTTTGCGCGCATGCCGAAGGGCTTCCTGCCCTCGGAGGACACCGGCCAGCTCTTCTGCTTCACGGAGGCCGCCGAGGACATCTCCTTCGAGGCCATGGCGAAGCTGCAGCAGCAGGTGGCCGAGATCATCCGCGACAACCCCAATGTGCACGGCGTGATGTCGTTCATCGGCGCCGGCGGCAACAACCCCTCGCTCAACCGCGGGCGACTCTTCATCACGCTCAAGCCGCGCTCGGAACGCGTGTCGGCCGACGAAGTGGTGCGCCAACTGCGTCCGAAAGTGTCGCAGGTGGTCGGTACCAAGGCGTTCATGCAGAACATTCCCACGATCCGCATCGGCCAGCTGACCAAGAGTCCCTACCAGTACGTGCTGCGCGGCGCGAGCGCCGAAGAGCTCTATCACTGGGTGCCGATCATCGAGGATCGGATGCGCAAGATCCCGGCGCTGCTCGATGTGTCGGCCGACCTGCAGATCCGCCAGCCCCAGGTGCGGGTCGATCTCGATCGGGCCAAGGCCTCGGCGCTCGGCATCACGGCCCAGCAGCTCGAAGTGGCGCTCGGCGCGGCCTATGGGTCGCAGCAGGTCTCCACGATCTACACGTCGACCAACCAGTACTGGGTGATTCTCGAAGTCGAGCCGCGCTACCAATCGGGGCCGGCGGCGCTCCCCATGCTCTACATCCGCTCGAGCAACGGGTCGCTCGTCCCGCTTAGCGCGGTGGCGAAGCTCTCTTACGGCGTCGGGCCGCTGACGGTGAGCCATCAGGGCCAGCTGCCTTCGGTGACGATCTCGTTCGACCTGCGGCCGGGCGTGTCGCTCTCTCAGGCGATCGAGAGCGTGCGCGCCGCCACGCGCGACCTGCAGGTGCCCGCAACGCTTTCGGCGAGCTTCTCGGGCACCGCGCAGGCGTTCGAGCAGTCGCTACAGGGCATGGGCATCCTGCTCGTGCTCGCCATCGTGGTGATCTACCTCGTGCTCGGCGTGCTCTACGAGAGCTTCATCCATCCGCTCACGATCCTGTCCGGATTGCCGACTGCCGGGATGGGCGCGCTCGTCACGCTGCTCGTCTTCGGGCTCGACCTCAACATGTACGCCTTCGTCGGCATCATCATGCTCGTCGGCATCGTCAAGAAGAACGCCATCATGATCATCGACTTCGCGATCGAGGCGCAGCGAAAGGAAGGCAAGGCCCCGCACGACGCGATCTATCAGGCCTGCCTCATCCGCTTCCGGCCGATCATGATGACGACCATGGCGGCGCTGATGGGCAGCTTGCCGATTGCGCTCGCCTTCGGCGTCGGCGGCGAGGCGCGCCAGCCGCTTGGCCTTGCGGTGGTGGGCGGCCTGCTCCTCTCGCAGGTGCTCACCCTGTACATCACGCCGGTGATCTACCTCTACTTCGAGCGCATGCAGGCGTGGCTCGCGTCGCGCCGCAAGTCAAGACGGGACCCCGCGATCGCGGGCGCCGACTAGATCGAGAACTCGATCAGGAACGGCCCGCGCCGCGCGCAGGCGGACTTGAAGGCGTCGGCGAAGTGCTCCAGCGTTTCCACCCTGACCGCTTCCACGCCCATCCCCTCGGCGAGCTTGGTCCACCGCAGCTCCGGCCGCGCCAGGTCGAAAAGCTCGTTCGAGGCGGGGCCGGGCTTGGCGCCCACGGCGGCAAGCTCGCCCTGCAGGATGGCGTAGCGCCGGTTCGCGAAAACGACGTTGACGACGTCCAGGCGCTCGCGCGCCTGCGTCCAGAGCGCCTGCAGCGAGTACATGCCCGCGCCGTCGGCTTGCAGGCAGACGACGCGCCGGCCGGGGCTCGCGAGCGCGGCGCCGGTCGCCGCAGGAAAGGCGTGACCGATGGCGCCCCCCGTGATCTGGATCCAGTCGTGAGGGGCGGCCGCCCAGGTCAGGGGAAATAGCGCCCGGCCGGAGGTGACTGCGTCCTCGGCGACGACCGCGTTTTCCGGCAGCAGCGCCGCGAGCGTCAGGCCGAAGGCTTCGGGCTTGAAGGGGCCGCCGTGGAGCTCGGGCTGCCGCAGGCCTTCCTGCGCGCGCGGCTCGCGCGGCGCCGAGAGCTCGTCGGCCAGCGCCTCGAGAGCGCCGACGATGTCCTCCTGCGGGCTGGCGAGCGTGTGCAGCTCGCACTCGCGCGGCCAGAGGGCAGAGGGCTTCCCCGGGTAGGCGAAAAATCCCACCGGCGCCTTGGCGCCTGCCAGCACCAGATGTCGCGTGCCCTCCAGCACCTTTATCGCCAGGTCGACCACGTAGGGCACCCGATCGATCGCGACGCGACCCCGGCCCCGCGCGATGCGTGGAACCTGGGTGGGCGTGCGCAGCTTCGCGCCGCTCGCCTGCGCGATCCGGGCCGCCGCCTTCAGGCCGGCCTCGCTCAGGCCGGCGCCCGAGATCATGATGACCGCGGATTCGCCGGAACGAAGCGCGCGAGCCACGCGCGTCACCGTTTCACTGGAGGTCTTTTGCGGCTCATGGGCGGCAAGGGGTGTTCCCACTTCTGCGCCTTCGTTCCAGGCACAGTCGGCCGGCAATACCAGTGTCGCGATGCCCCCGGGCGGCGTGCGTGCCGCCTGCACCGCCGCGGCCGCGTCCGCGCCGACGCCCGCAGCGCGCGCGCTCGTACGCACCCAGCAGGAGACCGCGCGCGCGAGCCCCTCGGTGTCCGCGGTCAGCGGCGCATCGTGCGGCTGGTGATAGGTCGCGTGATCGCCGACGATGTTCACGATCGGAACCTGCGCGCGGCGCGCGTTGTGCAGATTGGCGATTGCGTTGCCGAGTCCAGGCCCGCAGTGAAACAGCGTCGCCGCGGGCTTGCCCGCCATGCGCGCATAGCCGTCGGCGCATCCTGCGACGACCGTCTCGGCCAGGCCGAGCACGCAGCGCAATCCTTCGACGCGGTCGAGCGCCGACACGAAATGCATCTCGGAGGTGCCGGGATTCGCAAAGCAGTGCTCGACGCCGCTCGCGACGAGCGTGCGGGCCAGGGCTTCCGCGCCGTTCATGCGAACGATGCTAGCATGGGCTTTCGAGGAGATTTTCGATGGCGGCGACCCAGGAAACGCGCAACATGGCGCTTTTTTGCGACTTCGAGAACGTCGCGCTCGGCGTGCGCGAGGCGAAGTACGCGCAATTCGACATCGCGCGCGTGCTCGAGCGGCTGCTGCTGAAGGGCTCGATCGTGGTGAAGAAGGCCTACTGCGACTGGGAGCGCTACAAGGAATTCAAGGCGGCGATGCACTCGGCCGCCTTCGAGCTGATCGAGATCCCGCACGTGCGCATGTCCGGCAAGAACTCGGCCGACATCCGCATGGTGGTGGACGCGCTCGACCTGTGCTACACCAAGTCGCACGTCGACACCTTTGTCATCATCAGCGGCGACTCGGATTTTTCGCCGCTCGTCTCGAAGCTGCGCGAGAACGACAAGGAGGTGATCGGCGTAGGCGTGAAGAACTCCTCCAGCGACCTGCTCATCGCCAACTGCGACGAGTTCATCTACTACGACGACCTCGTGCGCGAGGACGAGCAGAAGCGCCGCGCCGCCAAGAAGCGCAAGGAGTCCTCCGGCTCGGGCAGCGAAAAGCAGCACGAGGCGTTCGACCTCGTGATCGAGACGCTGCAGGCGCTCTCGGCCGAGCGCGGCTCGGGGGAGAAAATCTGGGGCTCGATGATCAAGCAGGCGTTGAAGCGCAGAAAGCCCGGCTTCAACGAATCCTATTACGGCTACCGCGCCTTCTCGGACCTCCTCGAGGACGCGGAGAAAAAGGGCTTGATCAGTCTGGAGCCGGATGAAAAATCGGGCGGCTATCTCATCCGGCAAGCCGAGCCGCGCTGACCTGCTCGCCTCCGAAGGCAAGGGCCTGCGCGACGTCGTCGCGCCGCGCCTGAAGGTCCTTTTCGTGGGCATCAATCCGGGCCTTTACTCGGGCTGGAGCGGCCATCACTTCGCCCGGCCGGGCAACCGCTTCTGGCGTGCGTTGCACGCGGCGGGCTTCACCGCGCGGGTTCTGCACCCTTCCGAGCAGCGTGAGCTGCTTCGCAACGGCTACGGCGTGACCAACCTGGTCAACCGCGCCACTGCGACCGCCGATGCGCTCGCGCCCGCCGAATTCGTCGCCGGGCGGCAGCACCTCGCCGCCAAGGTGCGCCGCTACCGGCCGCGGATCGTCGCTTTTCTGGGAATGGGGGCCTACTGCCACGCCTTTGCCTTGAAAACGACGAGGCCCGGCAGGCAGGGGCAGCGCTTCGAGGGCGCGACGGTGTGGGTGTTGCCCAATCCGAGCGGACTGAATGCGAACTATCAGCTGCCTGCGCTTATCAAACTGTTCAGGCAGCTATGGCAACAAAGCTCGAAAAGCCCCTGAGGCGCGAGGTGGACATCGGCGGCAACGCCTACATGCTCACGATCACGCCGGAGGGCCTGAAGCTTGTGCCGAAGGGCCACCGCAAGGGGCTGGAGCTCGCGTGGCAGGCACTCGTCAGCGGAGAGGCCGCGCTCGCCACCGCGCTAAATGCCTCCATCGAGAAGTAGGGACCTGCACGGCTCGGCGCCGGATACGTGCCCGGTCGCGCTCTTGCTGATCGACTGGATCAACGACCTGGAATTCGACAGCGGCGCCCGGCTGCTGCCGCAGGCGCTCGCGGCGGCGCGCGCCACCGCCGAGCTGCGCAAGCGCGCGCAGGCTTGCGCCGTTCCGGTGATCTACTGCAACGACAATTTCGGCAGGTGGCGCTCGGACTTCCGCGCGCTGCTCGATCACGTGCTTCGCGACGGGGTGCGCGGACAGCCGATTGCCGAGCTGCTCGCGCCGGAAGAAAACGAGTATTTCGTGCTCAAGCCCAAGCACTCCGCCTTCCACTCGACCACCCTCGACGTGCTGCTTTTGCATCTGGGCGCACGCACGCTCATCCTGACCGGCATCGCCGGCAATTTTTGCGTGCTCTTCACTGCCCAGGAGGCTTACATGCGCGATTACCGGCTGCTGGTGCCGCGCGACTGCCTGGCCTCCGAAGAGGAGCGGGACAACCGCCACGCGCTCGAGCACATGGCGAAGACCTGCCGGGCCGAGATCGGACCGTCGTCCGGGATCGACTTCTGGCGGCTGAAGAAAGCCGCCTGAGGCGCTACTCGGGGTTGAGCTGCTGATAGGCCGCTTGCGCGACCTTCAACAACGTTTCCTTGTCGATGTCGGCGGAGGAAACCGCGTAGCCGAGCTTGCGATCGATCCAGTAGAAGACCTTGACCGGCCCCTCGGTTGAATAGAGGAAGGCGGTCTCGCGGTTCGCCGGCGCATTCGCGCGCACGTAGAGCGTGACGCGCGTGCCCATCTTGCACTGATACATGAACTGGGCGACCGGCGAGCCGGGCTCCCCGGGCAGGAGCCGCCCGCCGACCAGGTTGTAGCCCACCGATTCCAGGTGCGGGGCGCGCAGCGGCGCGCCCAAGCGCTTGGAAAGCCATGCGACGAGGTGGGACTCCTGATCCGCGGTCACTTCCACCGGGTGGCGAACTTCGGGCGAGTAGGTGGCGTGCGCCACCACAGCGCGGTGCACGAAAGGCGGCGCAGCGCCCGCGAGCGGCGCGGCGGGAGCGGGCGAGCGCCATTCGCGCGCCTGCCATCCCGCGACCAAGCCGACGGCGAGGCCGAGCAGCATCCACCCCGCCGCGACGGCGAAACGGGGCCAGCGCCGCTGGCGCGCGCTCAGCCAGTGCTCAGGGACGGGCTCCGCGAGCACCGGGTCGTAGAGCTCGTGCAACGCGTCCTTGAGGAACTTCAGTTCGGCCTCGTCTTGGGTTCCGTTATCCATCCTGCGACAGTTTCTTCATTTCACGACCTTCAGCTTGCCCGGGGGCAGGCCGGCCAGCATCGCGCGCAGCTTCTCCCGCGCCCGCGCGAGCCTCGACATCACGGTGCCGATCGGAATGCCGAGCGCCTGCGCGGCCCCGTCGTAACTCATGTCCTCCAGCGCGACCAGCAGGAGCACCTCGCGCTGCTCGGGCGGCAGTCGCCGGATGGCGGCATCCAGGTCCCGCAGCATGAGGCCGTCGGTTTCCCGGCCCGGACGCGCGAGCTCCACCATTTCCTCGTCGAGCACGGCGCTTGTCTTCGCCGAGCGCAGCTGGTTGACGTAAACGTTGTGCATCACCGTAAAAAGCCAGGCTCGCAGATCGGTGCCGCGCCGATACAGGTGGAATTTCGACCACGCGCGCTCCAGCGTGTCCTGGACCAGGTCGTCGGCGGCGGACCGGTCGCCCGCCAGCGCGCGCGCGTAACGCCTGAGGCGCGGGATCAGCTCGACGATGCTATCGGCCTCGCTCATCCTGATAACAATCGCCGCTCGGCGCTATTCCGTCAACAAAAGCAAAAAGCCCCCCGCCGTCGCGAGGGGCTTTTCACCGGAGCCCGGACGTTTACTTCTCGCGGAAATTGTCGTGGCAGCCACCGCACGCCTTGGCCACGGGGCCGAAGGCGGCCTTGACGCCCGCCTCATCCTTGGCGCGGGCCGCAGCGCCGAGCTTGGCGGTCGCCTCCTCGAGCTGCTCGTAGGCCTGCTTGAATTTGGCCGAGTCATCGAACACGGCCGGCTTCGCCTTGCTCTTCTCGCCCTTCGTGCTCGGGTCAAACCCGTCCCAAGGCATGCGCGCGAGGTTTTCGAGGAAGGTCGCGTTGCGCGCGACGATGTCCGCGTTGTAGGGCGCATTGCCCTTGAGCATCGCGCCGATCGGGCCGAGGTACTTGGCCTGCAACACCATCGCCGACTGTCGCTGCTTGACCAGCGTTTCGGGCTTCGCCTGCGCGAGCGCTTGCGCCGAAATTCCGGCGCCGAGCGTGGCCGCGATGGCGAGCGCCATGAGCTTCTTTGTCATCCGTTCCTCCTTAGAAAGGTCGTTTTACGATCAGATAGACGGCGAGCGCCGCCACTGCAAGCAGGGCAAGCGCGCGCCAGGGACTGGCAAAGCGTGTCGCCGCGCCGCCTGAGGCGATCTGCGCCGGCAAGCGCTTGACGCCGGTGAACATCGCCGCGATGAGGTTTTCCTTCAGAAAGCCCCAGTGATACAGCACCGCGGCGACGTGCAGGCCGGTCAGAATCAGCAGCAAGTCGAAATTCCAGTGGTGCACCGAGGTCAGCCGGTCGGACAGGGCCTTGGAGACGAGCGCCGCGAGCGGGCCCTCGGTCGCGATGTCGTCGTTGGCGAAAAGCCCCGTGCCCGCCTGCACGAGCAGCGCGAGCAGAAGCACGAGGACCATCCAGCCGCCGAGCGGATTGTGGCTCGCGAACGCCGCGGGCTTGCGCGCGAGCAGGCTCTTGCCGAATCGCAGGCAAGCACCCGGTCCCGCCATGAAGCTCGAGAAGCGCGCGGTGCTCGATCCCAGGAAGCCCCACAGGACGCGAAAGAAAACGAGCGCGAGGATCGCGTAGCCCGAGCGCATATGCCAGGTCATCCAGTCGCCCTGCAGCTTCGCTGTTACGTACATGACGACGACGAGCAGGACGAGCGCCCAGTGAAACAGCCGCACCGGTGCATCCCAGACCTTGACGGGGGTCTCGCTCGAGCGCATGCATCCTCTCCCTAACAGGGGCTGCCGGGCTTTATTCCGGCGTCCTGTCCTGCCGCGGCCGGCCGCTTAGCGCAGCCCGGCGACGTACTGTGAGACGGCCTGGATCTCGCGGTCGGTCATGTGCGCGCTGACCGTGCGCATCATGCCGCTCGGATCGTTTGCGCGCGCGCCGCTGCGGAAAGCCTTGAGCTGCGCCTCGACGTACTCGGCGAACTGGCCCGCGATGCGCGGGTATTGAGCCGGGATTCCAGCGCCGGCCGGGCCGTGGCAGCCGGCGCAAGCCGCCACCCCGGAGGCCGCGTTGCCGCCGCGATAGAGCTTTTGCCCGAGCGCCGCCAGATCCTTGTCGGTCGCCTTGGCGGGCTTGAGCTTCTGGCCGGCGAAGTAGGCCGCCACGTTTTGCAGGTCGGCGCTCGAGAGGTTCGCCACCATGCCCGTCATCACCGCGTTCTCGCGCTCGGCCTTCTTGCCGTTTTGCGGCTTGAAGTTGGCCAGTTGCTTGTGCAGATAGTCGTAGCCTTGCCCGGCAAGCTTGGGATTTGCCGGGCCGATGCTGTTACCGTCGGCCGCGTGGCAGGCGGCGCACACTTGCGAGGCGATGGTCTGCCCTTTGGCGGCATCGGGCTTCGCGCCACCGGATTTGGCGTCCTCGGCGATCGCGCCTGCCGCCCAAAGCAGGGCGCACGCTAGCGCGGCCCACGCCGACGATCGAATCATCCGGAAGTCCCCCGCCTGTCGCCGTTAGAAAGCCGCGATTTTATTAGAATTTCCCGCTTTCGGCATACCCCGGGCGCACCATGAACGCCTTCCAGCAGGCGCGGTTCATTTCCTCGGTCGTGCGGGCCGAGGACCTTCCGCCCGCAGCCGGGCGGGAGCTTGTTTTCGCGGGGCGCTCCAACGTGGGCAAGTCGAGCGCGATCAACGCGCTCGCCAATCGCCGGCGCCTCGCGTTCGCGAGCCGGACGCCGGGCCGCACGCGCAGCATCAATTTTTTCGAGCTCGGCGGTGGCGCCCGGCTGGTCGATCTGCCGGGCTATGGCTATGCAGCAGCGCCTCGCGCTCTGCGCGCGACCTGGGAGCCGCTCATCACCGGATTTCTCGCAGCGCGGCGGCGCTTCGCCGGCATCGTGCTTCTGACCGATGCCCGCCGGCCGCTCGTGCAAAGCGACCGGCAGTTCCTCGCCTGGCTCGCGCCCGTGGATGCGCCACGGCTCGTGCTTCTTTCCAAGGCAGACAAGCTTTCGCGCGTCGAACAAGCGCAGGCGCTCGCGCACTCGCGCGCCGCACTTGCGAAGGAGCGCATCGAGGCGACTGCGCTGCTTTTTTCCAGCAAGCAGGAAGAAACGGTGGCAGAAGCGCGCGCGCTGCTCGAGCAATGGCTGGCCGAGCGCCGCGCGTAAATAAAAAACCCCCGGAAAGGGGAAACCAACCGGGGGCTAAAACGCCTTAACTTTGGGATTAAGGCAACCCGCTCAGGGAGGAGAAGCGGGAGACGATCAACATCGTCTGAAGGTAAGATTGCCGGGCGCAGGGAAAGTTCCCAGCCAAAAACACCCCGACAAATCATGAATATCTACGGGTCTTTCCCCAGTGTGCGGATGCGACGCATGCGCAAGGACGAGTTCTCGCGCCGCCTCATGCGGGAGACGGTCCTTGGCGCGGGCGACCTCATCTACCCGGTTTTCATCCTGGACGGGAAAAACCGTACGCAGGCTGTGGGTTCCATGCCCGGGGTCGAGCGCTTCACCGTTGACCGTCTGCTTCCCGTAGCCGAGAAGTGCCTGAAGCTGGGCGTGCCGGTGATGGCGCTTTTTCCGGTGATCGACCCGAAGCTCAAGACACTCGACGGGCGAGAGGCTTTCAATCCGCGCGGCCTCGTTCCGCGCGCCTGCGCTGCGCTCAAAAAACGCTTTCCCGAGCTCGGCCTCATGACCGACGTCGCCCTCGATCCGTACACCTCGCACGGACAGGACGGCGTGATCGACGCGAAAGGCTACATCCTCAACGATGTGACGCTCGACATTCTGGTCAAGCAGGCGCTCACCCAGGCCGAGGCGGGCGTCGACATCGTCGCGCCTTCGGACATGATGGACGGCCGCATCGGCCGTATCCGCCAGACGCTGGAGAAAAAGGGACACATCCATACCAAGATCATGGCGTACTCGGCCAAGTACGCCTCCGGCTTCTACGGCCCTTTTCGCGACGCGGTCGGCTCGGCCAAGAATCTGGGCGCGGCCGACAAGAAGACCTACCAGATGGATCCGGCGAATTCCGACGAGGCCCTGTGGGAAGTCGGTCTCGATCTCGCCGAGGGCGCGGACATGGTGATGGTGAAGCCGGGCTTGCCCTACCTCGACATCCTGCGCCGCGTGAAGGACGAGTTCAAGGCGCCGACCTTCGTCTATCAGGTCTCGGGCGAATACTCGATGCTGCGTGCGGCGATCGCGAAAGGCTGGCTGCCGGAATCCTGCGTCATGGAGACGCTGCTCGCCTTCAAGCGCGCCGGCGCGGACGGCATCCTGACCTACTTTGCGCTCGAGGCCGCCGCGGCGCTGAAGAAGTAAGTAAGGGTCCGCCGCGCAAGGCCCGCGCCGCAAGGCAGCGCTAGCGCTTGAGCTGGTCGAGCGTTTTCAGAAAACGCTCGGGATTCTGGTAGCCGATCACGCGCAGACCCTCCACTTCGCGGCCCTGCGCGTCGAAAAAAATGATCCCTGGCGGGCCGAAGAGGGAGAAGCGCTTGAGCAGCGCCTTATGCTCGGCCGTGTTGGCGGTGACGTCCGCCTGCAGCAGCAACATCGTGCCCAACCGCTCTTTCACCTGCGGATCGCTGAAGGTGAAATGCTCCATCTCCTTGCAGGAGACGCACCAGTCGGCATAGAAGTCGAGCATTGCCGGTTTTCCCGCAGCGGCGAGCTTTGCGTCGAGCTCGGCGCCGCTGCCGACCCGCGCGAACGGCGTATCGCTTTTCCCACTCAGAAAGAGGGGCGACACGATCCAGGCGGCGACGGCGAGCAGCAGCATGCCGAAGAACTGCTTCACGCGGTTGAGCCAGGGGCCGGATTTCGGCAGCAGGGCGCCTTCCGATACCCCGACTATGAGGAGCGGCACGCCCATGCCGAGCGCCATGGCAAAGAGCGCGCTGCCCCCAAGCGCGACGTCCTTCGTCTGCGCGATGTAGAGCAGCGCGCCCGCGAGCGGCGCGGCGACGCAGGGACTGACGATCAAGGCCGAGAGCGCGCCCATCCCGGCGACCGAGGCGACGCGGCCGCCCGGCAAGCGGCGCTGAACCCCGTCGAGGCGCTGTTGCAGAAAACCGGGAAGGGCAAGGTCGTAGAGGCCGAACATCGAAAGCGCCAGCAGCACGAAAACGAGCGCAAACGCGCCCAGCACCCAGGCGTTTTGCAGCGCGGCGGCCAGCAAAGAGCCGGAATACGCCGCCGCCACGCCGGCGATCGCGTAGGTCACCGCCATCCCACTCACATAAGCGAGCGAAAGCGCGAGGGCGCGGGATTTGCTGAGCGCGCCTCCCTCGCCGGCGATGATTCCGGAAAGAATCGGAATCATGGGCAGCACACAGGGCGTGAAAGCGAGCAGCAGCCCGAAGAGCAGAAAGCCGCCGAGCACGAGCGGCAGGCTGTTCTCGAAGAGGCGCACGACCGCGAGGTCGCTCGAAGTCAGGTTGACCGCTTGGACGAAGTTCATGCCCGAATCGCGCGGCGGCGACGCCGCGCCCGAGGCGAGCACGATGCGCGCGCTGGAGTCCATCGGGACATAGCACACGCCCACATCGGCGCAGCCCTGCGAGGTCACGGTGAGATCGAGCGCCCGGTTTGCGCCCTGCACCGGCAGGCGGATGGCGACGTTCTTGCGGTAGGTCTCGACCTCGCCGAAGAACTCGTCCTTCTTGCGCTCGCCGGCGGGGAACCGGGGCGCGCCGAGCTTCGCGCCATCGCCTGCCTTGAAGGCGAAGCGCTCGCGGTACATGTAGTAGCCGTCGGCGATCGCGAAGCTCACCTCGACCGTCTGCGCGTCGAGCGCGCGCGCCGACATGCGGAACGCCTTCTCGGGCTCGAGCAGCCCGTCGGGGTTCGCCGCTTGCGCCGTCCCCAGGAGAAAGGCGAGCAGGAGGAGAAACCGTCTCATCATTTCGCCGCCGTCTCGGATTCGACCCACCCCAGATACGCGGAGAGCCCGCGCTCGATTGGGACCGCGATGATCTCCGGAAGTTCGTAGGGGTGAACGGCGCGGATCGCCTGCTCGAGCGCCGCATAGCGCGCGGCAGTCGTCTTGATCAGCACGGGATGCTCCTCGTCGTGCTGGAGCGCTTCTTTCCAGCGATAGACGGAGCGGCACGCCGCGAGGATGTTCACGCACGCCGCGACCTTTTTCTCGATCAGGTGATCGGCGAGGCGCTCGGCGCTCGCGCGGTCCGGAAGGCTGGTCAGA
The DNA here is from genome assembly GCA_036262835.1 of Burkholderiales bacterium. GTDB lineage: Bacteria > Pseudomonadota > Gammaproteobacteria > Burkholderiales > SG8-39 > RBG-16-66-20. Next base: position 107,090 of record DATAID010000003.1, on the reverse strand, counting down.
ACGAGGAGCGCGCTCATGCATAATTGTAGCGACATGCCCAGCATTATCTTGCAGCCGAGCGGGCTGCAATTTTCCGTCGAAGAAGGAGAAACGGTGCTCGCCGCGGCGTTGCGGCAAGGCTATGTGCTGCCCTACGGCTGCAAGAGCGGCGCGTGCGGCAGCTGCAAGGGGACGATCGTCTCGGGGACGGTCGATTACGGCACGTACCAGAAAAAAGCGCTGACGGACGAGGAAAGAGCGAAGGGCAAGGCGCTCTTTTGCCAGGCGAAGCCCTTGTCCGACCTGGTGGTCGAGGCGCGCGCCATCGGCGCGGCGAAGGACATCCAGATCAAGACGCTGCCTTGCCGCATCCAGAAGCTCGAGCGCGCGGCCGACGACGTCATGGTGCTCCACCTCAAGCTGCCGGCGAACGAAAAGCTCAATTTCCTCGCGGGCCAGTTCATCGAGTTCCTCCTCAAGGACGGCTCGCGGCGCAGCTTCTCGCTCGCCAGCGCGCCGCACGACGCCGAGCTGCTGCAGCTGCACGTGCGCCATGTGGCCGGCGGCAAGTTCACCGATCACGTTTTCGCGAAGATGAAGGAGCGCGACATTCTGCGCTTCGAGGGGCCGCTCGGGACATTTTTTCTCCGCGAGGAGTCTGACAAGCCGATCGTGTTCGTCGCCTCGGGCACCGGCTTTGCGCCGATCAAGGCGGTGATCGAGCACATGCAGCACAAGGGCATCCAGCGCCCGATGACGCTTTATTGGGGCGGCCGGCGGCCGAAGGATCTGTACATGAACGAGCTCGCGAAGTCCTGGCCGCTCAAATACGTGCCGGTGATCTCGGAGGCGCTTCCCGAAGACAACTGGAGCGGGCGCACGGGCTTCGTGCATCGCGCCGTGATGGAGGACTTTCCCGACCTTTCCGGGCACCAGGTCTATGCTTGCGGCGTCCCGATCATGGTCGACTCGGCGCGCCGGGATTTCACTACGGTCTGCAAGCTGCCCGAGGACGAGTTTTTCGCCGACAGCTTCACGACGCAGGCCGACGTAGCCGGCGCCACTTAAGGACCGCCGGCGGCTAGGCGGCTTCGCCCAGATAGGCCTCGCGCACGCGCGGATCGGCGCGCAGCGTCGCGGCATCCCCGCTCAGAGCCACCGTTCCCGATTCCATCACGTAGCCGCGCTGCGCGGCCTCGAGCGCGAGCCGTGCGTTCTGCTCCACGAGCAGGATCGTCACGCCACGTGCGGCGATCTCGCGCACGATCTCGAAGATCTTGGCGACGAGGCGCGGGGCGAGGCCCATCGAAGGCTCATCGAGCAGCAGCAGCTTGGGACGCGCCATGAGCGCGCGCGCGATCGCGAGCATCTGCTGCTCGCCGCCCGAAAGGGTGCCGGCGATCTGGGCGCGCCGCTCCTTCAGCCGCGGGAAGGTCTCGTACTGGCGCTCAAGATCCGCCTGGACGTCGCTCTCGTCGCGGCGGAAGAAAGAGCCCATGGCGAGGTTTTCCGCCACCGTGAGCTGCGCGAAGATGCCGCGTCCTTCGGGCACCATGACCAGGCCGCGGCGCGGCAGCTCGTGCGCCGGCAGCGCGAGCACGTCGGATCCGGCGTAGTGCACGATTCCCGCGCGCGGCGCGACGAGCCCGCAAATCGCCCGAAGCGTGGTGCTCTTGCCTGCGCCGTTTGCGCCGATCAGGCACACGAGCTCTGCCTCGCCGACCTCGAGGTCGATGCCCTTCACGGCGCGGATGCCGCCGTAGCTCACCTCCATTTTCCGCACCTCAAGCAGCATCCGGGGTTCCCAGATAGGCCTCGATGACGCGGGCGTCGCGCTGGATCTGCGCCGGCGGCCCCTCGGCGATGCGCTCGCCGTGATCGAGCACGAGCACCCGGTCGCAGATGTTCATGACGAGGCGCATGTCATGCTCGATGAGCAGAATGGTCGTGCCGTCCTTGCGGATGTCGGCGAACAGCCGGCGCAGGGCGAGGGACTCGGCGGCGTTCATCCCCGCCGCGGGCTCATCGAGCGCGAGGAGCTTCGGCTCGGTGGCGAGCGCGCGGGCGATCTCCAGGCGCCGCTGGTCGCCATAGGGCAGGTTCCCGGCAGCGTCGTTGGCGCGGGCGCGGATGCCAACGTAGTCGAGGAGCCTGAGCGCGCGGGCCTCGATCGCCGCTTCTTCTTCCAGAGTCCGGCGATTTCGCAGCACCGCGCCGATCACGCCCGCCCGCGTGCGCACATGGCGCCCGATCATCACGTTCTCGAGCGCGGACAGGTTCGCGAAAAGCCGGATGTTCTGGAAAGTGCGCGCCACGCCCGCAGCGGCGATCTCGTCCGGCCTCAGCCCCTCGAGCCGCCGGCCGTCGAAAAGGAAGCGGCCCCCATCGGGGCGGTACATGCCGGTGAGCACGTTGAAAAGCGTCGTCTTGCCGGCCCCGTTGGGTCCGATCAAGCCGTAGACCGACCCGCGCTCGAGCGAAAAAGAGACCTCGCGCAGCGCCTGCACGCCGCCGAAGCGCTTGCCGATGCCGGTTGCCTCGAGCAGGGCGCTCATGAAACGACCTTTTCCGGCCCTTGCACCGTGAGCTCGCGCTTTCTCACTGCCGAGGGCAGGAGGCCGGCCGGGCGAAAGAGCATGACGAGCACGAGCGCGAGGCCGAAGATGAGCATGCGGATCACTTCGGGCTCGATCACGATCCGGCCGAAGAGCGCCTCCTGCGCAGGCTCGACAGTCCAGCGCAGGATCTCGGGCACGAAGGACAGCAGCATCGCGCCGAGGATGACGCCCCAGATGTTGCCCATGCCGCCGAGGACGACCATCGACACGACCATCACCGACTCGACCAGGATGAAGCTCTCGGGCGAGATGAAGCCCTGGATCGCGGCGAACATCCCGCCGGCGACGCCGCCGAAGGTCGCGCCCATCGCGAAAGCGAGCAGCTTCAGGCGCGTGGTGTGGATGCCCATCGCGCGCGCCGCCACTTCGTCCTCCCGGATCGCCTCCCAGGCGCGCCCGATGCGCGAATTCTGCAGGCGCAGGTTGACCAGGATGATGCCGAGCATCAGCACGAGGAGCAGGTAGTAGTACTTGATCGGGCCGCTCACCGTGAGGCCGAAGAGCGCGTCGGTTTTCGCGAAGTCGATTCCGGCGAGGCGCACCGGATCTATGCCCGCGATGCCCTGCGGCCCGCGCGTGATGTTCACCGGCTGCGAAAGGTTGTTGAGGAAGATGCGCACGATCTCGCCAAAACCCAGCGTCACGATCGCGAGGTAGTCGCCGCGCAGCTTGAGCGTGGGCGCGCCCAGCAGGATGCCGCAAAACGCGGCGACCGCCGCGCCGATCGGCAGGATCGCCCAGAATGGCAGGTGCAGGCCGAAATGCGGGCTCGCGAGGAGCGCGTAGGCATAGGCGCCCACTGCATAGAACGCGATGTAGCCGAGATCAAGCAGCCCGGCGAAGCCCACGACGATATTGAGGCCGAGCGCGAGCAGCGTGTAGAGGATCGCCAGGTTGGTGATCCGCACCCAGCTCGTGCCGGCCTGGGCGAGCGCGAAAGGCAGCACCGCCAGCGTTACGGCGACGAGCAGCAGGCCGGCCCACGCAAAGCGCCGCTTCATGCGCGATCTCCGACGCGCTCGCCCAGAATGCCCGAGGGACGGAAGACGAGGACGAGGATCAGCACCAGGAACGCGAAGACGTCCTGGTAGTTGGAGCCGAAAAGAACGAAATGCCCGCCGTCGGCGCACCGCTCGGCGGGGCCGAGGCCGTAGCTGCAAAGATCGGAAAAGTCGCCGATGTAGCCCGCGCCGAGCGCCTCGACAATCCCCAGCAGCAAGCCGCCCAGCATGGCGCCCGGGATATTGCCGATGCCGCCGAGCACCGCGGCGGCGAAAGCTTTCAAGCCGAGCAGCGAGCCGAAGGTGTACTGAACGACGCCGTAGTAGGTGCCGTAGAGAACACCGGCGACGGCCGCGAGGGCGGCACCGATCACGAACGTGGTCGCGATCACGCGATTGACGTCCACGCCCATCAGCGCCGCCACCTGGGGATTCTGCGCGGTCGCGCGCATCGCGCGGCCAAGGCGCGTGCGGTAGACGAGCAGCGCGAGCGCCGCCATCATCGCAAAGCAGACGCCGAGGATCGCGATCTGCACCCCGGTGACCGAGGCGCCCGCGATCGTGAAGGAGACGGCCGGGATGATCTGGGGAAACGCAAGCACGTTGCGGCTCCAGATGAGCATCGCGAGGTGCTGCAGCACGATCGAGACGCCGATCGCGGTAATGAGGGGAGCGAGGCGGGGCGCGCGCCTGAGCGGCCGGTAGGCGAGGCGTTCCATCGCGTAGCCCACCGCCATGCACACCGGCACTGCGCAGGCCGTGCCGATCAGCACCACGAGAACGGGCGGCAGCCCGGCGTCGGCCAGCCGCCGGATGACCGTGAAGGCGACCATAGCGCCGATCATCACGACTTCGCCGTGCGCGAAGTTGATGAGCTGGATAATGCCGTAGACCATCGTGTAGCCGAGCGCGACGACCGCGTACACGGCACCGAGCGTGAGCCCGTTCACGAGCTGCTGGACGAAGATGTCCACGGCGGCCGAAGCCTAGCAAAAAAAAACGGCACCCGAGGGTGCCGTCCTCATAGGCGCCGAAGCGCTACTTCTTCGGCTCGTCCTTCTTCTCTTCTGCCTTGGCGGGCTCGGCCGCCGGGGCCACGGCCGGCGCGGCGCCCGCCCCCTTGACGAAGTCGTCGAAGGCGATCGTCTTGCCGGCCTTGACCACGGCCACCGGCTCGAGCTTGCCGCCCTTCATGACCGAGATTGTGATCTCCGCGTCCTTGCGGTCGCCCTTGTCGTCGAAGGCGATCTGGCCGGTCGCGCCCTTGAAGTTGATCTTGGCGAGCTCGGGCAGGTATTTCACCGGATCGGCCGAGTTCGCCTTCTTCATCGCCTCGATGAGCAGGTTGGCCGCGTCGTAGGTGAAGGGCGAGTACTGCTTCGGATCCTCGCCGAACTTCTTCTTGAAGCTGTCGAGGAACTTCTTGTCCGAGGCCATCGGCGGGATGCCCGCCTGCGAGCACAGGAACCCCTCGGCCGCCTCGCCCGCGAGCTTCGCCATTTCGCCCTCGCAGGCGCCGTCGCCGAAGAGGAAGACCGCCTTCACGCCGAGCTCGCGCCCCTGCTTGAGCATCGGACCGGCGGTGGAGGTCATGCCGCCGTAGAACACCGCATCGGGGTTGCGGCCCTTCAGCTTGGTGAGGATCGCCTTCCAGTCGACCGTCTTGTTGGTGCCTTTCTCGCGCGGCAGGACTTTCACGTTCGCGGCCTTGAGGGTCTTCTCGACCTCGTTGGCGATGCCCTCGCCATAGGCGCTCGCGTCATCGACGACGGCGACGAGCTTGGGCTTTTTCTGCTCGGCGAGGTAGCTCGCGATCGCGGGTCCCTGCTGGTCGTCGCGGCCGACGACGCGGAACTGCGTCTTGAAGCCCTGCTCGGTGAGCTTGGGATTGGTGGCCGAGCCGGAGATCACGGGGATGCCGGCCTGGCTGTAGATCGGCGAAGCGGGAATCGAGGTGCCGGAGTTGAGGTGTCCGACCACGCCCGCGACCTTCGCGTCGACCAGCTTCTGCGCGACCGTCGTGCCGACTTTGGGATCTTCCTGGTCATCCTCGGGCACGAGCACGAAGTTGGCCTGTTTGCCCTCGATCGTGACCTTTGCGGCGTTCGCCTCTTCGAGCGCGAGTCGCGCGCCGTTCTCGTTGTCCTTGCCGAGGTGCGCGTTACCGCCCGTGAGCGGGGCGACGTGGCCGATCTTGATTTCGATCGTCTGGGGCGGGGGCGGCGCCTTCTTTTCCTGCGCAACCGGGGCTTGCTTCGCCTCGGGCTTCTTGTCCTCTCCGCAGCCGATCAGCGCGATCGAGGCGGCGAGCAGCGTGAGTGCCAGCCTGGCGTTCGTCATTGGAATCTCCCTTGGAAAACAGGGGGCCAATGATACCCCAGCGAAATGAAAAGGGCCGGTCAGCCGGCCCTGTTTCCATGGCGATTCGGCGCGCTTACTTGATGGAGAGAATCCACTTCACGAGCGCGTGCAGATCGGCATCGGGCACCGACGGATTCGGCGGCATCGGCGTCTGGCCCCAGACCCCGGTTCCGCCCTTTTTCACCTTCTCCACCAGCTTCGCTTCGGCGTCTTTCTGCCCCGCGTACTTCTTCGCCACGTCGGCATAGGTCGGGCCGATCGTCTTCGTGCCTTTAACCACGTGGCAGGTCGTACAGAGGTACTTCTTCGCCATCGCCTCGTCCGCCTGCGCGGGCAGGGCGGCGACGATCGTCAGGGCTGCCGCGGAAAAAACCAGTGCTTTCATGGATTCCTCGTCGATCAAAAAGTTGGCCGATGCTACCGTAGTTCTCCGGCTTTGCAAGCCGCGCGCAAATCCTCCAGCGTGCTGATCGGCGCAAGGCAAGTAACGCCGCGGCATAGCCAGCCGTTGACAGGCCCGGGCCGCGCCGGCTTGTCGAGGACGGGCGGCAGGCCGGGCAGCCCGTTTTCGACCGCGAGCGTGAGCGTATCGGGCAAGTACTCGCGCGCGAGCTCGCGCTGCCAAGCGCCAAGCGCCTCGCGCGCGCCGCGCAGGACGAGGACCCGCGGCGGGGCCAGGCATTCCTCGAGCGCGAGCGCAAGCTGGCCGAACCCGGCCGCACGGTCCCGCATCGCGGGGTAAAAGAGCTCGAGCGTCCGCTCCGCCGCTCGTGCGTAGCGGTCTTCACCGGTCAACGCGGCAAGCCGGATGAGCGCTTGCGCCGCCATGCCGTTGCCCGAGGGCATGGCGCTGTCGTGCCCGGGCTTGGCCCGGTGCAGCAACTTCTCATGATCGTCGGCGGTGAAGAAGAACCCGCCCGCCTCGCGGTCCTCGAAATGCTCGAGCAGGACCTCGGCGAGCTGCTCGGCGAACTCGAGCTCGGCGGTCGAGAACTCGCATTGCAGCAGCTCGAGAAGCGCGGCGAGCAAATACGCATAGTCGTCCAGATAGGCGGCGAGGTGCGCGCGGCCATCCTTCGCGGTGGCGAGCAGCCGTCCGTCGCGCCACATGTTAGTCCGAATGAAATCGAGCGCGCGCCGCGCGGAGGCGATCCAGTCAGGCTGATGGAAAACCCGCCCCGCGTGCGCCATGCCGCGGATCGCAAGCGCATTCCAGGACACGAGGATTTTCTCGTCGCGGCCGGGACGTACGCGCTTCTCGCGCGCCGCAAAAAGCTTTTGCCTTGCCGACTGAAAAAGGTCTTCCCTGGAAGAAGGTGCAAAAACATGAAAATGCCAATGTCGGTTCTCGAAGTTGGGCGGCCGCTCCAGGCCGTACGCGGCCGCAACCTCGCGAAATTCCCCCTCCGAGAGGAGCGCGCGCACCTCGTCGCGGTCCCAGACGTAGAACTTGCCCTCCTCATGCTCGGAATCCGCGTCGAGCGAGGAGTAGTAGCCCCCCGCCGGGGATTGCATCTCGCGCATGATCCAGCCCGCCGTTTCTTCGGCGCAGCGCGCATAAAGCGGGTCCTTCGAAACGAGCCATGCATCGGCGAGCAGCCCGAGCAACGGCCCGTTGTCGTAAAGCATTTTCTCGAAGTGCGGGATCATCCAGTACTGGTCCACGCTGTAGCGGCAGAAGCCGCCGCCGAGCTGGTCATAGATGCCGCCTTCGCACATGCGGGTGAGCGTCGTGCGAGCGATCCCGGTCTCGCCCCGCCTCAGGCAGAACTCGAGGTCGGTCGGATGCGGAAACTTGGGCGCCATGCCGAAGCCGCCGTAACGGGCGTCGAAGTTCGCGCGCAGCCCGGCGAGCATCGCCACGAGCGGCGCATCGCTGAATTCGGAGCGGTGGGCGCTCCCCGAGGGCAGGGTGTGCGCAAAGGCAGCCTTCACTTGGGCGTTCTGCTCGCCGATATCGGCGCGCTTCTCGCGCCAGATGGCGGACACCCGCTCGAGCAGATCGACGAAGCCCGGCAGGCCATAGCGAGGCGACTTCGGGAAATAGGTGCCGCCGAAGAAAGGCGTGCCGTCGGGCGAAAGAAACATCGTGAGCGGCCAGCCGCCCGCGCCCTGCGCGAACATCTGGTGCGCGGTCTGGTAGATCTGGTCGATGTCGGGCCGCTCCTCGCGATCGACCTTGATGTTCACATAGTCGCGGTTCATGACCGCCGCGACCTCCGCGTCCTCGAAACTCTCGTGCGCCATGACGTGGCACCAGTGGCAGGCGGAATAGCCAACCGAGAGAAGGATCGGCTTGTCCTCGGCTTTCGCCCGCTCGAGCGCCTCAGGTCCCCACGGATACCAGTCGACGGGGTTGCCGGCGTGCTGCTGGAGGTAGGGCGAGGTTTCCTTCGCCAGGCGGTTGGGCATGTCAGGCATTATTGCAGCGAATGGACGCCGAAAAGGTTCTCGAATTCTGGTTCGGTCAGGACCGCAAGCGCTGGTTCGTCAAGGACCCTGCCTTCGACGAAGAGATCCGCGGCCGCTTCCTGCCTTGGTATGAAAAAGCCTTTCACGGCAGTTTCCGTCACTGGCACGGGGAGGCCCGCAGCTGCCTCGCGCTCGTCATCCTCTTCGATCAGTTCCCGCGCAACATGTTCCGCGGCACGGCCCGGGCGTTTGCGAGCGATGGGCTCGCGCTCGCCAGCGCGAGAACCCTCGTCGACAAAGGCTGGGACGCGACCATGACAGCCGACGAGCGCACCTTCGCCTATCTGCCCTTCGAGCACAGCGAATCGCTCGAGGACCAGGAGCTCTCGATGCGGCTCTTCCAGGGAAACGAAAACGAGGAATGGGCGCGCAAGCACTGGGAAATCATCCGGCGCTTCGGCCGGTTTCCCCACCGCAATGCGATCCTCGGGCGCAAGAGCACCCCGGAGGAGATCGAGTTCCTGAAGCAGCCGGGATCCGGCTTTTAGCTTCCGCCGTCGGTGATTGCACCCTTGCTGGCTGTCGACACGAGGCGCATGTACTTCGCCATGAGTCCGGCGGTGTAACGCGGCTTGGGCGCTTTCCATTTTTTGCGGCGCGCGGCGAGCTCTTTGGCCGAGACGTTCAGCCGGATTAGGCGCTTCTTCGCATCGATCGTGATCGAGTCGCCCTGCTTCACGAGCGCGATGGTGCCGCCCACGTAGGCCTCCGGCGCCACGTGCCCGACCACCATTCCCCAGGTGCCGCCGGAGAAACGCCCGTCCGTCAAAAGCCCAACGGATTCGCCAAGCCCCTGGCCGATCAGCGCCGAAGTGGGCGCTAGCATTTCCTGCATCCCAGGCCCGCCTTTGGGACCCTCGTAGCGGATGACGATCACATCGCCCGGCTTGATTCTCCGAGCCATGATCGCCCGCATGCACTCGTTCTCCGAATCGAAGACGCGCGCCGGGCCGGTGATCATCGGGTTTTTGAGGCCCGTGATCTTCGCGACGCAACCCTCGGTCGCGAGATTGCCCTTGAGGATCGCGAGGTGGCCTTCCTTGTAGAGCGGCTCGGACCAGGGGCGAATGACGTCCTGGTCCTTGCGCGGCTCGGCGGGCACGTCCTTCAGCATCTCCTCCATGGTCTTGCCGTGAATCGTCATGCAATCGCCGTGCAGCACGCCGTTCGCCAGCAGGATCTTGAGCACCTGCGGCACGCCGCCCGCGCGATGAAAATCGACCGCGACATAGCGCCCCGACGGCTTGAGGTCGCACAGCACCGGCACCTTGCGGCGCACGCGCTCGAAGTCGTCGATCGTCCATTTCACGCCCGCCGCGGCGGCGATCGCGAGGTAGTGCAGCACGCCGTTGGTCGAGCCGCCCGTGGCCATGATCAAGGCCACGGCGTTCTCGATCGACTTGCGCGTGATGATGTCGCGCGGCTTGAGATTTTTCTTCACCGCCTCCACGAGCACGCGCGCCGACTCGGCCGAGGAGTCGGCCTTTTCGGCGTCGGGTGAGGCCATCTGCGATGAGCCGAGCAGGCTCATGCCGAGCGCCTCGAACGAGGAGCTCATCGTGTTCGCGGTGTACATGCCGCCGCAGGCGCCGACCGACGGGCAGGCATTTTTTTCGATGCCGATGAAGTCTTCCTGGCTCATCTTGCCCGCGCTGAAGGCGCCCACGGCCTCGAAGGCCGACACGATGGTGAGGTCCTGGCCTTTCCATTTGCCGGGCTTGATCGTGCCGCCATAGACGTAGATGGCGGGCACGTTCATGCGCGCGATCGCCATCATGCCGCCCGGCATGTTCTTGTCGCAGCCGCCGATCACGAGCGCGCCGTCCATCGCCTGGCCGTTGACGGAGGTCTCGATCGCGTCCGCGATCACCTCGCGCGAAACGAGCGAGTACTTCATCGCCTCGGTGCCCATGCCGATGCCGTCGGTGACGGTGGGCACGCCGAAGACCTGCGGCTTCGCGCCCGCCTCCTCCAGCGCGCGCATGGCGCGGTCGACGAGAGGCTGGATGCCCGCGTTGCACGGATTCATGGTCGAGTGGCCGTTCGCCACGCCGACGATGGGCTTCTCAAAATCCCCGTCCTTGAAGCCGACGGCGCGCAGCATCGCGCGGTTGGGCGAGCGGGCGGGGCCGTGGGTGATCAGCTTCGAGCGGCGGTTGGCGTTATCGGCCATGGGGAACTCCCTCCTTGAGAGCGGCGCAGTGTACGCGGCGAGAGTGTTGCGATCCAATACAATAGAAATCGTCTAGTGATACCTATTTGGTATGAATAGCCCGGACCTGCGCCAGCTGCGCCACTTCGTCGCCGTCGCCGAGCGGCTGCATTTCGGCCGCGCCGCGGCGGCGCTCCACATCTCGCAGCCGCCGCTTTCGCGCTCGATCCGGGATCTGGAAGCGCGCGTCGGCGCGACGCTGCTCGCGCGCTCGCGCCGCAAGGTGGAGCTCACGCCCGAGGGCGCGCGCTTCCTCGAAGAGGCGAAGCGCCTGCTCGCCCAGCTCGAGCGCGCGGTGCTCGAGGTCGGCCGCATGGCCGCCGGCACCGGCGGGCGGCTGCGGATCGGCTTTGTCTCGCTTGCCGACTTCGGCGTCCTGCCGGGGCTTCTCAAGGCCTACAAGGCGGCGCTGCCCGGCGTCGCGCTCGCCCTGCGAGAGATGCTCTCGCCCGAGCAGTCGGCCGCGCTCGCCGCCAACGAGCTCGATTTCGGCCTGTTGCTGCCGCCCGTTGCTGTCCCCGAGCTCGAGCACCTCGTGGTGCAGCGCGACCGCTTCGTCGCGGCGCTTCCGGCGCGGCATCGGCTTGCACGCGGGCGCGGAGCGCTTGCCGCGCGCGAGCTCGCGGATGAGGCCTTCGTCATGGTGCCGCGCCAGATGGCCCCGGGCCTGCACGACATCGTCAGCGGCATCACCGCGCGCGCCGGGTTCGCGCCGCGCCTCGCCCAGGAAGCGATCCAGATGCAGACGGTGGTGAGCCTCGTCTCGAGCGGCCTGGGCGTCGCGCTCGTACCGGCCTGCCTCGCCAATCTTGGCCGGCGCGGCGTCGTCTACCGCGAAATCTCGGATCCGCATCCCAGGCTCGATCTCTGGCTCGCCTGGCGGCGTGCACCGGGTGGCATCGCCGCCAGCGCGGCCGGCCGCGAGTTCGTCACACACGCGAAGCGCCTCGCGCGCTAATCTCCGGGCCGATGCTCGTCCACCCCAACATCGATCCGGTCGTCTTTCAGGTGGGACCCTTCGCCGTGCGCTGGTACGGGCTCATGTACCTCGTCGGCTTTCTGGGCGCCTGGTGGCTGGGGGCGCGCCGCATCGCGCAGGGCCTTGCGCCGATCACGCGCGCGCAGCTCGACGACCTGCTCTTTTACCTGGTCGTGGGCGTGATCCTCGGCGGGCGCCTCGGCTACGTGATTTTCTACAAGCCCGGCCACTACTTCGCCCATCCGCTCGAGATCTTCGCGATCTGGCAGGGCGGGATGTCCTTTCACGGCGGCTTTCTGGGCGTGCTGGGCGCAGCCGCCTTCTTCGCCTGGCGCAATCGCACCAACTGGTGGGACTTGATGGACTATGTCGCGCCGCTCGTGCCGATCGGCCTCGGCACCGGGCGCCTGGGCAACTTCATCAACGGCGAGCTGTGGGGACGCGTCACGGACGTGCCCTGGGGCATGGTCTTTCGCGACGGCGGGCCGGCGCCGCGCCATCCTTCCCAGCTCTATGAGATGGCGCTTGAAGGCATCGCGCTTTTCGCGCTGCTCTGGTGGTTCTCGTCGCGCAAGCGACCGCGCATGCAGGTGTCGGCGCTCTTTCTCATTGGCTATGGTGTGGCGAGATCGATATGCGAGCTCGCGCGCGAGCCCGACAGCTTTCTCGGCTTTCTCGCGCTCGGCCTCACGATGGGCCAGTGGCTGAGCCTGCCGATGATCGTCGCCGGCGTCGCGCTTTTCTTCTTAAGCCGCCGGAAGACCTAGGCGAGGGCGCGCTCGAGCACGCGCGCAACATGCAGTGCATCGCGCCCTGCGCCGTGGGCGATCTGATGACGGCAGCTCGTGCCGTCGGCGACCAGGAGAGCTTCGGGTGCTGCCTTGCGCACGGCGGGCAGGACGGCTGCTTCGGCCATCTTCATCGAGACCTCATAGTGCTCGGCCTCGTAGCCGAAACTGCCCGCCATCCCACAGCACGAGGACTCGATCGTCTTCACCTTGAGCTCGGGCACAAGGCGCAAGACGCGCTCCACGGCGCCCATCGCGCCGAACGCCTTCTGATGGCAATGACCGTGCAACAGCGCTTCGGCCGCGAGCGGCTTCAGCTCGAGCTTCAGGAGGCCCGCGTCCGCTTCGCGCGCCAGGAACTCCTCGAAAAGAAACGCGTTTTTTGCCAGCACCCCGGCCTCCGGAAAGAGGGCCGTGTATTCGTCCCGGAGCGTGAAAAGGCACGAGGGCTCGAGGCCGACGATGGGAAGCCCATGACCCACCCAAGGCCCGAGCGCCTCCAGCATGCGGCGCGCCTCGGTCTTCGCTTCCTCGATCATTCCAGCGGCGAGAAAGGTGCGCCCGCAGCACAGGGGCTGATCCCCGATGACCGGCATCGCCGTATGCACTCGATAGCCGGCGGCCTGGAGCACGCGGATAGCGGCGCGCGCATTGTCGGGCTCGAAGTACCGGCTGAAGGTATCGACGAAGAGGACGACCTCGCGCTCGCCGGTCTTCGGCCAGGCTCGATCGACGAACGCATCGGCGCGCCAGCCGGGAAGCGCGCGCTTCTCGGTGAAGCCGATGAACCGGCGCCCGACCGCCGCGGCGAAATTGACGAGCGCCGGCACCCGCTGCGCCCAGCGCGCATAGCGCGGCAGGTAGGCGATCAGCTTGTCGCGCAGGCTCGGTGCGTGGCGCGTGCGGTAGTCGGCGAGGAACTCAATCTTCATGCGCGCCATGTCCACGCCGGTCGGGCACTCGCGCTTGCAGCCCTTGCAGGACACGCACAGGTCGAGCGCTTCCTTCACCTGCGCGTCGGCATTCGCGCCCAGCTGGCCTGAGAGCGCAAGGCGCAGCGTATTCGCGCGCCCCCGCGTGAGGTGCGTCTCGTCGCGAGTGGCGCGGAACGACGGGCACATGGTGCCGGCGTCGAATTTCCGGCAGTGGCCGTTGTTGTTGCACATCTCGACGGCCTTGTCGAAGCCGCCCCACTCCGACCAGTTGAGCACCGTCGCCGGCACCTTGGCCGAGTAGCCCGGCTTGAAGCGAAAGAGCGATGCGTCGTCCATCTTCGAGGGCGCGACGATCTTCCCGGGATTCATGAGGCCGCGCGGATCGAGCCAGGCCTTGACCTCGCCGAGCGCCGCCGTGAGCCGCGGGCCGAAGAAAGGCGCGATCCATTCGGAGCGCACGAGGCCGTCTCCGTGCTCGCCTGAGTACGCGCCCTTGTACTCCTTCACCATCGCGCAGGCTTCCTCGGCGATGGCGCGCATCTTCCTCGCACCGTCGCGCCGCATGTCGAGGATCGGGCGCACGTGCAATGTCCCGACCGAGGCGTGCGCGTACCAGGTGCCGCGCGTGCCGTGCTTCTCGAACACGCGCGTCAGGCGCTCGGTGTAGTCGGCAAGGTGCTCGAGCGGGACCGCGCAGTCCTCGATGAAGGAGACGGGCTTTCCGTCCCCCTTCATCGACATCATGATGTTGAGGCCCGCCTTCCTCACATCCCAGACCGCCTTCTGCAGACCGGCGTCGGTGATCTCAACCACGCTGCCGGGAAATCCCAGATCGCCCATCAATTGGCTGAGCTCTTTCAGCTTCGCCTTGACGAGCGAAGCCTCGTCCGCCGAAAACTCGACCAGGAGGATCGCGTCCGGATCGCCCTTGATGAAGGCGTCCACCGTCTTCCGGAACGCCGCGTTTTCGCGCGCGAGACCGATCATCGTCCGGTCGACGAGCTCCACGGCAGAGGGCCCGAGCTTGACGATGTGCTGCGTCTTCGCCATCGCGTCGTAGAAGCGGCCGAAGTGGCAAACGCCGAGAGCGCGCGCGGGCGGCAGCGGCGAGAGCTTCAGGTGCAGCCGCTCGAACCACGCGAGCGTGCCCTCCGAGCCGACGAGCAGGTGCGCCGCGTTCGCGTGCGGCGGCCCCAGATGGTCGAGGTTGTAGCCCGCGACCTTGCGCAGCACTTTGGGAAAACGCGCCGCTATTTCTTCTTTTTCCCTTTCATAAAGGATTTTCAACCGGGAAATAAAATCCTGATACTCGACGGGCCCCGAAGCGTCGCTCATCGGGCCGAACCTCCATCTTTTGCCCTCGGCCGTCACGGCGTCGATGGCGAGCACGTTGTGCACCATGTTGCCGTAGGCGATCGAGCGCGAGCCGCAGGAGTTGTTGCCGGCCATGCCGCCGAGCGTGGCCTGCGCGCTGGTCGAAACGTCGACCGGGTACCAGACGCCGTGCGGCCGCAGCTCGGCGTTCAACTGGTCGAGCACGACGCCCGGCTCGACGACGACGTTACCCGCCTCGAGATTTTTCTCGAGCACGCGGTTCAGGTACTTCGTGTGATCGAGGATGAGCGCCGCGCCGACCGCCTGCCCGCACTGCGAGCTGCCCGCGCCGCGCGGCAGCACGGGAACGCCGGAGTCGGCCGCGATCGCGAGCGCCGCTCGCGCCGCCTCGGCCGTGCGCGGCACGACAATGCCGATCGGCTCGACCTGGTAGATCGATGCGTCGGTGGAATAACGGCCGCGCGAGGCGGTATCGAAGAGGACTTCGCCGTCGAGCTCGCGGCGCAGCCGCTGCGCGAAGGCCGAATCGCCCGGCGCCGCGCTCAACGGTCCTCGGCTTTCAGCTCGCCCACGACGCTGGCGAGCTTGTGCGTTAGATGGTCGGTCAGCAGGACCTTGATTCGCTTCACGTCGCGCGCGCCGAGCACAGCGAGGATCTCCTCGTGCTCGCGCACGGCTTCGTCCCAGCGCTCCTGCGAGAGGTTGGCCATGTAGCGCGCGCGACGGATGGTGCCGTTCAGCTGGCGGTAGGCGTTGTAAAGCGTCGCGTTGCCCGAGTACTTGACGAGCTTCAGGTGAATCGCCTGGTTGAACTTGAAGTAGCCGGCCAGATCGCCGCGCGCGTGGCAGGCGAGCATCTCGTAGTGGAGCGCGCGGATCTCGTTCAATTGCGCCTCGGTCGCGTTGCGGCAGGCGAGCTCGCCGGCCAGCCCTTCGAGCACGCCCATCACCGCGAGCGTCTCTCGCAGCCGCTCGGCGTCGATCGGCGAAACGATCGCGCCGCGGTTCGGCAGCAGCTCGACGAGTCCCTCGGTGGCGAGCACCTTGAACGCCTCGCGCAAGGGCGTGCGCGAGACGCCCAACTGGGCCGTGAGCAACCGCTCATTCAAACGTGCCCCGGGCGCCAGCCGCCCCTGTACGATCAGGTCTCGCAGCCGGTCGGTCGCCTCCTCGTGGAGCGGCCGCCGCAGGATGGGACCTGTCTCTTGTGCCAGTTCCATTTTGCATGCAGAATACAAAATAGTTGGCCTGGGTGCAAGCCGTGACCAAGAAGTCCGGGCGGGCGCCAGGATTGCATACAAAGGAGGAGGTTGTTATGCCCCGCAACGCCGGCCGCCATTTCCTGCAAATCCCGGGTCCGACCAACGTGCCGGATCGCGTGCTGCGCGCGATTGACTTCCCGACCATGGACCACCGCGGCCCCGAGTTCGCCGTGCTCGGCAAGGAAGTGCTCGCGGGCATGAAGCGCATGTTCAAGACGACGAGCCCCGTGGTCATCTATCCCGCCTCCGGCACCGGGGCGTGGGAAGCAGCGCTCGTCAATACGCTTTCGCCCGGCGATGCGATCCTCATGTACGAGACGGGCCATTTCGCGACGCTCTGGCAGAAGATGGCGCTGCGCCTCGGCCTGGCGCCCGAGTTCATTCCGGGCGATTGGCGCACCGGCGCGGACGCGCAGGCGATCGAGGCCAAGTTGCGCGAAGACAAGGCGCATCGCATCAAGGCGGTATGCGTGGTGCACAACGAAACCTCGACCGGCGTCGTTTCGCGGGTGGGCGAAGTCCGGCGCGCGATCGATGCAGCGAAGCACCCCGCGCTTCTCATGGCCGACACGATCTCCTCGCTCGGCTCGATCGATTACCGGCACGACGAGTGGGGCGTCGACGTCACCGTGGGCGGCTCGCAAAAGGGCTTGATGCTCCCGCCGGGGCTCTCGTTCAACGCGGTGTCCGCCAAGGCGCTTGCCGCCGGCAAGAGCGCGAAGCTGCCGCGCAGCTTCTGGGATTGGGCGGACATGATCGCCGCCAACAAGGACGGCTATTTCCCGTACACGCCCGCGACGAACCTGCTCTATGGCTTGCGCGAAGCGCTGAAAATGCTTCTCGAGGAAGAAGGGCTCGACAACGTCTTCGCGCGGCACCAGCGCCACGCCGAAGCGACGCGGCGCGCCGTGCGCGCCTGGGGGCTCGAAGTGCTCGCAAAAAATCCGGCCGAATACTCGGCCTCGCTCACCGCGGTGATGATGCCGCCGGGGCACGATGCCGACAAAGCGCGCAAGGTGATTCTGGAAAATTTCGATCTTTCGCTCGGCACCGGGTTGACCAGGCTCGCCGGCAAGGTCTTCCGCATCGGCCACCTCGGCGATTTCAACGATCTCGCCCTCATGGGAACGCTCGCCGGCTGCGAGATGGGCCTGGAGCTCGCCGGCGTGCCGGTGAAGCGCGCCGGCGTGCAGGCCGCGATGGACTATCTCGCCGAATGCCGCCGATCGCCGGCCCGCGCGGCGGCATGAGCACGATGCGCGCCCTGCTGAAAACCCTCGGACTTCTCCTCGCGCTTGGCGCGCTCGCGCCGGGCCATGCGCTTGCGCAATCCTGGCCGAGCCGGTCCATTCGCCTCGTGGTGCCCTTCTCGCCGGGGGCGGGCACCGACGCTCTCTCGCGCATTCTCGCCACACGGCTCTCCGATTCCCTCGGCCAGCCGGTGGTCGTCGACAACCGCCCCGGCGCGGGCGGAACGATCGGCACCGAGATCGTCGCCAAGGCGGCGGGCGACGGCTATACCCTGCTTTTCGCGCCGGCCGCGCACGCGATCAATCCGAGCATCTATCCGAAGCTTGGCTACGACACCGAAAAGGATTTCGTGCCGATCTCGATTGCGGCGTCGCTGCCGGTCGTGATGGCGGTCGAGGCCTCGGTGCCGGCCCGGTCGGTGGCGGAGTTGGTCGCGCTCGCCAAGACCTCCCCCGGCAAGCTGACGATGGCTTCGGCCGGAAACGGCACCGTGTTCCATCTCACCGGTGAAATGTTCAAAGGTGCGGCGGGCATCGACATCGTGCACGTGCCCTACAAGGGCGGCGCGCCGGCGATGGCCGCGCTCGTCGGCGGGCAGGTGACGATGGCCTTCGAAACCTCGCTCACGGTCTCGCCGCACATCAAGAGCGGCAAGCTGCGAGGGCTTGCGGTCGCGAGCCCCGCGCGCATCGCCATCCTGCCCGAAGTGCCGACGCTCGCGCAGGCGGGCTATCCGGGGATCCTGTCGGAAAACTGGTACGGCCTCTACGCCCCGGCCGGCACGCCGAAAGAGGTCGTCGCGCGCATCTACGCGGACCTCGCCAAGGCGATCGCCGATCCGGAGATCCGCCAGAAATTCGCGCTGCAGGGCGCCGAGACGCGCGAGCTGAACCCCGAGCAGTCGGCGGAGTTCGTGCGCGCCGAGATCGCGAAGTGGGCGAGGGTCGTCAAGGCCTCGGGCGCGAAGATCGACTGAAAACCGGAGACGCCATGAAGATCGAAGAGCGCGCGCGCGACAAGAGCTTCTACCACCAGCAGACCAGCGAGCGCATGGAGGCCAACCTGCTGACGCCGGCTTGGCCCCTGCGCACCAAAGTGGCGCTCGCCTGCCGCATCCTCGAGGCCGAGGGGCACGAATCCGCGCTCGCAGGGCAGATCACGGCGCGCGCCGACGAGCCCGGGACGTACTGGATGCTCAGCTTCGGCCTGGGCTTCGACGAGGCGCGCACGAGCAATATCGTGCGGGTGGATGGCGACCTCAACATCCTGGAAGGCGAGGGCATGCCCAATCCCTCGAACCGCTTCCACCTGTGGATCTACGAGCACCGCCCGGCGGTGAACGCGATCGTCCACACGCACCCGCCGCACTGCTCCGCGCTCTCGATGATCGGCGAGCCGCTTGTCGCGGCGCACATGGATACCTCGATGTTCCACGAGGACTGCGCCTATCTTCCCGAGTATCCGGGCGTGCCGATCGGCGACGAGGAAGGCCGCCTCATCTCCGAGGCGCTCGGCGAGAAGCGCTCGATCCTGCTCGCGCATCACGGCCAGCTCGCCGCCTGCAAGACGATCGAGGAGGCCACCATGCTCAGCATCTTCATAGAGCGCGCGGCCAAGCTGCAGCTCATGGCGCGTGCGGCGGGCACCATCAAGGCGGTCCGGCCCGAGTGCATCAAGGAGGCGCACGACTATCGCCTGAAGCCCAAGTACGTGGACGCCGTGTTCTGCTACTACGCGCGCCGGGTCCTGCGACAATCGCAGGACGTGTTGAGCTAACAAAAAAACGCCCAGGAGAAAAGAATGTCGCTTCGCTTCTACCGCCGCGCGTGCGCCCTCGCGCTCGCCCTTCTGTCCGGCACTTGCTTCGCACAGGCCTATCCGTCGAAGCCCGTGCGCATGATCGTGGGCTTTCCGCCGGGTGGCGGCACCGACGTCGTCGCGCGCGTGATCTCGCAAAAGCTCACCGAGTGGTGGGGGCAGGCGGTCACCGTCGAAAACCGCGCCGGCGCGACCGGCACGATCGGCGCCGATGTGGTCGCGAAGAGCGCCCCCGACGGCTACACGCTGATCATGGGTCACGTCAATTCGCATGCGATCGCGCCGAACCTCTTCGCCAAGCTTCCCTACAACGCGATCAAGGACTTCAGCGCCGTCGCCTACGTCGGTTACGTGCCGAACGTGCTTGCGGTGCATCCGTCGGTCGGCGTGAAAACGGTGAAGGAGCTGGTTGCGATCCTCAGGGCCAAGCCGGGCCAGCTCAACTACGCCTCCTCGGGCAACGGCAGCACGCAGCACCTCGCCGGCGAAATGTTCAAGCAGCTCACCGGCACGAGCATCGTGCATGTGCCCTACAAGGGGAGCGGCGATGCGATCAAGGACCTGCTCGCGGGCGTCGTGGCGATGAACTTCGACACCATGCCGCCGGTGCTGCCGCACATTCAGGCCGGCAAGCTGCGCGGCCTGGCGATCTCGACGCCGAAGCGCCTGCCGCAGCTTCCGGACGTGCCGACCTTCCAGGAAGAGGGCATTGTCGGCTTCGATGTCTCCAACTGGTACGGCGTCATGGCGCCGGCCGGCACGTCGCGCGAAATCGTCGCCAAGCTCAACGCCGACATCAATAAAGCGATGCAGGTGCCCGAGGTGCGCCAGCGCCTCGAGTCGGTGGGCACGCAGCTGCGCGAGCAAAGCGCGGCCGAATTCGAGGGCTACATGAAAGCCGAGGTGACGAAGTACGCGAAGCTCATCAAGGATACGGGCGTCAGGGTCGAGTAATGGCCGGCGGCACCGTCCTCCTCGAGCGCGACGGCGCGATCTGCACCGTCATGCTTTCCAGCCCCGGGCGGCTGAACGCGCTCGACAAGAACATGTGGGCGCAGCTTGGCGCGGCGATGCAATCGCTGTCCGCCGACGATTCGGTGCGCTGCATCGTGCTGCGCGGCGCGGGCGACAAAGCGTTTGCGGCGGGCGCCGACATCGCCGAGTTCCACGCCGAGCGCGCGAATTCGGCGCAGGCCAGGGCCTACAGCCGCGGCGGCATCGGCCAGCTGGGCGCGGTCGCCGAATGCCGCCACCCGACTGTGGCCCTGATTCAGGGCGCCTGCGTCGGCGGGGGCCTCCTTATCGCCTCGCAATGCGACCTGCGGATCGCGAACGCCTCCGCGCGCTTCGGCGTGCCGGTCAAGAACCTCGGGTTGACGGAGTCCTACGACGAGCTGCGCTCGATGATGCGCGTGATCGGCCCGGCCGCCTCGCTCGAGCTTCTGCTCGAGGGCCGGATCTGGGATTCGAAGGAAGCGTACGAGAAAGGGCTCGTCTCACGCGTGGTCGCCGACGCGGACGTGGTGGCCGAGGCGTATGCGACCGCGCGGCGCATCGCCGAGGGTGCGCCGCTGGTCGCGCGCTGGCACAAGAAATTCGTGCGCCGGCTGCTCGACCCGCGCCCGCTCAGCGAGGCGGAATACGACGAGGGCTACGCCTGTTTCGACACCGAGGACTTCCGCGCGGGCGTCGCTGCGTTCCTTGCGAAACGCAAGCCGGAGTTCAACGGGCGCTAGCTCGGGCGGTGCTATCATGCGCCGCCAAAAAATCAAGGGAGAGAACATGCTGAAAATCCTTTTATCCGTGGCTGCGCTTGTCGTTGCCTCGGCCGCGCAGGCGCAATCCTGGCCCGCGAAACCCGTGACGATGGTGAACCCGTTCGCGCCCGGGGGCGGCGTCGACGCTTTCGGACGGCCGCTTTCGGTGTACTTGAGCAAAAACATCGGCCAGCAGTTCATCGTCGAGAACCTCGCCGGGGCCGGCGGCACGGTCGGCGCGGCGAGCGCCGCCAAGCGCCCGGGCGACGGCTACACGTTCTTCCTCGGCGCAGTGCACCACACGATCGCCGAGAGCCTCTACACGCGGCTGCCGTACTCGCTCACGCGCGACTTCGTGCCGATCACGGTGCTCGCCTACGTGCCGAACGTCGTGGTCGTGCATCCCAAGCACACGAGCATCAATTCGCTCAAGGACCTGATGGCTTACGCGAAAGCCAACCCGGGCAAGCTGAATTTCGGCTCGGCCGGCAACGGCACGACGCACCATCTCGCGGGCGAGCTCTTCAAGACCATGACGGGCCTCAACCTCACGCACGTTCCCTACAAGGGCGCGGGGCCCATGATGCAGGACCTGCTCGCGGGCCAAGTCGACATGGCCTTCGACGGCATGGCCACCTCCGCCCCGCAGATCAAGGGCGGCAAGCTCAAGCCGCTCGCGGTGACCACGGCGACGCACTCGTTCGCCGCGCCAAACGTGCCGACGATGCGCGAAGCGGGGTTGCCGGGCTATGAGGTGACCACCTGGTACGCCCTTTGGGGCATCAAGGGGACGCCCAAGGAAACGATTGACCGGATGTACCAGGAAACGGTCAAGGCCATGCAATCACCCGAGCTCAAGGCGGTGTGGGAGAGCCAGGGCGCGACCGTGGGCGGCGAGACACCCGAAAAATTCGGCCAGCTCGTCAACGCCGAGATCACCAAGTGGGCGAAGGTAGTGAAGGACGCCGGCGCCAAGATCGACAACTAGAACGTCAGAGAATCCCCGCGGCGCGGAGGTCCCGGATCTCCGCGTCGCTCTTGCCGAGCAGCCCTTTCAGCACCTCGTCGGTGTGCTGCCCCAGCACCGGCGGCGCCTGCCGGTATTCCAGCGGCGTGCCCGAGAAGCGCATCGGGCTCGCCACGAGCGGCACCTTGCCAGCGCTCGGATGCTCGAGCTCGATTTTCACGCCGCGCGCCTTCACCTGCGGCTCGGCGAATACCTCGGCGATGTCATAGATCGGGCCGTTCGGCACCCCGGCCGCCTCCAGCAGCTCGAGCCATTCGGCGGTCGTCTTCTTCGAGAAAATGTCCTGCACGATCTTCGTGATCTCGGCGCGGTTCTCGACCCGCTTGCCGTTGGTCGCAAAGCGCGCATCGCGCGCGAGCTCGGGCGCGCCCGCGGCTTCGCAGAACTTGCCGAACAGGTTGTCGTTGCCGCAGGCGATGATCACTTCGCCGTCCTTGGTCTTGAACGGCTGATAGGGAACGATGTTGGGGTGCAGGTTACCGATGCGGCCGGGCGCTTTGCCGGTCGAGAAGTAGTTCGTGTTCTGGTAGGCGAGCAGCGCGATCTGCGAGTCGAGCAGCGCGAGGTCGAGGTGCTGGCCCTTGCCCGTGACCGCGCGGTGGGCGAGCGCGGCGCAAATCGCGATCGAGGCGTACATGCCGGTAATGATGTCCGCGACGGGGACGCCAGCGCGCTGCGGGCCGCCGCCGGGCTGGCCGTCGGGAAGCCCCGTCACGCTCATCATCCCGCCCATGCCCTGGATCATGAAGTCGTACCCGGGGCGCTCGCGGTAAGGACCGGTGTGGCCGAAGCCGGTGACCGAGCAGTAGATCAGGCCCGGGTTGTCCTTCTTCAGGTCGTCGTAGGAAAGGCCGTAGCGCTTCAGATCGCCGTACTTGTAGTTCTCGAGCAGCACGTCGGACTTCGCGGCGAGCGCGCGCACGAGCGCCTGCCCCTCGGGCTTGGCGAGATTGACCGTGATCGACTTCTTGCCGCGATTCGCCGAAGTGAAGTACGCGGAGTCCTTGGTATCGCGGCCCTGGCCATCCTTGAGCCACGGCGGACCGAAGGCGCGCGAATCGTCGCCGACCCTGGGGCGCTCGACCTTGATCACTTCGGCGCCGAGGTCGGCGAGGTTCTGGCCCGCCCACGGCGCGGCAAGCACGCGCGAAAGGTCGAGGACTCGGACGTGCGAAAGAGGGCCGGCCATCAGCCCATCCGGTCGATCAGCAGGCGATCGACCACCTTTCCTTCGATGATGTGGGAGCGCAGGACCTCTTCAGCGTCTTCCACCGTCGGAACGTGGTACCAGACCGCTTCGGGATAGACCACGACCGTGGGCCCGAACTCGCAGTGATCGAGGCAGCCTGCGCGATTCACGCGCACGTCCTTGAGCCCGGCCTTGCCGGCGCCCTTTTTCAGCGTGTCGAACACTGCCTCGGCGCCGCGCCGTTTGCAGCAGCCGCGCGGATCACCCGGATCGCGCTCGTTGAGACAGACGAATACGTGGCGACGGTAGCCCGCCATGGTGCCCTTTCACCCTTTCACTCTGCGAAGGCGGAAGTTTGCCTCATCCGGCGAGCAGATGCGCGGCCAATTCCGCAAAGCCCGCGCCTGCCGCAGCCCCGGTGACGTACTTGGGCGGCTGCTCGAGCACGCCCTCGAAGCGCCGCACGTTGGCAACGCCCACGGAATTGTCGAAAAAGCCAAACATCGGCGCGTCGTTCGGCGAGTCGCCCGCGAAGGCGAGGCTGCGATTGGCGGTCTCGAGATCGAGGCCGAAGCGCTCGCGCAGGCAAGTGCGCGCCATCGCGAGCTTGTCGTAATCCCCGAACCAGCCGTTCACATGGATCGAGCTGATGCGCGCCGTCAGTCCCGCCGCGCGCATGAGCGCCGCAATGCGCCCGGCGGCCTCGAGCGGCAGGGCCGGCACGTCTTCGCAGTAGTCGATGGCGAGATCGGTCTCGCGGTAGCGCTGGTCGGAGGCAAGCGCGCAACCGGGCACGGCCTGGAGGATCGATTGGGCGATGCCCTCCAGCCGCCGCTGCTTTTCCGCCCGCGCCGCCGGGGCGTCGTGAAAGCGCCGCTGCAGCTTGCCCTCGCCGAGCCAGAAGTAGAACGCGCCGTTCTCGCCGATCACCGCATCGACGGGCCACATGCGCGCGATGTGATCGCACCAGCCCGCCGCGCGCCCGGTGACCGGCACGACGATCCGCCCGGCGCGCTTGAGCGCTTCCATGGCCGCATAAGCCTCCGCCGTCAGCTTGCCTTCGGTGGTGAGCGTCTCGTCGATGTCGAAAAGCAGTCCGCGGATGCCGGAGCCCCGCAGGTCGGCGAGCGGTCTCATCGGCGAAAAAGCGCTGCGACGCGCGCGCGCTGGGCTTGAGTCATGAGAAGGCCCGCCTTGGTGCGGCGCCAGAGCACGTCTTCGGCCGTCTGGGCCCACTCGTGCTCCACCAGATAGCGGATCTCGCGCTCGGTGAGGCCGGCGCCGAGATCCTCGCCCAGGTCGCCGTCGCCGACCACGACCTGTGCGTGGCTGCCATGGCGGCGGAAGATCGGCCGCAGCATCGATTCGGCGAGATTCGGATGGCTCGTGAAAAAGGCATCGCGCGCCTCGATGCGCGAGGCGCCGCCGAAGTCGCTGCCGGACAGCGGCGTGCGGGCGGTCCAGGCGGGCTTCAACCCCGGGAAATAGGGCGCGAGCTTCTCCATCGCATGCTCGGCGAGGCGGCGATAGGTCGTGATTTTTCCGCCGAACACCGAAAGCACGGGCGCCTTGCCCTCCACATCGTCGACCCGCAAGGTGTAGTCGCGCGTGACGTCCGACGGATCGGAGCTGCCGTCGTCGTAGAGCGGGCGCACGCCCGAATAGCTCCACACCACGTCTTCGGGGCGGGTGGGGCGCTCAAGGTACCGGTTCACCGCGCGACAGATGTAGGCGATCTCCTCCGCGCTCGCCTGCGGATGTGCGACTTCGCCTTCGACCGGAATATCGGTGGTGCCGATCAGCGTATGGAGGTCCCCATAGGGGATCATGAAGATGACCCGCCCATCGTCGTTCTGCAGGATGAAGGCGTGCTCGCCTTCATAGCGCTTGGGCACGACGATGTGGCTTCCCTTCACCAGGCGCACCGCGTCGCGCGAAGGCTGCGCAAGCTTGTCATTCAGCACGGTCTTGACCCAGGGACCCGCGGCGTTCACGACCACGCGCGCCGAGATCTCCTCGCCATTGGACAGTCGCGCGCGCCACCCACCGTCGACACGCTGCGCCGCCAGGCACCCGGTGCGCGTGAGAATCCGCGCCTTGCGCTCGCGCGCATCCATGGCGGTGGCCACGACAAGCCGGGCGTCGTCGACGCGGCAATCGGAGTAGATGAAGCCGTGTCGGAACTGCGGCTTGAGTCCGGAGCTGTAAGGCGGGGCATCGAGGCGGATCGCCTTGGAGCCGGGCAGGCTCGCGCGGCGCGCGAGGTGATCGTAGAGGAAGAGGCCGGCGCGGATCATCCAGCGCGGGCGCAGCTCGGGGACGTGCGGCATGACAAAGCGCGCCGGCCACACGAGGTGCGCGGCCACCTTGAGCAGCACCTCGCGCTCGGCGAGCGCTTCGGCGACGAGGCGAAACTCGTAGAGCTCGAGATAGCGCAGGCCGCCGTGGATCATCTTGGAGGAGGAGGACGAGGTCGCGCTCGCAAGATCGTCCTTCTCGGCGAGCAGCACCGACAGCCCGCGGCCGGCCGCGTCGCGCGCGATGCCGGCGCCATTGATGCCGCCCCCAATGACGAAAAGGTCGTAGGTGTCCACGGAATCCCCGCCCCGATTTTGCCCGATCAGGCCGCCGCGAGCGTGGCTTCGAAAGCGACGCCGCGCGAGCCGGGAAGATTCTCCGCGTGCAGCGTCCCGCCATGGAACTCGGCGATCAGGCGCGCGATATAAAGCCCGAGTCCAAGGTGCGGGGCGGCGGCCGTGCGCTCCTCGCGATGCGAGACCATCGAGGCAAAGAGCGAATCGCGCACCGACTCGGGCAAGGTCGGTCCGTCATTCTCGACTCGCAGCCGCGCGCTGCCGCCCGCCACGGCGAGTGAAATCCGAATGGCCGTGCCGGGAGTTGCGAAGTCCACGGCGTTCTCGACCAGCTTGTCGAGCATTTGCGCGAGCAGATCGGGAACGCCGTGCGCCGTCACCGGGCTTTCGGGGAGCGACAGCTCGAACGTGCGGGGGGCGTAAGCCATGCGGTAGCCTTCGGCGCACCCGCGCACCACGAGCGAGGCGTCGAAACGCTCGCGCGCGGCCGATTGCAGGCTCTGCTCGAGGCGGCTCGCCTCGGTCATGCGGGCGAGAATCGTGGAGAGGCGCGCGAGGCCCTCTTCGGCGCGGGAGAGATAGGTGCGCGTTTCTTCGGCCGTGCGCGCCGCGTGCAGATTCTCGAGGGAGGAGCGCACCACGGCCACGGGGGTGCGCAGCTCGTGCGAGAGCCGCCCCGCGAGCGCTTCCAGGTAGGCGTTGTAGCGCGCCAGGCGCTCGAGCACGGTGCTGAAGCTGCGCGAAAGGTCGCCGATCTCGTCGCCCGCCTCGGAGGCCGTGGTGAGGCGCGTGACCCGGCCGCGCGCATCGATCGCCGCCTCCGCCTCGTCCGAGAGGCGCCGGATCCGGTTCGAGATGCGCGTCGCGAACCAGAGCAGGATCGCGCCCACCAGCGCGAAAAGCGCGAGGGTCGCGACGACCAGGCGCTCAAGCGCCTGGCTGCGCAGGGAGGCGATCCGGTTGGTCGTTTCCTCGACCACCACCGCGCCGTGCACTTCATCCCCGACCCAGATGGGATAGGCGGCCGAGAGCACCACGGCGCGCTCATCGCGCGTCCGGCGCGCGCGCTTGGCGGCCGCGCCCTGCAGCGCGGAGGCAACCTCGCGCCCCGCAGCGATCGCATCCTGGGCAATCGCGTCGTCGAAGTCCTCGGTTGGCGGGGCGATCAGCCAACCGAGCAGCCGCTCGGCGAGGCGCGGGGGCTCGGGGTCTCGCTTCAGGCTCCCCGCCAGGGCGAGCACGCGGTAGTCGCGGCTCACCACCCAGATGCGCGAGTTACCGCGCTCCAGGCCCTTCAGGATGGCCGCGATCTCGCCGTCGGGCGCGCGGCTGCGCGCCGGCTCCTCGCGCTCGATCACGTCCCCGGCAAGCCGCCTGAGCTCCTTTTCCGCTTCCTCGCGCAGCACGGATTCGGGCGTGGCGCGGTAGGCGAGCAGCTGCGGGCGCTCGTGCAGCGCCGTGGCGATCGCGCGTGCGGTCGCGGCGAGCGCCTCCTCCTGCGCGGCGAGGAGAAAGCGCTCCATTTCGCGCACATACATCCAGCCGGCCCAGGGCAGGGCGAGCAGCGTGAGCGCGACGAGCGCAAGCTTCGCGCGCAGCGGAAACCGGCTCATCGGAAGAGCGCGCCTAGGCGTTCCAGCGGTAACCGAGGCCGTACACGGTCTCGATCGCGTCGAACGCCGGGTCGCCGGCGAGGAATTTGGCGCGCACGCGCTTGACGTGCGAAGTAATGGTGGCGTCGTCGACCACGAGCTCGGCGTCGCGCATGAGCTGGTCGCGGCTTTTGACGTGCCCCGGATGCCGCGCGAGCGAATGAACGATCCAGAATTCGGTCAAGGTCAGCTCGATTCGCGCCGAGCGCCACTGCGCGCTGAAGCGCTTGAGATCGAGCTCGAGCGGGCCGCGCACGATGCGCTCCTCGGCAGGCTTGGACTCCGCGAGCGCGTCCACGCGGCGAAAGAGCGCGCCGATACGCGCCATCAGATGCGGCAGGCTCACCTCCTTGGTGAGGTAGTCGTCGGCGCCCAGGCGCAGGCCCGAGACCACGTCGAAGTCCGAGTCGCGCGCGGTGAGAAAGACGATCGGCAGCTGGGCGGAAAGCGCGCGCAGCTCGCGGCAAAGCGCGAAGCCGCCTTCGGCCTCGTCGCCCAGGCCGATGTCGATGATTGCAAGGTCCGGCAGGCGTGAACGCAGCGCGTCCATCGCCTCGCGCCGTCCCGGGTAGGCCGCCACGTCGTAGCCGTGGCGCTTGAGCGCCTCGGCGTAGTTGGCGCGGATGGCGGCGTCATCCTCCACGACGGCGATACGGCGGGCCATGCGCCGACTATACCGGAACGCTTCCGGGAGAAAGGCCGTCCGGAGAGGCGTCATTTCTTTGCCCTTTTTGGTCCGCAGCTCGCCACAACCTCGACCTCGCGCCGGCTCTTTCGGGGCTTTCAATGACGCCGACAACCGAGGAGGGGCCATGGAAAAAACCCAGCACTTCGCCGCAGAAATCGTCGCCCAGGTCGCGCTCGCCCTTGCCGTGGGCGTGTTCGTGAGCGTCGTGCTCGCGGGCGTGACGATGCTGCTCGCGACGGCATGAGCTACGGCGAGACGGAATTGGGGATCGAATGCGCGCTGCCGCGCGACTTCGACCCGCATGAACCGCGGCGTCGGGCGCGCCGGATCGAGAAAGGAGGATCGGGACACGGTCCTGGCGCCGCCCGCGCGCTTCGGCAGATGAGCGATACCCGCGAGGAGGCATGCAGAAAGCGCTGCTCTGGAAAATCGGCCTGATCCTGGCGGTCGGCCTGATCCTGCAGGTGCCGCTCAAGATGGTGCGCGCGCTCGTCGCCGAGCGAAAGGGCCTTCGCGACGGCGTGGTCGCGGACATCGGCCGCAGCGCGAGCGAGCCGCAGAAGATCGCCGGGCCCGTGCTCTACATCCCCTGGACCCGCCGCAGCGTGGAGGCGACGACGATCACCGACGACGGCGGCCATACCCGCACCGCGCGGAAAGAGCGCATCGAGCGTGGGCATATCGCCCTTCTTCCCGACACGCTTGCGATCGAGGGCGCGATCGAGCTGCAGGAAAAGCATCGCGGCCTCTACAAGGCGCATCTCTACACGCTGCGCGGCGCGCTCCAAGGGTCGTTCACGCTGCCGCCCGGCCTGGGCGTGGCGCAGGGCACCGGAAGCCTCGATTGGGGCCGCGCGCAGCTCGTGCTGGGCGTTTCGGATACACGGGGAATCCGCGAGCCGGTGCTCGTGGAATGGAACGGCACCGAAGCGCAAGTGCACCCCGGCGGCCTTGAAGCGGCCGCTCTGCCGAGCGGGATCCATGCCGATCTGGGAGCGCTCGCGGCGACGGACGCGAAGACACCGACCGTTTACGAATTCAAGATCTCGCTTATCCTTCTTGGCACCGAGCGGCTCGACATCGTGCCGGTCGGAGCCACGACGCGCGTGGCGCTCGCCTCGACTTGGGCGCACCCGAGCTTCGCCGGCCGCCTCCTGCCGGATTCGGGCACCCGCGTCGGCCAGGATGGCTTTGCGGCGCGCTGGCGCACATCGCATTTCGCGACCAACCTCGCGCAGGTCTACGAGCGTTGCCTGCAATCGCGGCAATGCGAGCCCTTCAGCAATCACACGCTCGCGGTCTCGTTCTTCCAGCCAGTGGATCTGTACCACACGGTCGAGCGCTCGCTGAAGTACGGCTTTCTTTTCATCGGCCTCACTTTCGCGGCCTTCTTTCTCTTCGAGATACTCGCGCGCCTGGCGATCCACCCGCTGCAATACGCGCTCGTCGGCTGCGCGCTCGCCGTCTTTTTCCTGCTGCTCATTTCGCTTTCCGAGCATCTGGGCTTCGCCTCCGCGTATGCCATCGGCGCCGGCGCCTGCGTCGCGCTGCTCGGCTACTACGTGCGCCACATCCTGAAGAGCGCGCGCCTGGGCGCGGGGTTCGCGGCGGGGCTTGCGCTGCTATACGGGCTGCTCTATGTGCTGCTGCGCTCGGAGGACCACGCGCTCCTCATGGGGTCGCTCCTCGTCTTCGCGTGCCTCGCCGCGGCGATGATCGCGACCCGCAAGGTGGACTGGTACGCCGTGGGCAGCCCTGCGCCGCAGGGCAAAGCCGCATAGAATTCCCGGCATGAGCGCTTCGCTCGTGCTGGTGATCGCAAACAAGAACTATTCCTCCTGGTCGATGCGCCCCTGGACGCTGCTGCGCGGGCGCGAAATCCCGTTCCAGGAGCGCCTGATCAAGTTCGAGTCGCAGGACTGGCGCGACCATATCGCCAAGCTTTCGCCGAGCGGCCTGGTGCCCGTGCTCTGGGAAGGCGAGCCCGGCAAAGGCTTCGCCACCTGGGACACGCTCGCGATTGCCGAGCGCCTGCACGAGCTCTTCCCCGGGCGCAGCATCTGGCCGGCCGACGCGCGGTTGCGCGCGCGGGCGCGCTCGGCCGCCGCCGAGATGCATTCGGGCTTTCGCGCCTTGCGCGCGGCCATGCCGATGAATATTCGCAATCGCTACCCGGGCAAGGGCATGAACGACGGCGTGGCGAAGGACATCGCGCGCATCAGCGCGATCTGGGCGCAGGCGAAAGGCCCTTACCTCTTCGGCGAGTTCAGCGCGGCGGACGCCTTCTACGCGCCGGTCGCGACGCGCTTCGTGACCTACGCGGTCGAGCTAAAAGGAGCGGCGCAGAGCTATCAGCAGGCGCTTCTCGACTTGCCCGCCGTCAAAGCCTGGAGCGCGGACGCCGTGAAGGAAACCGAGTTTGTCGCGGAAGACGAGCCCTACGCTGCGCGCCCGTAGGGCGCTCAGGCTTACCCGGGAGACGCTGTTGAACGGCGCGCTGCATGCCGCGGCGCGGCGTCTGCTCGGTCCGCGCGTCAAGCTGATGACCCCGGCGGAGCGGCGGGCGCATATCCGCGAAATGCTTGAGGCGGCACCGCAGCCGGCGAGCGTCTGGGTGTTCGGCTACGGCTCGCTTATGTGGAATCCGGCGATCCGTTACGCCGAGCGACGTCCTGCGCTCGTGCACGGCTTTCATCGCGAATTCTGCCTGCTGGCGCGCGCCGGCCGCGGCAGCCCCGAGCGGCCCGGCTTGATGCTGTCGCTCGAGCCCGGCGGCAGCTGCCACGGCGTCGCCTATCGCCTGCACGCCCGTGCGGTCGAGGAAGAGCTGGATGTGCTCTGGCGGCGCGAGATGATGACGCGCTCCTATCGCCCGGTCTGGGTGGCGGCGCGAACCGCTGACGGCGTCGCCCACGCGATCGCCTTCGCTGCGAACCAGGCGCACGAGCGCTACCGCGGCGGTCTTGGCCCCGAGACGATGGCGCGCTACCTCGCACGCGGCGAAGGCCCGCTCGGACGCTGCTGCGACTATCTGTTCGACACGGTCGCCCACCTGCGCGACATGGGGATCCACGACCAGCGAATGGAAGCGCTGGCGCAGCGCGTGCGAGCGCTCGCCGCCTAGCGACTCAGGCGAAACCGCGCTCCAGGTAATTCTCGGCGATTGCGCAGTGCGCGGCGACGCCGCGCGAGAGCATGGCCTCGTTCAGCACCATGCGGTTGGAGTGGCACGGGCAGGCGCTCTTCCACATCTGTCCCTCCGGGCAAACGCCGAGGAAGAGCATCGCGCCGGGCGTCTTTTGCAGGACGTAGGAAAAATCCTCCGCGCCCATCAGTGGCGAGGCCATCGTCAGCCAGGATTGGGCGCCGAAGAGCTCGCCGATCGTCTGCTGGGCAAGCGCGAAGGCCCGCGGATCGCAGACGGTGACCGGAAAGCCGCGCTCGATTTTGACTTCCGCCTCGCACTCATGCGCCCGCGCCACGTTCTCCGCCACGCGCTTGAGACCCGCGTGCACGCGCTCGCGCGCCGCTTCCGACTGCGTGCGGATGGTGCCGAGCAGGCTCGCGCTCTCCGGAATCACGTTGTTGGTCGAGCCGCTCTCGATTTTCGCTATCGTCACCACCGCCGGATCGAAGATGTCGATGCGCCGAGTGATGAACACCTGCATGGCGGTGACGATCTCGCAGGCGACCGGCACCGGGTCGATGGCGTCGTGCGGCATCGAGGCGTGCCCGCCCTTGCCGCGCACGTCGACCATGATCCGATCTGCGGAGGCAAGCAGCGGCCCTGGTCTCGAGCCGAAAACGCCTGCCGGCGCGTTCGGATAAATATGCAGCGCGAATGCCGCCTCGGGCGCAGGGTCGCTGAGCAGGCCGTCCTCCATCATGAAGCGTGCGCCGTGATGGCCTTCTTCGCCGGGCTGGAACATGAAGAGCACGGTCCCGGCGAGCGAGTCGCGCCGCGCGCTCATCAGGCGCGCCGCCGAGGCGAGCATCGCGGTATGCGTGTCGTGCCCGCAGGCGTGCATGGTGTTCGCGACCGTCGAGCTGAACGCGAGGCCGGTGTCCTCAGGCATGGGCAGTGCGTCCATGTCGCCGCGCAGGAGCACCGTGCGGCCAGGCCGTCCTCCGCGCAGGATCGCGACCGCGCCGGTGGTCGATTTGCCGGTTTTCCATTCCAGGGACAGGTCGGCGAGCGCCGCACGCACCTTCGCCATCGTCTTCGGCGTTTGCAACCCGAGCTCCGGCTCGGCGTGGATCGCGCGGCGCAGCTTGACCGTCTCGGCCTGCACGGCCTGCGCGGCCTCGAGCCAGCCGCGATTCGGCCTCGCGCGGTCGTTCATTTGGACTTGCGCAGCTTGCGGATGGCGGCGATCTGGGCGGCCATCATCGCGAACTCGCCCTGTAGCGTCGCGATCTCGGCCTTGTCCTGCGCTTTCGCCATTGCGTCCTTGGCCTTCTGCAGCGCCTCGCTCGCCTTCGCTTCGTCGAGGTCGGCGCCCCGGATGGCGGTATCGGCGAGCACGGTGATCACCTTCGGTTGGACCTCGAGAATGCCGCCCGCGACGAAGATCAACTGCTCCTCGCCGCCGCCGGCCGGCATGATGCGCACGGCACCAGGCTTGATGCGCGTGATGAGCGGGATATGCCGGGGATAGATGCCGAGCTCGCCCGCTTCACCCGGCAGGACGACGAACTCGGCTTCGCCCGAGTAGATCGCCTCTTCGGCGCTGACGACGTCAACGTGGATGGTGGCGGCGGCCATGCGCTTACTGGAGGGTCTTCGCCTTCTCGAAGGCTTCCTCGATCGCCCCGACCATGTAGAAGGCCTGCTCGGGCAGGGCGTCGCATTCACCGTTGACGATCATCTTGAAGCCCTTGATCGTGTCCTTGAGGGAGACGTACTTGCCCGGGGTCCCGGTGAAGTTCTGGGCCACCGTAAAAGGCTGCGACAGGAAGCGCTGGATCTTGCGCGCGCGGGCGACCGCCAGCTTGTCCTCGGGAGAGAGCTCATCCATACCTAGGATCGCGATGATGTCGCGCAGTTCCTTGTAGCGCTGCAGCGTCGCCTGCACCGCGCGCGTGGTCGAGTAGTGCTCCTCGCCGATCGTGTTCGGGTCGACCTGGCGCGAGGTCGAGTCGAGCGGATCCACCGCCGGGTAGATGCCGAGCGCCGCGATGTCGCGCGAGAGCACGACCGTGGCATCGAGGTGCCCGAACGTGGTCGCCGGCGAGGGGTCGGTCAGGTCGTCGGCAGGCACGTACACCGCCTGGATCGAGGTAATCGAGCCGGTCTTGGTGGAAGTGATCCGCTCCTGCAGCCGGCCCATCTCCTCGGCGAGCGTCGGCTGGTATCCCACCGCCGAAGGCATCCGGCCAAGCAGCGCCGAGACCTCGGTGCCTGCGAGCGTGAAGCGGTAGATGTTGTCGACGAAGAAAAGGATGTCGCGGCCTTCATCGCGGAAGCTTTCCGCCATGGTGAGACCGGTGAGCGCGACGCGCAGCCGGTTGCCCGGGGGCTCGTTCATCTGGCCGAACACCATCGCGACCTTGGATTCCTCGAGGTTATCGAGCTTGACCACCTCGGCCTCGATCATCTCGTGATAGAAGTCGTTCCCCTCGCGCGTGCGCTCGCCCACCCCCGCGAACACCGAGAGGCCCGAGTGCTGGGTCGCGATGTTGTTGATGAGCTCGAGCATATTCACCGTCTTGCCCACGCCCGCGCCGCCGAACAGACCGATCTTGCCGCCCTTGGCGAAGGGGCAGATGAGGTCGATCACCTTGATGCCGGTCTCGAGCAGCTCGACCGAAGGCGAGAGCTCGTCGAACTTCGGCGCCGCCTGATGGATCGAGCGCAGCTTGTCGGACTTGATCGGGCCGACTTCGTCGATCGGCCTGCCGAGCACGTCGACGATGCGCCCGAGCGTGCCCTTGCCCACCGGCACCGAAATCGGCGCATCCGTGCTGTCCACCTTCATGCCGCGGCGCAGGCCGTCGGAGGAGCCGAGCGCGATGCAGCGCACCACGCCGTCGCCGAGCTGCTGCTCGACCTCGAAGGTAAGGCCCTTTTCGACCAGGCCGGCTTCGCCCGTTTCAGCGAGCTTGAGCGCGTCGTAGATGTTCGGCATCGACTCGCGCGGAAACTCGATATCGGTGACCGCGCCGATGCACTGGACGATGGTGCCTTGTGCTTTTGCCATGGTTCGTTCCTTTAGACGGCGGCCGCGCCGCCCACGATTTCGGACAATTCCTTGGTAATGCCGGCCTGGCGGTTCTTGTTGTAGATCAGCGTCAGCTCCTCGATCAGGTCGCGCGCGTTGTCGGAGGCGGCCTTCATCGCCACCATGCGCGCCGACTGCTCGGAGGCCATGTTCTCCGCCACCGCCTGGAAAATAATCGCCTCGATGTAGCGCATCATCACCTGGTCGAGGACCGCCTTCGCCTCGGGCTCGTAGAGGTAGTCCCAGACCGACTCGGGCGAGCCCAGCCGCTCGCCCGAGAGCGGCAGCAGCTGCTCGAGCACCGGCTCCTGCTTCATTGTGTTGAAGAAGCGGTTGTAGCCGAGCAGCAGGCGGTCGAAACGGTCGCTGATGTAGCCGTCCAGCATGACCTTGACGGTGCCGATCAGCTTGTCCATCTGCGGCCGGTCGCCGAGCTGGATCGCGTGCGACACGACGTTCGCGCCCAGGCGCTGCATGAAGCCCAGGCCCTTGTTGCCGATGGCGCAGACGTCGATTTCCTCGCCCTCGCCCTGCCAGCTCTTGTACTGGTTCAGCACCATGCGCAGCAGATTCGTGTTCAGGGCGCCGCACAGGCCCTTATCGGTCGTGATCACGATCAGGCCGACCCGCTTGACCGTATCCCGGTGCACGAGGAACGGATGCTTGTACTCGGGGTTGGCGTGCGAAATGTGCGCGGCGATGGTGCGAATCTTCTCGCCGTAGGGGCGCGCGTGGCGCATGCGCTCCTGCGCCTTCCGCATCTTCGAGGCGGCGACCATCTCCATCGCCTTGGTGATTTTCCGGGTGTTCTGCACACTCCGGATTTTCATCCGTATTTCTTTGGTGCCGGGCATGGGATCAGCTCAGTACGACCCGTTCTTCTTCCAGTCGGCGATCGCGTCCTTGAGCGCCTTTTCGTCGTCGCCCGCGAGCTCATTCTTCTCCTCGATGCGCCTGATGAGCTCGGCGTACTTGCTCTTGACGTAGTCGCGCATGGAGCGCTCGGCGGCGAGCGCTTTCTTGACGTCGATATCGTTGAAGAAACCGTTGTTCACCGCAAACAGCGTGAGCGCCATCTCCCATACCTGCAAAGGGTGGTATTGCGGCTGCTTCATCAGCTCGGTCACCATGCGCCCGAGCTCGAGCTGCTTGCGCGTGGCCTCGTCCAGGTCGCTCGCGAACTGCGCGAACGCGGCGAGCTCGCGGTACTGCGCGAGCGCAAGCCGCACGCCGCCGCCGGTATCGCGCCGCTTCATGATCTTGGTTTGCGCGGCGCCCCCCACCCGCGACACCGAGATGCCGGCGTTGATCGCGGGCCGGATGCCCGCGTTGAAGAGATCGGTCTCGAGGAAGATCTGGCCGTCGGTGATCGAGATGACGTTCGTCGGCACGAACGCGGTCACGTCGCCCGCCTGCGTCTCGATCACCGGCAGCGCGGTGAGCGAGCCGGTCTTCCCCTTGACGGCGCCCTTGGTGAACTTCTCGACGTATTCGGGATTCACGCGCGCCGCGCGCTCGAGCAGCCGCGAGTGCAGGTAGAACACGTCGCCCGGATAGGCTTCGCGGCCCGGCGGGCGGCGCAGGAGCAGCGACACCTGGCGATAGGCCCAGGCCTGCTTGGTCAGGTCGTCGTAGATGATGAGCGCGTCCTGGCCGCGGTCGCGGAAATACTCGCCCATGGTGCAGCCCGAGTAGGGCGCGATGAACTGCATCGCCGCCGACTCGGACGCCGAGGCCGCCACGACGATCGTGTAGGCCATCGCGCCGTGCTCTTCCAGCTTCCTCACCACGTTGGCGATGGTCGAGGCTTTTTGGCCGATCGCGACATAGACACAGAAGAGATCCTTGCCCTTCTGGTTGATGATGGTGTCCACCGCCACCGCGGTCTTGCCGGTCTGGCGATCGCCGATGATCAGCTCGCGCTGGCCACGGCCGATCGGCACCATCGCGTCGATCGCCTTGAGACCCGTCTGCACCGGCTGCGATACCGACTGGCGCGCGATCACGCCCGGCGCGACCTTCTCGATCACGTCGGTGAGCTTGGCGTTGATCGGGCCCTTGCCGTCGATCGGCGCGCCTAGCGAATTGACCACCCGGCCGAGCAGCTCCGGGCCGATCGGCACCGAGAGGATCTTGCCGGTGCACTTGACCGTGTCGCCCTCGGTGATGTGCTCGTATTCGCCCAGGATCACGGCGCCGACCGAGTCGCGCTCGAGGTTGAGCGCGAGGCCGAAGGTGTTGTTCGGGAACTCGAG
The DNA here is from genome assembly GCA_036262835.1 of Burkholderiales bacterium. Classification (GTDB taxonomy): domain Bacteria; phylum Pseudomonadota; class Gammaproteobacteria; order Burkholderiales; family SG8-39; genus RBG-16-66-20. The sequence goes on along the minus strand of DATAID010000003.1, from coordinate 70,696 downwards.
CATCTCGCCTTGCATGACGTCGGATAGGCCGTGGACGCGGCAGATGCCGTCGGTCACGGACACGACCGTGCCCTGCGTGCGCATTTGCGCGCCGGCATCCAGGTTCTGGATCCGGCTCTTGATCAGTTCCGAAATTTCGGAGGGATTGAGCTGCATGGGTAAGGCTCCTTGAGCGTCCTGCTTCTATGCTTTCAGTGCGATCTCGAGCGCGCCCAGTTGCGCGCGTGCCGAGCCATCGATGACCTTGTCGCCGATGATCACCTTGATCCCGCCGATGAGCGACTTGTCGACGCTCACCTTCGCCTTCACCTTGCGGCCGGTCTTCTTCTCCAGCCGCCCCACCAGGTCGGCGATCTGCGCCTGCTCCATCTCGAACGCGGAGATCACTTCCGCCTCGACGACACCCTCGCGCGCGTTCTTGAGCGCGTCATACTGGTCGCGTATTTCGCTGACGACGTCGAGCCGCCCGTTCTCGGCCAGCACGCGCACGAAGTTCTCCGCGTCCCCCGAGAGCCTGCCCGAGAGAATCGAGATGAACAGGCCGGCCACCTTGGCGGCCGACAGATTCGGATCGCCGACTGCCGAGCGCACGCGGGCATCGGCCGCCACGGTGGCCAGGCTGCCGAGCATCGCCGACCACTCGGCGAGCTTGCCCTGCGAATCGGCCAGCCTGAAGGCGGCCTCCGCGTAGGGACGGGCGATGGTGCTGGGTTCGGCCACGTGTTTTCCGGCGCCTTGTCTGGGTTAGAGCTGCTTCTTGATGCCGTCTAGCAGATCGGAATGCGCTTTCGCGTCCACTTCGCGGCGCAGGATCTTCTCGGCGCCCGCCACCGCAAGCGCGGCCACCTGCTCGCGCAGTTGCTCGCGCGCACGCGTCACGGCCTGCTCGATGTCGGCCTTGGCGGCGGCTTTCTCGCGATCGCCCTCGGCCTTCGCGGTGGCCTTCGCTTCCTCGATCACCTGGGCGGCGCGCTTCTCGGCCTGGCCGACGATCTCCGCCGCCCGGCCGCGCGCTTCCTTGATCGCCTCGTCCGCCTGCCGGGCGGAGGTCTCGAGCGACTTCTTGCCCTGCTCGGCCGCCGCAAGGCCGTCGGCGATCGTCTTCTGCCGCGCGTCGATTGCCTGCTGCATCATCGGCCAGATGTACCGGATGGTGATGAAGATGAACAGGAAAAAAACAATCGCCTGCGCGAACAGCGTTGCGTTGATGTTCATGACGCCCTCTCGGGAAGCCGATTTTTTCTTAGCGCCGCTCTACCGGAACGCCGTGGCGAGCGGGTTGGCGAACGCAAAGAACATCGCGATGCCCAGGCCGATGATGAAGGACGCATCGATCAGGCCGAGCAGCAGGAACACCTTGCCCTGCAGGCTGCCGGTGAGCTCGGGCTGGCGCGCGGCGGCTTCCAGAAAGCGGCTGCACATGATGCCCACGCCGACGCAGGCACCGAGCGCGCCGAGACCGACCATCAGGCCGATGCCGATGCCGGTATAGGCTTGAACCATCGCCAGAAGCTGAAGCTTTTCCATTTTTACTTCCTTTCTATCGAGAAAGAGTGCGTTTCCGGTGGAATCAGTGATGCTCGTGCGCCATCGAGACATAGACGATCGTGAGCATCATGAAAATGTAGGCCTGCAGCAGCACGATGAGGACGTGGAAGATTTCCCAGCCCACGGCGAGCAGGACCGAGGCGGTCCAGCCCGCGGCGCCGCCGAGCGAGAGCGAGCTGTTCGCGGCCCAGAGCCAGAGCAGCAGGAACAGGATTTCGCCCGCGTACATGTTGCCGAAGAGCCGCAGCGAGTGCGACAGGGGCTTGGAGACGTACTCGACCATATTGAACAGAAGATTCGCGGGCCAGAGCAGGACGTGCGAGCCGAAGGGAGCGCAGAAGAGCTCGTGGATCCAGCCGCCGACACCCTTCGCCGCGATTGAGAACCAGATCATCATCGCGAACACCGAGAGCGAGAGCGCGAAAGTCGTGTTGACGTCGGCGGTCGGCACGAGGCGCCACTCGTGGATCCCGACCCAGCCGAGCGCGGTCGAGACCAGATCCGCCGGGATATGGTCCATCGCGTTCATCAGCACGACCCAGACGAAGACCGTGACCGCGGCGGGGGCGACGAACTTGTTGCGGTCGCCGTGATGGAAGATGCCGCGCACCTGCTCGTCGATGAATTCCAGGATCACCTCGACGAAGGCCTGCACCTTGCCCGGCACGCCGGTGCTCGCGTTCGCCACGATCCAGCGCAGGAATCCGAGGCCGATGACGCCGAGCACGATCGAGGTGACGATCGAATCGACGTTGAACGTCCAGAAGCCGCCGCCTTCGTGCGGCCTCGTCATGAAGCTGAGGTGGTGCCCGATGTATTCGCTTGCTGAGCTGTACTCTGTCGCCATCGCCAGGCTTGCTAGTTGTACTCGCGCACGAAGAACGCCATTGAAAAAATCACCGCTGTCGCCACGAACGTCCCCAGAAATGCCGCCGCCACCATCTGCTCATAGGCGGCAAACGCGATCCCGAGCATGACGAGCATCACGCCGAGTTTCACGCCCTCGGCGCGCAGTGCTCCGAACAGGATCCCCCCCGCACTGACTTTTCCTGCGGACGCTTTCCCCTTTGCGGCAACTACCGCGGAGGACCAGCCTGCGCACAAGCTCACCGCGCCTCCCAAGGCTGCGGAGAGCGCTCCATGCGCGCCCGCCACCACTCCGGCCAACAGCGTCAAGGCGGCAGTCACCGCCAATTGCCAGCTCAAAACGACGCGTATCGGCCTAGAAATTGTATTCGTTAGGGGCACTTGGGGTCAACGTGTTGCAGTGCAATAGGCGGTGAGTTTCGATCAGCGCAATTTCTTCAAAAGCTGCTCGAGATGGTCGAGGCCCGCGTAGCGAACGAGGATCGTGCCGCTGCCCTTGCGGCCCGGGCGGATCTGCACCGTCGTCCCCAGGCGCTGCGAGATTTCCTCTTCGAGCCGCTCGAGATCGCGATCCGGGCGCGGCCTGCGCCGCCCGGCCGGGGCGCGCACGAGGCGTGCGGCGAGCGCTTCGCTTTCGCGGACCGACAGGCGCCGCGCGACGATGCGATTCGCGGCCTCGATCTGGCGCGCCGGCTCGAGCGACAGGAGCGCGCGCGCGTGTCCCATCTCGAGCGCGCCTTGAAGGAGCATCGCCTGCACCGGTTTGGCGAGCTTGAGCAGCCTGAGCAGGTTGGTCGTCGCGCTTCGCGAGCGCCCGACCGAGTCGGCCGCCTGCTCGTGCGTCATGCGGAACTCCTCCACGAGTCGCTGCACGCCCGCGGCCTCTTCGATCGGATTCAGGTCCTCGCGCTGGATGTTCTCGATGAGGGACATGGCGAGCGCTGCGTTGTCCGGGACCTCTCGCACGAGCGCGGGAATCTCCGTGAGGCCGGCCATCTGTGCGGCGCGCCAACGGCGCTCGCCGGCGATGAGTTCATAACGCTCGGGCCCGCCGTTCACCGGTCTGACCAGCACCGGCTGCACCAGGCCCTGCGCCTTGATCGAGGCGGAGAGCTCCGCAAGGGCCTGCTCGTCCATGCGCGTGCGCGGCTGGTATTTGCCGGGCCGGATTGCGTTGACGGGCAGGGTTGCCGAAGCGTCGCGGCGGGGCGTCTCGTCCCCGCCGAGCAGCGCATCCAAACCGCGACCTAGTCCCTTGGGCTTGTTCATGGGATTCCCTTCAGGATTTCCTCGGCGAGAGCCACGTATGCCTGCGCGCCTTTGGAGGAGCGATCCCACACCACGGCCGGCGCCCCGAAGCTCGGCGCCTCGGCCAGTCGCACATTGCGCGGCACGAGCGTGCGGTAGACCTTGTCGCCGAAATGCTCCTCGAGCTGCTGCGAGACCTGATGCGCGAGCGTGTTGCGCGGATCGAACATGGTGCGCAGAAGCCCCGCGATCTCGAGGCGCGGATTCAGGTTGCCGCGCACGCGCTTGATCGTGCCGACGAGGTCCGAGAGGCCTTCCAGGGCGTAGTACTCGCATTGCATCGGAATGAGGACCTGCTCGGCCGCGGCGAAAGCGTTGACGGTGAGAAGGCTGAGCGAGGGCGGGCAGTCGATCAGAATGAAATCGTAGTCGGCCCCGATGCTCTCGAGCGCCGCGCGCAGGCGCCCTTCGCGGTTGGGCAGGTCGACGAGCTCCACTTCCGCCCCGGCGAGCTCCCGGTTGGCAGGAATCAGATCGAAGCCGCTGGCGGCGCGCACGCGAATGTTGGCCGCCTCGCCCAGCCCGAGCAGCACGTGATAGATCGTGCGCTCGAGTTTTCGCTTGTCGACGCCGCTGCCCATCGTCGCGTTGCCCTGCGGATCCAGATCGACGAGCAGCACGCGCCGGCCGGATTGCGCGAGCTCCGCCGCAAGGTTCACGCTCGTGGTCGTCTTGCCGACGCCGCCCTTCTGGTTCGCGACTGCAAGGATGCGCGCCATTTCAGCCGCTCGCCCTGAGAAGGACGAGATGACGCTCGGCTTCGAGCCGCGGCACGCGCAGCTTGCGCACCTCGCTTCTCTCCCACGCCGCCGGCAGCGCCGCGATCTCCTCGCGCGGGTACTCGCCCTTCATCGCCGCAAGAACACCCGTAGGCGCGAGCAGATGCCGACAGGAGTCGACGAAATCGGCGAGGCTCGAAAAACCGCGGCTGATCACCACCTCGAAAGGCTCCCCTGGATGCCATTCCTCCACGCGCCCGACGTGCACCCGCACATTGGCGAGGCCGAGCTCGATGACAGCCTGGCGCAGGAAAGCGCCCTTCTTCGCGTTCGCGTCATTGACGGTGATCTGTCGCGCGGGGTCCGCAATGGCGAGCGGGATACCCGGCAGCCCGCCGCCCGAGCCCACGTCGGCGAGTGATCCGGCGGGCAGCTCGCGCAGCACCGCGAGCGAATCGAGCAGGTGAACGCTGATCGCCTGGAGCGGATCGCGGACCGCGGTGAGGTTGTAGGTCTTGTTCCACTTGGCGAGCAGCTCCAGATAAGCGATCAGCCTGTCCCCTGTGCCCGCGGGAAGCGCGAGCGCCAATTCGCCGAGCCCGCGATCGAGCGCGGCGCGCGGCGTCATGCCGTTTTCTTGTGCCCCGTTCCCTGCGGCTTCTTCGAGGTGCGCTTCAGATGCACGAGCAGGAGCGAAATCGCCGCCGGCGTCACCCCGGAAATGCGGGCGGCCTGTCCGATGGTTTCGGGCCGCTGCTGCGCGAGTTTCTGGCGCACTTCGTTCGAGAGGCCGCGGACGCTGTCGTAATCGAGCCCTTCTGGGAGCCGAGCGGATTCCTGCGCTTCGCGCCGGCCGACTTCCGCTTGCTGTCGGTCGATGTAGCCCTCGTACTTCGCCTGAATCTCGACCTGCTGGGTCACCTCATCGTCCAATTCTGCTGCGGCTTTTGCCGGAAGTGACTCATAACTTACCTCGGGCCGGCGCAGCAGTTCGTACAGCGAGTGGCTGCCGCTTCGGGTCGCGCGCAACCGTTCGGTCTCCCGCACGATCGCGTCGCGTTTTCGGCTGAAAGCATTCCAGCGCTCGTCGTCCACCAGTCCGAGTCTGCGGCCCGCTTCGGTGAGGCGCAGGTCCGCATTGTCCTCGCGCAGCATCAGGCGGTACTCCGCCCGGCTCGTGAACATGCGGTACGGCTCGCTCACGCCCCGAGTGATCAGATCGTCAACGAGAACCCCCAGGTACGCCTCGTCCCGGCGCGGGCACCAGGCGGGTTCGCCGCGCACGAGGCGCGCGGCGTTAAGTCCCGCGAGCAGGCCTTGCGCGGCCGCCTCTTCGTACCCGGTCGTGCCGTTGATCTGCCCCGCGAAGAAGAGGCCAGCGACCAATTTTGTTTCGAGAGAGGCACGCAGCTGGCGCGGATCGAAGTAGTCGTACTCGATGGCGTAGCCGGGGCGCAGAATGTGCGCGTTCTCCAAGCCCCGGATCGAGCGCACGAGCTCAAGCTGCACATCGAACGGCAGGCTGGTCGAAATTCCGTTCGGGTAGATCTCGGTCGTCGTCAGCCCCTCGGGCTCGAGAAAGATCTGATGGCTCGACTTGCTCGCGAACCGGTGGATCTTGTCCTCGACCGAGGGACAGTAGCGCGGCCCGACGCCCTGGATGATCCCCGTGAACATGGGCGAGCGATCAAGCCCCTTGCGGATGATCTCGTGGCTGCGCTCGTTGGTATGCGTGACCCAGCAGGGCAGCTGCTCTGGGTGCATCGTGCGCCGGCCGAGGAAGGAGAAAACGGGCTCGGGCGAGTCGCCGGGCTGGCGCTCGAGGACCGAGAAGTCGATGGTCTTGCCGTCAAGTCGCGGGGGCGTTCCAGTCTTTAGGCGCCCGACTGGAAGTTTCATCTCCCGCAAGCGCGCGGCGAGGGTCACTGCGGCAGGGTCCCCTGCCCGACCGGCCGGATAGCTCTGCAAGCCCACATGGACGAGCCCGGAAAGGAAGGTGCCGGTGGTCAGAACCACCGCGCGGCCCCGGAGGCGGATGCCGACTTGGGTGAGCACCCCCACTGCCCGGTCCCCTTCGACCAGGATGTCGTCGACGGCCTGCTGGAAAAGGGTCAGGTTTGCCTGGCGCTCCAAGCGCCGCCGGATCGCCGCCTTGTAGAGCAGGCGATCGGCTTGCGCTCGCGTCGCGCGCACCGCAGGTCCCTTGGAAGAATTCAGGGTGCGGAATTGAATGCCGGCTTCGTCCGTGGCAAGCGCCATGGCCCCGCCCAGAGCGTCGATCTCCTTCACCAAGTGCCCCTTGCCGATTCCGCCGATGGACGGGTTGCAGGACATCTGGCCCAGGGTCTCCAGGCTATGCGTGAGCAAGAGGGTTCGCGCGCCTGAGCGCGCGGAAGCGAGCGCGGCCTCGGTGCCGGCGTGGCCGCCGCCCACCACGATCACATCGAATTCAGTCGGAAATTGCATTTGAAGAAGCGGCCGCATGATACGTGAATGTTCCACGTGAAACCAGCCGCCCGATGTCCGCTAGCGATGTTTCACGTGGAACAACGGCAACTTAGCCGTATGCTGCGACGCAGCATCCCGCGCAGCCATGCGACAATGCCGGCCCTTCCCCTCCTGGTTCGCGGGTTCCTTGATTTCGCTCGCCCGTTACAGCGCCCTGCTCGCGCAGCCGACGCTCCGCTCCTCAATCGGCGCCTCGTTTCTGGGCCGATTGCCGATCGGCATCACCGGCCTCGCCATTCTCATGCTCGCCCAGTCGGTGAGCGACTCCTTCGCGCGCGGCGGCAGTGTCGCGGCGTGCTACACGCTCGGCCTCGCGGTCCTCGCCCCCGCGCTCGGGCGTTTGATCGACCGGCGCGGTCCACGTCATCTTTTGCTCGCATGCGCGTTCGCGTTCCCGGCGTCGCTCCTCGCGTTGATCGCGGCTTTGCATGCAGGCGGCCATCCGTGGATTGCCGCCGCGCTCGCGATTGCCGCGGGCGCGAGCTTTCCGCCAATCACGGTGTGCATGCGTACCTTCCTCAAGCAGCGCCTGAAAGACGACGCGCTGCTCGCGGCGGCCTATTCCCTCGAGTCGGTGCTGATCGAGACGATCTTCATCGTCGGACCGCTCCTGGTCGCCTTTTTCGTCGCCGTGCTCTCACCTGCGGCAGCGGTCGCGTTCGCGGCGGCCTGCGGCTTCGCCGGCACGCTGCTCTTCCGTGGCTCGCGCGCGCTCGCCGAATGGCGTATCGAGCCGCGCCGTCCCGCGAGCCTCTTCGGGCCGCTCGCCGAGCCTGGATTCGGGCCGTTGCTTGCGGTCGTCGTTTGCTACGCGGGCGCTTTCGGCCTCGTTGAGATCGGGACGATGGCGTATGCCGCCGAGCTCGGCCGCCCGGCGTTTGCCGGCGTGCTCCTCGGCATCATGAGCGTGAGCAGCGCCGCAGGCGGCCTGGTTTACGGAAGCCGCAGCTGGGGATTGCCGCTCGCGCGCCAGTTTCCGCTCGCCCTTGCAGTCATGGGTCTGGGCGTCGCGCCGCTCGCGGCGCTCCAGGCCGACTGGATGTTCCTGCTCTGGTGCCTGCCCGCAGGCCTCGCCATGTCGCCCGCGCTCATCATGCAGGCGATGCTGGTAGCCAAGCGCTCGCGCCCGGAGCACTCGACCGAGGCGTTCACGTGGTCATCGACCGCCTTGCTTGCCGGGGTGAGCCTGGGCCTGACCCTCGGGGGCTTTCTGCTCGAATACGGGCGCTCGAGCTGGGCGCTCGGCGCCGCCGCGGCCCTTTCGGTCGCGGCCGGACTGCTTGCGTTAAGACTGCTGAGGCTGCCGGCGCGCGCCTAGGCGGCGAGCTTCTGGTGCATCGTGCCGCGCCGCGCCTCGAGGACGGGCGGCACGCGCCCGGCGAGGCGGCCGAAGAGCTCGTCATGCGACTTGAGCTCCTCGCCCCAGAGCTTGGGATCGACGCGGGTGATTTCCTCGTAATGCGGGCGATCGAAACGCTCCATGCCCGTCCAGCTCAAATCCTCGAAGCGAGGAATGACGCCGAGCAGCGTCTCGGAGCCCTGCGCGCGGCCGCTGCAGCGATCGACGATCCACTTCAGCACGCGCATGTTCTCGCCGAAGCCGGGCCAAATGAATTTCCCGTTCGCGTCCTTGCGGAACCAGTTGACGCGGAAGATGCGCGGCGGCTTGGCCACCGCCTTGCCCATCTTCACCCAGTGGGCAAAGTAATCGCCCATGTGATAGCCGCAGAAGGCGAGCATGGCCATCGGATCGCGCCGCACCACGCCCACTTTGCCGGTGATCGCCGCAGTCGTCTCCGACCCGAGTGTCGCGCCCATGTAGACGCCTTCCTCCCAGGTGCGCGCTTCGACCACGAGCGGCACTGTGGAGGAGCGCCGTCCGCCGAAAATGAAGGCCGAGATCGGCACGCCTTTCGGATCTTCCCAGCGCGCATCGAGCGATGGGCATTGCAGCGCCGAGACGGTAAAGCGCGAATTCGGATGCGCCGCGGGGCGGCCGCAGCCCGGCGTCCACTCCTTGCCTTGCCAATCGATGAGGCGCGCGGGCGGCTCTTTGGTCATCTCCTCCCACCACACATCGCCTTCCGGCGTGAGCGCGACGTTCGTGAAGATGACATTCCGGCCGAGCATTTTCATCGCGTTCGGGTTGGTCGCCTCGGACGTTCCGGGGGCGACGCCGAAGAGACCCGCTTCCGGGTTGATCGCGTGCAGGCGCCCGTCCGTCCCGGGCTTGATCCACGCGATGTCCTCGCCGACGGTGGTCACCTTCCAGCCCGAGAAGGCCGCGGGCGGAATCATCATTGCGAAGTTGGTCTTGCCGCAGGCGCTCGGAAACGCCGCGGTGACATAGTGCTTTTCGCCCTGAGGCGATTCGACGCCCAGGATCAGCATGTGCTCGGCAAGCCAGCCTTCGTCGCGCGCCATGACCGAGGCGATGCGAAGCGCGAGGCACTTCTTGCCGAGGAGCGCATTGCCGCCGTAGCCCGAGCCGTACGACCATATTTCCCTCGCCTCGGGAAAGTGGACGATCCACTTGTCCTTGTCGTTGCACGGCCAGGGCACGTCCTTCTGGCCCGGCGCGAGCGGCGCGCCCACCGAGTGCATGCACGGCACGAAGGGGGCGTCCTCGCCCATGTGCTCGACCACGGCGCGGCCCATGCGCGTCATGATCTTCATGCTGACGGCCACGTACGCCGAGTCGGAGAGCTCAACCCCGACCTGTGCGATGGGCGAGCCGATCGGCCCCATTGAGAAGGGCACCACGTACATCGTGCGGCCGCGCATGCAGCCATCAAAGAGCCGGTTCAGGGTCCCCCGCATCTCCACCGGGTCCATCCAGTTATTGGTGGGGCCGGCGTCTTCCTTGCGCTCCGAGCAGATGAAGGTCCGCTCTTCCATCCTCGCGACGTCGGAAGGATGCGAGCGCGCGAGGTAGCTTCCCGGGCGCTTCGCGGGGTTGAGCTTGATGAAAGTGCCCGAATCGACAAGCTCGCCGCACAGCCGGTCATACTCCGCCTGGGAGCCATCGCACCAGACGACCCGGTCGGGCTTGGTCAGGCGCGCCATCTCGGCCACCCACTCCCGAAGCTTCCTATGTCGGACCCATTCTGGCGTTTGGTCCAGCAGAGATTCGGGGGCGGGTCGGTCGCTCATCTAGCTTTGCTCCTGAAACGAAAACGGCCTGGGGGTGCCCGGGCCGAAGAGGATGATGGGGGCGGATTCTACCGCGGGGAGGTTACGCCGGGATATGGCCCATCCGGGATGCTATTTATCCTTTACTTTCATATAGATAGGTAAGGCATTATTTCCCGATGCAAAAGCGCGAAAAGATCTCTCCGAGAAGGTCGTCGGCGCTCGTATGGCCGACGATTTCGCCCAAGGCTTGCTGAGCAAGACGGAGTTCCTCGGCAAAGAGTTCCCACTGCGCAGGCCTTCCGGCGGCGGCTTCCAGGTGCGCCCTAGCGGATCCGAGGGCACGCAAGTGGCGCTCCCGGGCCAAAAACACGGACTCGCCCCCGGGGTGCCAGCCCGCGGTCTCGATAATGGCCGCGCGAAGCTCCGGCAGCCCGGCACCGGTTCTAGCGGACACCCGGATTCCCTCCGGTGAGCGGCCCGGCCGGAGGTTGGGCACGAGGTCGATCTTGTTGATCACGCGCAACTGGGCGATTCCTTCCGGCGGCGGCTCAGGGGCTTGCTGACCGGGGGCCTCGAGCACGGTCAGGATGAGATCGGCGCGCGCCATTTCGCTGCGCGTGCGCTCGATCCCGAGGCGCTCGATCTCGTCGCATGAGGCGCGCAACCCGGCGGTATCGACGAGCACGACCGGGACACCGTCGATCTGCAACGTTTCGCGCAGCGCATCGCGCGTCGTCCCCGGCACGGGCGTGACGATGGCGCGCTCCTCGCCCGCAAGGCGGTTCATGAGGCTCGACTTGCCGACGTTGGGCCGACCGGCGAGGACGACGTGGAGGCCGTTGCGCAGAAGGCTGCCCTGGCGGCTCTTGGCAAGCACTTCTTCCAGCATTGCTCGCAGCCGCGCCAGCCGCGCCTCGGCGTCGGCCCGATGCAAAGGGTCGATTTCCTCCTCGGGAAAATCGAGCGCGGCCTCGGTGAGCGCGCGCAACTCCCTCAGCCCCGCGGAGAGCGCGTCGATCGCCGAGGAAAATTCGCCCGCGAGCGAGCGCAGCGCCGAGCGCGCCGCCTGCAGGCTCGCCGCATCGATCAAGTCGGCCACCGCTTCGGCCTGGGCAAGGTCGACCCGGCCGTTCAGGAAAGCCCGCCGCGTGTATTCGCCCGGCTCGGCGAGGCGCGCACCCGCATCGAGCGCCGCCGCGAGCACCGCCCGGGTGACCACCGGACCGCCGTGGCCCTGCAGCTCGAGCACGTCTTCGCCCGTGTACGACTGCGGTGCGCGGAAGTAAAGCGCAATGCCTTCGTCGAGCGGCTCGCCGCGCGCGTCGCGAAACACCGCATGCACCGCCTGGCGCGGGGAGGGCAGGCGGCCAAGGAGGGCGGCCGCGATCGCCGCGGTGCGCGGACCCGAGAGCCTGACGATGCCGATACCGCCGCGGCCGGGCGGCGTCGCTACTGCCGCGATGGTGTCGGATGCAGGTGGATTGGGGTCGCGGCGAGGCCGCTCAGCGCTTGGCATGGGCAGGCTTGTCGCGGTTGAACATCCGCTGAATCTGCCACTGCTGTGCGATGGAAAGGATGTTGTTGACGAGCCAGTACAGCACCAGCCCGGCGGGGAAGAAGAAAAAGAAGATGCTGAAAATGAACGGCATGAACTGCATGACCTTCGCCTGCACCGGATCGGGCGGCGTGGGGTTCATGCGCGTCTGCAGCACCATCGTGATCGTCATCAGGATCGGCAGCACGTAGTAGGGGTCGAGCGCCGAGAGGTCGTGGATCCAGAGGATGAAGGGCGCATGGCGCAGCTCGATGGCCGCAAGCAGCACCCAGTAAAGCGAGATGAAGACCGGGATCTGCACGAGGATGGGGAAGCAGCCGCCGAGCGGGTTGATCTTCTCGGTCTTGTAGAGCTCCATCATCGCCACGTTCATCTTCTGGCGATCGTCGCCGTACATCTCGCGCAGGCGCTGCAGGCGCGGCGTAATCAGCTTCATCTTCGCCATCGACTTGTAGCTGGCGGCCGAAAGCGGGAAGAAGACGAGCTTGATGAGCACCGTGAGCAGGATGATCGCCACGCCCCAGTTGCCGGCGAGAGCGTGGAACTTCTCGAGCAGCCAGAAGAGCGGCCAGGCGATGATGCGCAGCCATCCGTAGTCGACCACCCGGTCGAACTCCGGAGCGACCGCCTCCAGGCGCCTTTGCTCCTGCGGACCGGCATAGAGGGGCACGCTCACCCTGGCGCTTGCGCCGGGCGCGAGGGTGCCGACCGGGAGCCGCAGCCGCCCGTAGTAGAGATCGTCCACCTTCACCACGTCGTAGCTGCGCTCGGCGCTGGCCGGCGGAAACCAGCCGGACACGAAGTAGTGCTCGACATAGGCGAGCCAGCCGCTCTTCGCCTCCTTGATAAAGTCGGCCTTGCCCTTGTCGACGTCCGAGAGCGGGATTTTCTGGTACTTCTTTTCCTCGCTGTAGATCGCGAACCCGTGGAAGCTCTGGGCGCCGAAGCTCGCGGCGACGCTGTTGGTGTTGCCCGACTGCTTGCCGTCGTGCTTGAGCTGGAAGTAGGTCGCCGGCTGCAGAGGCGCCGCGCCGCCGTTCGCGATGTCGAATTCGACGTCGATCAGGTAGCTGTCGCGCTTGAAGCGGTAGATCTTGGTCACCGCCACGCCGTCCTTGCCCTTCGCCTCGAGCCGCACCTCGACTGCGTTCTGGCCGGCTTGCAGCGTGCGCTCCCCGGGCTGGGCGCTCCAGAGGGTGGTGTGGTTGGGCCCGCCTTCGCCGGCGAGGCCGCTTTGCGCCTCGTAGTGATGCGCTGGGCCCAGCAACACGTAATCCTTGGTCTCGTCCTCCGAATCCTTGTGCTTGAGCAGCTCCACCCGCTTGAGGGTTCCGCCGAGGGTGTCGATCTCGGCGATCATCAGGTCGGTCCGTACCGTGATGGTTTCGCCCTTCGCGGCCGGCGCAGCGGTCGGCACTTTCGCCTCACCTGCGGCGACGGCGCCCGAAGCGGCTGGCGCGGGAGCCGGCGCAGCGCCCTGCTTCGCGCCCGCCGCGGGCACCGAGCGCTCGGCCTGCGGCGCGGGCTTCGGACGGTTTTCCTTCTCCCACGCCTCCCAGAGCATGAGGATCGAGAAGCCGAAGATGAAAAGCAGAATGAGGCGTTGCGTATCCATCTAGTCCTTCCCCGGCACCGGGTCAAAGCCGCCTGCATGCCACGGCCCGCAGCGGCACAGCCGCCGCGCGGTGAGCCAGCCGCCGCGCAAGGCGCCGTGCGCCTCGATCGCCTCCTCGGCATAGACCGAGCAACTGGGATGAAAGCGGCACGCCGGCGCGAGCATCGGCGAGACGGCGTAGCGGTAGAGCCGCAGCAGCGAGCGCAGGAGGGTTCTCACGGCTTCAGCTCGCCAAAGAGCGCGCGCAGGCGCTCACGCATCTCGCGACCCGGCCGCGCGCCGTAGGGCGGGCGCACGAGCACGTCGAGCGCGCCCAGGCGCGCCTGCTCCAGGCGGAAGGCCTCGCGGATACAGCGCTTGATGCCGTTGCGCATGGTGGCTTTGGCTGCGTGCTTGCGCGAAATGAGAATGCCGAGACGCGGCGGTCCTTCCGCGCGCGCCGCCAGGTAGAGCAGGTAACCGGACCTCGAGCGCCGCGCGCCTTCGCGCAGCAGCCGCTCGAAGTCGGATTTCCTTGCAAGCCGCTTTTCCTGCCCGAATCCCAGCGTCGCCCGCTTCATGCGCCGAGCCTCGCCGGGCGCGGGCCCTACACGGCGAGCCGCTTGCGGCCTTTTGCCCGCCGCGCGCGCAGCACCGCGCGCCCGGAGCGCGTGCGGCTGCGCACGAGAAACCCGTGGGTTCTGGCGCGCCGTGTCTTGGAGGGTTGGTAGGTCCGCTTCTGCTTCATTTCGGCTTGCTCGAATTCGAAAAGGGCGACATTAGAGCCCGCGCGCTGAAGCCTTGTCAAATCACGGTTTTTTTTCCTCTTTTTTATGCGCGCGGATTGTGGATAAGGCGAAGCGGAAACGGTAAAATTTAAGCTCGCCACCCCGCCCGATAAAGGCACACAACCGCCTCCATGCAGAACCTCTGGCACGCTTGCCTGCGCCGACTGGAGCAGGAGCTGCCCGCGCAGCAGTTCAACGCCTGGATTCGCCCGCTCGCGATCGGGCCGGCGGCCGACGATTCCTCGGTGATCGTGCTCGTCGCGCCCAACCGATTCGTGTTCGAGATGGTGCGCGACCGGTTCGTCGGGCGCATCGGCCGGCTCGCTGCCGAGGCGGGCGGCCGCGAGCTCGACGTGAAGCTCACACTCGCGCGCGCAAGCGAGGCGCCGGCGCGCACGCCCGTCGCGGTGCCCGAGCGAAAGCCGGCCCCCGCGCAACTCGCGCCCGACCGGGCGCGGCTCAATCGAAGCTTCACTTTCGAGACGTTCGTCACCGGCAAGGCAAACCAGCTTGCCCGCGCCGCCGCGCTCCAGGTCGCCGAGAATCCCGGCATCTCTTACAACCCGCTCTTCGTCTATGGCGGGGTGGGCCTGGGCAAGACCCACCTGGTGCAGGCGATCGGCAACCACCTGTCGGGCGGGCGGCCGCAGGCGCGCATCCGCTACATCCACGCCGAGCAGTACGTCACCGACGTGGTGCGCGCCTACCAGCAGAAGTCGTTCGAGGAATTCAAGCGCTATTACCACTCCCTGGATCTTCTTCTCATCGACGACATCCAGTTCTTTTCGAACAAGGACCGGACGCAGGAGGAGTTCTTTTACGCGTTCAACGCGCTTGTGGAGGCGCACAAGCAGATCGTCATCACCTGCGACAGCTACCCCAAGGAGATCGCGGGCATGCAGGAGCGGCTGATCTCGCGCTTCGGCTGGGGCCTTACGGTGGCGATCGAGCCGCCGGAGCTCGAGATGCGGGTCGCGATCGTGCTGAAGAAGGCCGAGGCGGAGTCGCTCGACCTGCCCGAGGACATCGCCTTTTTCATCGCCAAGCACATTCGCTCCAACGTGCGCGAGCTCGAAGGGGCGCTGAAGAAGGTGCTCGCCTTCGCGCGCTTCACCGGTCGCGAGCTGTCCCTGGAGCTCGCCCGCGAGGCGCTGCGCGACATCCTCCATGTGGCGAACCGGCAGATCAACGTCGAGGGCATCCAGAAGACGGTGGCGGAGTACTTCAAGATCAAGATTTCGGACATGCACTCCAAGCGCCGCAACCGCAACGTCGCGCGGCCGCGCCAGGTGGCGATGGCGCTGGCCAAGGATCTGACGCAGATGAGCCTGCCCGAGATCGGCGAAGCCTTCGGCAACCGGGATCACACCACGGTCCTGCATGCGTGCCGCACGATTGCGTCGTTGCGCAAGAAGGATCTGGGACTGAACCGCGACTATCACTTGCTCGAACAGGTTCTCAAAGGGTGAAGCTGTGCGAATCACGGGGATACTTTGTGCATAAGACGGCCCGATGAGCGGGAGCCCGAAATTACGCACAACGCTCCACAGGATGCCCGCCCCGTTACGCACGGGCTCGAGTGCGCGCAAGTCCCTGGAAGCAGATGGGAATCGGATCTATACAGAAATTCGCGGCTCTCTATTAGCTATTACTAGGTAGTTAAGTAAAAGAAGGAAACAACAATGGTTCTGGTCAAAGCGAAGCGGGACGAGTTGCTGGGACCCCTTTCGGCCGTGAGCGGCATCATCGAGCGCCGCCATACGCTGCCGATCCTGTCCAACGTCCTGATGGAGCGAGGCGCCGGCAATCTGTCTTTTCTCGCCACCGATATCGAGATCCAGATCACGGCGCGAGGCTCGGTCGAGCCTGCCGGAGAGGCGCGCGCGGTGACCGTGGGGGCAAGGAAGCTGGTCGACATCCTGCGTGCCCTGCCGGAGGGAGCAGAGGTGACCCTGCAGCAGCAGGACAAGCGCATGCTCGTCAAGGCGGGCAAGAGCCGTTTTGTACTGCAGACCCTTCCCGCCGAGGATTTCCCGCGCCTGGCGAAGCCCGCCGGCGAGGCGGCGCGCTTTGCATTGCCGCAAAAGGCGCTGCGCAAGGTCCTCGGCCTTGTCCAGTACGCCATGGCGCAGCAGGACATCCGCTACTACCTGAACGGGCTGCTCATGGTGGTGGAGGACAAGAGCCTCAAGCTGGTCGCGACCGACGGCCATCGGCTCGCCTACGCCGCCATGGCGCTCGAGGCGAAGCTGCCGCGCCAGGAAGTCATCGTGCCGCGAAAGACGGTGCTCGAGCTCGCCAAGCTTCTCGCCGACAGCGATGCCGAGGTCAAGATCGAGATCTCCGCGACGCAGGCTTCGTTCTCCTTCGGCACGGTGGAGCTCGTCTCCAAGCTCGTCGATGGTAAGTTTCCCGATTACACGCGGGTGATCCCGACCGGGCACAAGAACCAGCTCTCGATTTCGCGCGACGTGCTGCGCCAGGCGCTCTCGCGCGCGGCGATCCTCTCCAACGAGAAATTCCGCGGCGTGCGCTGGGTGCTCACCGACGGGACACTCAAGATCGTTTCCTCCAACACCGAGCAGGAAGAAGCCGAGGAAACCCTGGAAGTGGGCTACAAGGGCGATGCGCTCGACATCGGCTTCAACGTGAACTACCTGCTCGACGTGCTTAACAATGTCGCGGGCGCGGAAGTCGAATGCCGCTTCGGCGACGCGGCCTCGAGCGCGCTGCTCAGCTTCCCGACCGAAGCCGACTTCAAATACGTCGTCATGCCGATGAGGATCTAGTGGGCGAGCCGGAAAAACAGCTACCCGAGGCCGAAGGCTACGAGGCCGACAGCATCAAGGTGCTGAAGGGCCTGGAGGCGGTGCGCAAGCGCCCCGGCATGTACATCGGCGACACGTCCGACGGCACCGGCCTTCACCACATGGTGTTCGAGGTCGTCGACAACGCGGTCGACGAGGCGCTCGGCGGCTTTTGCGACGAGATCGTGGTCACGATCCACACCGACAACTCGGTTTCGGTTCTCGACAACGGCCGCGGCATTCCGACCGGCATCAAGGAGGACGACGAGCAGAAGCGCTCGGCGGCCGAAATCGTGATGACCGAGCTCCACGCGGGCGGCAAGTTCGATTCCAACTCGTACAAGGTGTCCGGCGGTCTGCACGGGGTCGGCGTGTCGGTCGTGAACGCGCTTTCGTCCTGGCTGCGCCTGACGATCTGGCGCGACGGCAAAGTGCACCAGATCGAGTTTGCCGACGGCGTCGCGACCGGCCCGCTGCGGGTCACGGGCACCACCGAGAAGCGCGGCACCGAGGTGCACTTCCTCGCCTCGCGGGGGACATTCGGCACGGTCGACTACCACTACGACATCCTGGCGCGGCGGTTGCGCGAGCTCTCGTTCCTGAACAACGGCGTGAAGATCCTGCTCGTCGACCAGCGCGCGGGAAAAGAGGAAAACTTCGCCTTCGGCGGCGGGGTCAAGGGCTTCGTCGAATACATCAACCGCTCCAAGAACGTGCTCCATCCCAACGCCTTCCACGGTTCGGGCGAGAAGGACGGCATCTCGGTCGACGTGGCGATGCAATGGAACGACTCCTATCAGGAGAACGTCCTTTGCTTCACCAACAACATCCCGCAGAAGGACGGCGGCACGCACCTCACCGGCCTGCGCGCGGCGATGACCCGGGTTCTCAACAAGTACATCGAGGAACACGAGATCGCGAAGAAGGCGAAGATCGAGACGACCGGCGACGATATGCGCGAGGGCCTCGCCTGCGTGCTCTCGGTCAAGGTGCCGGAGCCGAAGTTCTCGTCGCAGACCAAGGAGAAGCTCGTGTCCTCCGAGGTGCGGCCGGCGGTGGAGGAGGTTGTCGCCGAGAAGTTGCGCCAGTACCTGGACGAGCGGCCTGTGGACGCGCGCACCATCACCGCCAAGATCGTCGAGGCGGCCGCGGCGCGCGAGGCGGCGCGCAAGGCGCGGGAGATGACCCGGCGCAAGGGCGTGCTGGACGGCCTCGGACTGCCCGGCAAGCTCGCCGACTGCCAGGAGAAGGATCCGGCGCAGTGCGAGCTCTACCTCGTGGAGGGCGACTCGGCAGGCGGCTCGGCCAAGCAGGGGCGCGACCGCAAGTTCCAGGCGATCCTGCCGCTCAAAGGCAAGATCCTGAATGTCGAGAAGGCGCGCTTCGACAAGCTGCTCGCCTCCGCGGAGATCGCGACGCTGATCACGGCGCTCGGCTGCGGCATCGGCAAGGAGGAGTACAACGCCGACAAGCTGCGCTATCACCGCATCATCATCATGACCGACGCGGACGTGGATGGCTCGCACATCCGCACGCTGCTGCTGACCTTTTTCTATCGCCAGATGCCGGAGCTGGTCGAGCGCGGCCACATCTACATTGCCCAGCCGCCGCTCTACAAGGCGAAGCTGTCCAAGGACGAGCGCTATCTCAAGGACGAGTACGAGCTGAACGAGTTCATGCTGCGCCAGGCGCTCGTGGACGCGGCCCTGCATCCCGCCGCGCGCCGTGAGCCGATTTCGGGCGACACGCTCGCCGAGCTGGCCAAGTCCTATCTCCTCACCGAAGCGGTGATCGAGCGTGTTTCGCGCTGGATCGACCGCGACGTGCTGGGCGCGATCCTGCGCGGTGTGCAGATCGACCTCGGCCGGCGCGAATCGGCGCAGGGCTCGGCCGATGCGCTCGCGGCGGCGCTGGGCGGCAGCGGCGTGCGTGTGAGCGCGCAGTTCGACTCCAAGACCGAGCGCTACCAGATCCGCATCGAGCACGACCGCCACGGCAACGTGCGCGTCACCACGATCGACTCGGAGTTCGTGCATTCGGGCGACTACGCGCAGATCCGCCAGACCGCGGAGATGCTGCGCGGCCTGGTGGGCGTGGGCGCCTACGTGCAGCGCGGCGAGAAGAAGCAGCCGGTGAAGGATTTTTCCGAGGCGATGAAGTGGCTGCTCGCCGAGGTGCAGAAGTCGATGAGCCTGCAGCGCTACAAGGGCCTCGGGGAGATGAACCCCTCGCAGCTCTGGGAAACCACCATGGATCCCGGGACGAGGCGCCTGCTCAAGGTGCAGATCGACGACGGCATCGCCGCCGACGAGATCTTCACCAAGCTGATGGGCGACGAGGTCGAGCCGCGCCGCGTCTTTATCGAGTCGAACGCGCTCGGCGTTCGGAACCTCGA
Source organism: Burkholderiales bacterium (assembly GCA_036262835.1). Classification (GTDB taxonomy): domain Bacteria; phylum Pseudomonadota; class Gammaproteobacteria; order Burkholderiales; family SG8-39; genus RBG-16-66-20. Next base: position 51,472 of record DATAID010000003.1, on the reverse strand, counting down.
CGTCTAGCTTTTTCCTCGGCCGGCTTGTCCTTTGAAGCCGGCTTGCCGGCCCCGTCCTTGGCCGGCGCTTTCTCCGCGCGGGGCTGGAACTCGAAGCCGATCTTGCCGGTCGGCTGCTTCACGAGGAACGCCTTGAACTTGCGATTCTTCTTCGAGACGAAGCCGGTCAGGAGGTCGGTGCGCCCGGTCGCGAGCAGTTTTTCCATCTGCGCGCGCTCGATCGGCTGCTGGAGGATCATGCGGCCCGAGCGGAAGTCGCAGGTCTTGCCCGCGCCCAGGGCTTTTTCGCAGGTGTAGGCCATGCCGTGCTCGAATACGCGCGCCGCGCACTTGGGGCACTCGCCGAGCGGCGTCTGGCCGCTGAAGTCCGGGGCCGGCTCATCCTCGCCGGCCTGGCCGAAGTCGAACTCGACCTTGAATTCGTCCGACAGGCGCATCACCGCGCTGAACGGCTTGCCCATGCGGCTGCGAAAGCCCGTCAGCGGCCCGATCACGCGCTTCGCGATCAGCTCGGCGATTTCCTCGGGCGACCATTCGCGCCCGGCGGTCACCTTCCAGATGGCGAAGTCGCACTTCTGGCACTGGAATTTCCGGTAGTTTTCCTGCACGACGCCGCCGCATTTGGGGCACGCTGCCGACACGGTGGCGTAGACCACGTCCGGAATCTCGCCGTGCTTGATGATGTTCACGGTGTTTTTCACCAGCGCCGAGATCTCGCTCATGAAGGCCTCGCGCGTGAGCCTGCCCTGCTCCATCAGGCGCAGCTTGTACTCCCATTCGCCGGTCAGCTCGGGCGAGGCGAGCTCGACGATGCCGAGCATGTGCAGCGCGAACATGAGCGAGAACGCCTTCGGCGTGGGCACCAGCTCACGGCCGTTGCGATGGATGTATTCCTCGCGGATCAGGCCCTCGATGGTGGCCGCACGGGTCGCAGGCGTGCCCAGGCCCTTCGCGCCCATCGCCTCGCGCAGCTCGTCGTCCTCTACCAGCTTGCCGGCACCTTCCATCGCCGAGAGCAGCGTCGCCTCCGAGTAGCGCGGCGGCGGCCGCGTCTGGTTCGGCTCGGCCTTCGCCTCCAGCGTGCTGACCTTTTCGCCCTGCGTGATGGCCGGGAGGTTCTGGTCCTCGCCCCCCTCGGCCCTTCCGTAGACGGCGAGCCAGCCGGGGTTCTGCAGCACGCGGCCATCGGTACGGAATTGCGCTTCGCCGACCTTGGTGATGCGCGTGGTCTGCAGGAATTCGGCCGAGGGAAAGAACACCGCGAGGAAGCGCCGCACCACGAGGTCATAGAGCTTCGCCTCCGGCTCGCTCAGGTGCTTCGGCGCCTGCAGCGTAGGAATAATGGCGAAGTGATCAGAGATCTTGGCGTTGTCGAAGATGCGCTTGTTCGGCTTCACCCAGCCGCTCTTCAGCACCTGCTTGGCGAAGGGCGCAAACTCGCGCGACTGCCCCAGCATCTCCAGCGTTTTCTTGACCGTGCCGAGGTAGTCCTCGGGCAGGGCGCGCGAGTCGGTTCGCGGATAGGTCAGCACCTTGTGCTTCTCGTACAGCGCCTGGGCGAGCGCCAGCGTGCCGCGCGCCGAAAAGCCGAAGCGGCCGTTGGCCTCGCGCTGCAGGCTGGTAAGGTCATAGAGCAGCGGCGAGGACTGGGTCGAGGGCTTGGTTTCCTCGGTCGCCACCCCGGGCCTGCCCGAGCAGGCCGCGGCGAGCGCCTCGGCCCGCTTCTTTTCCCAAAGGCGCTCGGGCTTGCGCTCCGTGTCGTCGTCCTTCTTGAACGCCGGATCGAACCAGCGGCCGGCGTATTCCCCGGCTTTGGCACCGAAGCGAGCGTGCACTTCCCAGTAGTCGCGCGGCTGAAAGGCGCGGATTTTCTCCTCGCGCTCCACCAGAATGGCGAGCGTGGGCGTTTGCACGCGCCCGACCGTGGTCAGGTAAAAGCCGCCTTCCTTGGAGTTGAAGGCCGTCATCGCGCGCGTGCCGTTGATGCCGACCAGCCAGTCGGCCTCGGAGCGGCTCTTCGCCGCATCGGCGAGGGGAAGGAGGTCCTTGTCCTTGCGCAGCGTCTCGAAGCCTTCGCGGATCGCGCCCTGCGTCATCGACTGCAGCCACAGGCGCTCGATCGGCTTTTTCGTCTTCGCGTACTGGACGATGTAGCGGAAGATGAGCTCGCCCTCGCGCCCCGCGTCGCAGGCGTTGATGAGGCCGGTGACATCCTTGCGCTTGAGCAGCCTGAGCAGGACGTTCAGCCGGTTCTCGTTCTTCTCGATCGGCGCGAGCTCGAAATGCGGCGGGATCACCGGAAGCTTGGCGAAGGACCACTTGCCCTTCTTGACGTCGTGCGTCTCCGGAAGCGCCAGCTCCAGCAGATGGCCGACGGCGGAGGAGACGATGTACTCGTCGCTCTCGAAGTAGTCGCCCTTGCGCGTGAAGCCGCCGAGCGCGCGCGCAATGTCGCCGGCAACGGACGGTTTCTCGGCGATAACGAGTTTTTTGGTCATGGGCTGCGAAAAGGCCGCAGAGGATACCTGCAAAGCCCGCGCTGTTACAACCTCGGACAGGATGGCACGGCCCTAACGTGCGCGCGCGTGCGCGTACGCGCGCGCGAGGGCTATCGGCGCGTCACGACGGCAGCCGGGAGGCGGAGTTGGAAAAGAGATCCTCGGCGATCAGCTGGCTGGTCGGCGTGCGCTCATTCCAGAGCACCATCAGGATGATCAGCTTGAGCTGCTCTAGGGTCAGCTCATCGCCGGTCGCGGCGAGCGCGCGCTCGATCACGTGCTCGCGCATCTGCGGACTGAGGATGCCGGAATGCTCGAAGTGCGCGAGCAGGCCGCGGCAGTCGGCGGAGAGCTTGGCGAGCTCGCGCGGCGCGTAGGCGCGGCTCGCCGCGCCGAGCGCGGGCAGCGGCGCGACCGAGCGGGCCGGCCCGCGCACCACGCCCGCCATCCAGGTGAGCGCCTCGCTGATGTCGGAATCGTCGAAACCGGCCGCCGAGAGTTTTTTTGCGACGCGATCCTTTTCGTCGGAAATCTCGGTGCGCTGGAAGTTCTCGAAGAGGTAGACGAGGATTTCGTACATGTTTTTTCCTCTCAGCTCAGTCGTTGATAAAGGCCGCCCGGCAGGGCGGTGATGCGGCCGCCGAGCTCCAGGCGCAGCAGCTCGGCCGATACGCGCTCGGCGGGCATGCCCGCGCGCGTGCAAAGCGAATCCACGTCCACCGGATCGAATCCCATGCAGGCAAGCAGCGGCTCGTTCTCCGCGGGCGCCGCGGCGCCGCGCTCTGCCGGGATGCGGGTCGAGGCAAAGCCCGAGCGCCGGAAGGAGGCAAGCTCGGAGAGCACGTCCTCCGCCGATTCGGCGAGCTTCGCGCCCGACTTGATGAGCGCATGGCAGCCCTTGGAAAGTGGCGAGTGGATCGAGCCGGGCACGGCGAATACTTCGCGTCCTTGCTCGGCCGCGGCGCGCGCCGTGATGAGCGAGCCCGAGGCGAGCGCGGCCTCGATGACGAGGCAGCCCTGCGCAAGCCCGCTGATCAGCCGGTTGCGGCGCGGAAAATGGTGCGCGAGCGCTTTCATCCCGAGCGGATATTCCGAGACAAGCAACCCCCGCGCGGCAATTTCCTCGGCGAGCGCCGCGTGGGCGCTCGGATAGACGAGGTCGACCCCGGTTCCGAGCACCGCGATGGTCGAGCCCTCCCCAGCGAGCCCGCCCCGATGGGCGGCAGCGTCGATGCCCTGCGCAAGTCCCGAGATGATGGTCAGACCGGCGGTGCTGAAGGCGCGCGCGAACTGCTCAGCGTTGGCGTTGCCTTGGGCGCTCGCGTTGCGGCTGCCGACGATGGCGAGCGACGGGCGTCCCAGCAGCTCGATACGCCCCCGGCAATACAGCAGCGGCGGCGGGTCGCCGATTTCGAGCAGAAGCGGCGGGTAAGCCGCATCGGCGAGCGTGACGAGCGCGCAGCCCGGCTGCGCAAGCCAGGCGAGGGAGCGCTCCACCGAGCGGGCGACCGGCTCGGAGTCGAGCGCCGCGAGCGCCGCGGGACTGACCAGCCGCGCGAGTTCCCGGCGCGGGGCGGCGAGGATTTTTTCGGGGAGACCGAGCTGCTTGAGCAGCTCGCGGATCGTTGCGGCGCCGAGGCCCGGCGTGAGCGTGAGATGCAGCCAGCTCGCCAGCCCCGAATCCTGCGTCATGCAGGGTGGGGTCTCATTTGCCGCTAGGGGTTCTGCACCACATCGAGCGGATTGGCGGGTTTCGAGATCGTCATCACCAGTGCGTAGGATACCCGGTCGAAAACGCGGAACACAAACGCGAGGCCGAGGCGCTCATCGGGCAGCACGAGCTTCTCTGCGCCCTTGGACGCATAGCGCGCGGAGCCGGCGGCCACTGCCGAGCCCGGACGGTAGAGCGCGAGCACGTGTCCGATCTCGAGGCCTTGCGCCTTGCCGCGGTTGATCGAGACGACGGTCTGCGGCCCGATTTCGCCGAGCTGCGTGGAGGTGCCGTAGGTCGAGATGACCCGCCCCTGGACCGCGCTCGCGGGGGCGTGAGGCGCGTAGCTCGGTACTTCGGCGCGGCCCGCTGGCACGAGCTTGTCGCCGATGCTGACTTCCTGCGCGACCGACGTGAGCTGGATGACGGCAGGGTCTCCCGCCTTGGCTACGCGCGCCGTCCCGAGATAGACCGCCTCATAGCCGAGCGTCGTATTGCTGTCGGGATCGACCAGCGCCGCGCCCTTGCGGTAGACGTACCAGTTCGTTTCCTTGGAATTGCCCATGCCCTTCACGAAGGCGCGGTTGCCCGACTCGAGAATCACGCGCGACTCTTCGGTGGCCACTATCGTGGGAGCGTTGGCGAGGCCGTCGGGCTCGACGATGAGCGGGCGCGTGAGGAAAGGCTCGATGATCGCGGGCGGAATGCTCGGGATGGCCGCAGCGGCCGTCGATTCGGCGCGCACCCGCGGGCTCAGGCGCACGGTGCCGCCCGTTCCGCCGTTTTCGAGCGCGAGCTGAGCGCGCGACCGGTCGAGCACGATTACGTCTCCCGGGTAAATGCGGTGCGGATTCTTGATGTGATCCTTGTTGCCTTCCCACAACTCGTTCCAGCGCCAGGGCGAGTCGGTGTAACGCTGGGCGATGCCCCAGAGGGTGTCGCCCTTGACCACCGTGTAACGGTCCGGGGCGTCCGATTTGATGGCAATTGGCGTGTTCGGGACCTGCGCAATCCCCCCGAAGGAAGCCAGGCCAAATAGGACAAAAACGAGCGTTGTGATAGACTTACGCCATTGGTCGAGCATGGGGCCCCCGATCGGTGGCTAGCGTCCTAGGCCGGTTGTGTTTGCCGTTTGCGTACCCAAATGTAGCATAAAGCGCCGGCTGCTTAGGCATAGCCTGAGATAATGTACGTAATCGGTTCAATTTGCAAGCAAAAGTCGGATTTATGGCACTCTTGAACATCCTGCGTTACCCGGACGCCCGCCTGCACAAGGTGGCGGCGCCCGTCACCGTGTTCGACGAGTCGCTGAAAAAGCTCGTCGCCGACATGGCCGAAACCATGTACGCCGCCCCCGGAATCGGCCTCGCCGCAACGCAGGTCGATGTGCACAAGCAAGTGATCGTGATCGACGTCTCCGAGCGTCGCGATTCGCTCGTGGTCCTGATCAATCCGGAAATCGTGGAGACGAGCGGTGTGTCCGATATCGAGGAGGGTTGCCTCTCGGTGCCGGGAATCTACGAGACGCTCGAGCGAGCGGAGCGCGTGAAGGTACGCGCCTACGATCAGAACGGAAACGCATTCACGCTCGAGGCGCAAGGGCTGCTCGCGGTGTGCATCCAGCACGAGATGGATCACCTGAAGGGCAAGGTATTCATCGAGAGCCTCTCGCAGCTCAAGCAGCAGCGCATCCGCGCGCGCCTCGCCAAGCAACTTCGCAAGAGCGCTTAAAAAACTTCCTGCGTCTCGTTTTCGCCGGCACACCGGACTTTGCGGCCAAGGCCCTCGCCGCACTGCACGATGCGGGTCATGAGATTTCGCTTGTTCTGACGCAGCCCGACCGGCCCGCCGGCCGGGGCATGCGCACGAGCGAGAGCGCGGTGAAGCGGCTTGCGAACGCCCGCCAGCTGCCCGTGTTCCAGCCTGAGAATCTGAATGCAACCCAGGCGCTGGACAGGATCTCCGCCGAGCGCGCGGAGGCGCTCGTGGTCGCGGCCTACGGGCTTCTTCTACCGGAGCGCGTGCTGCAAACCGCCCCCCGCGGCGCGCTCAACATCCACGCCTCGCTCCTGCCGCGCTGGCGCGGCGCGGCGCCCATTCAGCGCGCGCTTCTCGCCGGCGATCCGGAAACCGGAATCAGCATCATGCAGATGGACACGGGGCTCGATACCGGACCGGTTTTGTCCCAACACCGGCTGCCGATCGAGCCGGACGACGATTTCGAGTCCCTGCACGACAAGCTGGCGGCGCTTGGCGCGCGTGCGATCGTCGACGCGCTGTCGGCCGAGCCCCGCCCCGCTCCGCAGCCGCAGCCGCAGCAAGGCGCGACCTACGCGCGCAAGATCGGCAGGGAGGAAGAGCAGATCGACTGGTCCGCAAGCTGCGCCGACATCGAGCGGAAGCTGAGGGCGCTCAGGCCCGCGCCGGGTGCGCGCACGTTGCTGAGAGGGCAACCGCTGAAAATCTGGCGAGCTCGCTGCAGCAGCCGCGAAGGCGAGCCGGGTACCGTGCTGGAGGCCGGCGAGGGCGGCATCCTGGTCGGCTGCGGCAGCGGCTCGCTGCAAGTGAGCGAGCTTCAGCGCGCCGGAGGCAAACGGCTCTCGGCGGCCGAATTCCTGCGCGGCACGCCGCTGACAAAAGGCGATTCGCTTGGCGCCCCTCGCTGAGTCGCTCGCGGCAGCCGCGACCATTGTCGCGCGCGTCGCCGCCGGCCGCAGCCTTTCTGCCGAAATCGAGCGTGCCGGGACGGAGCCGAATGAGGCCCGCGCTGCGCTTGTCGACCTGTGCTACGGGACGCTGCGCCGCTATGGCCGCTCGCAGGCGCTCGTCAAGGCGCTCTCCAGCCGAGCGCAGATTACCGATCCGCAAGTGGCGGCGCTGCTCTGGTGCGCGCTCTATGCGCTCGAAGGCGGGCGCTACGCCGAGTACACGGTGGTCGACCAGGCTGCGCGCGCCTGCGTGATCATGAGCCAGCACCGCGCGAAAGGCTTCGTCAATGCGGTGCTGCGCAACTACCTTCGCTCGCGCGCGAGCCTGGAGGCGCGCCTCGGCGCCGACCCGGTCGCGCGGCATTGGCATCCCGCGTGGTGGATCGAGCGCCTTCGCGCTGCTTTTCCTGCGGAGTGGGAAGCGGTACTCGAGGCCGGCAACGTGCATCCGCCGATGACGCTGCGGGTGAACGCCCGCCGCGGCTCGGCGCCGGACTATCTCGCGACGCTCGCCGCCCAGGGGACGCCTGCCCGCGCGCTCGGCGCGCACGCGCTCATGCTCGAGAAGCCGCTGCCGGTGGCGCGCCTGCCGGGATTCGCCGACGGCGCCGTCTCGGTTCAGGACGCTGGCGCGCAGCGCGCGGCGCCGCTGCTCGAGCTCGCCGCCGGCCAGCGAGTGCTCGACGCCTGCGCCGCGCCGGGCGGGAAAACCGCGCACATCCTCGAGCTCGCCGACGTGGAGCTCACCGCGCTCGACATCGATGCGGCGCGCTGCGCGGACGTCGAGCGCAATCTCGCGCGCCTCGGCCTTGCCGCGCAGGTGCGCGTCGCCGACTGCGCCGCGCTCGAGGCCTGGTGGGACGGCAAGCCCTTCGATCGCATCCTCGCCGATGTGCCCTGCTCGGCCTCCGGAATCGCGCGTCGCCATCCGGACGCGAAGTGGCTGCGGCGGGCTGCGGACCTGGAGCGCTTCGCCGATCGCCAGGCGCGCATCCTCGACGCGCTTTGGCGCACGCTCGCCCCGGGTGGTAAATTGCTGTATGTCACCTGCTCGGTTTTCACCGAGGAGAACGGCGCGGTGATCGACGCCTTCCTCGCGCGCACGAGCGGCGCGAGGCGCGCGCCTCGCGCAGGCTCGGGGCAGATTCTTCCGGGACCCGAGCACGACGGCTTTTTTTTCGCGCTGCTAGAGAAACCGGCCTGATGAAGCTCCTGGTCGCACTGCTGTGCGGCGCAGCGGTCGCGCTCGCGGAGCCGGCGCGCGCCGACGAAATCGAAGTCACCGAAGCACAGCTTGCCAGCACCGACGAGGGGCTCGCGCTCTCGGCCGATTTTTCTCTCGAGCTCAACCCGCGCCTCGCCGAGGCGGTCGCCAACGGCGTCTCGCTTTACTTCCTGGTCGAGTTCGAGCTGACGCGCCGCCGCTGGTACTGGTTCGACGAAAAGGCCGCCGCCAAGCGCCTGCAGATCCGGCTCTCCTACAATGCGCTCTCGCGGCACTACCGGCTCTCGACCGGCGTGCTGCAGCAGAACTACGGCACGCTCGACGAGGCGCTCAATGTGCTAAAGCGGGTGCGCGGCTGGGTGGTGCTGGAGCGCGGCGCCGTGCTCGCCGACGCCAGCTACGACGCGGCCGTGCGCATGCGGCTCGACGTCACCCTGCTGCCGAAGCCCTTCCAGCTCTCCGCGCTCACCAGCCGAGAGCTGAATCTCGAATCGCCCTGGAAGCGCTTCAGCTACCGCCCGCCCGCCCCGCCGCCTGCGCCGGTCGAGGCGCGCGAGCCCCGGGAGATCGACGCCAAATGAAGCTCGTTCTTTTTCTGGGCGCGGCGCTCGCCGGCGTGATGGTGTTCCTGCTCGCGACCGCGAGCGGCAACACCACGCTCTTCGCGCGGCACTATCCGCTCCTGCTCGGCCTGAACGCCGCGCTGGCGGCGCTGCTCGCGGCGCTCGTGGCCTGGCAGATCGCCGCGCTGTGGCGCAAGTACCGCGCGCGCGCCTTCGGCTCGCGCCTCACCGTGCGCCTTTTGCTCATGCTTGCCCTGATGGCGCTCGTGCCGGGGGCGCTCGTCTATACGGTGTCGGTGCAGTTCCTTGCGCGCAGCATCGAGTCCTGGTTCGACGTGAAGGTCGACGCCGCGCTCGAGGGCGGCATCAACCTCGGGCGCGTCGGCCTGGACCAGATGCTGGGCGAGCTGCACACCAAGGCGCGCGCGGTCGCGCTCGAGCTCGCCGATCGCAGCCCGGTTCAGCAGGTGGTGCTGCTCGGCCGCCTGCGCGACCAGGTCGGCGCGCAGGAGGCGGTCGTGGTCAGCGCGGGCGGCCGCGTGATCGCGAGCTCGAGCGAGGACATGTCGCGCCTCGTGCCCGAGCTGCCCTCGCAGGCCATCATGCGCCAGGCGCGCGTCGGACGCGGCTACGCCGGCGTGGACGACGTCGCCGGCAAGCCGCTCTCGCTGCGCGTCGTCGTGCTGGTGCCGAACCTCGCGCTCACCGAGGAGCCGCGCTTTCTGCAGCTGCGCCAGTCGGTGCCGGAACACTTCGGGCGCAGCGCCGAGGCGGTGGTCGCGGCCTACCGCGATTATCGCGAGCTCGCGCTCTCGCGCGAAAGCCTGAAGCGCATCTACATCATCACCTTGACCCTGGCGCTCTCCATGGCGCTGCTGGTGGCGATCGCGCTCGCCGTCATCATCGCCAACCGGCTCTCGGAGCCGCTCGCCAACCTGGCGCAGGCCACGCAGGCGGTGGCGCGCGGCGACTTTTCTCGCCGCGCTCCCGTCACCAGCCGCGACGAGCTCGGCGTGCTCACCGAGTCGTTCAACTCGATGACGCGCCAGCTGGACGAAGCGCGCACCGTGGTCGAAGCGAACCGCACCGCGCTGGAAAGCGCGAAGGCACGCCTGGAGAACATCCTCGCCAACCTTTCGGCCGGCGTCCTCGTCTTCGACCGCGAGCTCCTGCTCACGATCTCCAACCACGGGGCGCACGCGATCCTCGGCGCGGAGATCGACGCCTTCGCCGCCGACATGCGCGGGCAGCTGCGCGAGCATGGCGAGCGCGCCTGGCAATTGCAGCTGGAGCTGAAGGGCACGGGGAAGACACTGCTCGTGCGCGGCAGCGCGCTGCCGCAGGACCCCGCCGGCGGCTTCGTGCTCGTCTTCGACGACATCACGCAGCTCATGCAGGCGCAGCGCGCCACCGCCTGGGCCGAAGTTGCGCGGCGGCTCGCCCACGAGATCAAGAACCCGCTCACGCCGATTCAACTCTCGGCCGAGCGCCTGGAAATGAAGCTCTCGGGCAAGCTCGCGGCCGAGGACGCCGAGGCGCTTGCGCGCGGCACGCGCACGATCGTCAGCCAGGTCTCGGCGCTCAAGAACATGGTCGATGACTTTCGCGACTATGCGCGCCTGCCAACCCCGGTCTTTCATGCCCTCGATCTCAACTCGCTCGTCGGCGAGGTGCTGACGCTCTACGAGAATTCGAGCGTGCCGATCGCGCGCCGGCTCGCCGCCGACCTGCCGTCGGTCTGGGCCGACAGTGCGCAGATCCGCCAGGTGCTCCACAACCTGGTGCAGAACGCCCAGGACGCGCTTGAGAACCGCAAGGCCTCCGGCGAGCGGCCGAGCATCGAGGTATCGACCGAGCGCGCGGGCGACAAGGTGCGTCTCGCGGTGTCGGACAACGGCGGCGGTTTTCCGGAAGAAATGATGGCTAGAATCTTCGAGCCCTATGTCACGACCAAGCCCCGCGGCACCGGACTCGGACTCGCGATCGTGAAAAAGATCGTCGATGAGCATCACGGCGAGCTCGCCATCGAGAACCGGCTCGCGGCCGGCGCCTCGGTGAGCATCCTGCTGCCGGCGGCCGACAGCTCGGCGAAGGCCGCCTGAGGCATGGCGCAGATCCTCGTCGTCGATGACGAAATCGGCATCCGCGAGCTGCTCTCAGAGATTCTCGCCGACGAAGGCCATCAGGTGCTGCTCGCCGAGAGCGCCGGCGAAGCGCGGCGCCATCGCGAGCGCGCGCGCCCCGACCTGGTGCTGCTCGACATCTGGATGCCGGACACCGACGGCATCTCGCTCCTCAAGGAATGGGCGGCGAGCGGCCAGCTCGGCATGCCGGTGGTGATGATGTCGGGCCACGGCACGATCGAGACGGCGGTCGAGGCGACGCGCATCGGCGCGCTCGATTACCTCGAAAAGCCGATTGCGCTGCAGCGCCTGCTCGCCACGGTGAAGCGCGCGCTGCGCAATCAGGAGGTGGTCTCGCCAAAGGACCTGTCGCTCGGGACGCTCGGGCGCTCGCCCGTGCTCGCCGAGGTGCGCAAGCGCCTCGGGCAGCTCGCCAACGCCTCGGCGCCGCTGCTCCTGCGCGGGGAGCGGGGCATGCGAGCCGAGCTTTTCGCGCGCCTGCTCGCCGCGGCGGGGGCGCCCTTCGTCGAGGGCCGCGAGCTGCTGGCGGAGGCCTCCTCCGAGCTGCTCACGCGCGCCGGCGGCGGCGTGCTCTTCATCGGCGATCTTGCGCGCCTGGCGCGCTCCGAGCAGAAGGGGCTCGAATTCCTGCTGGCCCGCGCCGACCGGCACAAGGCGCGCGTGGTGTCGTTCTCGAGCCTGGACCCGCGCGGTCTCGTGGAAAAGCACGAGTACGACGCCGAGCTCGTCACGCGGCTCTCGGAGCTGATGCTCAAGCTTCCCGCACTGCGCGATTTCGCCGAAGACGTGCCCGATCTGGCAGCGCTCATGCTGACCTTGCTCGTCGAGTCGCGCGCCTGCCCGCCGCGCCGGTTGACGGTGGCGGCCTTGAACGCGCTGCGCCATTACGACTGGCCCGGCAACATCGTCGAGCTGGAAAGCGTCGTGAAGAACCTCGCGCTCGGCGCGCTCGAAGACGACATCGGCTTGCAGGACGTGGAGCGAGTGCTTTCCGCGCACGCGCAGTCCGCGCCCCCACCCGAGATCGCGCTCGACCGGCCCTATCGCGAGGCGCGCGAGGCCTTCGAGCGCCTGTACTTTGAATACCTGCTGGCGCGCGAGAACGGCAGCATGTCGAAGGTCGCGGAACGCTCGGGCCTTGAGCGCACCCACCTTTACCGGAAGCTGAAGGCGCTCGGGCTGCCCGTCGGGCGGCGCGAAGAGACCTAGGATGATGCGCGCGCTAGTCGCCCTGCTCGGGTTCTTCGTTGCCGGCGCGCAGGCTCAGACCTGGCCCGCCAAGCCCATCCACTTCATCACGCCCTTCGCGCCCGGCGGGCCGACCGACATCGTCGCGCGCATCACCGGCCAGAAGGTCCAAGAGCTTCTCGGCCAGCCGGTGGTGGTCGAAAGCCGCGCCGGCGCCGGCGGCAATATCGGCACAGCGTTCGTCGCCAAGTCGGCCCCGGATGGCTATACGGTACTGGTGACGAGCTCCGCGTTCGCGGTCAACGCCACGCTCTCGCCCAACGCGGGCTACGACCCGGAGCGCGATTTCATCCCGACCGCCGTGCCGGCGCGCCAGCCCAACCTCGTCTTCGTGCACCCGAGCCTGCCGGTGAAGACGCTCGCCGAGCTCGTCGCGCACGCGAAGAGCGCGAAGCTGGCGTTTGCCTCGCCCGGCAGCGGCACCACACCGCACCTGACCGGCGAATATCTTTTCAACCAGCTCTCCAAGCTCGGCATGCCCGCGGTGCATTTCCGCGGCGCCGGACCCGCCATTGCCGCCGTGGTCGGCGGCGAGCCGACGGTGGGCGCGGGCGCGATCTCCACGCCGCTGCCCCACGTGAAGGCGGGGCGGCTGCGCGCGATCGCGGTGTCGAGCGCGGCCCGTGTCCAAGTGATGCCGGATGTCCCGACCTTCGCCGAGGCGGGTTACCCGGGCATCGAGGATTACACCTGGATCGGCGTGTTCCTGCCGGCGGGCACGCCTGTCGCGGTCGTGCAGAAGCTGAACGATGCGGTCAACCAGTCGATGCGCGCCCCGGAGGTGCGCGAGAAGCTCACCGGCCTCGCCTACGACCTGGTCGGCGGCTCGCCGAAGGAGTTTGCCGACTACGTGAAGGTCGAAATCGCCAAGTGGGGCAAGGTCGTGCGCGAGGGCAACATCACCGCCCAGTAGTCAGATGAACCTGGTATTCGGGATTTCCCCCAGGTAGTACTGCCCCGTCGTCTGGAAATGCGCGCTGCTCGCCTGGACCTGCTGCGACACGGCGTGCATGTCGCGCAATCGCCGCTCGAAAGGTTGGCTCTGGAAGATGGCGGTCGCCCCGGCGTCGGCGTACGCATCCTCGGCCACGGCGCGCGCCTCCTGAATGGCGTAGGTCGAGGCGAGGCGCAGCCGCACGCGCTGCTCGAAGCGGATTCGGCCCGACGCGGCGGCTTCCTGCCACATCTCGTCGAGCGTCTGCGCGATCCACGCCGCCGCCGAACCCAGGCGCGCCTCTGAAACGGCGACGCGGGCTTGCACGCTGTGATCGTCTTTCAGCGCCATGTTGGTGGCCGCAGGGGTCTTTTTCCTGGCAAGCGCGATGAAGGAATTCAGCATGGCGCGCGCGACGCCGAGCGCGACGCCGGCAAAGCCGCACTGGTACACGTTGGTCCCGGTGAACCGGTAGAGCGTGCCCTGCTCGCGCCGCTCAGGCTCGGGCGGCGAGGGGCCGTCGCCCGGCACCTGCTGGTCGCGGCCGGTCGCGCGAGGCACGATGCAATGCTCCGCCGGCACGAAGAGGTCCTGCACCGAATAGCTGTCGCTTCCCGTGCCGCGCAGGCCGATCACGTTCCAGAGGCCGCCCTTGATGGTTGCCTTTGAGCGCGGAAAGAGCATGGTGCGCTCGATCGGCCGCCCATCGGTCGACTGCGGCTTTCCGCCGGCGTCGGTGAGCTGGCAATGGCCGCCGAGCCAGGTCGCGTGCCGGCTGCCGCTGCCAAAGGCCCAGGTGCCGCTCACTTTCCAGCCGCCTTCGACCGGCGTCGCGCGACAGTGCTCGGGCGCGGCAAAGCCCCAGGCGAGCACGTCCCTGGCGCCGCCGAAAATCTCGCGCGCCGGCGCGGGCGCAAGGTAGGCCGCCGACAGGGCGCAGCCCGCGTTTTGCACGACGCACCAGGCCGTGCTCGCGTCGCCTTCGGCGAGCGCCATGGCCACCTGGAAGAAGCTGCCGAGGTCGAGCTCCGCGCCGCCGGTCGACTTCGGCAGGAGCATGCGGAAGAGTCGTTTCTCGTGGAGCGCGTCGAGCACGTCCGAGGTCAGCTCGGAGGCTTCCTCGATGCGCGGTGCGGCGGCAGCGAGGACGGGCGTGAGCGCGCGCGCGATCGCGATCCATTCGCTCCGGGTCTGGCGGTCCAAGCATCCTCCCTGCGGGCGAGTCTGTCATAAGATTGCGCGTCATGAGCGAAACCCTCCCCGCCATACGGCGCATCGTGACCGGCGACGATGCCGATGGGCGCTCGGGGATCGTCGAGGACGCGCCGGCGCGGGCGGTGCACACCGTTGCCGAGCGGCCCGGCTACCGGTCGGTCAACCTGTGGCGTACGGTCGGCATGCCGATGCCGATTGGCGCGCCCGACGACATCGAAGCGCACAAGGGCATCCTGCCGCCGAAGCACGGCACAATCCTGCGCATCATCGACTTTCCGCCCGAGCCGAAGGATCCGGAGGAACGCCGGCGCCGCATTCATGCCACCTTTGGCGGCATGTATCACGACGCCACCCACGACAAGCGCGAGAGCGCGCATCCCGGCATGCATCGGACCGAGACCGTGGACTACGCGATCGTGCTGGAAGGCGAGATCTGGGCGGTGATGGACAAGGGCGAGTCGCTCATGAAGGCGGGCGACGTGCTCGTCCAGCGCGGCACGAACCACGCCTGGGCGAATCGCTCCGGCAAGACAGCACGAATCTGCTTCGTGCTGATGGACGGCAAGTTCTAGCTTTTCTTCTTCTTTTTCGCGCGGTGCGGGCGCCGATTGCCGTAGCTGCCTTTGTAGATCTTGCCCTTGCGCGTGCGCTTGTCGCCCTTGCCCATGAAGATTTCCCCGATTCTATCTATTTGACGGTGGCGGCGATTATATCGGCCGGCTCGTAGGCGAGGTAAGGCGCGAGCCAGCGTTCCACTTCTTGCACCGGCATGGCCTTGCGCCGCGCATAGTCCTCAACCTGATCGCGGCCGACCTTGCCCACCGCAAAATAGCTGGCTTCGGGGTGCGAGAGATAGAAGCCCGAGACCGCCGAGACGGGCAGCATGGCGAAGGACTCGGTGAGAGTGATGTCCGCGTTGCTGGCCGCATCGAGCAGCTCGAAGAGCGCGCGCTTCTCGGTGTGGTCGGGGCACGCCGGATAGCCCGGCGCCGGGCGAATGCCGCGATAGGCCTCGGCGATCAGGTCCGCGTTGCCGAGGCGCTCCCCGGCGGCGTAGCCCCAGTACTCGCGCCGCACGCGCTCATGCAGGTGCTCGGCGAACGCTTCGGCAAGCCGGTCGGCGAGCACCTTCAGCATGATTGCGCCGTAGTCGTCGTGCTGTGCCTCGTACTGCCGCAGGCGCTCGTCGAAACCGCCGGCGCTGACGGCGAAGGCGCCGATCCAGTCCTCGACCCCGGTCTCCTTCGGCGCCACGAAATCGGCCAGGCACAGATTCGGCCGGCCCGCGGGCTTCTGGTTCTGCTGGCGCAGGTTGTGCCAGGTCATGAGCCGCCGCGCGCGCTTCTCGTCGGCGTAGATCTCGATGTCGTCGCCCTCGACCCGGGCGCTGGGGAAAAGGCCCAGCACGCCATTCGCGCGTACCCACTTTTCGCGCACGAGCTTGTCCAGGGTCTCGAGCGCCTCGGCGTGCAGCTTGCGCGCCGCCTCGCCGACGACAGGATCGTCGAGGATTTTCGGAAACGAGCCCGAAAGCTCCCAGGCCTGGAAGAACGGCGACCAGTCGATGTAAGGCACGAGCCTCTCCAGCGGGTAGTCGCGCAGGATCGTGATGCCGGGCTTGGCCGGCGCGGGCGGACGATAGCTCTTCCAGTCGGTCGGCAGGCCGAGCCGCCGCGCATCCGCGATCGAAAGCAGCGGACCGGGCCCTTTCTTGTCGCGATGCTGGGCGCGGATGCGCTCGTAGTCGGCGCGCACGCCCGCGACATAGCCTTCGTGCTGTTCCTTCGAAAGGAGGCTCGTCATCACGCCGACCGAACGCGACGCATCGGGCACGTAGACCACCGGCCCCGAGTAGTTCGGAGCGATTTTCACTGCGGTATGGGCGCGCGAGGTCGTCGCCCCGCCGATCAGCAGCGGCACCTTGAAGCCCTCGCGCTCCATCTCGCGCGCGACGTGCTGCATCTCCTCGAGCGAAGGCGTGATCAGGCCCGACAGGCCGATCGCCGAGGCGTTCTCCTTGCGCGCGGTCTCGAGGATCGTCTTCGCCGGCACCATCACGCCGAGGTTGACCACCTCGTAGTTGTTGCACTGGAGCACGACCGCGACGATGTTCTTGCCGATGTCGTGCACGTCGCCCTTGACGGTGGCGATGACGAGCTTGCCCTTGGAGCGTCCGGCTTCGCCCGATCTTGCCTTTTCCGCCTCGATGAAGGGCACGAGGTGCGCGACCGCCTGCTTCATGACGCGCGCCGACTTCACCACCTGCGGCAGGAACATCTTGCCCGCGCCGAAGAGGTCGCCCACCACGTTCATGCCGTCCATGAGCGGTCCCTCGATCACCTCGATCGGCCGCGCGTAGGCCTGGCGCGCCTCCTCGGTGTCCTCGGTCACGTGGGTCGCGATGCCGTTGACGAGCGCGTGCGTGAGGCGCTCCTGCACGCTGCCGCGGCGCCAGGCGTCGTCCTCCTTGGCCGACTTCGCCGAGCCCTTGACGCTCGCCGCGATCTCGATCAGCCGCTCGGTCGCGTCGGGGCGGCGCGCGAAGATCACGTCCTCGATCCGCTCGAGGAGCGGCGGCTCGATTTTTTCGTACACGCCAAGCTGCCCCGCGTTGACGATGCCCATCGTCATGCCGGCCTGCACCGCGTGATAAAGGAATGCGGTGTGCATCGCCTCGCGCACCGCGTCGTTGCCGCGGAAGGAGAACGAGAGGTTCGAGACGCCGCCGGAAGTCCTCACGCCCGGCAGGTTGGCTTTGACCCAGCGCACGGCCTCGATGAAGTCGATGCCATAGCGCGCATGCTCTTCCAGGCCGGTCGCGATCGCGAAGATGTTCGGATCGAGGATGATGTCCTCGGCCGCGAAGCCGGCTTTTTTCGTGAGGATGTCGTAGCAGCGCCGGCTGATCTCGATGCGCCGCTCGAGCGTGTCGGCCTGGCCCTTCTCGTCGAAGGCCATGACCACGACGGCCGCGCCATAGTGGCGCACGAGCTTCGCCTGGCGCAGGAACTCCTCTTCGCCCTCCTTCAGGCTGATCGAGTTGACGATGCCCTTGCCCTGGAGGCATTTCAGGCCCGCCTCGATCACGCTCCACTTGGAGGAGTCGACCATCACCGGCACGCGCGCGATGTCGGGCTCTGAGGCGGCGAGGTTGAGGAAGGTCACCATCGCCTTCTCCGAGTCGAGCATCGCCTCGTCCATGTTGACGTCGATCACCTGCGCGCCGTTGGCGACCTGCTGGCGCGCGACCGAGAGCGCCTCCGCGTAGTTACCGGCGAGAATCAGCCGGGCGAAGGCCTTCGAGCCGGTGACGTTGGTGCGCTCGCCGACGTTCACGAACAACGATTGCTCGTCGACGTTGAGCGGCTCGAGGCCCGAAAGCCGCAGCGCGGGCGCGCGCGGCGCGGCTTTGCGCGGCGCCACGCCGTCGACGGATTGTGCGATCGCATGAATGTGCTCGGGGGTCGTGCCGCAGCAGCCGCCGACGAGGTTCAGGAACCCCTCGCGCGCCCAGCCGCCCATCTCCTTTGCCATGGATTCGGGCGTGTCGTCGTATTCGCCGAAGGCGTTGGGCAGGCCGGCGTTCGGGTAGCAGGAGACCGGCGTGGCGGCGACCGTCGAGAGCTCTTCCACGTACTGGCGCAGCTCTTTTGCGCCGAGCGCGCAGTTGAGGCCGATCGCGAGCGGCTGCGCATGGCGGACCGAGTTGTAGAAGGCTTCCGCGGTCTGCCCCGACAGCGTCCGACCGGAAGCGTCGGTGATGGTGCCGGAGACGATGAGCGGCGAGCGCGCGCCGCGACGCTCGAACTCCTGCTCGATCGCAAAAAGCGCCGCCTTTGCGTTCAGCGTGTCGAAGATCGTCTCCAGGAGCAGCAGATCGACGCCGCCGTCGAGGAGCCCGCGCACCGCGTCGCCGTAGGCGGCCACGAGCTGGTCGAAGCTGACGGCGCGAAAGCCCGGATTGTTGACATCCGGCGAAATCGAGGCGGTCTTGGTCGTGGGGCCGATGGCGCCGGCGACGAAGCGCGGCCGAGAACGATTTTTCCTCTGCCATTCGTCGACGCTTGCGCGCGCGAGTTGCGCCGCCGCGGCGTTCAGCTCGTAGGCGAGCTCTTCCATGCCGTAGTCGGCAAGCGAGATCGCGGTCGAGTTGAAGGTGTTGGTCTCGATGATGTCGACGCCCGCCGCGAGATAGTCGAGATGCAGGCGCCGGATGAGAGCGGGCTGCGTGAGCACGAGCAGGTCGTTGTTGCCGCGCAGCTCGCGCCCCCAGCCGCGGAAGCGCTCGCCGCGAAACTGCTCTTCCGACAGGCGCGCGCGCTGAATCATGGTGCCCATGGCGCCGTCCAGCACGAGAATCCTCTCGGCCATGAGCGTCTGCAGATCGGCGATACGGTCGGTCATCGAAGCCTGGAAAACAAAAACGCCCGCTCAGCTTTCGCAGAAACGGGCGCTCTTTGCGTGCGCGTCTCTTTAGCGGTATTTGTAGAGCGCCCGCAAGCTGAGCTTCAAATCGGCGCTAGGTGGGATTCTGCCCAACTCAGCGTTCTCAGTCAAACGCTAGCGCACCGTGGCGTCGATGATGCGCTGCCAGTTGGTGGTGCGGCCGTCGACTTTGCCGCTCGAGCTGGTCAGGTATCGGCGCGTCAGCTCGGCGGAGTCGAGATCATTCTCTACCTCGAGTCCGCTTGCGCGCGCGAAATCGGCGGCCTCGGACGGCGTCCAGCCGGTGACGAAGGGCTCGCCGAGCCCGGCGACGGCTTTCGCCGTCCGGTACGCGGCGAAAAGGCCGTCGAACTTGCCGTCGATCACCGCGCGCAGCACATAGTCGTAGACGGCCCGGCTGCCTGCGGGCGAGTGCTTGCCGATGAAATCGAGCGTCGCCCGGTTGCCCGCCTCGTTCACGTACATGAGGACGCCCTCGATGATGAAGAAAGACCTTTGCCTGGGGTCGTAGCTCGCGGCCGGCAGCGCCGTCTCGAGCGTCTGCTTGTCGAAGTCGATCGGCACGTAGCGCACGTGCGCGGGCAGCCTGCCGAGAACTCGCTTCACCGCAGCCTGCTTGGCGCTGCTCGTCGCCGGAAAATCGACCTCGAAGAAGCGCAGCTTCGGATAACGCCTGTGAAAGCGGTAAGCGCGACTGTCGAATCCGGCGCCGAGCACCACGACCTGCCGCGCGCCGTCCTTCGCCGCTCTCTCCAGCTGCTCGTCGATGTGGCGCGTACGCGCGTTGACGAAGAAATATCCCGAATAGCCCTCCGGATCGAGATCGATCGCGCCGCGTGCGATCGCATAATCGTGGGGCAGGATGCGCGGGCTGCAGAGCTTCGCGGCGAGCGTATCCTTGTTCCGCAGGCCCTTGTCGGGATGAAGCGCGCCCACGGCGCGGAAGTCGCACACGGCCGCGGCCGTGACCGAGGCGGCGCCTTCCGGCACTGCACCGGCGGGAGCGATGCAAAGCGCAGCCGCCGCGGCTGCCAGCAGGCGGGCGCGCATCTAGTGCAAGCGCGGCTTTTTCAGGAAATCGTTGCGATCGGCGGACTTGAGCTCGAGGCGCGAGAGCGCGCCCTGGCGCGAAATGGTGAGCGGGATCGTCGTTCCGGCGGGCCCCAGGCTCCAGACCTTGCGGAAAAAATTCGCGAGTCCCGCGACCCGCTCGCTCGCGACTTCCGCGAGCACATCGCCGAGCCGCATGCCGGCCTGCTCGGCGGGACCGCCCGGGGCGAGGCCGCCGACGACGAGATGGCCTTCGAGCTCGGTCGCGTAGAGGCCGAGCCATGGCCGCGCCGCGCGCCCGGGCCGCCCGAGCGTGGTCATGTCCGTGAGAATCGGCTCGAGCAGGTCGATCGGCACGAACATGTTGCCATCGACCGTCTTGCCGGCGAGCACTTCCTGCACGAGCAGCGAGCCGATGGCGAGCAGCTTGCCGTCCTCGCCGACGAGCGCCGCGCCGCCCCACTGCGGATGCGCCGGCGCGGTGAAAAGCGCCTCATCGAGCACGTACTCCCAGTACCCGGCGAATTCCCGCTTGGCGAGAACCTTGGCCTTGAGCGAGTGCACCCGGCCGCCGTGGCCGATCACGAAGACGCCGCTGCCAGTGGCGGCGCTCGCCGCCGAGCCGCGCTCGAGCGGCCGCACGCCGAGGGGCGAAAGCGGCAGCACCAGGCCGAAGCCGGTGGCCTGGTCGTAGGCGAGCGCGTGCGCGGGCACGGCCACGCCGCGGTTTGTCGTCAGCCAGAGGCTCTGCGCCTCGGCGACCAGGTAGCCGATCGTGAGGACGAGGCCATCCTCGCGGATGACGACGCCGTTGCCGACGCGCTCGGTGCCGAGGATCTGCGCGGTGTACGCGTCCTCGGGCACCTCGGCGCGCAGCATCACGACGGCGTCGAAGGCCGCCTGCAGATCGAAGCGCGTTTCGGACGGATTGGGCTGCAGCGCAGCCGGGAATGCCCATTGGCTCGGTTCGGCCATGCTCGGATATTATGCGCCGGCGTGCCGGAACACGAGTTTCAGTCGATCGAAGGAAAGTTCCCCGTGCAGCTGCACTGGGGCGACTGCGACCCGGCCGGCATCATCTTCTACCCGACCTATTTCCGCTGGTTCGACGCGGCGACCTGGGCCTTCTTCGCCTCGGTCGGGTATCCAGCCAAGCGCATGCGCGCCGAGCATCTCGCCATGCCGCTCGTCGCCGCCGACTGCGAGTTCAAGGCGCCCGCGGAGCAGGAAGATCGCGCCGAGGTGCGCTCGAAAATCGTGCGTTGGGGCGGGAAGTCGTTCGTCATCCGCCATGAGGTGGTGCGCAAGGACGGCACGCTCCTCGCGCGAGGCTCCGAGACGCGCGTCTGGGGCCGCTACGTAGCGGGGCCTGGCACGCCTTTGAAGGGTGTGGAAATCGGCGAGGAGCTCAAAGCGCTTTTTCGCGCGCGCTGAGCCAGTCGGCGAGCGTTCGCTCGATCATGGCCTGCGAGTCGCCCAGGCAGCGCTCGGGATCAAAAAGCGAATCGACGTCGAGCTCCGGGTGTGCTTGCCGGACCACGTCCTTGAGCCGTTTTCCGTCGCGTACGGCGGTCGCCGAGAGCTTTTCGGTCAAGGCGTGCGCGGCGGATTTGCCAAGCTTCGCCGAAAGCGCGATCGAAACGCTTTCGGAATAAACGAGCCCGCCCGAGCGCTCGAGGTTCGCGCGCATCGCCTTCGCGTCCACCACCAGGCCCTCGAGCGCCTCCCCCATGGCGTCGAGCGCGCCGGCGGCGCTAGCCAGGAGCTCGCGCAAGGTCAGCCACTGGCTCTGCCACTGCCCGAGTCCGCGCTCGTGCTCCGGCGCGAGCTCCCCGAGGAGCGTGGCCGCGAGCGCTGGCGTACGCTGCGCGGCCTCGAGCGCCGCAAGGCTTGCCACCGGATTGCGCTTGTGAGGCATGGCGGAGGAGCCGCCGCGCCCCTCGCCGGAAGGCTCGCTCACCTCGGCCACCTCCGGCTGCATGAGAAGCGAGACGTCGCGCGCGATTTTCGCCGCAGCGCCGGCGAGAATCGCCGCCTCGGCCCCGAGGCGCGCGAAGCCGTCGCGCGCGCTATGCCACGGGATCGGCGAGCGCTTGAGCGAGAGCCCGGCGGCGAGCGCTTGCGCGACCGCCTCGCCCTTGTCGCCGTAGGCCGATAGCGTCCCGCCCGCGCCGCCGAACTGCAGCACGCAGGCCTCGCGCGCGAGCGCGGCAAAGCGCGCGTGCGAGCGCGCGATCATCGAAAGCCAGACCGCCGCTTTCCATCCGAAGGTCACCGGCACCGCCGGCTGAAGCAGGGTGCGCGCCGCCATCGGCGTGCGCGCGTGGCGCTTCGCAAGCGCGGCCGCGGCATCGCCGAGGCGCCTGGAGAGCGCAAGCACGCGCGCGCTTGCCGGCAGAAGGCAGAGCACGAGCCCCGTGTCGATCACGTCCTGGCTGGTGGCGCCCAGATGCACATAACGGGCCGCCTCGGGCGACACTGCCGCGACTTGCTCGGTCAGGCGCTTGACGAAGGGAATGGTGAGAGCGCCCGCCGTTCGCGCCGCGCGCGCGAGCGCCGCGGCGTCGAACTCGGCGCGAGCGGAAACATCGGCGATCGTCTTCGCGGCCTCCGCCGGGGCGAGGCCGGCTTCGGCGCAGGCGTGCGCGAGGGCGGCCTCGAAGCACGCCATGGCGGCAAGGAGCTTGTCATCCGAGAGTGCGGCCGCACAGGCCGCGTCCCGGAAA
Source organism: Burkholderiales bacterium (assembly GCA_036262835.1). Taxonomy (GTDB): domain Bacteria; phylum Pseudomonadota; class Gammaproteobacteria; order Burkholderiales; family SG8-39; genus RBG-16-66-20. The sequence continues at coordinate 29,004 of DATAID010000003.1, read as the reverse complement.
ATGTCTTGCAGAGTGCTCAGCCCCAGACTTCCTGCGCCGTCTCGATCACCAGGCGCAGCTTTGCGCGCTGCGCCTCGACGGCGATCTTGTTGCCGTGCACGGTGCTGGAAAAGCCGCACTGCGGCGAGAGCGCGAGCTGGTCGAGCGGCGCATATTTCGCCGCCTCGTCGATGCGGCGCTTCAGGTCGTCTTTCTTTTCGAGCTCGCCCAGCTTCGTCGTCACCAGGCCCAGCACCACGGTTTTGCCCTTGGGCAGGAAGCGCAGCGGTTTGAAATCGCCCGAGCGCGCGTCGTCGTATTCGAGGAAGTAGGCATCCACGTTCATCTCGGAAAGGAGCGCCTCCGCCACCGGCTCGTAGCCGCCTTGCGCCGCCCAGGTGCTCTGGAAATTGCCGCGGCACAGGTGCACGGCGAGCGTCATTCCCGCGGGCTTTCTGGCTACCACACGGTTGATGAACTTGGCGTAGCGGTGCGGCAGCTCGTTCGGGTCGTCGCCGCGCGCCTTCGCCGCCGCGCGCATCTTGTCGTCGCACAGGTAGGCGAGGTTCGTGTCGTCCATTTGCACGTAGGTAAGGCCGGCCTTGGCGAGCGACTGGAGCTCGTCGCCGTAGGCCTTCGCGACGTCCTCGTAGAACTCGGGCTCGAGCTCCGGATAGTGCTCCTTGCTGATGCCGGCGCGTCCGCCGCGAAAGTGGAGCATGGTGGGCGAGGGAATGCAGACCTTGGGCGTGCGCTTCGTCTGCGACTTGAGGTACTGAAAATCGGCGAGCTGGATGTCCTTCACGTGCTTCACCTTGCCCACGACGCGCATCACGGGCGGGGCGAGTTCCTCGGTGCCGTCGGGCCGCTTCACCATCACGGGAATGTCGGTCTTCACGCCGCCGATCTGCTCGAGGAAGTCGATGTGGAAGTAGGTGCGGCGGAATTCGCCGTCGGTGATCGCCTGCAGGCCGACGTCTTCCTGGAATTTGACGATTTCGGCGATCGCCTTGTCCTCGACCTTGCGCAGCTCGGCGGCGGACATTTCGCCTTTGGCTTTCTTTTCGCGAGCCTCGAGCAGGTATTTCGGGCGGAGGAAGCTGCCGACGTGGTCGGCGCGGGAAGGAAGATTTGCCATGGGGTGTCTTAAGAGAAGCGGGAAAAGCGGATTTTATGCTCCCGCCGCTGCCGCGCGTGATTCAGCCGGCCTGACGAACGCGCCCTGGCGGATGAGCGCCGCCTGCAGCTCGGCGATATCGACCGAGCGCGGCTCGAGGCCGCGATTGGCGGCGATCGCGGCCGCCGCGCCGGCGGCATGGCCGGTCAGCCAGCATTGCGGGATCTCGCGCATGAAGCTGTGCGAGTTGGGATCGCACGAGATGTGCCTGCCGCAGGCGAGCAGGCCGTCGAGCGCCGCCGGTACGAGGCTGCCGTAGGGCACCGAGATGTTGGGAAATTTGGGCGAGACGCTCGGGCTTACCGCGACCTCGTCGGCGAACGTGCGCCCAAGCGGCCATTGCGCGCGCTCGATCCTCGCCACGCCGCGCAGGCGGCGCGCGTGGCGCACGCCGAGCTGCGGCGCGCTTTGCAGCAGGAAGGCGTTTTCGAACCCCGGCGCTTGGGCACGGTAGAAGTCGAGATGCCGCGCCATCAGGCGGTGCGAGCGGATTTCGACCTCGGTCTGCTCATCCATGTCCAGGGCGGAAAAGCCCGACTGCCGCGGCCCCATGAAGAGCGCGACGTCGTTGCGCCAGGAAACGAACGGCTTGTCGAAGAGCCGCATGGCCTCGCGGCCGCGCGCCATGAAGGCGGCATACGCCTCGGGTTGCCCGCCCCTGAACTCGAGCCAGCGCTCCATGTCGACGCCGCCGAAGAGCCACGGCGTATTCATGCAATGGTGGATGTCCTCCTGGTCGATGTCGGACTCGAACGCCGCGCCCGCGCGCGCGAAGAGATCGCCGTCGCCCGTGGCATCGACCACCACCTTCGCGCGTACCGCCTGGCGGCCGGCCTTGCTCTCGAAGACCGCGCCGCGCACCTTGCCTTCTTCCATGAGCGGCAGCGCCGCCCAGCAGTGATAGACGAGGCGCCCTTTCGCCTCGAGCACCATCTCCTGCGAGGCGAGCTTGAGACGCTCCGGATCGACAGTCGGCGCCCAGGTCACCACTCCGTGGTACGCCGAGGTGCGCTGGGCCCAGTACTCCGCGCGCGCGGGCTCGCGCGAGCCCCATTCGCGTCGCTCGGGTCCCGCGACGGCGTCCTTCGGCAGCCGCGCCATGATCTCCTCCGCGAAGCCGCGGATGACGAGCTGCCCGGTCCAATCGGTCATCCGGTCGATCCAGATGACGAGTCCCCCGGTCGAGAGCCCGCCCAGGTGGTTGTAGCGCTCGAGCAGGATCACGTCGGCGCCTAGCCGCGCCGCCGCGACCGCCGCCGCCGTGCCGGAGGGCCCACCGCCGACCACGAGCACGTCGCAAGCGCGATACACGGGAATGTCTCGCGCGGGCTCCTTCAGCTTGCCGAGGTCGGGGCGTCCGCCCTGGTCGCTCTTTCGGTCGAAAAAGACCTCGGAAGTGAAGATGCGCTCGTCGGAAGGCGAAGCCATGATCGATTCCTAGAGCGGGGTCACACAGGCGTGCAGGAGCGCGGAGCGGCCGCGGCGGACTTCGTCGAGGCAGCGCCGGATCGCATCGGGCACCTCGTCCGGGTCGCTCACCTTGGCGCCGTAGCCGCCGGCCGACTCGACAATCTTGGCGAAATCGATCTCGGGCGCAAGGCGCGCTTCGTATTCACCCGCCGCGTGCGCCTCGCCCTGCGGATACATGCGCAGCGTCGCTTCCTTCACCGCCGACCAGCCGCCGTTGTCGATCACGACCGTCAGAATTGGCAAGTCGTAGTGCTTGGCGACGGCGTACACGGTTTCGGGCGTGCCCTGATAGAACGAGCCGTCGCCGCAGATCTGCACGGCAAGCGCCTCGCGCCGCGCGAGCTTGGCGCCGAGCGCGCCTGCGCCCGAAAAGCCGAGCGCGCCGCCGGGCAGGCCGAAAATCGAGCCCGGCTTCGTGCGCTTTAGCTGGTTGAAGAGCGTCGGCGTGTTGCGAATGCCCTCGTTGAAGACGATCGCGTCTGCCGGAATCGCCCGGCCGAGTTCGGCGCAGAGGTAGTTCACGCCGATCGCGCCCGGCTTGCCCCGCTCGGCGGCGAGCTTGGCGAGGCTCGCGGCGCGCGTCTCGCGCTCCGAGCGGATCTCATCCAGGCGGTTTTTTGCCTCGTTCAGGAATTTCGCCTCGGCCTTCGAGCGAAGCGCCTCCAATAGTTGACCCAGGACGATCGTGCTGTCGGCCTGCACGCGCAGGTTCGTCGGGAAGCCCCACATCGGCATCCTGTCCTTGATCGCGTCGACGTCGATCTGGATCCAGAAAGTGGCGGCGTTCTCCTTCGTTTCGGCCGGGATCCAGGGCACGTCGACGTCCACGAGCATGCCGACGTCGGTCTTCGGTAGCGCCGCCGCGGCCGAGATGCCGCAAAAGCAGGGCGATTCGGACGAGATGTTGAGATTGAGCGCGCCCGACTCGTAGACGCGGATCCCGGCGAAGCGCGCCAATTCATCGACCACCGCGGCAAACGCGGGGTTGCGCCCGCCGTAGCGCGTGATGAGGATCGGATGGCGGGCGGCGAGGAGGCGCGTCGCCATCTCGCCGATCGTCGCGGCGTCGAGGCCGCGCGCGCGCACCGCGCCGTAGCGGGCGTCGGGAAAGCTTTTGACGGCGCTCTCATCCCAGCTCTGCGCGAGCACTTCGCGCGGCAGCGTGAGGTACACCGGACCCATCGGGTCGCTGTGCATGACGGAGTGCGCCCGGCGCAGCACTTCCTTCGCCACCACGCCGGCGTAGAGCGTGTACTCCCACTTGACGTAGGGCCGCACCAGCGCCGCCTGGTCGAACGGCTCCTGGATGAAGTGCACGTGGGTGTCGCGCGCGCCGGAGAGCTCGCCTCGCATCGTGAAGGGCGCGCGACCGGCCATGAGGAGCGTCGGCACGCGCGCGCGGCTCAGGTTGTGCAGCGCCATCGAGGAGTTCGCGGTGCCCGCGTCCACGTGCGCGAGGATCGCCTGGCCGCGGCCGGTGACCTGCGTGTAGCCGAGCGCCATATGGACCGCGACGTTCTCGTGCGGGCAGAGGATGGTCGGCGGGTGCTTCAGGCCCTGCTTCTTCCAGCGCGCCATCTCTTCGATCAGCGGCGCATGATCGGTGCCGAGGTTGCCGAACACGTAATCGATGCCGATCTCGTTCAGCCCCTCGAGGAAGTAGTGCGAGGTGCTGTGCAGCCTGACCTGCGGTGCCTTGTCCACGGCTAGAGCTCGAAGAAGACCGTCTCGTCCTTGCCCTGCAGCACGATGTTCCATTGCAGGGTCTTTTTTGTTTTTTTTGCGATCAGGGTGGGGCGTCGACGGGCGGGCACGAGGGAAAGGACGGGATCGGCGTCGTTGGACGGGTCGCCGGGAAAGTAGATGCGCGTCACAAGCTGCTTCAGCTGCCCGCGCATGAAGATGTTGACGGCGATGTGCGGCGCCTGCACCTTTCCGCGCGGCCCGGGGACGCGCCCCGGCTTGATCGTCTTGAAGCGAAAGCGGCCCTTCATGTCGGTGTTGGAGCGGCCGAAGCCGCGGAAGCCCTTGGCGCCGTACCGACCCTTGGCGTCCGCCTGCCAGATCTCGACCGACGCATCGTTCACCGGCTTGCCGTCGCCGTCGAGCACGCGCCCCTCGATCGTGACGCGCTCGCCCGGCACGCCGGCGCGTACGAGGTTCTCGGTCACGAGCCAGGTCATGCCGATGTGGAGGTACGGGCCAACGGTCTGCGAGGTGGTGGCGTGCAGGCTCATCGGCGCTTCTCGAAGGGCGTTTGCTTGCGTCCGCGCAGCACGATGTCGAACCGGTAGCCGAGCGCGATCTCGGGAATCGTGGTCTGCCAGTCGAAGGCGGAAATCAGCCGCCGCCGCGCTTTTTCGTCGGGGATGCAGTTGTACATGGGGTCGCGCTCGAGCAGCGGATCGCCCGGGAAGTACATCTGGGTGACCAGGCGCGTCGCGAACGCGGGACCGAAGAGCGAGAAATGGATGTGCGCCGGGCGCCACGCGTTGTAATGGTTGCGCCAGGGATACTCCCCCGGCTTGATGGTGACGAAGCGGTAGCGGCCCTGCTTGTCGGTGAGCGCGCGGCCGCAGCCGGTGAAGTTGGGGTCCATCGGCGCGTCGTGCTGGTCGACGCGATGCGGATAGCGGCCGGCCGAATTCGCCTGCCAGACTTCGACGAGCGTCCCGGCAACCGGCTGGCCGTTTTCGTCGACCACCCGTCCGCTTATGATGATGCGCTCGCCGATCGGATCGCCGCGGTGCTGGCGCGTGAGGTCGGCATCGCCCGGTTTCACTTCGTCGCGGCCGAACACCGGTCCGGTCGTCTCGGTGAGCGTCTGCGGCAGCACGACGAGCGGCTTCGTCGGCGCGCGCTTCACGGTCGATGCATAAGGCGGAAAAAGGTAATCCGGCTGCGTTCCCGGCGCCGGGCGCCGATAGGGAACGATGTTCTTCCTATTCGGCATCAGGCTGCTTTCCGGGCTGCGCGCGATCGAAGGCTTCGAGCTTCATGCATTCGGCGTGGATGCGCATGATCGTCGGGTAGGCCGTAGTGTCGCACTGGTAGCGCTGGGCGTTGAAGACCTGCGGCACGAGGCAGCAGTCGGCCATGCCGGGCGTGTCGCCGTGCGAGAAGCGACCCGTCGCGGGATCGGCGAGCGCGGTCTCGAGCTTCGCCAGGCCGTCGGCGATCCAGTGCCGGTACCAGGCGTTGACCTGCTCCTCGCTCTGCCCGAGGGCGCGCTTCAGGTGCTGCAGCACCCTCAGGTTATTGAGCGGGTGGATCTCGCAGGCGACCAGAAGCGAAAGCGAGCGCACGCGGGCGCGCGCGAATGCCTCCTTCGGCAGCAGCGGCGGAAACGGCCGCGATTCGTCCAGGTACTCGATGATGGCGAGCGACTGGTTGAGCAGCCGTCCCGCGTCCTCGAGCGCGGGCACGAGCGCCTGCGGGTTGACCGTCGCATAGTCGGGCTTGCGGTGCTCGCCCTTGGCGAGATGCACGAACGCGGGATCGTAGGCGAGGCCTTTGAGGTTCAGCGCGATCCGCACGCGGAACGCGGCCGAGCTGCGAAAGTAGGTGTAGAGCTTCATGGAGCGCGGAAGCCGCGTACTACAGCGCGGCCACCATCTTCACTTTGAGCTCGCCCACGCCGTCGATCCCGGCGTGCAGGTCGTCGCCGGGCTTGACCGGGCCGACGCCCGCCGGCGTTCCCGAGTAGATGATGTCACCGGGTTCGAGCGTGTAGTACTCGGAAAGAAACGCGATCTGCTCGGGCACCGACCAGATCATGTCGGCGAGATCCGCCCGCTGGCGCTCCTTGCCGTTCACCTTGAGCCAGATCGGGCCTTTCGCCGGATGGCCGATTTTCGCCGCGGGCGCGAGCGCGCTGCAGGGCGCCGACTCGTCGAAGTTCTTGCCGAAATCCCACGGCCGGCCGTGGTCCTTGCCGTGCTGCTGCAGGTCGCGGCGCGTCATGTCGAAGCCCACGCCGTAGCCGAAGATGTGCTCGTTCGCCTTTTTTGCGTCGATGCGGCGGCCGCCTTTCGCGAGCGCGACCACCATCTCGGTTTCATAGTGGAAGTTCGCGGTCTTGGCGGGGTAGTGCACTTCGCCGCCGCCCGGCACGAGCGCGAATTCGGACTTGATGAAAAAGAACGGCGTCTCGCGCCCGTCGCCGCCCATTTCCTTCTGGTGCTCGACGTAATTGCGGCCGACGCAGAAGATGCGCCGCACCGGAAACAGGTCCTTCGATCCCTGCACCGCGAGCGCGGGCGGGCTCCACAACGAGATGACGTGCGACACCTGGAGTCCTTTCCTGGAAGAAGCGGAATTCTAGTGCTAGGATTGGTCGGACGGTAATCGCCACCTACAGGAGGGGAGGATGAAAGCCAGATTCGCCCATGTTCTCGCCGCGCTTTCGCTCGCCGCCGCGGCGACCGGCGTGGCCGCGCAGACCGTCAAGGTCGGCGTCGTGCTGCCGTACTCGGGGGTCGGCGCGGAGTTCGGCCAGCAGGTCGACCGCGGCATGCAGACGTATCTCAAGCTCAATCCGAATGCCTTCGGCCCCTACAAGGTGGAACTCATCAAGCGCGACTCGAAAAGCCCGAGCGGCGCCGATGCGAAGACCGCGGTGCAGGAGCTGATCACGCAGGAGAAGGTGGATATCCTCGCCGGCTTCGTCTATTCGCCGGACGCGATCGCCTCCGCGCCCCTGGTCACCGAGGCGAAGAAGCCGATGGTGGTGATGAATGCGGGCACCGCGTGGATCACCAATCTCTCGCCGATGATCTCGCGCGTGTCGTTCTCGATGTGGCACTCGGGCTACGCGATGGGCGAGGCGGCGGTGAAGAGCCTGAAGGCGAAGACCGCGGTGATCGGCTACACCGACTTTCCTCCGGGCAAGGACAGCCTGCAGGCGTTCAAGCTCGCGTTCGAGAAGGCGGGCGGCAAGGTGATCGACGAGATTCCGATGGGCGGCCCGGGCCAGGTGCCGGATTTCACGCCCTTCTTCCAGCGCGCCAAGGACAAGAAGCCCGATGTGTTCTATGTCTTCGTGCCCTCGGGCGATCACGCGGTGGCGGTCATGAAGACCTACGCCGCGCTCGGCATGCGCCAGGCCGGCATCAAGCTGATCGGGCCGGGCGACCTCACGCCGGACTACAAGCTGCAGGGCATGGGCGACGACGCGGTCGGCCTCATCACCATCCACCACTACAACGCCGACCTCGACAACCCGCTCAACAAGCGCTTCGTCGCGGCCTGGAAGAAGGAGTACGGCGCCGACTCCTCGCCCGACTTCATGGGGGTGCAGGGCTACGACGGCATGGCGGCCATCGCGCACATCGTGGTGACGCAGAAGGGCAAGATCGACGCCGACGGCGCGATGGCGTCGCTGAAGGGCTGGAAGTTCAACAGCCCGCAAGGCCCCATTATGATCGATCCCAACACGCGAGACATCGTGATGAACGAGTACCTGAGCGAGCTGGTGAAGTCGGGCGGACGGCTCGTGCAGAAGAACATCGGCACCATCAACGCGGTGAAGGACATGTGCAAGGAGCTCAAGGAAGGGAAGTGCAAGTAGCGAGTTCCGCGTCTCATCGCGACAAGACGCCGCCGCCCTCGACCTGACCGGCGGCGGTTTTTTTTATGGATTTCCTGAGCATCGTCCTCGGCGGCTGCGCCGCCGGCATGGTGCTTTTCATCGTGTCGGTCGGGCTCTCGGTGACGATGGGCCTCATGGGCTTCATCAACCTCGCGCACGGCGGCTTCGCGATGCTGGGCGGCTACGTCATCGTGCTCGCGATGAAGCACTGGGGCCTGGGGTTCGTCGCCGCGCTCGCACTCGCCTTCGTCGCGGTCGCCGCGCTCTCGGTCGTACTCGAGCGGCTGCTCTATGCGCGCCTTTACCGGGCGGCCGAGCTCACCCAGGTGCTCTTCACCATCGGGCTGGCGTTCGTGATGACCGCCGCGGTGACGCTGGTGGTCGGGCCCGAGACCCAGGTCGTCCCCCTGCCTGCATGGCTGCGCGGCCAGACCGACCTCGGCTTCCTCCAGTACCGCACCTACAGCCTCGTGCTCATCGTCGTGGGCGTCGTCCTCGTGATCGGGCTCTGGCTCGGCTTTGAGCGCACGCGCTTTGGCGCGCGCATCCGCGCCGCGGTGGACAACCGCCGCATGGTGAGCTCGCTCGGTGTCGACGTGAACCGGCTCTTCACCGTCACCTTCGCCGTCGGCAGCGGGCTCGCGGCGCTGGGCGGCGGCCTGGGCGCGGAAATCCTCGGCCTCGACCCGAACTACCCGCTGCGCTATCTCGTTTACTTCCTGATCGTGGTCGCGGTCGGGGGGCTCGGCCGCGTGACGGGCGTGTTCGTCGCCGCGCTTCTCATCGGCACGCTCGACTTCGTCCTGAAGATCTACTTCCCGAAGGGCGGCACGATTTTCATCTACGCGCTGACATTGGCGCTGCTGCTGTGGCGGCCGCAGGGCCTCTTTGGCCGGAGGGGCCCGTGAAAGCGGCCCACGAATTCGCCCGGCGCCATCGCCTGCAGTGGTGGGAAGCGCTGCCCTGGCTCGCCGGCATCGCGGTTTTCTTCGTGTTTCCGAACTACCTGGCGTTCTCCACTCAGGTCGTGGTCACGATCCTCTTCGCGCTCTCGCTCGATCTCGTTCTCGGCTACGCGGGCATCGTCACGCTCGGTCATGCCGCGTTTTTCGGGGCCGGCGCCTACACCGTCGGCATCCTCGCGCAGCAGTTCAATTGGAACGAGCCGCTGTCCGGGCTCGCCGCGGCGGCCCTCGTCGCCGGGGCGATCGGCCTGGCGAGCGGCTTTGTGCTGCTCCGCACGCACGGCCTTACGCTGCTCATGCTCACGCTTTGCACCATGGCGCTGCTTGAGCAGGCGGCAAACATGGGCGCCGCATGGACGGGCGGCTTCGACGGCATGCCCGGGCTCTCGTTCCAGAAGATCCTCGGGCTCTTTTCGTTCGACGTGCTCTATTTCCGCTCGCAATACCTTTATTCGCTCGCCCTTCTGCTGCTCGCCTTCGCGCTGGTGCGCACGCTCGTGTACTCGTCCTTCGGCCAGAGCCTGACCGGCATCCGCGAGAACGTGCGCCGCATGCACGCCGTCGGGGCGCCGGTGCGCGCGCGCCTGATCGTCGTCTATACGGTTTCGGCCGCGCTCGCCGGGCTCGCGGGCGGGCTCTTCGCGCAGACGACCGGCTACGTGAACCTGGCGGTGTTGGGGCTGGAGCGCGCCGCGGGCGTTCTCATCATCCTGATCCTCGGCGGCTACGGCCGGCTCTACGGCGCGATCATCGGTGCGATCGCCTACATGGTGCTCGAGCACCTCCTTGCCAAGGCCTATCCCACGACCTGGCAGCTCGGCATCGGCGTGACGCTCGTCGCGGTCGCGCTCTATGTGCCCAATGGCATCCTCGGCCTCGCCGAGCATTTTTGGCGCAAACGCTCGGGCAAGAGGCCCGCATGACGCTCGCGCTCGAGACCCGCGGCCTTTGCAAGAGCTTCGGCGCGCTGGAAGTCGCGCGCTCGATCGATTTTCGGCTCGCTCCAGGTGCGCGCCATGCGCTCATCGGCCCGAACGGCGCCGGCAAGACGACATTCGTGAATCTGCTGACCGGTCTGGAGCGGCCCTCGGGCGGACAGGTGCTGCTCGGCGGCGAGGACGTCACCCGGCTGGCGCAGGCCAGGCGCGTCAAGCGCGGCATCGCGCGCACCTTCCAGATCAACCAGCTTTTCCGCGGCCTCTCGGTCCTTGACAACGTGTGCATCGCGGTCGCCGAGCGGCTCGGCGTCGGGGGCGGGCTTCTGAAGCCCGCGGGCCGGCGCGCCGACGTGATCGAGGACGCCTCGCGCCTGATCGAGCTGCTGCACCTGGAAGCCGACGCCGGGCGGCGCATCGCCGAGCTGCCCTACGGGCGCCAGCGCCTCGTCGAGATCGCGATCGCGCTCGGCCTGGAGCCGCGCGTGCTGCTCCTCGATGAGCCGGCCGCGGGAATTCCGAGCGCGGAGAGCCACATCCTGCTCGATGCGATCGCCACGCTGCCGCGCGAGATCGCCGTGCTCATCATCGAGCACGACATGGACCTCGTGTTCCGCTTCGCCCAGCGCATCACGGTGCTCGTGGCGGGCGCGGTCTTCGCCGAGGGCACGCCGGCGGAGATCGCCAAAAACGCCGATGTGCGCGCTGTCTACCTGGGCACCGCAGCCCATGGCTGAGGCGCTCAAGCTGGAAGGCGTGGGCGCCGGGTACGGCGAGACGCACGTGCTGGAGGGCGTGAACCTCGCGCTTGGCGAGGGCGAGAGCCTTTCGATCATCGGCCGCAACGGCGTGGGCAAGACGACGCTTTTCGAGACGGTCATGGGCCACACCACGCTGCACGCGGGCCGCATCTGGCTGCACGGGCGGCCGATCGAGCGCACGCCCGCGCACCGGCGCGCGCTGCGGGGCCTGGGCTATGTGCCGCAGGAGCGCGAGATCTTTCCTTCGCTTTCGGTGCGGGAAAACCTGGAGATCTGCGCGCGCCCCGGGCACTGGACCGCAGCGCGCGTGTTCGAGCTCTTCCCCAACCTGCGCTCGCGCCTGGGCAACCCCGGCACGCAGCTCTCGGGAGGAGAGCAGCAGATGCTCGCGGTCGCGCGCGCGCTCATGACCAACCCCTCGGTGCTGCTCATGGACGAGCCGACCGAGGGGCTCGCCCCGGTGATCGTGCAGGCGCTCGCAAGAGTGCTCGCGCGCCTGCGCGCCGAGGGCGGCCTCTCGATCGTGCTCGTGGAGCAGAATAGCCGCGTCGCGCTCGAATTCTCCGAGCGCACGGCGGTGCTCGATCGCGGCCGCATCGTCTACGACGGGCCTTCCGAGCGGCTGCGCGCCGACCCGCAGTTCCTCGCCCGGCTGATTTCGGTCGAAGCCTAGCTTTTCCCGCGGATCTGCTCTTCCAGCTGCTCGCGCAGCTTGAAGCGCTGCACCTTGCCGGTGGGCGTGCGCGGCAGCTCGGCCACCGGCACGACCCATTTGGGGCGCTTGTGCGGCGGCAGCTTCTGCGCGCAGGCGCGCGTCGCCGCGGCGACGGCGGCCGCCGGATCGCCGCGCGGGGCGATGAAGAGCGCGAGGCGCTCGAAGCGCTCGCTGTCCAGGACCGGGACGCAGGCCGACTCCGCGACGAGCGGCTCGGCGGCGATCGCCTCCTCCAGTTCTGCCGGCTGCACCCACTGCCCGGCGATCTTCACCAGCTCGTCGGAGCGCCCCTGGTGGGAGAAGTAGCCGTCGCGGTCGCGCACGAAGAAATCCTGGCTGCAGAACCAGCCATCGCGAAACTGCGCGGCGGTGCGCTCCGGCAGGTTCGCGTAGCCGAGCGCGAGCGCCGGATGCCGGAGCCAGAGAACGCCCGGCTCGCTGCCCTCCACGTCGCGGCCTTCCGCGCTGGCGAGCCGGGTCTCGACGCCGCTGAGCGGCTTGCCGGTGCGCGCGCCGTCGGAGGTGCCCGGCGGGGTGACGATGCAGGCGCAGAAGGTCTCCGACATGCCGTAGAGCGAGAGGATTTCGCCGCCGGTCGCGGCGCGCCAGGCCTTGAGCACCGGCGCGGGCAGCCGCTCGCCGGCGGCGACAAAGCGGCGCACGTGCCGGAACGGCGCCAGGCGCGGTGCGCCGAGCGCGAGCAGGCGTCGGTAGAAGGTCGGCACGCTGAAGAAGGCGACCGGCCGCTCTGCGGCGACGCGCGCGAGCACCGTCTCGGCTTCGGGCCACTCCGGATCGAGGAGCGCCGTCGCCCCGATGGCGAGCGGCCCGAGCAGGCTGTGCTCGAGCGCGTAGGCGAAAAAAAGCTTGGATGTCGTGAGCGTGCGCTCCCCCGCCGCGAGGCCGATCACCTCGCGCTGGGCCTGACCCGCCGTGAGGATGGCGCGATGCGCGTGCATGATCCCCTTGGCGCGCCCGGTGGTGCCCGAGGAATAAAGCCAGAACGCCGGATCGTCGGCGTCCATCGCCACCGGCGCCGCCTGAGGCTCCGCGCGTTCGCAGGCCTCGCGCCAGGAAAGCGCGCCCGGGTAGCGCCGCGCTGCCTCGCCCGTCACCGCAAGGCCGCCCTCGCGCGCATAGCGCAAGGCGTGCTGAGGGTTGTTGTCGCAGAAAAAGTCCTCGACGATCGCAAGGCGCGCGCCGCTGTCGGCGCGAATGTGCGCGTACTCGGCTTCCGAGAGGCGGGTGTTGAGCGCGACCGCGACCGCGCCCGCGTGCAGCACGCCGAGCCACGTCGCGGCGAACTCGAGCGAGTCGCGCATGAGCACGAGCACGCGATCGCCCGGCTCCACGCCGAGCGCACGCAGCGCGTTGGCGGAGCGCGCGACGCGCGCGGCGAGCTCGCGGTAGGTCAGCGATTCGCCCCGGCAGACGAGGGCGACGCGCGTGCCGTGGCGCTCGAGCGCGGCTGCGCCGAGCAAATGCTCGACTGCGTTCATTCGTGGCTTTGCGTTGCGCGTGTCTTGTTCTTGGCCTAGGATCGTAGCGGCCGGGCTGTTCGACGGTCAAATTGTTTGGACAACAAACAAAAACTCAGGCAGGGCGCGCTGCCGCAATTGCTCGGCTACCGGCTGCGGCTCGCGCAGCAGGCGGTGTTTCGCGACTTCGCCGAGAGCGTGCACGGCCTCTCGCCCGGGCGCGTCGGCCTGCTCATCTACATCGACGCCAACCCGGGCGTGACGCAGAGCCGGCTTGCCGAAGCCGTTCGGCGCGACCGCTCGACGATGGTCGGCGTGCTCGACGAGCTGGAGGAGCGCGCGCTGATCGAGCGCCGGCGCGGCACCGACCGCCGCACCAACGGCCTGTGGCTGACGCGCGCCGGGCGGACGCTGCTCACGCGCGCGGTGCGCGATATCGCCGCGCACGAGCGTCGCATCGCGGCGCGCCTCAACGCCGCCGAGCGCCGGGTCCTGCTCGAGCTTCTCGGCAAGATCGCGGGATAAAAAAAGGGCGCCCGGGGCGCCCTTTTGATACGCAAGGCGAAATTACATGCGGTATGCGGCCTCGCCGTGCGAGGTCACGTCCAGGCCTTCGCGCTCGTCTTCCTCGTTGACGCGCAGGCCGATCGTGAGATCCACCAGCTTGTAGGCGACGAAGGCGACCACGGCCGACCAGACCACGGTGAGCGCCACGCCTTTGCACTGGATGAGGAACTGGGCCCAGATGTCGTAGTCCTTGGCGGCGGTGGCCGTCGCCGTCACCCAGTCCACGGGAAAGCTCGGCCCGCCGAGCGCGGGCGAGTTGAAGATACCGGTAAGCAGCGCTCCGAGGATGCCGCCGACTGCGTGCACGCCGAAGACGTCGAGCGTGTCGTCGACCCGCAGCAGCTTTTTCAGGCCACTCACACCCCACAGGCAAACCAGGCCGGCGGCGAAGCCGATCACGAACGCACCCGGGATGCCGACGTTGCCCGCCGCCGGGGTGATCGCCACCAGCCCGGCGACCGCGCCGGAAGCGGCGCCCAGCATCGTCGGCTTGCCCTTGAAGAGCGCCTCGCCGAGCGTCCAGGACAGCACCGCGCAGGCGGTCGCGAGGAAGGTGTTGATGAAGGCGAGCGCCGCGATGCCGTTCGCTTCCAGCGCGGAGCCCGCGTTGAAGCCGAACCAGCCGGTCCAGAGCAGCGCCGCGCCGATCATGGTCATCGGCAGGTTGTGCGCCGGCATCGCCTCCCTGCCGTAGCCGATGCGCTTGCCGATCACGTAGGCGCCGACGAGGCCGGCCACGCCGGCGTTGATGTGCACCACGGTGCCGCCCGCGAAGTCGAGCGCGCCCCATTGCCAGATGAGGCCGGCCTTCTTGGTGAGCTCTTCGATCAGCTTCGCGTCGGTGTAGGCGTCGGGACCCATCCAGAACCAGACCATGTGGGCGATCGGCGCATAGCTGAAGGTGAACCACAGCACGATGAAGGCGAGCACGGCCGTGAATTTGGCGCGCTCGGCGAAAGCGCCGAGGATGAGGCAGCAGGTGATCGCGGCGAACGTGGCCTGGAAGGCGACGAAGACGAGCTCGGGAATCACCACCCCCTTGGAGAAAGTGGCGCCCATCGCGAACTCGCCCTTGGCGGCGTCGAAGGTTCCTTTCAGGAACAGCCGGTCAAAGCCGCCGATGAACGCGTTGCCTTCGGTGAAGGCGAGGCTGTAGCCGTACACGCACCAGAGCACCGTCACGAGGGAGAACACGACGAAGACCTGCATCAGCACCGAGAGCATGTTCTTCGAGCGCACCATGCCGCCGTAAAAAAGCGCGAGCGCGGGCACGCTCATCATCAGCACGAGCGCGGTCGAGGTCAGCATCCAGGCGATGTCGCCCTTGTTCGGCGCTGGCGCCGGGGTGCCCTGGGCGAGCGCGCTTCCCGCGACGGCGAGCAGGGCAAGGGTGGCGAAAGGTGCAACGAGCTTTTTCATCGGTGGTTCTCCCTAGATCGCCGCGGCGTCGGTTTCGCCGGTGCGGATGCGCACGACCTTCTCGAGGTCGAAGACGAAGATCTTTCCATCGCCGATCTTGCCGGTGTTGGCGGCCTTCTCGATCGCCTCGAGCGCGCGCTCGAGCAGCTCGGTCTTGATCGCCGCTTCCACCTTCACCTTCGGCAGGAAATCGACGACGTACTCGGCACCGCGATAGAGCTCGGTGTGCCCCTTCTGGCGGCCGAAGCCTTTCACCTCGGTCACCGTGATGCCCTGCACGCCGATGCCCGAGAGCGCCTCGCGCACTTCGTCGAGCTTGAACGGCTTGATGATGGCCGTGATTAGTTTCATGTCGGTCCCCGGGCTAGAAGGTTTTGCTGATCGAGAGGACGACGATCCCGCGGCCGGCGTCCTTGAACTTGCTCCCCGCCCCGGCCGGCAGCTGGTTGGCGAAGCAGTAGAAGCCGGGGTTGGCGAGGTTGCAGCTGCCCTTCGCAGTGGTGTCGATATAGGAAGCACCGAAGACCCAGCCGGAGATGTCCTTCGTCACGCCGATCTTCCAGTCGGTGTAGTTGCCGTTCGTTGCGTCGGTGCCCGTGCTCCAGCCCTTCAGCTTGAAATTGCCCACGTGGCCGACCAGGCCCCAGCCGCCGCCCAGGTCATAGTTCGCCGAGAGGTCCCAGTAATGCGAGCCCTTGGTGTCGGGGAGCGAGAAATAGTCGCTGATGGCGTGCGAGTACTTGAGCGAGATCCACTTCCAGGAGCCGCCGAGATAAAGCTCGGTGTTGCTGACCCGGCCCGTATGCGTCTGACCGTTGCGCGGATTGACGAACTGCGTGCCGTTGGCCGCGTTGGCGTCGGTGCCCGGGTAGTAGTAGTAGATCGCGCCCACATCGAGGCCCCAGTCGCCCCAGGCTTTCTTCCAGCCGCCGTAGAAATCCATTTCGAGGTTGCCGGCCGGAAAGCCCGCGCCTTCGCTGACGTTGGAATTCCAGTTGCCGGCGTAAAGCCCGCTCGCGTGGCTGTAGTCCACGCCGCCCTGGATCGCGGGCTTGCCGAAGGTTTGATCGATCCCCCGGAACCGGTAGCTGCTGACAAGGCCCAGGTTCCCGGTGAAGCTGTGGGGCGAGGAGGGCTTCGCCTCGTCCTTCTTCTCCTGTGCGGCGGCCAAGTTGGGTAGCGCGAGCGCCGAGGCGACCGCGACGGTGAGGAGTGATTTGTGCATGGCTTCGATCTCCCTGGAATGTGCTTGGACCTGTCTAGTTAGCACGACATATGCCACTTCCACTTGTTTTTCTAAACAACCACTTAGCGGAACCCGGAGCAGGAGAGAGGACGCGGGCGCACCGTGAAGGGGCATTGCGCCCGAACGGAGTGCACGGGTACGCTCGCCTGACGATGAACGAGCGCGACACCTTGGAAGAGTTCAAACGGCGCGTCACCGAGCTGCTGCGCGCCTCGCCCGCCCGCGACATCGAGAAAAATCTGCACGCGCTCGCGAGCGCATTCTTCGCGCGCTTCGACCTCGCCACGCGCGAGGAGCTCGAGGTTCAGAAGGCGCTCCTCGGGGAGGCGCAGCGCAAGCTCGCCGCCCTGGAAGCGCGTCTCGCCGAGCTGGAAAAAAACGCCCGGTAAACCCGACCCGCGCGCTCTGCGTTGATACGGACGTGGAGGTCTCATGTCGCTGGCAACCGTGGCGAGCCGCGCGCTCGCAGGCATCGATGCGCCCGAGGTGGCGGTGGAAGTGCACCTCGGCCCGGGCCTGCCCGCGTTCACGATCGTAGGGCTGCCCGACGCGGAGGTGCGCGAGGCGAAAGACCGCGTGCGCGCGGCGCTCAACCACACCCGCTTCGAATTTCCGGCGCGCCGCATCACGGTCAACCTCGCGCCGGCAGACCTGCCCAAGGATTCCGGGCGCTTCGACCTGCCGATCGCGCTCGGCATCCTCGCCGCGAGCGGGCAGATTTCGAACGAGGCGCTCGCCGCGCACGAATTCGCGGGCGAGCTCTCGCTCACCGGCGACCTGCGGCCGGTGCGCGGCGCGCTCGCCATGGCATTACGCGTGCGCGAGGCGCGGCGAGCGTTCGTGCTGCCCGAAGCGAATGCGCCGCAGGCAGCGCTCGCCGAAGGCGCCCACATCCTGCCGGCGCGTACCTTGCTCGAGGTGGTGGCGCACCTCTCCGGCGATACGCCGCTGCCGCGCTTCGATGCGCCCGCGCTCGCGGCGAGCCGCAGCTATCCGGACTTCTCGGAGGTGAAAGGCCAGCCGCAGGCCAAGCGTGCGCTCGAAGTCGCGGCCGCCGGCGGACACAGCGTGCTCATGATCGGGCCCCCCGGCACCGGCAAGTCGATGCTCGCCGCGCGTTTCCCGGGCATCCTGCCGCCGATGAGCGAGGGCGAGTCGCTCGAAGTCGCCGCGATCCACTCGGTTTCGGCGAATGGGTTCGAGGCGAAGAGCTGGGGCGAGCGGCCCTATCGCGCGCCGCATCACAGCGCTTCGGGCGCGGCGATGGTGGGCGGCGGCAACCTGCCCCGGCCGGGCGAGATCTCGCTCGCGCACCGGGGCGTGCTTTTCCTGGACGAGCTACCCGAGTTCGACCGCGACGTGCTCGAAGCGCTGCGCGAGCCGATCGAGTCGGGGCGCGTGTCGATCTCGCGCGCCGCGCGCCAGGCGCAGTTCCCGGCGCGCTTTCAGCTCGTCGCTGCGATGAATCCCTGCCCCTGCGGCCACTGCGGCTCGCCCGCCGGGCGCTGCCGCTGCACGCCCGAGCGCATCGCGCGCTATCGCGGCCGCGTCTCGGGACCGCTCGCCGACCGGATCGACATCAAGCTCGAAGTGCCGGCGCCGCGCGAGGCCGACCTGATGACCCCGGGAGCGACCGAGTCGAGCGAGGCGATCCAGGCGCGCGTGCGCGAGGCGCACCGGCGCCAGCAGGCGCGCCAAGGGATGGCGAACGCGCTTCTCGGCACGCGCGAGATCGACCGGCTGTGCGCCACCGACAAGGAGGGCGACCAGCTGCTGCGCCATGCGCTCGCCCGGCTGCTGCTGTCGGCCCGCGCCTACCACCGCGTGCTGCGCGTCGCGCGCACCATCGCCGACCTGGCGGGCGAGGCGGCGATTCGCGCCGCCCACATCGCCGAAGCGATCCAGTATCGCAGGCTCGACGCCAGTTTCTAGAGCGCCCGCGCTATCATCGGCGCGTCATGAACGCGCCCTCCCTCGCCGTCCTGCGCAGCATGCTGAAGCTGCAGGTCGGCATGAACGAGAAAATCGACCCGCAGTGGCATGTCGCCGGCTTCGCGTTCTTGCGCGCCGCTTTCGTCGAGGCGGCCGAAGCGCTCGAGCACTACGGCTGGAAGTGGTGGAAGAAGCAGACGCCCGACATGGCGCAGCTGCGCATCGAGCTCATCGACATCTGGCACTTCCTCATGTCGGACTACCTCGTGCGCGCCCGCAACGACCAGGAAGCCGCCGCGCGCATGATCGCGGCCGAGTGGAGCGCGGCGCCGGAATTCACCTTCGACGGCAAGAGCTACGTGCCCGGGCTCATGGAGATGAGGGAGCAGCTCGAACTACTCGCCGCGCTCTCGGCGGTGCGGCGCGTTCACTTGCCGCTTGTCGTCTCGCTCTTCCAAGGCTGCGGGCTCGATGGCGAAAGCCTCTACACCTCGTACGTCTCGAAGAACATCCTCAACCATTTCCGCCAGGACAATGGCTACAAGACGGGCGAGTACGTAAAGATGTGGAAGGGCGTCGAGGACAATGCGCACATGGAGGAGATCCTCAAGACGCTCGATGCGGCCTCCGATGCTCTGCCCGCGCGCCTCTATGAGGCGCTCGAGCGCCGCTACCGGGAAGCGGTCAAGGCGGCTTAGAGGGCGAAGCGCCGATGGCGACCTATGCGATCGGCGACGTGCAGGGCTGCTACGACGAGCTGCAAGCGCTGCTCGCGCGCATCGGCTTCAATGCCGACCACGACCGGCTCTGGTTCGTGGGCGATCTCGTCAACCGTGGCCCGAAGTCGCTCGAGGTGCTCCGCTTCGTAAGATCGCTCGGGGACAAGGCGCTCACTGTCCTGGGCAATCACGACCTTCACCTGATCACCCAGCACGAAGGCTTCGAGCGAAAGCGCAAGGACGATACGTTCACCGACATCCTTGGCGCGCCGGATGCAAAAGCGCTGGCCGATTGGCTGCGCACGCGTCCGCTGATCCATGCCGAGGGCGACTGGGTCATGGTGCATGCCGGGCTGCTGCCCGGCTGGGACATCGCCAAGGCGATCGCGCTGGGAAAAGAAGTCGAGGCCGCCCTGCGAGCGCCGAACTATCGCGATTTCCTGCAGAACATGTACGGCAGCAAGCCCGAGCGCTGGGAGGATTCGCTCACCGGCTGGGACAGGCTGCGAGTCGTCGTCAACGCGATGACGCGCATGCGGTTTTGCTCGGCGGAGGGCGTCATGGAGTTCAAGGAGACCGGAAAGGAAGCGCCGCCCGGTTTTTTGCCGTGGTACCGGACGAGGCGGGAATCGGAGCGGCAGATCGTCTTCGGGCATTGGTCCTCGGCCGGGCTGCAGCTGACCGACCGGGTGGCGGGCCTCGACACGGGCTGCGTCTGGGGCGGTCCCCTCACCGCGATGCGGCTTGAAGACCGCTGGCTCGCGCAGGTACCCTCACGCGGCTACCAACCGATCAAGGAAGGCCGATGACCGCATCTTCTCCCGACTGCATCTTCTGCAAGCTCGTGGCGGGGCAGATTCCCTCGACGCGCGTCTACGAGGACGAGCACACGCTCGCCTTCATGGACCTGGGGCACGTGAACCCGGGCCACGTGCTGGTCGCGGTCAAGAAGCACGCGAGCAATGTTTTCGAGCTCGAAACGCCGCAGGCCGAAGCGGTCGGCCGCGCCGTGCTCAAGATTTCAAAAGCGCTGAAAAAGGCGTTCGAGCCCGAAGGGCTGTCGGTCTACCAGGCCAACGGCAAGGCCGCGGGCCAGACAGTCTTTCACTATCACGTGCATGTGCTGCCACGCCACGCGGGCGACGGAATGGAGCTCACCTGGCCGGTGAAAAATCCTCCGCGGGAGAAGTTGGAGGAGTACGCGGCGAAGATTCGCACCGCGCTCTAGGACTTACCAGAGCGGGGATCCAAACGCCTTTTTGAACCGCTCCCCGATCTCGGCGCGGGACGGGCGGTGATTCTGCGGGCCGCGGCTCGCGATCTTGATCGCGCCCATGAGCGAGGCGAGCCGGCCGGTCTTCTCCCAATCCCAGCCGCGCGCGATGCCGTAGAGGAGCCCGGCGCGGTAGGCATCGCCGCAGCCCGTCGGATCGACTTCGGCCTCCGCCTTGACGAGCGGAATCTCCAGGCACTTGCCGCCGGCGTAAACCTGCGAGCCGAGCGCGCCGAGCGTGACGATGAGCGCCTTGAGCTCGCCCGCGAGCGACTCGAGCGGCCTCCCGGTTTTCTCCGCCAGCATCTTGCCCTCGTAGTCGTTGACCGCGAGGTAGCTCGCAAGGCGCACCATCTCGAGCAGCTCGTCGCCCGAGAACATCGGCAGGCCCTGCCCGGGATCGAAGAGAAACGGAATGCCCTGCGCGGCGCACTGGCGCGAGTGCTCGAGCATGCCGTCCTTGCCGTCGGGCCCGATGATCGCGAGTCCCGCGCCAAGCTCGGGGCCGATACGGTTCTCGTGCGAATGGTTCATCGCGCCCGGATGGAAAGCCGTGATCTGGTTATCGTCCATGTCGGTGGTGATGAAGGCCTGCGCGGTGAACTGCCCGGGGATGCGCTTGAGCAGCTTCGCGTCGATGCCGAGCCCGGCGAGGCGCGCGAGGTACGGCTCGAAGTCCTCGCCAACGGTGGCCATGAGGAGCGGCGCTTCGCCGAGGAGCGTCAGGTTGTAGGCGATGTTGCCGGCGGTGCCGCCGTACTCGCGCCGCATCTCCGGCGTGAGGAAGCATACGTTCAGGATGTGCAGCTGATCGGCGAGCAGGTGGTTCCGGAACCGGTCCGGAAACACCATGATGGTGTCGTAGGCCATCGAGCCGGTGACGAGAATGTTCATGCGGGCGGATAGACGAGCGCGATCCGATAACCGATGGCGCGCAGCTGGCTGTTGTCGAAGAAAAGCCGGACATTGACGACCGAGGCCCCGGGCACCCCTGAGCGGATGACCTTCGGGTCCGCAGGCTGCAGGTACTGCTGCGGGGCAATTGCGCGGCGCGCGAGGATTTCGTCGGCTGCATCGGTGAGGGTCAGCATCAGCACCGGAAATTCCTGCGTGAGGGTCGAGGTGTTGCGGAACGCCGCGTCGAGCTGCACCACGCCGTTGCCCGAGGGGTACTGCTTGAGCTCCGAAGATTCGATCTGGATCAGCTTGATGTCGCGCGGCAGGCGCATTTCGCAGCCGAGGTAGGCGCAGGCGCTCACCAGATAAGGCCGGCTGTCGGGCACGAGCGCGACCAGGTAGGCGCGGAAGTACAGTGCCGCCTGCGCGGCGAGCACAACGAGCGCGAGCAGCGTTGCAAAGCCCCAGGCGAGCCGCCTCGGCCGGGCGGGCTCATCGAGGAACTGCAGGACCGCAGCGTCCTCGTTCGCGGCAGCGCCGGTGGCCGGAAGGGGCGGAAGTTTTTTCGCCGACTCGAACAGCCCGAGCTGCGGCGAGGGCTCGGCCTCGGGCAGCGGCGCCGCGCTTTCGCTGGTGGCGGAGCCTTCCTGGACGAGCGCCGCGACGCCGTCGAACACGTTGGCGCAGCGGCCGCAGCGCACCTTGCCGCCGCGCGCCGAGAGCTGCGCCGGCTGCACGCGGAATGCCGTGCCGCAGTTCGGGCATCGGGTGGTGAGGCTCATCGCCGAATCCCCTCCAGCAGGACCCAGGTGTCTTCGCGCGCGGCGATCTCCATGTCGAACGCCGGTCGATAGGCGTCGCTCACTTCGGGGGCCTGCGAATCCAGGATCCCCGAGAGAAGAATCCGGCCGCCCGCGCGTGCGCGCGCCGCGAGCTCGGGCGCGAGCTCGACCAGCGGTCCGGCAAGGATGTTGGCGAGCACGAGGTCGTAGGCATCGGGCGGAAGATCTCCGGGCAGCGAGGTCGCCAGTTCGACGCCGTTCGCGCGCGCGTTCGCGCGCGCGACCTCGAGCGACTGCGGATCGATGTCGACCCCTGAGAGCACGGCGGCGCCCAGCTTCGCGGCGGCGATGGCGAGGATCCCCGAGCCGCAACCGTAGTCGAGAACCCGCTCGCCTCCTTTGATCCTGGCTTCGAGGGAATTCAAGACGAGCCGCGTGCTCGGATGACTTCCCGTTCCGAAGGCCAGCCCCGGGTCGAGCCGGACGGCGAGCGCCGGGGGCTCGGGCGGCGTATGCCAGCTCGGCACGATCCAGAGCCGCTCGCCGCAGCGCAGCGGCCCGAACTGCGCCTGCGAGCGGCGCACCCAATCCTCGTCCTCGACCCGGCCGGCGCGGAACTGGGGGGAGGCGATGCCGGCATTCTTCGCGGCGCGATCCATGAGGCGCGCGGCATCCGCGTCGCGGGCGGCGAGCGCGGTCAGGCGCGTGAGCGCCGTCCCGGGCCGCGGGTCGACCTCCAGGGCGACTGAATCGGCGCCCTCCTCCATGAGCGCTTCCGAAAGCGCTTCGGCGTCGGCGGGCTCGAGCTCGGCGGTGATCGAGAGCCAGGCCACGGCTACTTCTTCTTTTTTTTCGTCTCCTCGGCCAGCTTCTGCTCGAGGTAGTGGATCGAGGTGCCGCCGCGCTGGAAGCGCAGGTCGTCGAGGAGCTCCAGGTGCAGCGGAATATTGGTCTGGATGCCCTCCACCACCATTTCCGAAAGCGCGATCCGCATCCGCGCGATCGCCTGCTCGCGTGAGCTGCCGTAAGCGATCACTTTCCCTATAAGGGAGTCATAGTTTGGGGGCACCGTGTAGCCGGAATAAGCATGCGAATCCACCCGAATGCCCGGGCCGCCCGGCGGATGGTAGGCGGTGATGCGCCCCGGCGAGGGCGTGAAGCGATAGGGATCCTCGGCGTTGATGCGGCACTCGATCGCATGGCCGCGCAACTGCAGGTCCTTTTGCCGGAACGGCAGCTTCTCGCCGGCGGCGATGCGGATCTGCAGCTGCACCAGATCGAGGCCCGTGGTCATCTCGGTCACCGGGTGCTCGACCTGCAGGCGGGTGTTCATCTCGATGAAGAAAAACTCGCCGCCCTCGTACAGGAATTCGAACGTGCCCGCGCCGCGGTAGCCGATCTTGCGGCAGGCATCGGCGCAGCGCTCGCCGATGCGGTCGCGCAGCTTGGCAGGGAGCTCGGGCGCCGGGGCCTCCTCGATGATCTTCTGATGGCGCCGCTGCATCGAGCAGTCCCGCTCGCCGAGGAACACCGCGTTCTTGTGCTCGTCGGCGAGCACCTGGATCTCGATATGGCGCGGGTTCTCGAGGAATTTCTCCAGGTACACCGCGCTCGTGCCGAAGGCCGCCTGCGACTCCTGGCGCGTGAGGTTGACCGCGCCGAGGAGCGCCGCTTCGGTGTGCACCACGCGCATGCCGCGACCCCCGCCGCCGCCCGCCGACTTGATGATCACCGGATAGCCGACCTTGCGCGCGATCTTGACGATCTCGGGCCCCTGCTCCGGCAGCGCGCCTTCGGAACCGGGCACGACGGGCACGCCCGCCCGCGTCATCGCCTGCTTCGCATTCACCTTGTCGCCCATCACGCGGATGTTCTCCGGATGGGGACCGATGAAGACGAAGCCGCTCGCCTCCACTTTTTCGGCGAAATCCGCGTTCTCCGACAGGAACCCGTAGCCCGGGTGGATCGCCTCGGCGTCGGTCACCTCCGCCGCGCTGATGATGGCCGGAATGTTCAGGTAGCTCGAGGCTGCAGGGGCAGGGCCGATGCAGACCGATTCGTCGGCGAGCTTCACGTACTTCGCCTCGGCATCCACCTCGGAGTGCACGACCACGGTGCGGATGCCCATCTCCCGGCAGGCGCGCTGGATGCGCAGCGCGATCTCGCCGCGATTCGCGATGAGGATTTTTTCGAACATCTAGGCGATGACGAAGAGCGCCTGACCGTACTCGACCGGCTGGCCGTTCTCGACCAGGATCGCTTTCACCACGCCGGCGGCGTCCGATTCGATCTCGTTCATGAGCTTCATCGCCTCGATCACGCAGAGGGTCTGTCCCTCCTTAACCGTGTCGCCGACCGCGACGAAGGGCTTCGCCTCGGGCGACGGGGCGCGGTAGAAGGTGCCGACCATCGGCGACTTGACTGTGCGGCCGGGCTCGGCCGGGGCTTCCGCCGCCGCGGCCGCTGGAGCGGCGCTCGCCGCCGGCACGTGGGTGGCCGCGACCGGCACCGGGATCGCGCCCGCCACCGGCGCGACGGCGACATGACCGCCGCGCGCGATGCGCACCCGCTCCTCGCCTTCGGTGATCTCGATCTCGCCGATCCCGGACTCCTGAACGAGATCGATCAGCTTCTTCAGCTTGCGCAGATCCATGCCGTGGTCCTCCCTGCAAAAGGCGCCCGAGGCGCCTTAGCCCTTCAGATGCCTGATCGCGTACTGGAGCGCGAGGTCGTAGCCCTGGCTGCCCAGCCCGAGCACGCTGCCCACGGCGACCGCCGTGAAGTGGGTGTGCGCCCGCCACGGCTCGCGGGCATGGATGTTCGACAGATGCACCTCGATGAAGGGGATCTGCACCGCCGTCAGCGCGTCGCGCATGGCAACGCTCGAATAGCTGTAGCTCGCCGGATTGATGACGATGAAGCCGACGCCCTCGGGCTTTGCTTGCTGGATGCGGTCGACCAGCACGCCCTCATGGTTGGATTGAAAGCAGGCGACGCCGACTCCGGCCGCTTTTCCGGCGGCCTCCAGCCGGCGATTGATCACCGCCAAGGTGTCCCGGCCGTAGAGATGCGGTTCTCGCGTTCCCAGAAGATTCAGGTTGGGACCGTGAAGGACGAGGACGGACTTGTTTTTTCGGGCTTTGCGCATTTTTCGCCGCAGATGCTTACATTTTAGCCGAACATGCTGGCCTAGCTGGCAGCCATCTTCGACAGAATGCGGTCCAGTTCGGCTGCCTTGAGCGCGCCCAGCTTGTGCTCAACGGGCCGCCCCTCGCGGTCCAGGAACACCGTGTAGGGGAGGCCGCCGGCAGTGTTTCCCAAGTCGCGCATGAGTTGAAGGCCGTCAGCGTCGGACAGGAGGATGGGATAAGTAATGCCAAGGGCGGCGGAGAATTCCCGCACTTTGGCAGCATTATCGACGGCGATCCCGACCACTTCGACGCCTTTTACAGCATATTTGGCGCGAGTCGCGACCAAAAGGGGCATCTCTTCCCGGCAGGGGGCGCACCAGGTCGCCCAGAAGTTGCACACCACCACCCTGCCCCGCCATTCCGACAGCTGCCTCGGCCGGCCGGCAAGATCGGGAAATCGAATCGAAAGAAGCGCGGCGTCCGGCTTGGAGCCGCCGCTTCCGAAAAGAATCGGGCCCGCGACAAAGCCGGCGGCCGCCGCGGCGACGCCCGCCGAAACCAGGATCAGGGCTTCACGCCGCTGGGTCGCCATGGCGGGCGCTTGCAGCGCCCCCTGCGGCCACGAGCTCGCTCACTTCGCCGATGCCGGCGCGTTCGATCACCCGCCCGGCGACGGAGGTCTTGAGCGCGAGGCGCTCATCGCGCGGGTCGAAGACCGAGAGTTTGAGCGGCGTGCCCTCCCACTGAACCGATAGAACCGCGACGGCGCGCGCGCGGTCGCCGGCAAAGCGCCGCCCTTCGCTTGTCGAATAGGCAATGTCCCGATCGAGCAGGAAGATCTCCACCTCCTTCACGCTTTCAGGAAAAAGCTGCAGCTCGATCTCGGCATAGGGCCCGGCTGTGCCCGCGAGCACCGGGCCGGTCAGGTAAGGATTGAAATGCTCGAGCAGCCGCATCGCCTGGAGGGCCGACCTGCGAAGGCCCTCGATGCGCTCGGGATGTTCCTTCGACTGGTAGAGCGAACGGTAGGCGCGTAGCTCCGCCTCGATTTCGTCGTTGGCGGGCAGCGCCTCGGTGTCCGGCGCGCCCAGCCGCCGGGCAGCCTTGCGCTTGGCGAGCGCGAAATCGTCGATACCGTCCTCCGCCATAATGCGCGCGGCTGCGGCCGCAATCCTCGCCCGCATGCCTTCCATCCGTGAGCGGTGACGGTCCGAGCTGCGCCCCATCGCCGCGATAATAGCGAAGTGCATCTCCATATCCTCGGAATCTGCGGCACGTTCATGGGCGGCATTGCCGCGATCGCCCAGCACGCAGGGCATCGCGTGACGGGCTGCGACGCCAACGTCTATCCGCCGATGAGCGATCAGCTGCGCTCGCTCGGCATCGAGCTGATCGAGGGCTATGGCGCCGATCAGCTGGCGCTCAAGCCGGATCTCTGGGTGGTCGGTAACGTGATCACGCGGGGCAATCCCCTCATGGAGGCGATCCTGGACGCGAACGCGCGTTTCCAGTCCGGCCCGCAGTGGTTGGCCGAGAACGTGCTCGCTTCGAAGTGGGTACTCGCTGTTGCCGGCACCCACGGCAAGACCACCACGAGTTCGATGCTTGCCTGGATTCTTCAAAGCGCAGGGCGCTCGCCGGGTTTCCTGATTGGCGGGGTGCCGGTGGACTTCGGCGTTTCGGCGCGCTCAGGCACCACCGAGTTCTTCGTGGTGGAGGCAGACGAATACGACACGGCGTTTTTCGATAAGCGCTCCAAGTTGGTGCATTACCGCGCCCGGACCGCAGTTCTCAATAATTTAGAGTTCGATCATGCGGACATCTTCGCCGATCTTGCCGCGATTGAGCGGCAATTTCATCATTTCGTCAGGATCGTTCCTCGCGCAGGCAAGATCGTCTTCAACGGAAGGGACGAGGCCCTCAAGCGAGTCCTCGCTCAGGGTTGCTGGACGCCGCTTGAGCACTTCGGCCTGAGCGATGGATGGGAAGCAGGGCCCCCGGACGCCGAGGGCGCATTCGAAGTGGCCTGGCAAGGACGCGCGGTGGGCCAGCTCAAGTGGGAGCTGGCCGGCGAATTCAACCGGCTGAACGCGCTAGCGGCGATCGGAGCGGCGCGCCACGCCGGGGTCGCGCCCAACGCGGCGCTCGAAGCGCTGGGGCGTTTTCGCGGCGTACGGCGCCGAATGGAGTTACGCGGCAAGGCGCGTGGAATCAGGGTCTACGACGACTTCGCGCACCACCCGACGGCAATCCGCGAATCGATTGCGGGCTTGCGCCAGCGGGAGCGCACGGGCCGCATCCTTGCCGTCTTCGAGCCGCGCTCCAATACATTGAAGCGCGGCGCGCTCAAGGACGCTCTGCCCGGCAGCTTCCAGGCGGCCGACCGCACCTATATCTATTGCGGAGGGCTGGGCTGGAACGCCGCCGAGGTGTTCGCGCCGCTCGGCGCGCGCGTGCACTGCGCCGAGGACCTGAAGGCGCTCGTCTCCGCGGTGGCCGAGGAGGCGAGGGAAGGGGACCACGTGCTGGTCATGTCCAACGGCGGCTTCGGCGGCATCCACGAGAAACTGCTTGATCGTCTATCTGCACGGGTTTAACTCCTCGCCCCAGTCGCACAAGGCGAGGGTGCTGCAGGCGGAGATGCAAAGGCGCGGCTGCGCGGACCTTTACGCATGCCCCGCCTTGCCGGTGCTCGCCGCCGAAGCGCTGCGCGAGATCGCGAAGCTCTCGCTCGGCCCGGGCGATTGCCTCATCGGCTCCTCGCTCGGGGGCTACTACGCGACCTGGCTCGCCGAACGGATCGGCTGCCGCGCGGTCCTCATCAACCCGGCGATCCATCCGCACGTCGGCCTCGAGGCGTACCTGGGCGAGCAGAAAAACCTGCACACGGGCGCGCGCTACGCGCTCACGCGCGCGCACCTGGCGGGCTGGCGCGACCTGTGGGTGGAGAGAATCGACCCCGAGCGCTACCTGCTGCTTTTGGAGACCGGGGACGAAGTGCTCGACTGGCGCGAGGCCGCGCGGCGCTACGAGGGCGCGCGCATGGTGATCCGCCAAGGAGGCGATCACACGCTGCAGAGCTTTGCCGAGCATCTCGAGCGCATCTTCGCCTTTGCCGGAATCGCGGCATGAATGTCCTCTACGAGGAGGAGGGCGAGCTCAAGGTCGGCGCCGTGCTCGCGCGCGCGCCGGCGTCCTTCCAGGTCGAAAGCCCGCACGGCCGGCGCTCGAAGATCAAGGCGGCGAGCGTGATGCTCTCCTTCGAGCGGCCCTCGGGGGCGGAGCTGCTCGCTGCGGCGCGCAGCTTCGCCGATACGCTCGACACCGATTTTCTTTGGCAATGCCGCAAGGGCGCCGAATTCGGGTTCGAGGATCTGGCGCGCGATTACATGGGGCGCGAGCCCGCCCCGGCGGAGTCGGCGGGCGTGCTGATGAAGCTTCATTCGGCGCCGATGTACTTCTACCGGCGCGGCCGGGGCCGCTACCAGGCAGCGCCGGAGGACACGCTCAAGCTCGCGCTTGCAGGCCAGGAGAAAAAGCAGCGCCTGCAGGCGAGCATTGCCGATTGGGCCGCGCGCCTGGCGCGCTTCGAGTGCCCCCCGGAGGTGGCGGCGCTCAAGGAAGAGCTCCTCTACGAGCCGGTGCGCTCAAAGCCCGAGGCCAAGGCACTCGAGCAGGCGTGCGCGCAGACCGCCCTCAGCCCCGCGCATCTGCTCGCGCGCTGCGGCTTGGTCGTCGACAGCCATGCTTACCACCTCGGGCGCTTTTTGCATGAATTCCTGCCGAAAGGGGATGTGTTCGCGCCCCACCAGCCGCCCGCGCCGCCCGCCGACCTGCCGCTCGCGGAGGTTGCCGCCTTCAGCCTGGACGACCTTGGCACCACCGAGATCGACGACGCTTTCTCGGTGAAGCGCGTCTCGGAGGAGGAGTGGCGCATCGGCATCCACATCGCCGCGCCGGCGCTTGCC
>DATAID010000002.1:0-17023 GCA_036262835.1 Burkholderiales bacterium | reverse complement strand
TACCTCGTCAGCGACGCGAGCAGCTATCACACCGGCGATACCTTCCTCATCGATGGCGGATACTCCCTCTTCTAGGAAAGAGCACCTCGACGCGCTGCTCCTCGCGATCAAGGGGGTCGAGGCGCGCACGATCAAGGGGCTGAACGCGTATTTTGTGAGCGACAAGATGTTCGCCTGCGTCGGCGACAAGGGCATCGGCTTGCGCGTGCCGGCGCAAATGGCGACCGAGCTGCAGTTCTCGCGCGACGGCATCGGGCCCTATGCGCCCGGCGGAATGGCGAGCACTCGCGAGTGGATCCAGGTCGAGCGTGAGAACCCGGCCGATCACGCCAAGGACATGGAGCTCGTGCAGGCGTCGATCGAGTACGTGAAGAAAGGGCGGCGCTGATGGCGGCCTGCTTCATGGTGCGGGCGCAGATCGGAGCCAACGTCCCCAGGGACGACTTCGAGCGCTGGTATCGCGATGAGCACCTGCCCGACGCCCTGAAGACGTTCAAGGCGAAGCGCGCCTGGCGGGCCTGGAGCAACCTCGATCCTTCGGTTCACTATGCCTTCTACGAATTCGCCAGTTTGAAAGAGGCGCGCGCGATCGAAGGGACCGAAGGCTTGAAGCGCCTGGTGGCGGACTTCGACAAGGCCTGGGGCAAGCGGGTCGCCCGCAGCCGGGACTTCCTGGAGATCGCTTGACCTTTAGCCGGTCTTGACGCCGGGTTCGGTCGCGACCACGGCGTCGAGGCCCCACTCGGCCCAATCCTCGCCGAAGAGCTCGACCGGGTGCTGGGTGCGCACGGTGCCGTTGCCGCAAGCGAGCGAGTCGGCCGGGCAGTAGCGATCGCAGCCCCAGCAGACGCGCTCCGGGTGCGCGGGGTGGATCGGGAAGACCTTGGCCATGCAAGGTCGAGTTTGGGCCGGCCGCCGCGCGGCTTGTTGCGCTAGATCAATCTTTGTATTCTCGGTGCGTCCGAGAGGGGAAAGGAGCTCCCGTTGGCTCGTCTGTGCGAGGGAAGGGTCGCGATCGTCACCGGCGCCGGCCGAGGGTTGGGGCGCGAGTACGCACTGCTGCTCGCGAAGGAAGGCGCGAAGGTGATGGTGAACGACATCGGCGCGAATGTCGACGGCACGGGAAAGGACGCGTCTTTCGCGGCGCAGACGGTGGCCGACATCAGGAAGGCAGGCGGCGAGGCGAGGGTGAACGGCGACGACGTCAGCTCCTGGTCGGGCGCCAAGCACATGATCGACGAGGCACTTGACGCCTGGGGGCGCCTGGACATCGTCGTCAACAACGCCGGCATTTTGCGCGACCGCATGCTCGTCAACATGACCGAGGAAGAATGGGACTCGGTGATCCAGGTGCACTTGAAGGGCACCTTTGCGCCGGCGCGCCACGCGGCCGCGCACTGGCGCGAGCTCTTCAAGCAGACCGGCGAGCCGACGATGGGCCGCATCATCAACACGACTTCGACTTCCGGCATCTACGGCAACGTCGGGCAGACGAACTACGGCGCGGCGAAGGCGGGCATCGCGGCGTTCACGATCATTGCCGCGCGCGAGCTGAAGAAATTCGGCGTGACGGTGAATGCGATCTCGCCCTCGGCGCAGACGCGCATGACGGAAAACCTGCGCGTGCTCACGCCCGAAGAGCGCGCGATGCGCGATCCGAGATGGGTCTCGCCCGCGCTCGTGTACCTCGCGAGCAAGGAGGCGCAGGACATCACCGGTCGCGTGATCCAGGCGGGCGTGGGCCGGATCGCGGTGTGCGAAGGCTGGCGGCGCGGCGCCGAAGTGCCGCAGGTGGACGATCCAGCCGAGGCGGGCCGGCTCCTGCGCCAGATGCTGCCCAAGGTGCGCAAGAACTCCGGCATGGACGGCAAGGAGCTCGACTGATGGCGCTTGACTACGAGCGGCTGATGGCGCTCAAGCGCGAGGGCGATCGCTTTCGCTACACCGATCGCGAGACGATGCTCTATGCGCTCGGCGTCGGCATGGGGCGCGATCCGCTGAACGAGGACGAGCTGCCGTATGTGTTCGAGAAGGCGGCGCTGAAGACCGTGCCGAGCATGGCCTCGGTCCTCGCGCGAGTGCCGCTCCTCAAGGATTGCGGCTACGACTATTCGAAGGTGCTGCACGGCGAGCAGCGCCTCGCGCTTCACCGGCCGCTCCCGCAGGAAGGCGAGCTCATCGCCGACTCGCGCGTGACCGAGGCCTACGACAAGGGCGCGGGCAAGGGCGCGGTGATCTACACCGAGACGAAAGTGCGGCTTGCCGGCGGCGCGCCGCTCTTCACCCAGCGCTCGACCACCTTCGCGCGCGGCGACGGCGGCTTCGGCGGTCCGGCGGGCTCCGGGCCCGCGCCGCACGCGTTGCCTGAGCGAAAGCCCGACCAGACGGTGACGCTCGAGACGCGCAAGGACCAGGCGCTGCTGTATCGCCTGAACGGCGATCGCAATCCGCTGCACGCCGATCCGGCGCTCGCGAAGAAAGTGGGCTTCCCGGCGCCGATCCTGCACGGCCTTTGCACCTACGGCACCGCCTGCCGCGCCATCCTGCAAAGCGTGGCGAAGTACGACCACACCAGGATCATCGGGTTCGACGTGCGCTTTTCCGCGCCCGTGTACCCGGGTGAATCGATCGCGACGGAGCTCTGGGTGGACGGAAAGACCGTTTCCTTTCGTTGCCGCGTCCCCGAGCGCGACGTCGTCGTGATCAACAACGGCAAGTGCACCCTCGCGTGAAGGAGCTGGTCGCCAAGCTGGAAGGCCTGCTGCGGCTGCGCTCGATTCCGTTCGGCATGAAGCTCTTCGAGACGGTCGCGGAAATGGAGGCGATCCCGAAGATCCGGCGCCCCAGGGGCACGCAGCACACGCTCGACCAGATCGTCGCGCAGGCGGCGCGCCTGGGCTGGACGGTCGGCATCACGACCGAGGATCTGGTCGGCGACCAGTGCCGCTCGGTGGTGGGCCTGGGCGGCCAGGACGAGAAATGGTTTTCGGGCGAGCACATGAAAGGCGTGTGGTTCGCGACCTCGGCCGATGCCTCGGCGCACCAGAAGGCGATGAACGTGGTGCCGGCCGGAAAGTACCGGGCGCTCGCCGTCGCCCCGCTCGCCTCGGGCCGGCTCGATCCGCCCGACATCGCGCTCTTTTACGCCACGCCCGGCGCGATGATCTACTTCATCAACGGCCTGCAGTGGTCGGGCTACAAGCGCTTCGACTGGAGCGTGGTGGGCGAGTCGGCCTGCGCCGACTCCTGGGGCCGCGCGTTGCGCACCCGCGAGCCGAGCCTCTCGATCCCGTGCTTCGCCGAGCGGCGCTACGGCGGCGTGCTCGATGACGAGATGCTGATGGCGCTGCCCCCCGAAGGCCTGGAAAAGGCCATCGCCGGGATGGAAGCGCTCGCCAAGAACGGCTTTCGCTATCCGTTCCCGCAATACGGCATCCAGCAGGACGTGCGCGCCGGGATGGCGGTCAGCTACCCCGAGCGGAAGTAGCATGTTCACCCTGAAGAAGATCGCCGCGGCGCTCGTCCTGCCGCCCGCGGGCCTCATCCTCCTCGCCCTCGGCGGCCTGTGGCTCTCGCGCCGCCATCCGCGCAGCGGGCGCTCGATCGCCTTTCTCGCCCTCGTCGCGCTCTTCGCCCTTTCGCTGCCGCCGGTCGCCGACGCGCTCATGGCCGGCCTCGAGTTGCCGCCGATCACGGAAGCGGATCTCAAGCGCGCCGACGCGATCGTGATCCTCGGGGCGGGCACCTATCACGACGCGCCCGAATACGGCGGCGATTCGCTGCGCGGCGCGGCGCTCGTGCGGCTGCGTTATGGGGCGGCCCTGCAGCGGCGTACGAAGCTGCCGATTCTCGTCACGGGCGGCAGCCCTTTCGGCGGGCGGCCCGAGGGCGAGCTCATGAAGGAAGTACTCGAGCGCGATTTCCAGGCGAGCGTGCAGTGGATCGAGTCCGCCTCGCGCGACACGGCCGAGAACGCGCGCTTTTCCGCGCCGATGCTCAAGTCGGGGAACGTCTCGCGCATCGTGCTCGTCAGCCACGTCTGGCACCTGCGGCGTGCCACGCCGCTTTTTCGCGCGCAGGGGCTCGAGGTCTTTCCCGCCGGGACGAGCTACGCGACGCCCGCGCCCGCGGCGCTCGCGTCTCTCCTGCCCTCGGCGGTGGCGCTAGAAGCAAGCTGCCGCGCGCTGCTCGAGTGGACGGCGATCGCGGTCCAGTCCGCCGGCGCGCTGCGATGACGGGGAAAGCGCTTCGCCTGCGCGGCCCGAAAGCGGGCGACCTGGGGCGCGTGGTGCAGCTGCACGGCGAGCTCTACGCGCGGGAATTCGGCTACGACTGGACCTTCGAGGCGCTCGTCGCCGAGGTCGTCGCGCAGTTCGCGCGCGATTTCGATCCGCGTCGCGAGCGCGCGTGGATCGCGGAGCTCGGGGGTGAAGTCGTCGGCTCGATTTTCCTGGTGAAGCAGTCTCCCCGGACCGCCAAGCTGAGACTTCTCATCCTTCATCCCGGCGCCCGCGGCCGAGGCCTCGGTGCTCGCCTGACTCGCGCCTGCGTCGCGTTCGCCCGGCGCAAGGGCTACCGAAAAATCGTCCTTTGGACGCAGAGCCACCTTGATGCCGCGCGCGCGATCTATCGCGGCGAAGGGTTCAGGAAAAAGCGCAGCCAGAAGCACCGCAGCTTCGGCAAGCGGCTCGTCGCCGAGACCTGGGAGCTGAAGCTCTAGTACGTGCCGCGGAAGGCTTCCTGGCCGGGCACGTAGTTCACGTTGGTGATGGACGGATTGCGGTTGACGAGCGGCCGGTTGAAAAGCGGGTGGCGCATGCTGCGCACCTCGTGCTCGATCGTGAAGAGCGGCTTCTCGCTCGCCGGGTCGACGAGGGTCTTGAAGCGCCACTCGTGGGCGTTCGTCTCCATCGTCACGAGGCCGCGCTCGAGCAGCCAGCGGTAGGGGCTCGAGAAATCGGCGATGTAGATCTGGAAATGGTGGCCGTCGTACTCGGGCAGCGGCTTCGCGGTCTCGGTGAAGTACAGATGCTGGCTGCGGCCGACGGGCACATCGGCCGACGGCGCCCCGCCGCGCGCGAGGACGCGCGACGGCGCGCCCATGACTTCGCTGTAGAAGCGCGCGATGCCTTCGGCCGTGCCGGTCGGCACGTCGCACTCGATGTAGGCCATGCCGAGATCGGTCGGGCCGAACTCGGGCGCGGGCGCGTGCAGGCGAAAGCGGTTGCCCCAGGGGCAGGTCGCCTCGAGGTGCGTGCCGGCGTCGCGCCATGAGAATTTCGTGCCTTTGAGGTCCGGCGCGATCCTGGCCAGATTTTTCTTCGAAATTTCCAGGCTCGGAACGACCAGGCCGGTCGTGCCGCGCAGCACCTGCGGCATGGGCTCGCGCGTGGGCATGTGGAACTGCGAGCGCCCGAAGTTGACCCACATGTTGTCCAGCCCCACGAAGAGGTAGGGATCGCGGGTGCCGCCCAGCCCGACGACGTAGAAGAGCGTCGCCAGCCGCTGGTCGGGCTGCTGCACGTTCACGTGCTCGAGGTGAACGATGTTGCCGATGTCCTGCGAGGCGCGGTCGAGGGCTGCCACGGGTTTTCCTTTCCTCGCCAATTCTAGACCCGCCGCCCTAGCGCCGATAAGCGCCGACGGCGACCACGAAGCGCCCGACGCGAGGCTAGCCTTGAATCGAATAGCCGCCATCGACCGGAATCGCCGTGCCCGTCAGGAAATCGGAGGCCGCGCTCGACAGGAACACCGCGATGCCGGCGAAATCGGCCGGCACGCCCCAGCGCGCGGCAGGGGTGCGCGCGAGCACGCGCTCGTGCAGCCCTTCGACCTGCTCGCGCGCGCGCTTGGTGAGGTCGGTGTCGATCCAGCCGGGCAGCACCGCGTTCACCTGGATGTGGTCCTTCGCCCAGGCGCAGGCGAAGCCGCGCGTCATCTGCACGATGCCGCCCTTGGAGGCCGCGTAGGGCGTGGTGAAGGAGGCGCCGAAGATCGACATCATCGAGCCGATGTTGATGATCTTGCCCGCGCCCGCCTTCTTCATCTCCGGGTAGGCGGCCTGCGAGCAGGCAAAGGCGCTCGTCAGGTTGGTGTCGATCACCTGGCGCCATTCGTCGAGCGAATATTCCTGCGGCTGCTTGCGGATGTTGATGCCGGCGTTGTTGACGAGGATGTCCAGGCGCCCGAGCTGCCTGGCCGTTTCCTTCACCAGCTTTTTGCAGTCGGATTCCTTGATCAGATCGACATCCATGGCAATTCCGCCGAGCTCTTTCGCCGCGGCCGCGCTTTTTTGTGCGTTGCGGCCGGCGACCACGACTTTGGCGCCCGCCGCGGCGAGGCCGCGCGCCATGCCGAGGCCGATGCCGCCGTTGCCGCCGGTCACGATGGCGACCTTGCCTTTCAGCTCGAAGGGCTTCATTTCGACTTTCCTCCCGGTTCTCTGCTTTCCCGCGGCTATCATAGCGGCGGAGGGTCCAAAAACCATGACCAGACTTGCCATCGCCTTGTTGCTTTCGCTGGCCTCGCTCGGCGCCGCCGCGCAGGCCTTTCCCACGCGTCCCGTCACCATCGTGGTGCCTTATCCGCCCGGCGGGCTGATCGACCTCGTCGCGCGCATCCTGCAGCCGCAGTTCCAGACCGAGCTTGGCCAGTCGGTGGTGATCGAGAACAAGTCAGGCGCGGGCGGCAACGTCGGCGCCGAGGCGGTGGCGCGCGCCACGCCCGACGGCTACACGCTGCTCCTCGCCAACCCGTCGCTCGGCATCTCGCCGCACCTTTACTCGAAGCTCAACTACCGGCCGATCGAGGATTTCGCCTACATCGGCCTCTACGGCACGGTGCCCAACGTGCTGGTCGTCAATCCCTCGGTGCCGGCGAAGACGGTGGGGGAATTCATCGACTACGTGAAGAAGAATCCCGGCAAGCTCAACTACGGCTCGCCCGGCTACGGCACCTCGCCGCAGATGTCGATGGAGCTCTTCAAGGCGATGACCAACACCTTCATCGTGCACATCCCGTTCCGCGGCAGCGGCCCGTCGCAGGCGGCGCTCTTCGCGAACGAGGTGCAGTGCATGTTCGACAACCTGCCGCCGCAGCTCCCCAACATGAAGGCGGGCAGGGTGCGCGGCCTCGCGGTGACGGCGCTCAAGCGCTCGTCCGCCGCGCCCGACCTGCCGACGCTGGATGAATCGGGGCTGAAGGGCTACGAGGTGACGGCCTGGTTCGGCCTGGTCGCGCCCGCGGCGACGCCGCACGAGGTCGTCGTCAAGCTCAACCAGGCGCTCAATCGCGCGACCGCCGATCCGAAGACGCGCGATGCGCTCATCTCGCGCGGGGCGAGCATCGTGCAGCACTCGCCCGAGGACGCGCTCAAGTTCATCAAGGCCGAAACCGCCAAATGGGGTCCGGTGGTCAAGCGCTCGGGAGCCAAAGTCGAATGAGCCAATTCAGGCATTTTTTTCTCGCGGCACTTTTCCTCGCGCTGCCGGCGCTCGCCCAGGACTGGCCGTCGAAGCCGGTGCGCTTCATCGTGCCCTTCCCGCCGGGCGGCTCGGTCGATCCGCTCGCGCGGCTGCTCGGCGCGAAGCTCGGCGACGCGCTCAAGCAGTCCTTCGTGGTCGAGAACCGCCCGGGCGCGGGCGGCTCGATCGGCACCGCGCTCGCCGCGAAGTCGCCGCCCGACGGCTATACCTTCGTCGTCGTCTTCGACTCGCACGCGGTCAACCCGGCGCTGATTCCGAACCTGCCCTACGACACGGCAAAGGATTTCGCGCCGGTGATGCTGGTCGGCACGGCGCCTTACGCGATCGCCACCGCGGCCTCCAAGCCCTGGAAGAGCTTTGCGGACGTGGTCGCCGCCGCGAAGGCGAAGCCCGAGTCGGTGAGCATCGGCTCGGTGGGCAACGGCACGCTCAGCCATCTGCTCGTCGTGCTGGCGCAGCAGCAGGGCGGATTCAAGCTCACGCACGCCCCGTTCGCCGGCGGCGGGCCGATGAACCAGAACATCCTCGGCGGGCAGATCGAGATGGGCGTGGGCTCGGTGGCGCTGCTCTCGCCGCAGGTGAAGAGCGGCAAGATGCGCGCGCTCGCGACGGCGGGGGAGAAGCGCGCCTCCACCATGCCCGAGGTGCCGACGCTGATCGAGCAGGGCTTTCCGGGCCTCACGGCCTACGCATGGTGGGGCATCTTCGCGCCGGCAGGGACGCCGAAGGCGGTCATCGACCGCTTCCACGGCGAGCTCGCCAAGGTGCTCGCGCTGCCCGAGGTGCGCAAGACGCTCGGCGAATCGCTCGGCATGGACCTCGTGGTGAGCACGCCGGAAGCGCTGCAGAAGTGGACCCTCGGCGAGATGGCCAAGTGGGGGAAGGTCGTGCGCGACAACGGCATCAAGACCGACTAGCCCGCTTGCGGCTCGCGATCCTCGACGACTACCAGCGCCTCGCGCTGGCCTCGGCGGACTGGGAACGGCTGCGCCGGCGCGGCGTGGAGATCGCCGTTTTCCACGAGGCCTTCGCCTCGCGGGAGGAGGCGGCGCAGAAGCTCGCGCCCTTCGACATCCTCGTCCTCATGCGCGAGAGGACGCCCTTTCCGCGCGCGCTCATCGAGACGCTCGGCAAGCTCAGGTTCATCGCGCTCACCGGCATGCGCTCGCCGAGCCTCGACATCGCGTATTGCACCTCGCGCAAGATTCCGATCAGCAACACGGGCCCGGGGCGCAGCACCGCGATCACGGCCGAGACCGCCTTCGGCCTGATCCTCGCTGCGGCGCGCGATTTCGCCAATGCCGCGCGCAACATGCGCGAAGGCCGCTGGCACGAGGGCCTGCGCGGCGGGACCATCCTCGAGTGCAAGCGCCTGGGCATCCTCGGCCTGGGCAAGCTCGGCACGCGCGTGGCGGGCTACGCGCGCGCCTTCGGCATGGAGGTCGTCGCCTGGAGCCAGAACCTGACGCCCGCGCGCGCGACCGAGGCCAACGTCAAGTACGTGGGGAAGGACGAGCTGCTGAAAACGGCCGACTTCATCAGCATCCATCTGGTGCTCTCGGAGCGCACGCGCGGCCTCATCGGCGCGCCCGAGCTCGCCCTCATGAAGCCGAAGGCGGTGCTCGTCAACACGTCGCGCGGCCCGATCGTGGACGAAAAGGCGCTCATCGAGGCGCTCTCGAGCGGGCGGCTCGGGCACGCGGCGCTCGACGTGTTCGACCGCGAGCCGCTGCCGGCGGAGCATCCGCTGCGGAAAATGCCCAACGTGACGCTTCTGCCGCACCTCGGCTACGTCGCCGAGGAGGTGTACGCGAGCTTCTGGAGCGATTGCGTCGAGAACGTCGAGGCCTGGCTCGCCGGCAAGCCGATCCGCGTCGTCAATCCCGAGGCGCTCGCCTAGCTTGGTCGCCTCGTCCTCACGGGCGCTCTCCCGCTGGGCCGGGATCGTCCTCCTGATGCTGGTCGCCACGACGTTCGGGGCGAACCACATTGCCGCGCGCATCGCCTTCGATCACGGCGCCAACGTGACCACGGGCGTGGCGTTCCGCTCGACCGGCACCGCCCTCTTCGTTTTGGGTCTGCTGTTGTTCTATCGGATTCCGTTGAAGATTCCGAGAAGGACCTTTGGCCATGCCGTGTTCATCGGCTTGCTGCTCACGGTGCAAAGCTATTGCCTCTACTCGGCGGTGGCGCGCATTCCGGTGGCGCTCGCGCTCCTTGCCTTCAACACCTATCCGATGCTGCTCTCGCTCCTTTCCTGGGCCGCGGGCGGGGAGCGCCCGGCGCGTCGCGCGCTTGCCGCGATGCCGGTCGCGCTCGTCGGACTGGCGATCGCGCTCGACGTGTGGGGGAAGAGCGGGGACTTTGCCGGCCGCTGGGGCGAGATCGGCGCGGGCGTGCTCTGGGCGACCGGCGCCGCCGTGTCCTTCGCGGCCGTGCTCTTTCTCACCACGAAGTGGCTGCACGACATGGATGGAAGGCTGCGCAGCTTCCTCACGACGAGCGTCATCGCGGTGGTGATCCTCGCCTATGGCGCGGCGACGGGCGACTTCCGCGTGGCGACCGATGCGACCGGCTGGATCGCGACCGCGGCGCTCACGATTTTCTACGGCACGGCGATCACCTCCATGTTCGTGCTGCTGCCGCGCCTGGGCGCGGTGAACAACGCCGTAGTGCTCAACTTCGAGCCGATCGCGCTCCTCGGCCTGGGCTGGGTCATCCTCGACCAGAAGGTGGCGCCCATCCAGATCGTCGGTGCGTTCATCGTGGTGGGCGCCATCATGGTGCTCGGGCTGGGCCGGAAATGACCACCCGTCTCTGCCTGGTGCGCCACGGCGAGACCGCCTGGAACGCCGAGCACCGCGTGCAGGGGCAGCTCGACGTGCCGCTCAACGGCACTGGCCTCGCGCAGGCGCAGGCGATCGCGCGCGCGCTTTCGCGCGAGCATTTCGACGCGCTCTACGCGAGCGACCTTTCGCGCGCGCTGCAGACGGCGCAGCCGCTCGCCGGCCTGCTCAAGCGGCCGATCGTCCAGGACCGCGACCTGCGCGAGCGCCACTACGGCATCTTCCAGAAGCTCACCTATGCGGAGGTGAAGGTGCGCTTCCCGGAGGACTACGCGCGCTTCGAGGCGCGCGATCCGGACTTCGCCTTTCGCACGGGCGAGAGCCTGCGCGAGTTCTCGAAGCGCAGCGTGGACGTGATCCTGAAAATAGCAAGAGAAAACGAAGGCAAGAGCGTGGCCGTGTTCACGCACGGCGGCGTGCTCGACATGTTCTACCGTTTCATCAAGGGCCTGCCGCTGCAGGCGGCGCGCGACTTCGGCATTCCGAACTGCGGCATCAACCGCCTCGCGCTGGAGGGCGACCGGTGGAGCATGCAATGCTGGGCCGAGGTCGCGCACCTGGAAGCCGCGCTCGATGACTTTGACCCGTAACGGGATCCTTTTCAGGCGCCTGCGCATCCTCGCGCTTTCGCTCTTCGCGGGGCTGCTCGCGCTCGAGGCGGCGGCGCAGGCCGACGCGCCGGCGCTCTGGCGCATCGCCGGGCCGAAGGGCGGCACCTTGTATCTCTTCGGGTCGTTTCACCTGCTGCCGCCCTCGGTGAGGTGGCGCACGCCGCAGGTCGAGCGCGCGCTGCAGGCCTCGAGCGCGGTGGTAATGGAGATCGACCCGGCGGTCGCGAACGATCCGCAGACGATGCTGCAGCTCGTCATGAAGCACGGCGTGCTGCCGCCCGGCGAGACGCTGTCCACGGTGCTGCCGCCCGCGCTCAATGCCGATCTCGAGCGCACGGCCGGCGAATTCGGCCTGCCGAGCGCCAACCTCGCGCCCATGCGCCCCTGGCTCGCCGCGCTCACGGTGAGCGTGCAGTTCATCGCCAGCAAGGGCTTCGACCCCAAGGCGGGCGTCGACCACCAGATCGCCGACTGGGCGCGCGCGAACGGGCGCGAGATCCGGTCGCTCGAGACCGCCGAGGCGCAGCTGCGCGCCTTCGCCGACCTGTCGCGCGCCGAGGAGATCGGCCTGCTGCGCGTGACGCTCGAGCAGATCCGCGAGATGCCGCAGATCCTCGACCAGATCCTCGCCGCCTACCGCGCGGGCGACGTGGCGAAGCTCGAGTCGACGCTCAATGCCGGGATGGATGCGGTCCCGGCGCTGAGAAAGCGCCTGCTCCGCGACCGGCACGCGAAGTGGCTGCCGCAGATCGAGCGGATGCTCGCCGACGGCCGCACCCGGTTCCTCGTCGTCGGCGCGGCGCATTTCACCGGCAAGGACGGCGTCATCGCGCTCCTTCGCGCGAAGGGCCTCAAGGTCGACGGTCCCTAGGGAACCCGGCGCGGGTTCGGGTGCCCAACGCGCATGGTGCTGCGCGTGCTCGTGGCTCTCTCCCTCCTCGGCGTCGCCGCTCAGGCTCTCGCCGTCGAGCGCACGCTCATGTGCCAGGGCCGCATGAGCGGCACCAACCGGCCGGATCTCAGCCAGAGCCAGAGCTCGATCGAGTTCACCCTCGAGTATGCCGAAGGGATGCAGGTCGCCACGTTCAAGTCGAACCTGGATGCGCTGAACGGACCGCTCGTCTTCCAGCTCGACGACGCGTTCCTGCGCGCGCGCCAGTCGCAGCCGCGGCCGATCGGCGGCGAAGGGCGCTCGATCGCGGTCTCGGACCTGCGCGTCTCGCGCGATACCGGCCGCTTCACGCTGTCGGTGGCGCTTTTCCGCGACATCGACTTCCCGGACGGCGGCGCGCTCTGGGAAGGCGTCTGCCAGCCGCGCCAGACGACGGCGCGCCGGTTTTAGGCGCGTCCCTTACCGCCAGGCGCTTCCCGCCGCTAGCGCACCACCTTGAAGAGGTTGTTGAAGCCGTCGGTCCAGGGCTGCAGGCCCGGAATCGCGCCGATCGGCTCGGCGTCGGCGAAGCGCTTGTCGGCGATGAGGGCGGGGTTGTCGGTGACGAGCACGTAGGCGGTCCCCGAGTACTTGTCCTCGCTCGGGCTGTCCTCGAGCAGGAGGGCTTTCATGCCCTCGGTCTCGGCGACGAGCTTGAGGAGCGGCGCCAGGTTCACGAAGCGGTTGGTGACGTTGTAGACGATGACGCCGCCCGGGGCGAGGTGGCGCCGGTACACGCGCAGCGCCTCGCGCGTGAGGAGGTGGATCGGAATCGAGCCGCTCGAGAAGGCGTCCACGGAAAGAAGGTCGAAGCGCTGCGGCTCCTTCTCGCGCTCGAGGTTCAGGCGCCCGTCGCCGATCACCACGTCGATCTTCGCCCTGGCCTCCGAGAGGTACCAGAACTGCTCGCGCGCCATGCGCAGCACGTCCGGGTCGAGCTCATAGACGCGGAAGTAGTCGCCGCTGCGCCCCCACGCGGTGAAGGAGCCTACGCCCAGGCCCACGATGCCGACGCGGCGGGGGCGCTCGCCGTACCAGGCGAGCGCGCGCGCAATGCCCGAGCCCGGCCCGAAGTAGCTGATCGGCTGCGTGCGCAGGCCGGGATCGACGAACTGCCAGCCGTGGTTGATGACCCCGTGGATGAGGCTGCGCGTCATCTTCGGCTCTTCGCCGCGCGCGTACTGGCGCACCCGCAGCGTGCCGTAGAAGTTGCGCGACATGACGACGGCGCTGCCGCGGATGTACCGCACGTACTCGAAGGCATACCAGCCGACCATGCCGGTGACGAGGAGCGCGAGCGCCGGCCACGCGTAGGCGAGCCG
Organism: Burkholderiales bacterium; assembly: GCA_036262835.1. Taxonomy (GTDB): domain Bacteria; phylum Pseudomonadota; class Gammaproteobacteria; order Burkholderiales; family SG8-39; genus RBG-16-66-20. Next base: position 3,829 of record DATAID010000002.1, on the reverse strand, counting down.
GTACGGTCCCGCCGCCGCGCTCCGCCAGGTGAGGAGCGCCGCGAGCGCGGCGCAGGCGATGAGCGCGATCGGCAGCTCGAGGTAGAGGTCGAAGAGGCGGGGCGCGACGAGGCCGACGAAGAGCCCGCCCGCCGCGCCGCCCACCGACACCATGAGGTAGAAGCGCGTGAGATAGCGCGGCGCCGGGCGCATCGCGGCGAGCTCGCCGTGGCAGAACATGCAGGCGGCGAAGAGTCCCGCGCAATAGAGCGCGATGGTGTAGCGGATGTTCCAGACCCCGAGGTTGTCGTAGAGCGCGTAGGCCATGCCGCCGAGCAGCGCGAAGAGGACCGGCAGCCCCCAGGCGCGCGCGTACCAGCCGCTCTCGCGCCGGCCGCCGCCCACGTCGAAGACGAGGATGAAGGAGAGCAGGTACAGGACGAGCGGCACGAGCCAGAGGAACGGGATCGAGGCGACGTTCTGCGTGATGTGGCTCGTCGCCGCGAGCAGCATGAGCGAGCCGAGCGCGGAGAGCGCGAGCCAGAGAACGTAGTCGCTCGCCTTGGGGGTTTCCCCTTCTTCTTCTTGCGCTGCTTTTGGTTCCGTCGTTCCCTTCACGGCCTTCCAGGCCGAGGCGAGGCAAAGCACCGCGAAAACCCCGTAGAGCGCGCTCCAGGCGTAGGACTGCCACGCCAGCGTCACTTCCGGCTCGATCAGCGGCGGGTAGGCGACGAGCGCGAGGAGCGAGGCGAGGTTGGAGAGCGCGAAGAGCCGGTAGACCGTGCCCGCCGGGAAGCTGCGCGCGAACCACGACTGCACGAGCGGGCCGGTGGTGGAGAGCAGGAAGTAGGGCAGGCCGATGGTCGCGGCGAGGAGCACGAGGATGCGCGGCGCGGGCTCGGTGTCCGGCTCGGGCTTCCACGAATCGGCGGCGAGGATCGGCAGGAAGGCGAGGCTCGCAACAAGCAGCGCCGTATGCACGATCGCCTGCGTGCGCGGCGCGAGGCGGCGGCTTAGCGCATCGGCATAGGCGTAGCCGCCGAGCAGCAGCACCTGGAAGAACACCATGCACACGGTCCACACCGAGGCGTTGCCGCCGAACCAGGGCAGGATCTGCTTGGCGATGATCGGCTGCACGAGAAAGAGCAAAAACGCGCTCGTGAAGACCGTCGCGGCAAATAGAACCATGCTCCCCCCGGAGAAAAAGCGCTGGATTATACGGTGAGCGGCGGCTCGTCCATGGCGGCGGTTTGCTCGCGCAATTCCAGGATCCGGTCCTGCCAGTAGCGCTGCGTGCCGAACCACGGAAATGCGGCCGGAAACGCCGGGTCGTCCCAGCGGCGCGCGAGCCACGCCGAGTAGTGGATGAGGCGCAGCGTGCGCAGCGGCTCGATCAGGGCGAGCTCGCGCTCGTCGAAGTCATGAAACTGGCGGTAGCCGTCCAGCAGCTTTTTCAATCCCGCTTGCGCCGCATTGCGCTCGCCCGACAGGAGCATCCAGAGGTCCTGCGCCGCGGGTCCCATGCGCGCATCGTCGAGATCAACGAAATGCGGTCCGTCGTCGGTCCACAGGATGTTGCCGACGTGGCAGTCGCCGTGCAGGCGAATCGCCTTGACGGGTTGCATCGCGTCGAAAGTTCTTTTGACCTTGTCCAGCGCTTCATCGACGACGCCGAGCCAGACTTCCTGGAGATCGGCCGCCACCATGCCGGAAGACACGAGCCAATCCCGCGCCTCCTCGCCGAAGGTCCCGGCCGTGAGCGCGGGCCGGTGCCGGAACCGCTTCGCTGCGCCGATCGCGTGGATGCGGCCGAGGAAGCGGCCGATCCACTCGAGCACTTTCTCGTCCTCGAGCTCGGGCGTGCGCCCGCCGCGGCGCGGATAGACGGCGAAGCGAAATCCCGAGAATTTGTGAAGACTTTCGTTTTTGACTTTTATGGGAGAAACGACTGGAACTTCCCGGTCGGAGAGTTCGTGTGCAAAACCGTGTTCCTCCAGGATCTGCGCGTCGCTCCAGCGGCCGGGACGGTAGAACTTCACGACCACGTAACCTCCGTCTTCCAGACTCACCTGGTAGACGCGGTTCTCGTAGCTGTTCAACGCCAGCAGCCGCCCGTCGCCGCGCAGGCCGATGCTCTCGAGCGCATCGAGCACGGCGTCGGGCGTGAGCCCTTCGTAGGGCCTTGAGTGCTTCTGGATCACGGCGCATTCTACGGGGACTGACATCGAAGGAGATTTCCCATGAGCACCAACCGCGCCCCCGGCTTCAAGGAGCATCCCGATCACGAGATCAGCACCCGGCGGGCGGACGTGCGCGTGCGCGTCACGTTCAAGGGCGAAGTCATCGCCGATTCCAGAGACGCGGTTCAAATGCAGGAGGCGACCGGCAAGGGAAAGAGCACCGTTGCGCCGATCGTCTACTACATCCCGCGCAAGGACGTGAAGATGGAGAGGCTCGTGCCCACCGCGCACCACAGCTACTGCCCCTTCAAGGGCGAAGCGTCGTACTTCTCGCTGGCCGACGGCCCGGAAAACGCGGTGTGGAGCTACGAGAAGCCGTACGACGAGATGAGCGCGATCCGCGAGCACGTCGCGTTCTATCCCGACAGGGTGGATTCAATCGTCGCCGGCTAGGCTTTGCGGTTTTCCGATCTCGTCGGCACTTCCGAGCGGGTCGCCGCGACGCCGTCGCGGCTCGAAAAGGTGGCGCTGCTCGCCGCGCTGCTGAAGAGCGTCGCGCCTGAAGAACTCGAGATCGCGGTCGCCTACCTGAGCGGCGACACCCGCCAGCCCAAGCTCGGCCTGGGTTACGCCGCGGTGATGCGCGTTGCGGATGCGACCGGCGAGGGCGGCGCGCCGCTCGAGTTGCGCGAGGTCGACGCCGCGCTCGCCGAGCTGCGCCGCACGACCGGCAAGGGCTCGGCTGCCGCGCGCGCCGAGCGCCTGCGCGCGCTCTTTGCGCGCACGACCGGCGACGAGCGCGACTTTCTCGCGCGCCTCATCGTCGGCGAGCTGCGCCAGGGGGCGCTCGAAGCGGTGCTGGCCGATGCGCTCGCCGCCGCGGCGGGGGTGCCGGCCGCCGAGATGCGACGCGCCGCCATGGTGGCCGGGGGCCTGGGCACGGTGGCGCGCGCCGCGCTCAGCGAAGGGGCGGCGGGCCTCGCGCGCTTTTCGCTCACCGTGATGCGGCCGGTGCAACCCATGCTCGCCTCGCCGGCGAAGGACGTGGCCGCGGCGCTCGCCGCGCTCGGCCGCGCGGCCCTCGAGTGGAAGCTGGACGGCGCGCGCGTGCAGGCGCACAAGTCGGGCGACGAGGTGCGCGTCTTCACGCGCAACCTGAACGAAGTCACGGCGGCCGTGCCCGAGATCGTCGAGGCGCTGCGGCCGCTCGCGCCGCGCGCGCTCATCCTCGACGGTGAGGCGATCGCGCTCAAGCGGAGCGGGGCACCGCAGCCTTTCCAGGTGACGATGCGCCGCTTCGGCCGGCGCCTGGACGTCGAGCGGCTGCGCGCGGAGCTCCCGCTCGCTGTGCTCTTTTTCGATTGCCTGCATGCGGAGGGCCGCGACCTGATCGCCGAGCCCGCGTCGGCGCGTTTCGAGGCACTTGCGCGCGCGCTTCCGGCCGCGCTCGTCATTCCGCGCGTCGTGACCGCGGACCTCGCCGAGGGCGAGCGCTTTCTCGCCTCGGCGCTCGCTGCGGGGCATGAAGGCCTCATGGCCAAGGCGCTCGAGGCGCCGTACGAGGCCGGCCGGCGCGGCGCCGCCTGGCTCAAGGTGAAGCAGGCGCAGACGCTCGATCTGGTCGTGCTCGCCGCGGAGTGGGGCAACGGCCGGCGCCAGGGCTGGCTTTC
>DATAID010000001.1:0-4372 GCA_036262835.1 Burkholderiales bacterium | reverse complement strand
CCGTGCCGCCCGAGGCGGCCGCGAAGGGCCTCTATCCGCCGCGCGGCCTGCCGGCGCGCCTCTTTCCGGTCAATCCCGGCGCGCGGTACACGGGATGCCAATGGCTATGGGTCGCCTACGGCACGCCGATCACGCCCTGGGATTACGCATCGGTGACCTACTACGAAGCGGGCGCGCCCCGCCTCCAGCGCGTGACTTATCCGCCGCTGCCCGTCCAGACCACGGTGCAGACCTGCGTGTTCGGCGCCGACGGCGCGGCGAAGCGGCTCGTCGAGGGCAACGACTGGCAGCACGAGTGCCCGAGCGTGCAGCGGCTGCGCGAGCGGCTCCTCCTCACGCCGGAGGAAAACGCGGTCTGGGACTTCTTCTGACCGCCTAGAATACGGCCATGCCCACTGCTCTCATCACCGGCGCCGGCCGCGGCATCGGCTTCGCCACCGCGGCGGCGTTCGCGAAGGCGGGTTGGACGGTTTTGGGTCTCGACCGGGAATTTTCGGATTTCCCGCACGGACAGAAAATCCAGTACGACCTTCAAAACCTCGAGGGCATCCCGAATCTGATCGCCTCGCTCGGCGAGCTCGACACGCTGGTGAATAACGCGGGCGTCCTGCATTGCGACCCGTTCGGCGAGATCCCGGAGAAGCACAAGCGCGAGATCCTCGCCGTGAACCTCGAAGCGCCGGTCGCGCTGATCGAGGCGCTCTCGCCGCAGATGAAACGGAAAAAATCCGGCCGCATCGTCAACCTCGCCTCGGTCGCGGCTTTCACCGGGCATCCGGACCTCTGGTACGGCATCACCAAGGCGGGCGTGCTCAACCTCACCAAGGCCTGGGCGCGCGAGCTCGGCCCGCACGGCGTGCTCGTCAACGCGGTCGCGCCGGGCCCGACGCAGACGGCGATGTACGAGCAGCTGCCGCAATCGCGCAAGGACGGCGTGATGCGCTCGGTTTACTCAGGCCGCGTGTGCATGCCGGCCGAAGTGGCCGGTGCGATTCTCTGGCTCGGCAGCGCCTGCCCCGCTTACGTGAACGGAACGACGCTCGACGTGAACGACGGCTCCTATCCACGCTGACCCCGCTGATGGCGCAAACGCTCAAATCCATTCTTTCGGCCGGCGAGTTCATCGTCGCGCCGGGCGTGTTCGAGATGTTCTCGGCGAAAATCGCCGACCGCCTGGGCTTCCAGGCGTTATATATGACTGGCTACGGCGTCTCGGCCTCGCACCTCGGGCTCGCCGACGCGGGCCTCGTCACCTACCGCGACATGGTCGAGCGCGCGCGCACCATCGCGCAAGGAACGAAGACGCCGCTCATCGCCGACGCCGACACCGGCTTCGGCGGCCTCTTGAACGTGCGCGAGACGGTGCGCGGCTACGAGGCGGCGGGCGTACAGGCGATCCAGATCGAGGACCAGGAGATGCCGAAGAAGTGCGGCCACACCCCCGACCGGCGCGTGGTGCCGCTCGCCGACGCGGTGAAGCGCATCGAAGTGGCGGTGGAAGCGCGCCGCAGCAAGGATTTCCTCATCGTCGCACGCACCGACGCGCGCACCGCGCTTGGCCTCGATGAGGCGATCCGCCGCGCCGACGCATTCGCTGCAGCGGGCGCGGACATCCTCTTTGTCGAGGCGCCCGAGTCGGAGGACGAGTTCCGGCGCGCGGGTGAGGCGCTCTCGAAAAAGGCGTGGCTGCTGGCCAACATGGTGCCCACCGGCCGCTCGCCGGTCGTGTCCGCGGAGAAGCTGAAGTCATACGGCTTTTCGATCGCGATCTATCCGAGCGCGGGCATGGGACCGGCGTGCGCCGCGCTCCAGGCTTCCTACGAGTTTCTGCTGAAAAACGGAACTACCAGGGATTCCGGCGTCAAAAGCTTCAACATGAAGGAAATGCACGAGCTGGTCGGCTTTCCCGACGTCTGGGACTTCGAGAAGAAGCACGTGGAGCGAAAGCAAGGAAAATGAGGAGCGGCCGCACGCTTTTCGACAAGATCTGGGACATGCACGTTGTCGACGAGCTGGGCGACGGCATGCAGCTCCTTTTCGTCGACCGGCACGTGATCCATGAGCTCTCGGGCTACCGCGCGCAGGAGGTGATCGGCAAGCGCGGCCTCAGGATGCGCAATCCCGAGCTCGCGGTGGGCTCGTTCGACCACGTCGTCTCCACCGCGCCCGGCGCGCGCGGCGGCAACAACGCCAACGCCGATCGCATCATCAAGGGCTTTCGCGCCGAAAGCCGCAAGTCGGGGATCCGCCTGTTCGATATCGGCGAGGACGGCCAGGGCATCGTGCATGTGATCGGCCCGGAAACCGGCTTCACGATTCCGGGGACGCTGCTGGTCTGCGGCGACAGCCATACCTGCACGCACGGCGCGCTCGGCGCAGCCGCCTGGGGCATCGGCACCACTGAGCTCGTGCACGTGCTCGCGACGCAGACGGTCGTGCAGCAGAAGCCGAAGACGATGCGTATCGACTTCCGCGGCACGCCCGCGAAGGGCGTCACCGGCAAGGACCTGATCCTCGCGCTCATCGGCAAGCTCGGCACCGCGGGCGGCATGGGCTACGCGGTCGAATACGCGGGCGAGGCGATTCGCGGCCTCGACATGGAAGGCCGCATGACCGTGTGCAATCTCTCCATCGAATTGGGCGCCAAGGTCGGCATGGTGGCGCCCGACGAAAAGACCTACGCGTATCTCAAGGGCCGGCGCCTCGCGCCTTCGGGCGCCCGCTGGGACCAGGCGCTCGCGCACTGGAAAACGCTGCCGAGCGACGCGGATGCGAAGTTCGATGCCGAGCATGCGCTCGACTGCGCCGCGCTCGCTCCGCAGATCACCTGGGGCACCAGTCCCGAGGACGTGATCGGCGTGGACGGCACGATTCCGGACAAAAAGCCCGACGCGCTCGCCTACATGGGCCTCGAGGCCGGCAAGCGCATCGCCGGCACCAAGGTCGACCGCGTCTTCGTCGGCTCGTGCACCAACTCGCGCCTGCCGGACCTGCGCGCCGCCGCCGCGATCGCCAAGGGCCGCAAGGTGGCGAAGCACGTCGAAGCGTGGGTCGTGCCCGGCTCCTGGCGCATCAAGCAGGACGCCGAGGCCGAGGGCCTGCACGAGATCTTCCAGGCCGCGGGCTTCCAGTGGCGCGAGGCCGGCTGCTCGATGTGCGTGGCGGCAAACGGCGACTACGTCGCGCCGCTCGCGCGCTGCGTCTCGACCTCAAACCGGAATTTCGTAGGACGCCAGGGCCCCCAGGCGCGCACGCATCTCGCGAGCCCTGCGATGGCGGCGGCCGCGGCGATTGCCGGGGAAATCACGGACGTGAGGACCCTCTGACGTGAACAAGTTCGAAACCCTCAAATCGGTCGCGGCGCCGATCCCGCAAAAGAACGTCGACACGGATTACATCATCCGCATCGAGCGCTGCACCGGCACGCCGCGCGAGGAGATCGGCAAATACGCCTTCGAGATGGCGCGCTTTCGCCCCGACGGCAGCGAGAACCCGGAGTTCGTGCTCAACCAGCCGCGCTACCGCGGCGCGAAGATCCTCGTCTGCGGCGAGTTCTTCGGCACCGGCAGCTCGCGCGAAATGGCGGTGTGGGCGCTCGCCGGCATGGGCATCCGCGCGCTCATCGCGCCCTCGTTTGGCCAGATCTTCTACGGCAACTGCTTCCAGAACGGATTGCTGCCGATCGTTTTGCCCGAAGCCGAAGTCAAGGAATTGATGGAGCAGGCGGAATCCGGCATCGAGTTCAAGATCGATCTCGAACAACAGCTGATCAACGGAGAAGTCCGCTTCGAGATCTCGCCGCGCCGCAAGAAAATGCTGCTCGAGGGCCTGGACGAGCTCGGCCTCACCCTCGCGCTCGAGCCCAAGATCGCCGCCTTCGAGGCCGCCGACCGCGCCCGGCGGCCGTGGATTTACCCGACTACTTGACCCGGTAGACCTCGTCGAAGAACTTGCCGCGCGCGGCCTCGACGGCCGCGCGCTTTTTCTCGAGCTGCGCGGTGAGGATGGCGTGATCCTCGCCCTTCTCCCAGCGCACCTTGAACACGTGCCGGTCCTTCTCGCCCTTCTTGCGCGCGCCGATCGTCTCGGTCGCCTCGGCAAGCGGCGCGCCCCAGCGCGACTTGAGGACCGCCTTCACCTTGTCCACGTCCTTGATGTCGAAGCGCAGGTCGAAGGCACGGATGATGCCGGCCTTGAGGTAGAAGGTGACTTTCGCCTCGACCCCGCCCAGCTGGATGAGGGCGTCGTCACAGCGCCGGTCGGCCGCGTCGGTGCGCCACTCGAGCTCCTTGCAGTGCACGCTCGGGAAGGCCTTCTTGACGTCGATCTCCTTGCCGCCGATCGCCACGCCGTTCACGTCGTAGGCGAGCGC